>DASSMA010000057.1:0-20622 GCA_035689115.1 Acidimicrobiales bacterium
AGCCATTGGCTGCCGGCGCACGATCGCGTCTGGCGTCCCGGTTCCTTCTCGGCAGCTGCGTCATGCTGCTCGAACGGGCGCACTGAGTGGCCTGGCGGCCGCTCCGACGCCGTCTGCGGCAATGGCAGGCATCGACGGCAGGGCATCGGACCCAAGGCCGCGGTCGACAACGAACTGACCGTGCCCGCAGGGTCGATGAGAATGCCGGAGCCGCCGATCCGCGCCCCTCCCCACTCGCTCGCGGCGGACCCGACGACGCCAGACTGACAGCGCGGAAGGGTCCTTGTCGGCCCCGGCCGGCGACGAGATGGTCGGTGACGGTGCCGTAACGCCAGAGCCGTCGCGACCGGCCACCTGGTCGAGCCGCCGATCATCACAGCGCGCAGCCGGCGGCCTCTGCGTCTCCTTGGGGTTGTCGCCATGCTCGGCCGATGGGCCAGTTGGGGTGTCACTCGTCACGGCCCCGCCGCGCTCCCTTGCACGCCGGGAGCCGGAAGGCGGCTGCCGGCGTGCAAGAACGCCGGGAACGCCAAGGGGCCCGGCCTTTCGGCCGGGCCCCTTGGAGTCGCTGCTTGTTCGGTTAGAAGACGGTCGAGCCGTTCACAGTGTCGCCACCGCCGGCCGTCGTACCGCCGCACTTCTGGGTGCCGGCACCAGCCGCCGTTGTCTTGATGACGTAGGTCGGCGGGTTGGTGGTGTTGTTGGCCGTTACCTCGTGCAGGGTGGAGGCGCTGCTCAGGAAGCCGGCGCTGGCCAGCGACTGCGTCGTGCTCACGTAGCTGCCGTTGCCAGCTGGGCTGGCCAGGTACGCCTCCTCGGCGGTGCGGATGGTGTTGGTGTCGATCTTGCAGGCAGAGGTCTGGCCCTTGTCGGTGATGCCGCTCACGGCGAACACCACGACAGCGGCGAGGATGCCCAGGATCACGATGACGACAAGGAGCTCGATGAGGGTGAAGCCGCCCTCACCTGCCGCCCGGCGCCGGTTGTTGATGGTCTCCATCATGTCTTGCAGTAACCCCTTTCGGTTCGTGAGGGAGCCCAGCGGATCCGGGTCGCCCCTGCTTGCTCACATCCCGCTGGGATGCGGCCCGGCCTCGGACGAACCGAGGCCTACATCGCTGTGGTGCAGGTGTCCCGCCCCCCTGTTGTCACAACCGGAATCCTTACCAGCCGGACCTGAAGGTGGTCTGAAGAAACGGCCGAAAGCCTGAAGATCGGCTGAAGATTCGATGATCTATGCCGCAAATATCAGCCGGCGGGGAGTCGCACGACGAAGGCCTTGCCCTCGTAGGTGACATCGCCGCCATGAGCCCGGGCCAGCTCCCGGGCGATCGGCAGGCCGAGGCCCGAGCCGCCCCGGCCGTCGAGGCTGACGAATCGGTCGAATGCCGCGTCCACCATGCCGTCCGGCAGACCCGGCCCGTCGTCGGCGACCTCGATCTCGACCCACCCGTCGTTGCGGCGCAGGGTGACGGCAACCGACGACTCGGCGTGCCGGCGGGCGTTGGCCAGGAGGTTCGACAAGACTTCGCCGACGGCGTGGCGGTCGACGCTCGGGGTGCCCACCGGGACCGGGCCCTCGGCCGCCACGGTGACCTCCAGGTCGGGCGCCGCCGCCCGCACGGTGGCCGCCTGTTCCTCGCAGAGTGCGACCATGTTGCAGGGCGCGGGCGCCAGCGCCGCACCGTGGTGCAGCCGGGCGATGCGCAGGAGGCCGGCGACGAGGCGCCCCGCCCGGCCCGTCTCCCGATACACGGCCGACAGCAGGTCGTCGCGGTCGGCGGGGTCGAGGTCGGCGCCCGAGCGCAGCAGCGCCTCGGCCAGGGCATGCACGTTGGTGATGGGCGCCCGCAGCTGGTGGGCGGCGTCGTCCAGGAAGCGCCGGGTGGCCGCCTCCGACTCCCGCGCTTCGTCGGCGGTGGCCTCGAGGGCGGCCAGCGTGTTGTCGAGCTGGCGGGCGATCCAGCGCTCCTCGGTGATGTCGCGGTCGATCGACGAGGCGGCGCTCACCCTGCCCTGGCGATCCCGCACCGGCGACATCGACACGGCGACCTCGATGGTGGTGCCGTTCTGGCAGCGACGCACCGTTTCGAACCGCTCCACCGGCCGCCCGTTCTCCACCGCCTGGAGCGAGGCCCGCATGGTGGGCCGCAGGTCCTCGGGCACGATGAGGTCGACGTGCTGGCCGATCGCCTCCCCGGCCGTGTACCCGTACATGGCCTCGGCCGCCGAGTTCCAGGTGACGATGTCGCCGTCGAGGGTGGTGCTGAACATGGCCTCCTCGGCCGACTCCACGATGGCCGCCAGCCGGGAGATGGCTTCCTCGGCCATCGTCTGCTGGGTCACGTCCCAGAGGAACGCGCTCGTCGTGGTCTGCCCGCCGTGCACCGTGGTCCACGCCACCATCCGGGCCGGGAACTCCTCGCCTCCGCGGTTGCAGCCGGTGAAGGCGATGACCCGGCCGCTGGGCTCGACGGCGCCTGGCCGGACGTAGCTGCGCAGGGCGCGCTGGCGGCCCGGCCTGACGGGCGTCACCGTTCCGGCGAAGGTGCGGCCCATCGCCTCCTCCCTCGTCCACCCGAACACCCGCCTGGCTTCGTCGTTCCACTCGATGATCCGGTCCAGGTCGTCGACCGTCACGAATGCCTCGCGGGCGGTCGCCAGGATGCGGCGATCGCGCTCGAGCAGCTGCTCGGTCTCGTCCCGGGCCGCCTCGGCGTCGTCGACCGCCTGCTCCAGGGCGTCGAGCATGCCGTCGTAGGCCGACGCCATCTGCCCGAGACGGGTGTCGGTCCGGTCGGGGTGCAGCCGCTCGCCGCGTCGCCCCTCGGCGGTGCGCCGGGCGGCCACTGCAATCCGGTCGAGCGGGCTCAGGGCGTACTCCGCCAGCAGCCGCAGGAGGAGGAACGCCAGCGCGATCACAAGTGGCGTCACCAGGAGCTCGAGCTGCACGAGGCGGTGCAGGGAACGGTTGACGCTGTTCAGTGAGGCGACGACGTGGAGGCGACGTCCCCTGCCGAGCTCGACGTCCCGGTGCAGCACCGCCTCACCGTCGGCGGGCGGCAAGCCGACGATGGCCGTCCTGTCGCCCTCGGTGATAGCGCCTCGGACCCCCTGCCCGGCGAGCTTGGTGGCCAGTTCGTCGAGCGCGACGCCACCAGCGCTTCGTGTCGCCAGCAGAGCTTGCTCCGTTGCGTCGTCGATGAGGCCGGTGCGCAGGTTGACGCGGAGGGTGACGTAGAGCAGCACGTCGAGGGCGACGCTGAGAACGGTGACCACGACGACCCCGGCCAGCACCAGCCGGCGGCCGAGGGAGGGCGTGTGCATGGCGGTGCCCTCTTACCGCGGTGGCTGGGCGCCGGGCGCCATCCCGGCGACGGTACCGCGCCGTCGCCTCCGGGCGCCGGTCAGACCCGGAGGATGTACCCGAAGCTGCGAACGGTGTGGATCACCCGCGGCCCGTGCGCTTCGAGCTTGCGGCGCAGGGCGCTGACGTGGACTTCGATGACGTTCGGGTCGAAAGCGTCGAAACCCCACAGCTGGATGAGCAGCTGCTGCTTGGAGAGGATCTGCCCGGCGTGGCGGGCCAGCAGCAGCAGCAGGTCGTACTCGGTGCGGGTGAGGTCGACGACCTCGTCACCCCGGGTGACCGAGCGGGTGGCGTCGTCGACGGCGATGTCGCCGATCTGCACCGTCTTGGGCGTGAGCCGGCCGGAGCGGCGGAGCAGCGCCTGGGTGCGGGCGATCAGCTCGGCGGTGGAGAACGGCTTGCCCACGTGGTCGTCGGCGCCCGCCTCGAAGCCGGCCAGGCGGTCGTCCACGCTGTCGGCGGCGGTGAGCAGCACGACGGGCAGGTCCTCGTCGCGCAGCATCCGGGCCATCGTGTAGCCGTCGGGACCGACGGGGAGGCGGACGTCGAGGATGGCCACGTCGGGCCGGAACGACTTGGTGACGTCGGCCAGCGTCGAGCCGTCGGCCTCGGTGCGGACGTCGAAGCCCTCGCTTCGAAAGGCCCGCTCCAGGGCCTGCCGGACGGAACTCTCATCGTCGACGACGAGGACCCTGGGATTCGACATCGACCTCGACCTTACTCCTGTGGCGGTAGCTATAGCCACGCGACTAGAGACGCCTTACCTCTACCGCGGAAATGCGCCGCGCGCAAGATGCTGAGGGCTGCCACCGCTCGTAACTCCCCAAGAGTCATGATTTGGGCATCGGAAGGTCTCGGAACCCCGTCCCGAGGGGTTCTCTGTGACGGAGGTCACGGCTACAGTGATCGGTTGCACGTCTATTCGGGGGGAGAAGGACCAGCTCGTGGACGACATGAGGGCGGCGTTGGAGGTGAGGGCTGCGGCCGCGCCTGCGCCGCGGGGCCGGCGGTGATCCGCCGGCGTTCGCCGGGTCCCGAGGCGTCCAAGGACGCCCTCGCCCGGGCGGTGGAGGCGGCAACCCCATCCGGGAACGGCAACGGCAACGCGCCGGCGTCTTCCGCAGTCGAGCAGGTGCCGAGACCTCCCACGCCGTCCCCCACTGCGGGCCGCAAGGGCCCGCCCATCGGGGAGCGCCTCGTCGCTCGCGGCTTGGTCACGCCGGGCCAGCTGGCGGAGGCGCTGCTCCAGCAGCCGCTCACCGGCAAGCGCCTAGGGGACCTCATCGTCGAGCTGGGCATGGTGCCGGAGCGCCCGGTGGCCGAGGTGCTGGCCGAGCAGCTCGGGCTTCGGCTCGTCGACCTCGGCGAGGAGAACCCCGACCCCGAGGCCGTGCGCCTCCTTCCCGAGCACCTGGCCCGCACGCTGAACGCCATCCCCCTACGCCAGGTCGACGACCGCCTCGAGGTCGCCGTGGCCGACCCGGTCGACCCCGCGGTGGCCAGCGAGCTGCTCACCGCGGTGGCGCCGCAGGCGGTCACCTTGGCCATCGCCGCCCCCTCCGACATCCGGCGGGCCATAGAGCACAGCTATCGCGCCCTTTCGGGCGTCGAGTCCCTCGTCGAGCAGTTCCAGGCGGCGGAGGCGCTGCGAACCGTCGAGATCGCCGACCGGGTGGTCAGCGAGGACGCGCCCGTCGTGCACCTCGTCGACCTCATCGTCACCCAGGCGTCCCGGGACCGGGCGTCCGACATCCACATCGAGCCCCAGGAGGACCGCCTCCGGATCCGCTACCGCATCGACGGCGCGCTGCACGACGTGCTCGCCCTCCCGCCGGGCATGGCCCCCGCGCTGGTGAGCCGCATCAAGATCATGGCCAACATGAACATCGTGGAGCGCCGCCGGCCTCAGGACGGCCAGATGGGCCGCGACATCGACGGGCGCCCGCTCGACATTCGCATCTCCACCAGCCCCACCATCTGGGGGGAGAAGGCCGTTCTCCGGCTCCTCGACCGCACCCGGACGCTGTACCGCCTCGACGAGCTGGGCATGCCGGCGGCCACCCACGAGCACTTCACCAAGCTCCTGCGCACGCCCTACGGCATGGTGATGTGCGCCGGCCCCACCGGCAGCGGCAAGACCACCACGCTCTACGCCACCCTCGGCCAGATGCACCAGGCCGATCGGAACATCGTCACCATCGAGGACCCGGTCGAGTACGTCTTCTCGTCGATCAACCAGATCCAGATCAACGAGCAGGCCGGCATCACCTTCGCCACCGGCCTGCGGGCCATCCTGCGGCAGGACCCCGACGTCATCCTGGTAGGCGAGATCCGCGACGCCGAGACCGCTCGCATCGCCGTCGAGTCGGCGCTCACCGGCCACTTCGTGCTGTCGTCGATCCACGCCACCGACGCCTCGTCGGCCCTCCAGCGTTACCTCGAGATGGGCATCGAGCCCTTCCTGATCGCCTCCACCGTGAACGGGGTGGTGAGCCAGCGGCTGGTGCGGCGCATCTGCGACCAGTGCCGCGAGCCGTACGAGCCGTCCATCGAGGAGATGGCGTTCTACCACCAGGCCGGAGGACGCCCGCCCGACAAGGGGTTCACCCAGGGCCGCGGCTGCAACTTCTGTGCCCGTACCGGGTTCCTGGAGCGGGTGGGTGTGTTCGAGCTGCTGCGGATGACCAGTCCGATCAAGCAGATCCTCATCGAGCACGCCTCGCTCGACGCCCTGCGGGAGGCCGCGCAGGCCCAGGGAACCCGCTCCCTCCTCCAGGGCGGCGTCGAGCTGGTGGAGCAGGGCGTCACCACCATCGGCGAGATCATCTCCAGCATCTACGTGCTGTAAAGCGAGCCGGAAATGCCCAAGTTCAAGTACGTCGCCGTGAGCCCCGAAGGGGACCAGCTCGTCGGCGTCGTGAAGGGCTCCAGCGTCGAGGGCGTCACCGACAGCCTTATCCGCCAGGGCATGCAGGTGCAGATGGTGAAGCTTGAGGGCCGCCAGATCCTGCAGTTCGAGCTGACCCCCAAGAAGGTCAAGCCGGTCGACCTGTCCAACTTCTCGCGGCAGATGGCGGCCTTCATCACCGCCGGCCTGCCGCTCACCGAGGCACTGGCCATCATCGAGGAGGAGACCACCAGCAAAACGCTGCGCAAGGTGGTCCACGAGGTGGCCGACTCCCTGCGCTTCGGCGAGAGCTTCGCCGAGGCCATGGCCGTCCACACCGACGCCTTCCCGCCCTTCTACATGGCGGTGCTCCGCTCGGCCGAGGCCACCGGCGAGCTCGACGTCGTGATGCGCCAGCTGGCCCGCTACATCGAGCGCGACATGGAGGCCAAGCGCAAGATCCGCTCGGCGCTGGCCTACCCCGGCCTGGTGATGGTGATGGCCTTCGTGACCGTGGGCGTCATGACGGTGTTCGTGCTGCCCCGGTTCAAGGTCTTCTTCGAGTCCTTCCACGCCAAGCTGCCGCTCGCCACGCGCATGCTCGTCTACGGGACGGACTGGCTCACCCACAACTGGATACCGCTCCTCATCCTCTTCGCGCTTCTGGTCGTGGGCATCGTCGCCGGCCTTCGCACGACGCAGGGGCGGATGGTCCGCGACCGCCTCCTGCTCAAGACGCCGGTGGTGGGCGACGTCGTGCGCTTCACCGTGGTCGAGCGCTTCTGCCGGATCCTCACCTCCATGCTCACCTCCGGCGTGCCCATCCCCGACGCCCTCAGCCTGGCCAGCTCCGGCTCGAACAACCTGGTGTTCCAGCAGTCGCTCGAAGTGGCCCGCAGGGAGATGCTCGAGGGCGACGGCATCTCGCGGCCGATCGCCCGCACCCGGCTCTTCCCGGTCACCGTCACATCGATGATGCGGGTGGGGGAGGAGACCGGCACGCTCGACGACCAGCTCGAGGTGGTGGCCACCTACTTCGAGACCGAACTCCAGTACAAGCTCAAGAAGCTCACCAACCTGTTCGAGCCGCTGGCCGTCATCTTCGTCGGCGTGTTCGTGGGCTTCGTGGCCATCGCCCTGGTCTCGGCTATCTACGGCATCTACAACCAGGTCGACATCAAGTGAGGAGGCGGGCCCGGCGCCGCGGTGCACGACGTGGCGACTCCGGGATCACGCTCATCGAGGTGGTCATGGCCGTCACCATCATGGCCATCGCCTTCGCCGTCATCGTCGGCGGCATGGCCACAGCCGTGCTCAGCTCCGACCTCCAGCGCCGGCAGGCGAAGGCCGACGTGGCCCTGCGGGACGCCGCCGAGTCGCTCGTCTACACCTGTGGCACGTACGCACTCCCCCGCCCGCCCGACGGGTTCACGCTCACGATCGAGCACGTCAGCTACCTCAACAGCGAGGGCACGCAGTACGTCACGGGGCCCGCACCGGCCACGTGCGCCGACTCACCACCCCTCCAGCTCGTGGACCTGAAGATCGAGTCCACCAACGGGCGCCCCGTCACCAGGAGCCTCCAGGTGGTGGTGCGGCCGTGATGTCCGGACGAGCGCGCGGGCAGGGCGGTTTCACCCTCATCGAGCTTCTCGTGGCAATCGTCATCACCGGCATCATCGTCGCCGCCCTCACCGAGGCGGTGATCCAGGGCTTCAAGACCACCGACGCCACCAGCGCTCGCGTGGCCCGCTCCAGTGCTGCGCAGGCCCTCACCAGCGCCGTCACCGAGGACGTCCACCGAGCCGAGACGGTGGCAAGGACGGCCGACCCCGAGCCCATCGGGAACTGCGTCACCCGCGACGCCGGCCGCTTCATCCGCTTCACCTGGACCGACACCACGGTCGCCCACGTCGCCGTCTACGCCCTCGACCCCACCGGTGACGCTGGAGACCACGATCTCGTCCGGTACGAGTGCGTGGCCGGCGGCCTGCCGGTGCGCCGCATCCTGGGCCACTTCCCCGACGCGGTCGGTGCGCCGTCCGCCGTAACCGTCGCGTGCAAGGCAGCGATCACCGATACGTCCACGGCCCTGTGCCCCGATCCCGGCACCCCCGCCACGGTCGTGCTGAGCATCCGGGTGGACCCCTACCCGCTGCCCGCCAGCCAGCTCACCCTCCAGCGCAGGTTGAGCTCGTGACCGCGTGGCACCCGCACCGTCCACCCAAGGGCGAGGACGGGAGCATGCTCATCATCGCCCTCGTCTTCATCACCGTGTTCGCGGTACTGATCACGGGGATCCTGACCTTCGCCGACGTCGGCATGCGCTCGTCGCGTGCCTTCGGCATCCGCGGCCTGGCCACCTACGGGCAGGACGGCGCCGTGCAGAACGCCATCTACCGCTACGGCAACGGCGGGGCGTGCGAGAACGTGGACTCACCCCTGGACCCCGCCGGCAACCCCGTCGACGGGCGCCGGTACACGGTGAGCTGCAACGGCCCGCCGCCCGGCGGCGACCGGGCCAACAAGCCGGTCAACGCCCTGCTGAGCCTGGGCAGCGTCCCGGGCGAGGAGGGCGTGGAGACCACCAGGCCCATGCGGGTGCTGGGAAGCGTGTTCTCCAACTCCACCGTGAAGGCCGGCGCGTCCCTGGTGGTGCAGGGCTCGGTCTCGGCCCTCGGGAACTGCGATCCAGCCCCGCCCTCCACCGTCATCCAGACCGACCCGGCCGACGACGTCCACTGCGCCAACGTCTCGCCGCCGGCCGACCCGTCGCGCGGCCGCGACCCCGACTACCTGCCGGCCACCACCACCGTCCCCTTGCACCGCGACGTGCCCGCCTGCCCGTCCTCGGGCTGGCTGGTCACCCTCGATCCCGGCGCTTACGACGACGCCGCCGGCCTCTCGGCGCTCACGACGACCTGCCCCAACGCCGTGGTGCTGTTCAACCCCGGCTTCTACTACTTCGACTTCACCTTCCGCGGCGGTTCGGCCACGTGGACGGTGGGTGAC
The DNA here is from genome assembly GCA_035689115.1 of Acidimicrobiales bacterium. Lineage (GTDB taxonomy): Bacteria > Actinomycetota > Acidimicrobiia > Acidimicrobiales > JAHFUS01. The sequence goes on from DASSMA010000057.1 coordinate 9,270, forward strand.
CCGACGGTCGACGTGGTGGGCGGCCAGCCGAAGGGAACCTGGGCCGCCAACCCGTCCGGGCCCCGCCCCACGGCCAGCCAGCTGCGCATCCCGGGGGCGTGCAAGACCGAGACCGACGGCCTCGCCGTCAAGGGCGTCCAGTTCGCCTTCGGCGGCGACAGCCACCTCCAGATCGACCGCGGCCGGGTGGAGCTGTGCGCCACGCCTGGGGGCCAGTCCGACCAGTCGATCGCCCTCTACGGCATGGCGCCCACCAAGCCGTCCCACACGCTCGATCCCACCGCCATCGAGACCAACGTGGGGTTCGCCAACCCGGGGAACGCGGTGGTCACCGACGAGCTTCCCGTGCTGGCCGCCGACGCCCCGCTGACCCCCGGCTCGCCCGCCCAGCTGGTGGTGAAGGCGTTCCGGCCCGGCGTCCCGGCCGGCGCCCTGATCGACAGCGCGTTCCTCCGGGTCCGCCACCAGGAGTTGGGCGACCCCCTCACCCTGCAGGCGACGGTCGGCGGCTGCACCACCACCCTGCCGTCGAGCCCCCAGCCGCCGGGCCCACCCGCGTACACGACGGGCGGCGTCGACCTGAAGGCCGCCTGCGCGATCAACGACGCCGGCCAGTTCACCGACATGACCGTGCGCATCGACGCCAACCTGGACACGGGCGGCGCCTCGGCCCACGAGCTGCTCGACGGCGTCTACCTCGACGTGGCCTACCGCATCCCCACGGTCATGCGGGCCACCGCCGCCTCGGCCACCGTCTTCGCCCCGGCCGCCAAGGCCCTGGAGATCGACGGGGGATCGACGACCGGCAGCGCCGCCGCCGCCCTGTTCAACGCGGTGCCCACCGCATCGCTTACCGTCTCCGGGCTCGGCGACCCGCCGATCCCGCCAGGGTCGACCATCGACTCGGCCCGGCTGCGGGTGGTGCACCAGGAGACAGGCAACCTGGCCCCCCCCAAGGTCACCGTCGGCCCGTGCGTCGACCAGACCGTCCCCCTGAGCCCCACCTCGTTCGCCGATTACCGCCTCGACCTCATGGCGTGCGGTCTCACCGACGCCGACCAGCTGAAGGGCCTGACGGCCACCTTCACCGCCACGACCGCCGGCGGGCCCGGCGGAACCGCGCTGCTCGACGGCATGTGGCTGGAACTGGTGTACGTGCCGCCGGCCCTCACCCGCCAGGCCACCACCGTCACCCCCACGCCGGCGGGCTCGTTCTCCAACCCCGACCCCAATGCCAAGGCAATCGGCGAGCAGCCCACCGTCCTCACCAGCAACGCCACCCTCGATGCCACCACGCTGCCTTCCGCCTCCCTGGCGTTCACGGCCTTCGACCTGCCCGTCATCCCGCCCGGGTCGTACGTCGACTCGGCCATCCTCCGGCTGGCCCACCAGGAGCAGGAGGCCAACGTCGGCGACATCGCCGTCAACGTCACGATCCCCGTGCCCGCCGGTACCTGCACCGTGCCCCTCGGGGTGCGATCGGCGATGGGCACCGACGGCATCCTCCTGAAGCAGGCCTGCTCGCTCACCAACGACGACCTGCTCGCCACGCTGGCCACCCTCGCCGTCTCGTACAACGCGACGCTGGTCAACCTGGCACCCGGGACGACCGGCCCCGTCTCCGTCGACGGCCTGGTGCTCGACCTGGCCTACCGGCCGCCGGCCACCCGCCGGGCCACCGCAGCCACGCCCGTCGGGCCGGGGTTCACCACCGCCGGCAACAACGCGGCCAACGCCCTGGCCATCGACAACGTCACGGCGGACGCCCCCCTCGGCTCGTCGACGGCGGCGGTGGCGTCGCTCGACCTCAACGGCTTCGGCGACCTGCCCATCCCGGCCGGCTCGTTGATCGACTCGGCCCGCCTCAAGGTGGCCCACCAGGAGGACGCCGGCATCGCCGGCGTGGCCGTCACCTCCACCTTCGCGGGGAACACCTGCCCAGGGCCGACGGCTGTCCCGTTGCATACGACCCCCCCCGGGCCAACCCTGCCCACCGACACCTTCGACCTCAAGGCGTGCGGGTTCAACGAGCTCACCGGGCCGGCAAGCCTGGCCGTCCGCTACACCGCCTCCCTGCCGCCTCCCACCAGCGCCACGCAGGTGCCTTCCAGCAGCGTGGTCAGCGCTGCCGACGGGTGCCTGCCGTCGGGTGGGACCAGCTGCTGGGCCACCCCGGACGGCGGGCGGCAGATCGGCGACGGGACGGTCGCCGTTGCCAGCCTGGCCACCGGATTCGTGGAGTCGGCGACGATCACGCTCAGCGGGTATCCGACGGACCTACCGGCCGGCTCCTACGTCGACTCGGCCATCCTCCGGGTGGCACACCAGGACAGTGATCCCGGCCCGATCACCGCCCTGGCGTCGTTCACGGGGAGCAGCTGCACGGCTCAGACGCTGTCCCCACAGCTGGGCAGCACCCCCGGCACCGACGAGATCAACCTGCGGGCCTGCGGCTTCACCGACCCCGCGCTCCTGGCCAGCCTGTCGGTGAAGTACACGGTCGGCCTCGCCGGCACCGCCGCCACGCACCGGCTCGACGGCGTGGAGCTGGTCATCGGCTACCGCCGCCCGGCCACCGACCACCTCGACGGCGTCGAGCTGGAGCTGGTGTACCGGCCGCCGGCCATGCGGCCGCTGGGCGGCTGCCTCACCGCCACGCCCTACCCGTCGGTCCCCCCGCCGGTCCCCCCGGCGGTCACGCCGTGCGCCCTGGTGAAGGTCACCAGCGCCGGCAGCGATCTTCCCCGCCTCGCCGTGGGGGGCACCGTCTACGCACCATCGGCGGCACTGGACATCGACATGAGGCAGGTCACCGCCGAGATGTTCACTCGCGGCCTCGTCGCCCGCACGATCCGGATCGGCGTGGAGCCGGCGCCCACCTACCAGCGGGCCACCGTGGGCAAACCCCCGGAGGCCGTCACCTTCACCGCCTACCCCTATCGCACCCTCCAGCCGGACAACGCCTCGTCCACTGCCGGCGCCGGCATGGCCGCCTTCGCCAACCCCGACGGGGCGAAGGCGCCGGGAGGAGCGCAGGCCACCGCCACCCTCGACGCGACCCTCACCAGTGCCAAGCTCGACGTCGACTGGGCAAACGCCCCGCTGGCGCCCCCCAACGTCGATGCCCTCGTACTGCGGGTCGCCCACCGGGAGGACCCGGCCGTGTCGTCGGTCGTGGTGGAGGTGCGGAACCAGACGACGACGTGCCAGACGGCCGTCCTCTCGCCCCACCCGGTGGCCACGCCGGTGGTCGACCAGATCGCGCTGAAGCTGGCCGCCTGCGGGACGGACCCTTCCCAGCTCTCGGTGTCGGTCACCGTGGCGCTCGGCGCCTCCCCGCCGGCGGGGACTTTCACCGCCGCCGTCGACGCCGTCACGCTCGACCTGCTGTCGTCCCCCGAGCTGCGGGCCAAGGTGGAGTTCGACCGCGGCAAGGCCATCGTCAAGGCCTGGAACGCGTGCACGGCGGTGTCGCCGTGCAACGTCGTGCCGTGAGCCGGCGCCTCGACCTGGCCGCCGTCGTGCCGGTCGCGGCCCTGCTCGTCGTCATCGGCATCGCCGCCGTCCCCGGGCCCAAGCCGCCGCCCCCCCGACCCGTGGCCGCGCCGACCGTGCCCACCACGGCCGAGCCGCCACGGCCGGCAGAGGTCCAGAAGATCATCACCGACCTCAACGCCCACCAGTCCGACGCCGGCCTGGTGGTGCCCCTGCCCGAGTCGGTGCTGTTCGACTTCAACAAGGCCGACGTGCGGCCCGACGCCGTGCCGACCCTGGCGAAGGTGGCCGAGCTGCTCGCCTACTACGGCGGCGCCAACGTCGAGGTGCGCGGCCACACCGACGACGTGGGCGACCCGGCGTTCAACCTGGCGCTCTCGGGCCGGCGGGCCACCGCCGTGCGCGACTACCTGGTGGGCACGGCGGGGATCCCGGCTGACCGCTTCGTCGTCAAGGCACTGGGGGAGACGCAGCCGGTGGTGCCCAACGACACCGAACAGCACCGGCAGCAGAACCGCCGCGTCGAGGTCGTGGTGCTTGGCTGATGGCCGTGGAGACGCCCGAGCGCGAGGAGGCTGACGAGCAGGCGCAGGGGGTGCCGGCTTCTGCGCGCACGCCGTCGGCGTTGGCGCGCGACCTGCCGGCATGGGCGCCGCCCGCCCTGGTCGCCGTCCTCGCCCTCCTCTGGCTGGTGCTCCGGCCCGCGTCGCCGTCGGGCGTGGCGGCCGTGGTCGACCTCCTGGTGTTCCCCGTCCTGCTGGTGGTGGAGGTGCGCCTCCTGGCCGGCCGCCCGTCGGCGGGCGCCGGCGGCCTGGCCACCTCCTTCGGGTTCGGGGCGGTGGGCGCCACCGTCGCCGTGCTGGTGGTCGAGCGGCTGCTGCGGGTGGCCGGTATCGGTGCGGTGGAGGCGCTCGGGCCGATCCTCGAGCTGGCCGCCGTGTGCGCGCCGGCGGTCGTGCTCGCCCTCACCGCCGAGGGCCCGGTGCGACCATCCGACTCGGCCCTGGCCGGCTTCGCCACCGGCCTCGGATTCCTGGTGGTGGAGGCCAGCCTGGCCACCGCCGCCCGCCACGTGGCGCCCGACTACCTCACGCCATTGGTGGCCGGCCTGTACCGGGTGCCGGCCAGCGGCGGCCAGCCGGCCGTGGTCTTCGCCGGCCTGCCGCTGGCCGCCGCCTTCGTCGGGCTGGTCGCCGGCTTCGCCACGCGGTGGGGGCGGGCGGCGGCCGCCGCCGCCACCGCCGGCGCCTTCGCTCTCGTCGCCTTCGGCGACGGGCTGTTCCAGTGGCGGCTGCGCCACTTCGCCGCGTCGAAGCCGGCCGTCGCCTCGGGCCCTGTCGCCCTGCTCCAGGCGCTCACGCTGCGGGGGTGGCTGGTGCCCCTGCTGCTGGTCGGCGGCCTGGTCGCCCTCCGGGTACAGCGTCGGCGCTCCCCGCCCGCCGAGCCGCCGGCCGACACACCCGCCGAGCCGGCCTCCGACGCCGCCGGCGGGTGGGCGCTGGCGGCGGCGGTGGCGGTTCCGGTGGCCGTCGTGGTGGTCCTGCTGGCCCGCAACGCCAGCCTCGGGTTCCTGGCCGACCGCCCGGTGGCCCTGCTGGTATCGCTGGCCGGCCTGCTCTACAGCGGGCTCTCGCTGGCCACCGTGTCGGGACCCGAATCGGAGGACGACGGCTCGAAGCCCCTGTGCGTCGCCGCCTTCCTGTGCGCCGGTGTGGGCGTGCTCTGGTCCCTGCTGCCGACCACCATCGTCCGCTACCCGGTGCACGGGGGCCTCCTGGTCGACACCGCCCTCGGGTGGGGGATGGCGGTGGGCAACCTCGGCGTGGTGCTCGGTCTCGGCGGCTTCGCCGCCCCGCCGGGGCGGGTGCAGCGCGGCGGGCGCGTCGTGTTCGGCTTCGAGCGTCGCAAGCGGGCCCGCGGCGGGTCGGGCGGCCTCGGCTCCGGCCTGCGGACCGGCGGCGTGGGCCGTGCCGGCTCGTCGCCCTCCGGCACCACCCAGTGGTGGCGGTTCGAACGCCGGGGCCGGCGTGGGCGGCGCGGGCGGGACGCCGACGGGGGCGTCCGCGAGCGCTCGGCCACCCACACCCGGCTGGTCACGGTCAGCATCGAGCCGGCCAAGGCCCGGCCCGTCGCCCGGCTGGAGTTCACCGGCCCCACCGTGAAGGACGCCATGGCCGCCGCCCTGGCCGCCGTGGGCGACCTGGCCCACTCGTCGCTCCAGTTGGTCGACGAGGGGTCGTCGCCCGGGAAGGGCCCCGGCCGGCCGGCGCGGGTGCGCGTCGTGGAGACGGCTGGGGAGGAGGAGCCGTTGCTGCCGCCGGCCCGCGACTCCGTCCTTCGCCACTCGCACCTGGCCGTGGTCGTGGAGATCGTGGCCGACGAGGACGTCGAGCGCCCCGACGGCGTCGACGTGGAGCTGCGGGCCGGTGGGCGGGCCACCACCATCCGCTGCACCTTCGACGAGTCGGTCGCCGGCAGGGACCGCTACCGCAGCAACGCCTATTCGGTGTGGCGCGGCGAGGACGTGGAGTCCGGCGAGGTGGCCGCGCCGAGGGCGTCGCCGCTGCGGGTGGCCAACGGCGACACCATCGAGGCCGAGTACCGCCGGGAGAAGGCGGTGGCCACCGTCTACGACACCTGGGCCGACCAGGTGGCCGGCGTCAACCGCGGGCTGTTCGAGACGACGAAGGACAACTACAAGCGGGTGTTGGGGGAGCTGGAGGAGCTGGCCGGCCTGGAGAGGACGGGGCATGCCGACCAGCGGCTCCACCACCGCATCGAGCAGCTGCGCACCCGGCTCTCCTACGTCGACGAGGGCCTGCGGATGCTCGACCGCGACGGCGATGCCGACGCCAAGGCCTTCCGGAGCACCGCCGCGCTGGCCATGGCCATGAGCCTCGACGAGCGCTTCGACGACCGCCGCAACGCCGACGCCCTGCTCGACAGCGCGTCGGTGGCGCTGGCCCACCACCGCGCCGCGGTGGCGGCCGACCCCGAGGCCGACGTGGCCGCCGGCGCCTACAGGGTGTTCCTCGGCAACACGGTGGTGGGTCGGCTGTGGCACGACGGCGCCTGGTCGCCCGAGGACGTGTCCCGGGCCATGGGGTGGTTCCACCTGGCCGACGTGCACCCCTGACCTGGCCAGAGGGCCAGGACGGTACGGAGCGAACCATTAGGCAAGGATTCTTCGGACGGCCTGGACCTCCTTCATGTCCACCTTCTGCACGGTGACCGACTTGCCGGACCGGGGAGCGACGATCTCCATCCCCCCGCCGGCGTAGATCGCCACGTGGCCGAAGTCGTGGGTGATCTGGCCGCCGCGGGTGAAGAGCAGGTCGCCGGGCTGGAGCCGTTCGTTGACCACCGGCACGCCGGCGTTGACGAGGTCCTCGGTGGTGCGGGCCACCGTGATGCCGGCCTCGCGGTAGGACCACCACACCAGCCCGGAGCAGTCGAAGCCCTGGGTCGGTGACTCGGCGCCCCACACGTAGGGCACCCCCAGCATCCGGGCGGCGGCGGCCACCACGGCCGCGCCCTTCCCCGACACGCCGCCGCCGGCGGGGTCGGCCGGCGCACCGACCGCCGCCACGAGGGCGGCGACGTCGGGGATGTCGGTGGTCCTGGAGTAGCGGGCGATCTTGAGCAGGACCCCCATGACGTGGATCGGGTCGGGGGTATGGCCGCGGATCGAGCGGTTGAGGTCCACCAGCAGCGGGGCGTCCCCGCACAGCTCGTGAGCGGTGGCGTAGGCCGAGTCCCAGGCGTTCTGGACCGACGGGGTGGCGCCGGCCGGCCGCCCGGGCGCCAGCGTGGCGTACTTGGCCCACGCCGCCGGCAGCATCCCCATGGGGCCCTGCGGGTGGGCCCAGCCGTCGGGCTGGGACGCGTCGCCGACACTGGGCCGCCCGTCCTTGCCGTCGTAGGCGGGCCCGACGACGGGCGCGGCGATGTCGCCCGTGTGGCGGTCGATCGTCCCGCTGGCGTAGCGCGACTCGGTCCAGGCGATGGCGGGCAGGACCTGCCAGGGCAGGCCCACGCAGCGCTTGGCCGCCGCCTTGTACACGCCCACCATGCCGGCGGGGATCTCGGCCCGGGCGGCGGGGGTGAGCCCGTCCATCGGGAAGGCGGCGCGGGCGATGATGAAGAGGGCCACGGGGACGCCGATCAGCAGGGTGCGCCTGGCGGCTTTCATCCGTGTCCCACCTCCCCCTTCGCTCGTCTCCGGCAATTCTGCGTCGGGCCTGCGCTCAGCGCCATCCGCGGGTTGACGGGTACGAACATGCGTTCGATACTGGAAGACCCATGGCGCTCGCCTCGCCCTCGCCCCTGCCTACCGTCCGCCCCGTGTCGCTGGCGGGCGGGCGGGTGCTGCCGGTGCTGCCCGCCCTCGCCGGCCTGTTCCCCGGCGAGGGGCTGCGGCGGGGGTCCACGGTGGCGGTGGCGGGCGCCACCTCGCTGGTCCTGGCCCTCCTGGCCGGGCCCTCGGCCGCCGGCTCGTGGTGCGCCGTCGTGGGGCTGCCCACCCTGGGCCCGGCCGCCGCCGCCGACGTGGGCGTCGACCTCGGGCGGCTGGCCCTGGTGCCGGCCCCGGGCGGCGAGTGGGCGGCGGTGGCGGCCGCCCTGCTCGACGGGCTCGACGTGGTGGTCGTGCGCCCGCCGGGGCGGGTGCGGGCGGCCGACGCCCGCCGGCTGGCGGCCCGGGCCCGGGAGCGGGGCGCCGTGCTCGTGCCCCTCGGCCCCTGGGACGGCGCCGACCTCCACCTCTCCGTCGCCCGTTCCACCTGGCACGGCCTGGCCGAGGGGTCGGGCCACCTCACGTCCCGGCTGCTGGAGGTCGTGGCCGAGGGCCGGGGGGCCGCCGCCCGCCCCCGCCGGGCCCGGCTCTGGCTGCCCGGCGCCGGCGCCCCGCTCGCCGAGTGCGCCGCCACCCGGCCCCACCTCCTTGGGGCGCCGGCGTGAGCGAGGCCACGCGCCTGCTGGTGGCCTGGGTGCCCGACTGGCCGGTGGTGGCGGCCGGCGCCGGCGCCGGCACGCCGGCCGCCGTGCTCCACGCCAACCGGGTGGTGGCCTGCTCGGCGGCGGCCCGGGCCGAGGGGGTGGCCCGCGGGCTGCGCCGGCGCGAGGCCCAGGCCCGCTGCCCGGAGCTGGTGGTGCTCGAGCACGACCCCGGCCGCGACGCCCGGGCCTTCGAGCCGGTGGTGGCCGCCGTGGCCGCCTTCGCCCCCCGGGTGGAGGTCGTCCGGCCCGGGCTGGTGGCGCTGGCCACCCTCGGCCCGTCCCGGTACTTCGGCGGCGACGAGGCCCTGGTCGCCTGCGTCACCGGGGCGGTGGCCGGCGCCCGGGCGGGCGTGGCCGACGGGTTCCTGGCCGCCGGCCTGGCCGCCCGGCGGGGCCTGGTGGTGCCGGCCGGCGGGTCGCCCGCCTTCCTGGCGCCGTTCCCGGTGGGCGTCCTCGACCGGCCCGACCTGGCCGACCTGCTGCTGCGCCTGGGCGTCCGCACGCTGGGCGCCTTTGCCCGGCTGCCGGCGGCCGACGTGCTGGCCCGCTTCGGGCCCGACGGGGCGGTGGCCCACCGCCTGGCCCGGGGCCTCGACGAGCGCCCCCTGGTGGCCCACGAGCCGCCGGCCGACTTCGCCGTCCAGACCGAGCTCGACCCCCCCGCCCTGCGGGTCGACACCGCCGCCTTCGCCGCCAAGGCCCTGGCCGGCGAGCTCCACGCCGCCCTGTCCGGGCGGGGCCTGGCCTGCACCCGCGTCTGCATCGAGGCGGAGACCGAGCACGGCGAGCACCTGGCCCGGCTGTGGCGGGCCGACGGCGCCCTCACGCCGGCCGCCATCGCCGACCGGGTCCGCTGGCAGCTCGACGGCTGGCTGCACAGCGCCGACCGCCCCACCGGCGGGCTCACCCTGCTGCGCCTGGTGCCCGACCAGGTGGTTCCCGACACCGGCCGCCAGCAGGGGTTCTGGGGCGGCAGCGCCGAGGCCGGCGAGCGGGCGGCCCGGGCCCTGGCCCGGGTCCAGGGCATGCTCGGCCCCGAGGCGGTGCGCACCGCCGTCGCGAGCGGCGGCCGCCACCCGGCCGAGCGGGTCACGCTGGTGCCGTGGGGCGACGCCCGGGAGCCGGCCCGCCCCCCCGACCGCCCCTGGCCCGGCCAGGTGCCGCCACCGGCGCCGGCAACCGTGTTCGCCCCGCCCCTGCCCGCCGAGCTGGTCGACGGCGCCGGCCGGGCGGTGGGCGTCACCGGCCGGGGGGCGGTCACCGTGGCGCCGGCCCGGCTGTCGGTCGACGGCGGCCGGTGGGACCCGGTCACGGGCTGGGCCGGCCCGTGGCCGGCCGACGAGCGGTGGTGGGACGGCGCCGCCCACCGCCGGCGGGCCCGGTTCCAGGTGGTCGCCGGCGAGGGAGCGTGGCTGCTGTCGCTGGAGGGCGGGCGCTGGTGGGCGGAGGCGTCCTATGACTGACTCGCTACCGTTGACGCCGGATGCGGTGGTGGGCGGCTGTGCTTGCGCTGGTGGTGGCGGCGGGGTGCGCCGACTCGAAGTTCCAGCCGAACGCCGAGGACAGCCGCCGGCTGGCCCTTCTGCGGGCCGACCCGCTCACTGCCGCGCTCACCGGCTGTACGGAGAGCCTGGCCCACTACCGGCCGTCGACGGGCGAGCCGCTGGACTTCGCCGCCGTGGAGGACACCGAGGTGCGCTGCTCGCCCCCGCCCGGCCACGACGAGGTCGTGCGGGTCCTGCGTGTGGCCGACGCCGCGGGGTGGACCCCCACGCTCCTGAGCGGATCCTTCCGGCTCCGCAAGCGCTTCGGCGACCTGTGGGCGACGGCCCGGGTAAGCAGCACGCCGCTCGGGCTCTCGGTCGACCTGGCGCTGCCCCCGCACACCGGCGAGGGCTTCGCTCCGGCTCCACTGGAGGCCGAGGCGGGGCGCGCCTGCGCGGGAGCGGTGCTCGCCGGCTCACCTCCCCCTGCCGGCTGCCCCTTGCCCTAGCCGTTCTCTGGACGCAGGCGGCCATCTGTGGCCGCCCGGCGTCCAAAGACGCAGCGGGGTGACGCGGTGGGCTGGCGGAACCCCCCCATGCCGTGGGCCGAGCTGGAGCGCCGGCTGTCCAGCGGCCGCCCCACCAACGTCCCGGAGACGGCCAACGGCGGCGACAGCCCGGCCTGGTCCCGCCGGCGCCAGCCGTTCGAGCCGTCGACGGAGCGCCGGCCGGCGATCACGCGCTACGCCGAGCTGCACTGCCACTCCAACTTCAGCTTCCTCGACGGGGCGTCGCACCCCGAGGAGCTGGCCGAGGAGGCGGCCCGCCTCGGGCTGGAGGCGCTGGCCCTCACCGACCACGACGGCATGTACGGCGTGGTGCGCTTCGCCGAGGCGGCCGGCGCCGTCGGCCTGCCGACCGTGTTCGGGGCCGAGGTCAGCCTCGGCCTCACCAAGCCCCAGAACGGGATCCCCGATCCCGAGGGCGACCACCTCGTCATCCTGGCCAGGGACGCCGAGGGCTACGCCCGCCTGTCCAGGGTGATCGGGGAGGCCCAGCTGGCCGGGAAGGAGAAGGGCCGCCCGCAGTTCTCCATGTCGGCGCTCTGCCAGGCCGCCGGCAACCGGTGGCTCGTCCTCACCGGCTGCCGCAAGGGGGCGGTGCCTCGCGCCCTGGTCGACCGGGGCCCGGCCGCCGCCGCCCGCACGCTGGCCGACCTGGTCACCTGCTTCGGCCGCGACAACGTGGCCGTCGAGCTGTGGGACCACGGCGACCCCCTCGACTCGGCCCGCAACGACGCCCTGGCCGAGCTGGCCCTGCGGGCCGGCGTGGAGCTGGTGGCCACCAACAACGTCCACTACGCCACCCCCGCCCGC
>DASSMA010000058.1:0-67874 GCA_035689115.1 Acidimicrobiales bacterium
TGTTGGCCGCTCACCGATTCTCGCGATCTGCGATCAACGAAAGTCGCGGTGACCTGAGCCCCTGGCCCTCCTCCTGAACACCATCCACCAGCCGGACTGACGGCCCCTCCAGCGTCTCGGGCGACCAAGCACCGAACGCACTGGAGGAGCCACCGGCATGTTGACCCAGGAGGAGTACATGGACCTGTTGGCCTTGCGCCGTCAGGGCAAGACCATCGTCGAGATCGCCGACGAGCTCGACTACCACCCGGCCACCGTCTCGAAGTGGCTGCGTGACGGCGGCCCGCCGCCGGCACGGACCATCGACCCGGCCCTGGCCGTCATCGACGCCCGCTGGGCGGCCCGCATCGACGGCCTGATCCGCCCGCCGGCCGAGAAGCTGCTGGCCACCTCGGTGTTCGCCATCTTGGTGGCCGAGGGCTTCGACGGCAGCTACGCCAGCGTGGTGCGCTACCTGCGCTCCCGGCGCGGCCCCCGGTTCCGATCCGGCCCGGCCGTCAGCGTCCCCATCGAGACCGCGCCGGGCGAGGAGTGCCAGTTCGACTTCTCGGAGTGCTCGGCGTGGACCACCAGGTGGGGGCTGGGCGAGGTGGTGTGCTTCGGCGCCATCTTGTCCTGGTCGCGTTGGCGCACCTGGTGGTTCACCTCCAGCGTCGACGCCGAGCACACCTTCGAGGGCCTGGTGCGGTTCTTCGAGGCGGCCGGCGGCGTGCCCAAGATCTCCCGCACCGACCGCATGGGCGCCTTGGGACGCTCCCAGGGTCGTCGCTTCCGCCTGCACCCGCCGGCGCTGGACTTCGCCCGCCACCACGGCACCGAGATCCGGGCCTGCCAGGCCGGCGACGCCAAGCGCAAGGGCAAGACCGAACGGCCCTTCCGGGAGCTCAAGGAATCGTTCCTCACCGAGTGCGACGCCCTCGGGGCCCCGGGGAGCCTGGCCGAGCTGAACGCCCGGGCACAGGTCTTCATCGCCGAGCGGGTGCACGCCCGGGTCCACTCCACCACCGGCGCCACCCCGGCGCAGCGCCTGGTCACCGAGCGGTCCCTGCTCGGGCCCCTTCCCCGGCGCCGCTACGACACCGCCTACGTCGCCTCCCGCCGGGTGCATCCCCGCCTGCCGCTGGTGGAGTGGGACGACGTGTCCTGGGCTCGGCGTGCTTGAGCACGTACCCGATAGCGCCGGCCCGCAGGGCGCCGGCGATGTGGCGGTCGTCGGAGAACGAGGTGAGCACGACGACACGGGTGCCGGCGCCCGACTCGGCGATCCGGCGGGTGGCGCCGGCGCCGTCGAGCACCGGCATGCCCAGGTCCATCAGCACCACGTCGGGGCGCAGCTCCTCGACCAGCCGGACGGCCTCTTCGCCGTCGGCCGCGCTGCCCACCAGGTCGATGTCGGGCGCGGTGGCCAACAGCTGGTCGAGCCCGCTGCGGACCACGGCGTGGTCGTCGGCGACGACGACGCGGATCACCGGCACGGCACCGTGGCCCGCACGACGGTCCCCTCGCCGGGGGCGCTCTGTACCACCAGCGTGCCGCCGGCGTCCGCCACCAGCCCGCGCATGGCGGTGAGGCCCAGATGGCCGGCCGCTTGCCGCTCGGCCAGCACGGTGGTGTCGAACCCCTGGCCGTCGTCGGAAACCTCGACCGACACGCCCGCGCCCTCGGTGCGGGCCGACACCGTCACCGTGGTGGCACCGGCGTGGTCGACGACGTTGCGCAGCCCCTCCTGGGCGACGCGGTAGACGAGGCGGGCGGCCGCGTCGGGCACCGGGTCCACCAGCCCGCCGGCCGACAGGTGGGTGGCCACCCCCCGGTCGGCGGCGCGGGCGAGGAGGTCGGCCAGCGCCGACTCCAGGCTCACCTCGGCGAAGTCGGGCGGGTAGATGTCGACGAGCAGGGACCGCAGGGACTTGATGCTTCCCCGCACCGCCTCCGCCGACTCGGCGATCACCCGCCCGTCGGCGGTGGAGTCGGGTGGCCGGCGGGTGGCGGCCGAGAGGGCCAGGGCCACCCCGGCCAGGTCCTGCACCACTCCGTCGTGCAGGTCGCCGGCGATCTGGCGGCGCTCGATCTCCGAGACTTCCAGGGTCCGCCGCAGCAGGCGCTCCCGCTCCTCGAGCCGGTGGCGCAGCCGGCGGGCCAGGGACCAGGCCAGGAGCAGCTGCACCAGCCCCAGCATCACCAGGCCGCCGAGCGAGATGGGGGCGAAGCTGCGCCACAGCCGCCGGCCGTTCGACGCCACCAGGCCGTAGCGGTAGTAGGCCTCGAAGAGCAGCACCTCCCCGGCCGGCGTGCGCACCGGCAGGTACACCTCGAGCAGCTTGCCGTAGGCCCGCTCGTAGCGGTTCTCCGGCTTGGTGAGGTCGCTGACCTCGGCGTCGATGCGCCCGGTGGCCACCGACCGGCGCTCGTCGGGGCCGAGCGCCCAGCGGGTCCCCACCAGCGCCGGCTGGTCGGCATAGACGATGGTGCCGTCGCCCCTCCACAGCTTGACCCGCACCAGCGACGCGTCGAGGACGTCCTTCTGGACCACCTCGTCCAGGCGGGCGAGGGCGTCGGGGTCGCCGTGCAGCACGCCGTCGGAGAGCGCCGGCGTCACCACCTCCTGGGCCCGGATGACGGTGGTGGTGCGGGCGTCCGAGATGGCCTCCCGCTCGCCGATGCGCCGGCTGGCGATCGAGGTGGCGACGGCCACGATGGCGAGGGCCACCAGGCCGGCGGCGGCGAACTGGCCGACCTGGAGGGCGACCAGCCGCCGACCGGACCGCACCGCGCCGGCCTCGTCCGGGTCGGGGCCGGCGTCGGGCATCGGTTCCAGCGTAGGGGTGGCGCTCAGCCGTCCCGGCCGCTGTCGGGCCCGTCGTGGCCGCCGCCGTCGTGGCTGCCGGCGTCGCCCCCGCCCTCGTGCTCGAGGGTGGTGGACGTGGTGGCGGGCGCCACCGTCGTCGTCGTGGTGACCCGCGCATCGTCGCCATGTTCGTCCCCCACCTCGTTCTCGACCGCGTGCTCGACCGCGTTCTCCGCGCCGTCCTCGTTCTCGGCCTCAACCTCGTGCTCGGGCGCGGTGGTCGTCGTAGCGTGCTCCTCCTCCCGCTCCGGCCCCGTGGTGGTGCTGGCGGCGGGCGCGGGCGCCGTGGTGGTGGACGGGGCGGCGGCGTCGCCCGTGGTGGTGGTCGTGGCGCAGCGGTCGTCCGTGGACGGCGTGGCGCACTCGTCGTGGCTTCGAAGCGCCGGTCGGGACGGACCCGTGAGGGCCGACGCCACGCCGGCGGCCGCCAGCACCGTCGCGGCGGGCAGGGCGAGGCCGAGGAGCAGGCGGCGGATCGGGCTTCGAGGCATGGTGTGTTCTCCTGGTCGTCGGACGGGATCGGGTCCATCGAACGACGACACCGGTCGGCCTTTCCATCGCGCCTTGGTGCTACGACCGAGGTACTACGACCATCGTCCACTACCGCCGGCCCCGGCGGTCGGCGACCATTGCCTCGACGGTCGGAAGGAGGGAGCCTGATGGCGAAGCGGTTGCTCGGCGTGGTGCTGTTCGGCCTCCTGGCCGCCACCGCCGCCACCGCCTCCATCCTGGCTGCCTCGGCGGTGAGCACCGAGCCGGCGCCGGCCTTCGTCTCGCCCGACCGCCGCGGCGCCAGCCCGGTCCCCCCGGTGTCCCTCCCCCCCGACACCGGCGGGGCCGGGCCGGCGGCGGTCGTCACGACCCGTCCCCGGGCACCCACCAGCCCGACCACCGCCAGGCCCGCCGTGCGCGCGACGACGGTTGCGACCGCCGTGACCACCGCCGGGGCCGGTGCCACGACCACCACCGCGCCGGACTCGCCGACCTCGACCACCGAGGTCGCCCACGACGAGGACGGCCACGGCGGCGGCTCCGGCGGTGAGCCGGGGCCGGGCTGACCTCAGTCCGCCAGGGGCGGGATGTTCTGGTTGTGGCGGAACAAGTTGGTGGGATCCCAGTCCCGCTTGACGGCCTGGAGCCGGGCGTAGCGCTCGGGTCCGAAGGCCGCCTCCACCCGCCCGAGGCCCTCGTCGCCGATGAAGTTCAGGTAGGCCCGCCCGACGGCCCACGGCTTCATGCTGCCGGCCAGCCCGCGGGTGTAGGCGATGTTCGTGTCGCTGTCCGCCGGGTCCGGCCACAGGGACAGGTAGTGGATGTTCCACTTGGCGGTGCGCTGCCCGAAGGCGGTGGCGTCCTCGGGGACGCGGGCGATGGCGCCTCCTCCGGGCACGAGGATGATCTGGGTGAGCGGGGACACCGGCTTGGTGGCCCCCTCGACGAGGGTGTCCACCGCCTCGTCGGGCAACTCGTCGTAGAAGTCGGCCGTCCAGTAGTTCTGCATCCCCTCGGGGTTGGCCGGGTCGATCATCTTCTGGAGCTCGACGTACGGCATGGGCTGCACCATGTTGAGCGCCGGCGGCCCGAACTCGAGAAGCGGCCGCAGGACCTCCTGGCCCTGCTCCACCGGGCCGGCGTACGACACGATGACGCCGACCATCGGCTTCCCGCGGGCCGGCTCCGGGACGAAGGGGGCGGGCGGGGCGGTGATGAAGGCCACGCCGCCGCCGACCTCGTCGGGCGCCGACTCGAGGAAGCTTCGGTAGAAGCGGACCAGGTCGCCGGCCATGTGGACGGGGTAGCCGAGCATGCCTCCGAGCACGATGGGGCCGACCCGGTGGACCCGCAGGTGGAAGGCGGTGACCACGCCGAAGTTGCCGCCGCCTCCCCGCAGGGCCCAGAACAGGTCCGGGTTCTCGTCGTCGGACGCCACCACCTGGCTGCCGTCGGCGGTGACGACCTCGGCCTTCACCAGGTTGTCGCACACGAAGCCGAGCTTGCGCTCGAGCCAGCCGCTGCCGCTCCCGAGGGCCAGGCCGGCGACCCCGGTGCCCGAGACCCGGCCGCCGGTGACGGCCAGGCCGTGGGCCTGGGTGGCGGCGTCGACCTCGCCCCAGGTGCAGCCGCCCTCGACCGTGGCCACGCGCGACTCCGGGTCGACGGAGATACTCCGCATGCCCCGCATGTCGAGGCACACGCCGGCGTCGACCACCGCCGACCCCGTGACCCCGTGGCCACCGCCGTACACCGACAGCGGCAGGTCCTGCTCCCGGGCGAGGTTCACCACCATGGCGACGTCGCCCGCCGAGGCGCACCGGGCGATCAGCACCGGCCGGCGGTCGATCATCCCGTTGAACACCCGGCGGGCCTCGTCGTACTGGTCGTCCCCCGGATGGATCAGCTGGCCCCCGAAGCCGGGCAACTCGAACAGCGTCGTCCCGTCGGCCATGGTTTCGCCCTCCTCGTCGGGAAAAGGGCCATGGTAGGTGTGTCAGTCGCGGAACGCGGTCCCGGGGTCGGGCAGCACCGCCAGCCGCCAGCGGGCGACCAGGGTGACGAAGTTGACCGCCGCGGTGACGCCGGCCAGGACGGCCGAGTCGAGGACGGTCAGCGACAGGTGGATGCCCGCCGCCTGAGCCAGCGGGGGACTGACGAGGGCCGAGGTGAAGCCGGCGACGAACGTCCAGAACAGGCGCTCGGCCATGTCGGCCAGCCGGATGCTGGGCGCCGCCGGAGCGGTGCCGGCGACGAACGTGGTGGTGTCGGTGGTGCTCATGATCGTTCCCTCCCTGGGCCGAGCTTCCGGTGTCCAGACGCGGAGGAGGGAGCGGTGATACGTCCGGTTCGGCGGCTGCTACCGGCTGGCGGCGGCGGTGGCGCCGCCGGCGGGGACGTCGTGGCGGTGCTTCTCGATGAACTCCACGAGCCTCGGGAAGATGTCGCGCGCCACGTTCTTGCCCATGAACGGGTCCTGGTGGCCGTAGCCGGGGAACACGTGCAGTTCGTGGCGGCCCGGGACGATGCGCTCCATCCGCTCGTGGCACACGATGTTCGAGTTGGTGAACACCTTGTTGTTCTCGCCGGTCATGAACAGCACCGGCGTCTGGATGTCCTCGGCGTAGGTGAAGTAGTCGTCGGGCAGCCGGTCGAGGGCGGGGTTCGACGGTTCGTACTTCACGGCATGGCCGGCCTGCACCTGCCGCAGCACGTGCCGGTAGTAGTTCATGCTGGTGGCGCCGTAGAGGTCGCCGCCCCGCCGGTGGGTGACCGGGTCCATGTTCTCGTGGCTGTAGAGCGCCGGCCACCCCGTGCCCCACATGAGGCTCAGCATGTGGCAGGCGGGCACGTCGCACTCGCGGTGGAACATGTCGATGACCCGGGACACCAGCTTGCCGCGCGACCACCCCGGCTCGTCGCCCCAGTGCGGGTTCAGGTAGGGGAACCCGAGGATGTTCTCGGCGACGGTGGGCGCCACGGTCAGCTTGAGCTTCGACCACGGCGGCACCCGCGGCGTGAGGGCCACGCTGTTGGCGATCACGCTCGAGATGCCGGTGACCGCCTTGCCGAACAGCGACATCATGAACGAGTTGGCGCCCAGGCAGTGGCAGATCACGTGGATGGGCTTGTCGCCGATGTGGCGGCGCATCTCGGCCACCGCCGCCGGATGGTCGAACAGGGCGCAGTCGTCCATGGTGTAGCGGTGCTTGAACAGGTTGTACGAGTGGCGGTTGCTCATCCGGAAGTCGAAGCACCACACGTCGCCGAAGCCCTGGTCGAGCAGGTAGCTCACCAGGTTGTAGTGCTCCGGCTGGATGAACATGTCGGTGGACGTGGTGAGGCCGTGGATGATGAGGATGGCCTCGCCCGCCTCGCCCCGCTGGAAGCGGAGCATGCTGAGGCCGAGCTTGTCCTCGGTGGTCAGGTAGTGGGTGCTGACCTCGGCGTCCTTCACACCCTCCAGGGTGTAGAGAGGGATCTCCCGTTCCATGTGCCTGTCCTCCCGTGCCCGCGTACGCGCCGGAACAAGGGTAACCGCCCCGTTCGCCTAGTTCGACGGGCTCGCCGCAGGGCCCTCAGGCGCGGACGGCGTCGCGGACCCGGTCCACCAGGGCGGCGCCGGCGCCGGCGGCCACGTTGCCCGGCGGCTCGTCGGGCGCCTTGGGGTGCGGGTGGGTGGGCGCCGTCCGCTTGGCGTCCTCCATGGCGGTGCCCAGCTCGCCGAGCGCCTTGCGGCCCATGGCCTGGCGCACCTGGGGGAACAGCTCCTGCTCCTCCTCCTCGACGTGGTGCCGGACGTTCTCGATGAGCACGGTCATCTTGGCCCGGAACCGCTCGTCCTCGGGGTCGCCGCCGTCGAGCTCCTTGGCCACCCACTTCACGATGTGGTGCTCCTCTAGGGACTCGAGGACCATGTCCTCGGTGTCGGGCACCGCCTTGCGGATGGCGGGGTAGAAGAGCTGCTCCTCGATGGCGGCATGGACCGACAGCTCGCGCACGATCCGCTCGGCCAGGTCCCGTTGGGCGGCGTGGGCCCGGGGCCCGGTCTTCTCGAACTTCTTGAACAGGCTCTCAACGGTCTTGTGGTCCTGCTTCAGCAGCGTGATGGCATCCATACAGGAGGTGTTCCCCCGCCGGCGGCCCTTGGAACGGCCTGGCCGAGCCGTACAATTGAGGGTGGCGACCGGGTTTCGTCGACCGCTCGCCCGGAGGAGGTCGGCGATGCGGAGCACGTCCCACCGGAGCGGTGCGTTGGTGGCCGACCCACCACCGGCGGACGACGTTCCGGCCTCGGGCCGGTCGAGCGTCCCTTCGTCGGTGCTGCTGGTGGAGGACGACGAGGGCGACGCCCTGATCGTGCGTCGCCTCGTGGCCGCGGCCGGCGGGATCGAAGTCGCTGTGGTCAGGCGGCTGGACGAGGCACGCGAGCACCTAGTCGCCCACACCGTGCAGTGCGTGCTGCTGGATCTCTCGCTGCCCGACGCGCGCGGGCTCGACACCGTGGAGGGCGTGCGCAGCGCCGATCCGGACGTGGCCATCGTGGTGGTGAGCGGCCTGAACGACGAGGACATGGCGGTGGCGTCGCTCCAGCGGGGCGCCCAGGACTACCTCACCAAGGACGAGATCGACGGCCGCTCGCTGTGGCGGGCGATCCGCTACGCCGTCGAGCGCAAGCGCAGCGAGCTGCTGATCCGCTACCAGGCCAACCACGACGCCCTCACCGGCCTGGCCAACAGGCTGCTGTTCATGGAGCGGCTGCGCGCCGCCGTGGCCCGCCTGGCCCGGCACGGCTCCCACGTGGCGGTGCTCTTCCTCGACCTCGACCATTTCAAGTGGGTCAACGACAGCCTGGGCCACGACGCCGGCGACGAGCTGATCATGGAGGTGGCGGCCCGGCTGGCGGCCGCCCTCCGCCCCGAGGACGTGGCCGCCCGCCTCGGGGGCGACGAGTTCCTCGTCCTGGTGGAGGACGTGCGCGCCGAGCTGGACGCCGCGCTGGTGGCCGAGCGCATCCACCGGATGCTCGAGGAGCCGTTCCTCGTCCGCGGCCTCGAGCTGCGGCTGACGGCCAGCGTCGGGATCTCGCTGTCCGGCGACCCGGGGGTCCAGGCCGACGCGCTGGTGCGGGACGCCGACGCCGCCATGTACCGGGCCAAGGCGCTCGGGCGGGACCGGTCCGAGCTGTTCGACGCCGGCCTGCGGCACCTGGCGCAAACCCGCCTCCAGATGGAGAACGACCTCCGGCGGGCGGTCGACCGCGGCGAGTTCGTGGTCCACTACCAGCCGGTCGTCGAGCTTGAGGAGGGCCGGCTCGTCGGGGCCGAGGCGCTGGTGCGCTGGTGCCACCCGTCCGGCACCCTGCTGCCGCCCGACCGGTTCATGGCGCTGGCCGAGGAGACCGGCCTCATCGTGCCGATCGGCGACTTCGTGCTG
The DNA here is from genome assembly GCA_035689115.1 of Acidimicrobiales bacterium. Classification (GTDB taxonomy): domain Bacteria; phylum Actinomycetota; class Acidimicrobiia; order Acidimicrobiales; genus JAHFUS01. The sequence goes on from DASSMA010000058.1 coordinate 8,777, forward strand.
CGGACCGCCTGCGAGCAGCTGCGCGTGTGGGAGCGCCGGGCCGGCTTCGTGCCCGCCCTCAGCGTGAACCTGTCGTCGGTGCAGGTGGCCGATCCCGGCCTCGGCCGGCGGATCGGCGGGATCATCGCCGCCGCCGGCGTGGACCCGGCCAGCCTCTGCCTCGAGGTGACCGAGACCACCATCCTCGGCGAGGCCGCCGCCAGCCTCGACCGGCTCCGCGAGCTGCGGGGGCTCGGCGTGCGCCTGGGGATCGACGACTTCGGCACCGGCTACTCGTCGCTCACCTACCTCAAGCGCTACCCGTTCGAGGTCCTGAAGGTCGACCGTTCCTTCACCGCCGGCCTGGGCGTCAACGCCGACGACGCCGCCATCGTCGAGGCCATCGTCGGCCTGGCGCGGGTGCTGGCGATGGAGGTGATCGTGGAGGGGGTGGAGACGGAGACCCAACGGGCGTGGCTCCGCCATCTCGGCTGCACCCGTGCCCAGGGCTTCCTGTTCGCCGCACCGGCGCCGGCCGACCAGCTCGACCGGTGGCCGCTGGCGGAGTGACCGTGGCTCTTCCCGACGCCGATGCCTGGCGGCTGCTCGATCTGGCCGCCGACGCCATCTTCGTGCGCGACGCCGGCGGGGTCATCACCTACTGGAACGCCGGGGCCGCCCGGCTCTACGGCTGGGCGCCGGAGGAGGCGGTCGGACAGGTCGCCGGCCGGCTCCTCGGGACGCGCTATCCCGAGGGCGAGGCGGCGGTGGTCGCGGCGGCGGAGGCCGGCGGGTGGGACGGCGAGCTGGTCCAGCTGGCGCGCGACGGCCGCCGGGTGCTCGTCGAGAGCCGCTGGGTCGCCGACATCGACGCCGACGGCCTGCTGCGGGGGTTCCTCGAGGTCAACCGGGACATCACCGCCCGGCGCGCCGCCGAGCAGCGGGTCCGCCGGCTGCTGGAGGCGGCCCCCGACCCCACGGTCCTCGTCGACGAGCACGGCATCATCCGGATGGCCAACCGGCGGGCCCACGGGCTGCTCGGCTACGACCCCGGCGCCCTGCCCGGCATGGCGGTCGAGACCCTGGTGCCCGACGGGGTACGGGCCGGTCACGCCAAGCTCCGGGAGGGCTACTTCACGGACCCCCAGCCGCGGACCATGGGGGCGAGCGTCGACCTGGCGGCCCGTCGGGCCGACGGGACGGAGGTGCCGGTGGAGATCTCGCTGGCGCCCGTCGAGACCGAGGAGGGCATGCTCGTGGCCGCCGCCCTCCGCGACGTGACGGTGCGCCGCCAGGTCCAGCGCCGCCTCGAGGACCAGGCGGCGGCGCTGGCCCGTTCCAACGCCGAGCTCGAGCGATTCGCCTACGTGGCCTCCCACGACCTCCAGGAGCCGCTGCGAAAGGTGGCGACGTTCTGCAAGCTGCTCAAGGAGGACTACGGGGGCCGGCTCGACGAGACGGCCGACATGTACATCGACTACGCGGTCGACGGGGCGCTGCGCATGCGCGACCTGATCAACGACCTCTTGACGTTCTCCCGGATCGGGCGGCGGGAGGGTGCGGCCGAGGACGTCGACGTGGCCGCTGTCGTGGCCACGGCGCTGCGCAACCTGGACGCACTGCGGGAGGAGTGCGACGCCACCGTCGACGTCGGCGACCTGCCCACCGTGCGGGCCGAGCGGTCCCTGCTCGTGCAGCTGTACCAGAACCTCCTCGGCAACGCCCTGAAGTTCCGCGCCCCGGGGCGGCGCTGCCATGTCGAGGTCGGTGCCCGGCGCCAGGGCGGCGAGTGGCTGTTCTGGGTGGCCGACAACGGCATCGGCATCGACGACGACAAGGGCGAGCAGATCTTCGAGATGTTCAGCCGGCTGCACGCCCGCACCGAGTACCCGGGGACCGGGATCGGGCTCGCCATCTGCCGGCGGATCGTGGAGCGGTCGGGCGGTCGCATCTGGCTCGACTCCCGGCCCGGGGTCGGCTCGACGTTCTCCTGGACGATGCGCACGTGACCCCAGTCCCGAAGGAGGGTGGCATGCAGCCGGTGGAGATCCTGCTCGTCGAGGACGACCCGGGGGACGTCTACATCACCCGCCGGGCGCTGGAGCGGGCCAAGATCAGCAACACCCTCCACACCGTCGGCGACGGCGAGGCCGCCATGCGGTTCCTGCGCCGGGAAGGCGAGTACGCCGGCGCCCCGAGTCCCGACCTGATCCTTCTCGACCTGAACCTCCCGCGCATGGACGGGCGCCAGGTGCTGGAGCAGGTGAAGTTGGACGAGGAGCTACGGCGGATCCCGGTGGTGGTCCTCACGACGTCGGCGGCCGAGGAGGACGTCCTCCGCAGCTACGACCTCCACGCCAACCTCTACGTCGTCAAGCCGGTGGAGGCCGACAAGTTCCTGCACGTGGTGGGGGAGATCGACGACTTCTTCGTGACGGTCGTCCGCCTTCCCCCTCGGTGAGCCGGGGGACGCGTCAGCTGCGCCGGCCGGACGCCTGCCAGGCGTCCGCCAGGCGCCGGGCCTCGTCGTCGCCCATAGCCTGCACCGGCTCCGCCGCCCGCCTGGCCTCCTCGTCGCCGGCCGCCCGGACCGGCTCCTCCAGGCGTGCCCTCCGCCGCTCTACCCGCTCGGCCAGCGGCTCGGGCCGGCGCCGCTGCTCGGGTGGCGGGCCGGCCGCCTCCTTGGCCGCCTGGCGCTCGAGTTCGGCGTTGAGCTCGCCTCCGGCGACCACGGCGATCGCCGACAGGTACAGCCAGAGCAGCAGGACGACCACGCCGGTGAGCGACCCGTAGGTGCGGGCGTACGACGAGAAGCTCGACACGTAGAAGGAGAACGCCAGCGATGCGGCCAGCCACAGCAGTGCGGCCACCACCCCGCCGGGGCTGATCCACACGAACCGGGGCGAGTCGCGGTTGGGCCCGAGGTAGTAGAAGAGGGCGAACATCAGGCTGAGGAAGCCGAGGGCCACCACCCACCGGGCGATCGTCCACACGAGCACGAACAGCGCGCCGAGCGGCAGGTGGTCGTGCAGGACGTTGCCGAGCGGCCGGCCGAACACGATCAGGGCGGTGGCCGCGCCTCCGCACACGGCGGCGGCGGCGATCAGTTCCAGGGCGACGAGCCGGGCCTTGACGAAGCGCCGCTCGGTGGCGACGTCGTAGGCGACGTCGAGGCCCCGCTGGAGGGCGACCATCCCGGCGGTTGCGCCCCACAGGGCGGCCGCGACGCCGATGACGGCGGCACTGACCGAACTGGCCTTCGACTGCGTGCCGGCCCGCTGCACGGCGCCGACGAGCACGCCGGCGGCGTCTCCCGGAAGGGCCGAGCGGAGGGCGCGGACCACGGCGTCGGTGCCCTCGCGGCTCAGTCCGACCAGTCCTACGAGGCCGACCGCGGCCAGCACGGCCGGGAACACGGCGAGGAACCAGTAGAAGGCCATGCCGGCGGCGGCGAGTGTGCCGCGGTCGGCCTTGAACTCGGCCGCCGCCCGCTTCAGGGACGCCTTCCACCCCGCGGCGCCCCGTTCGGCGGGGGAGTCGGGCCCGCCTCCGCCGCCGACCTGGGGCGGGACCTGCTCGTCTGCCTGGCGCAGCACCCCTGCTCAGCCGGAGGTGGAGCGCCGGCGGGTGGTGGCCGGCCGGGTGGCGCGGGGCCGGGTGGAAGCGGACCGCGTGCGGGAGTTCGCGGTCGGCGAACCCGCTGCCCGCGCCCGCGTGGTCCGCCCCGAGTTGGAGCCGGCCTTGGTCGTGCGCGTGGCCGACTTGGCGGCGCTCTTCACCGTGCGGGTGGCCGACTTGGCCTCGCCCTTCACCGACCGGGCGGCGGACCTGGCCTCGCTCTTGACGTCCTCGGTGGCGCCCTTGGCGGCACCCTTGACGTCCTCGGCGGCGGCCTGGGTGCGGGTCTTGGTCCGCTCCGACACCGCCCTGGCCTCGCCCTTGACCTCTTCGGCCGCCTCCAGGGCGCGCTGCTTCACCTGCTCGGCGCCCGACATGGTCGAGCGCCTGATCTCCTCGGCCGCCGCCCGACCCGATTCCAGCGCCTGCTCCTTGAGGGGCTCGAGCCGCTGCTTGGCCTCGGCCGCCAGCCGCCGCTCGCGCTGGGTGGGGCGCAGGGTCGACGCGGCCAGGAACCCGGCGCCGAAGGCGATCGCTCCCGCCAGCAGCGGGTTGCCCTCGGTCGCCTGCGGGAGGTCCCGGAGTTTCTCGCCGGCGCTGCCTGCCACCTGCGACGCACGGTCGGCGATGTCGCCGGCCGAGCCGCGAACCCGTTCGCCGACACCCGACGCTCGGTCGGCGACGTCGCCCGCCGAGCCGCGCACGCGGTCGCCCACCGAGCGGCCGGATCGGATGCTGCGGCCGTTCGTCGCTGGCGCCCAGTCCGGCTCGGGTGATCCCATCACGCTCTCCTTCGCATCGATGACGGCCTGGCGCGTCCGGCGGGCCAGGTTGCGCAGGTTGCGGGTCGGACTGACCCGCTCCTTGACCTCTTCGACCTTCTCGTGCACCTCCGCCTTGGCCCGGGCGGCCACCTTCTTCGGCGCCACCTTGTCGCCCAGCTCCACCAGGGCGGCACCCAGGTCGGCCTGGCTCTCGGCGATCTGCCGGCGCACCACGTCTGCCTGTTGCTGGCTCACCTTGCTCCCTCCGTCTTCCAGTAGCGGTACTGGTCCGGTGGGCCGGAGGCGCCCGCCTTGAACGACTCCTTCGCCACCGTCACGTCCTGTTTCAGGGTCTGCACCGTCTGCGTGGGCACCGGCGAGAACCCTGCCAGCTTGCGCTTCGCCTGCATGAACAGCAGGCCGGCGGCCACGGCGAAGACCACGCCGACGATGAGGAAGGCCAGGCCGGGCGGCATGACCTCGGCCAGCCCCCACGCCGCCGCCATGGACACGAGCAGGAGGCCGACGAACGCCGCGACCGCGGTGCCGCCGAACATGGCTCCTGCCTTGCCCGCTTTGGCGATCTGGTCCTTGGTCTCGATGCGGGCCAGCTCCATCTCGCTGCGGAGCAGGTTCTGGAGGTTGCTGCTGACGCCGCTGAGCAGCTCGCCGACCGACCGCTCGGAATCCGCCGCCGGCTGGACCCGGCGGCGGGGCCGGTCGTTCATGGGCTGGGTCATCATCGGGCCCTCCTCGACCCCGAGGCCCGGCGGTAGCCGTTCCCGTTGCCCGCCGGCAGGGCGAGCTGCTCGTCGTACTCGTCCTCGTCGTCGCTCGAACTGCGGGCGATCCGGCCGACCAGGAACCCGGCGCCGACGGCGCCCAGCAGGAACATGCCTGGGCGGCGGCGGGCGTACGCCTGCACGTCGGCCAGCGCCGCGCCGACGCCGCGCGTCTCGATGTCGTTGCCGATGATCGAGACCCGCTCGGCCAGGCCGGCCAGCTGCTGGCCGGCGTCGGCCACCAGGTCGCGCAGGGTGGCCGCCTCCTCGGGGTTCCCCTCGGCCAGGGCGTTGGCCTCGGCGGCCAGCTGCTGGAGCCGCTCACTGAGCCGGTCCAGCTGCGACGCCGCCTGGCCCTGGAGCACGCTCCGGGTGTCCTCGAGACTGCGGCGAGCCTGCCCGGTGGCCTCTTCGAGCACGCCGGACGCCTCGTACTTCACCTGCTCGACCAGGCCCTTGGCTTCGGACGCCGTGGCCTGGGCGACCTCCGTCGTCCGCTGCCGGGCGCGGGACCCGACCTCCTCGGCCTGCCCCTTCACCGTCGACGCCACGTCCTGGCCCTCGTCGGCCACCCGTGACGCGACGCGCCTGCCCTCTCGCGACGCCGATGTTCCGAGTTCTGTGGTTTGCACCGCCACGCCGTCTCACCTCCTGTCGTTCCTCGCCACGCCCTACCCAGGGTTTCGGCGATCGGAACCTCGCCGGGTCGAGGTGAGTGCCGCCGGCCGCATTCCGCCGCCGCTGGCGGCCAGGGGGGTGTGCGGGGCACGGCCCCCCACGCGAAGCCGCCGTGCCGCCTTCGCCGGTCGGCGGCCTGAGCGCCAGGGCGGCCCCGCTAATTCGGCGAGGAACCTCCGGTACAGAGTCGATGAGAAGTGAATCCTCTTGCGGTTATTCGGTTCTTGCGGTGGGTACGCGGTTCTCCAGGCCCTTCAGACGGAGGGGCGTTGCTACGCCCAACCGTTGGAGGCAGCTGTGCGGGTGTTGGGGCTGAACGCCGTGTTCCACGATCCGGCCGCGGCCCTGGTCGTCGACGGCGAGATCGTGGCGGCGGCCGAGGAGGAGCGCTTCACCCGCCGCAAGCACGGGAAGCGGCCGGTGCCGTTCGCCACGTGGGAGCTCCCGGAGCACTCGGCGGCGTGGTGCCTCGAGCAGGCCGGACTGGACCCGTCGGACGTCGACGCCGTGGCGTACTCCTACGACCCGTGGCTGGCGCCCTCGCCCGGTCCCGACGTCACCGCCGACGGCTGGGAAGGGTTGCGCACGCTGTACGCCTGGCGGGCTCCGCAGTTCCTGCAGACCGCGCTGCCCGGCCTCGACCCGGCGTCCGTGCGGTTCGTCCCCCACCACGTGGCCCACGCCGCGTCGGCCCACCTGGCCGCTCCCTTCCCCGACTCGAGCGTCCTCGTGCTCGACGGCCGGGGCGAGACGGCTTCGAGCCTGGCCGGCCGCTCGGTGGGCGGCGACCTCGAGATCCTGGCCGTCCAGCAGCTCCCCCACTCGCTCGGGCTCCTGTACGAAGAGGTCACCGAGCACCTCGGCTTCCTGCGTTCGTCCGACGAGTACAAGGTGATGGCCCTGGCCTCCTACGGGGAGGCGACGTTCCTGCCCGAGCTGCGCGAGCTGGTGCGCACGACCGGTGACGGCGGCTTCGTCGTGGAGCCGATGGACTGGGGCGCCTTCGCCAAGCCGCGCCGGCGCGGGGAGGCGCTCGGGGACGGCCACGCCAACCTGGCGGCCAGCGTGCAGCGCCGCCTCGAGGAGGTCCTGCTCGACCTGGGCCGCTGGCTCCACGCCCGCACCGGCGACCGCGTCCTCACGATGGCCGGCGGGGTGGCCCTGAATTGCGTGGCCAACTCCCGCCTCGCCGAGGAGGGCCCGTTCGAGCACGTGTGGGTCCAGCCGGCCGCCGGCGACGCCGGCACGGCGCTGGGCGGCGCCCTCCACGTCGCCCATGCCGGCGGGGACCGGGTGCGACCGATGCCCGGTGCCGACCTCGGCCGCGAGTTCGGCGACGCCGACCTGGAGGCGTGGCTCACCACTGCCGACGTGGCGTACGAGCGACCGACCGACGTGGCCGAGGCGGTGGCCGAGGCGCTGGCCGCCGACGCGATCGTCGCCTGGTTCCAGGGCCGGAGCGAGTACGGGCCCCGTGCCCTCGGGCGCCGCAGCCTCCTCGCCCACCCGGGCCACCGGCGCAACCTCGAGCGTCTCAACGACGTGAAGGGACGCGAGCAGTTCCGGCCGCTGGCGCCCATGGTGCTCGCCCACCGGGCCGGCGAGGTCTTCGACGGGCCGCTCCCGAGCCCCTACATGCTCTTCACCCAGCGGGTGCGCCCGGAGTGGCGCGACCGGATCCCGGCCGTCGTCCACGTCGACGGCACAGCCCGCGCGCAGACCGTCGACCCCGCCGGCGAGCCGCTGGTGGGCCGGATGCTCGAGGGCTTCGAGCGCCGCACCGGCCTGCCGGTCGTCGTCAACACCAGCCTCAACACCGCCGGGCGACCCATGGTCGACGACCCGCGCGACGCCCTCGAGTGCTTCGGCTCGGGGCCAATCGACCTCCTCGCCCTCGGCCCCTTCACGATCCGGAGGTGCCGATGACCAGCAGCACGTTCGACGTGGTCATCCCCACCGTGGGCCGGCCCTCGCTGGCCCGTACCCTCGACGCCGTCGCGGCCGGACCGGGACCGCAGCCGGCGAGGGTGGTGGTGGTGGACGACCGCCGCTGCGCCGGGACCCGGCTGCTGCCCGGCCCCCTCCCGGACGGCACCGTGGTGCTGGCCGGCGGCGGTCGAGGCCCGGCCGCGGCGCGCAACGTGGGCTGGCGCTCGGGCTCGTCCGAATGGGTGGCGTTCCTCGACGACGACGTGGTGCCGGAGCCGGGCTGGCGGGCCCGCCTGGCCGTCGACCTGGCCGCCGGAGGGCCCCGCACCGGCGCCAGCCAGGGCCGCATCGTCGTGCCGCTGCCCGAGGGTCGCCGGCCCACCGACTGGGAGCGCAACGTGGTCGGCCTGGCGACCGCCCGCTGGGCCACCGCCGACATGGCCTACCGACGGGCCGCGCTGGCCGACGTGGGCGGGTTCGACGAGCGCTTCCCCCGGGCGTACCGGGAGGACGCCGACCTGGCCGCCCGGGTCCGGGCCGCCGGCTGGAGGATCGTCATGGGCGAGCGGGTCACCACCCATCCCGTGCGGCCGGCCGGCCGGTGGGTCAGCGTGCGCCTCCAGTCCGGCAATGCCGACGACGTCCTGCTGCGCGTCCTGCACGGCCGCCACTGGCGGCGGGCCACCGGCGTCCCGTCCGGCCGCCGCCGCCGCCACCTCGCCATCACTGCGGCCGCCGCCGGAGCGGTGGGGGCCGCCGCCGCCGGCCGCCCCCGCCTGGCCCTGGCCGCCGCCACCTGTTGGGCGCTCGGCACGGCCGAGTTGGCGTGGGCCCGCATCGCACCTGGCCCCCGCACGGCCGAGGAGGTCGTCACCATGATCGCCTCGTCGGTGGCCATCCCGCCGGCGGCCACGTGGCACTGGCTGCGCGGATGGGCGGGACTGCCTCGCTGCCTCCGCGCCCAGCCCGCCAGAAGGGTCGAGCCTCCGGCGGCGGTGCTGTTCGACCGCGACGGCACCCTGGTCGTCGACGTCCCCTACAACGGCGATCCCGCCCTCGTCGTCCCGATGCCGGGCGCCCGCCAGGCCCTCGACCGGCTCCGTGCCGCCGGGATCCCGATCGGGGTCGTGTCGAACCAGAGCGGTGTGGCCCGCCGCCTCGTGACCGCCGAGCAGGTTGCAGCCGTCAACCGGCGGGTCGAGGAGCTGCTGGGGCCGCTCGGTTCCTGGGCCGTCTGCCCGCACGGCCCGGACGACGGCTGCCCGTCCCGCAAGCCGGCGGCCGGGCTGGTGCTCGAGGCGTCGGCCGCCCTGGGCGTCGACCCCACGCGGGTGGCGGTGGTCGGCGACATCGGGTCCGACGTGGAGGCGGCCCTGAGGGCCGGGGCGCGGGCCGTCCTCGTGCCGACCGCCGTCACCAGGCCCGAGGAGGTGGCGTCCGCACCCGAAGTGGCGCTGGACCTGCCGGCCGCCGTCGACCTGCTCCTCCGGGGCGCGTCATGAAGCCCGGGATCCACGTGCTCGTGGCCCGCCTCGACAACCAGGGCGACGTCCTGCTGGCCGGGCCGGCCGTCCGGGCGGCGGCGGCGGGTGCCGACCGGGTCACCTTTCTGTGCCGGCCCTCGTCGGAGCCGGTGGCCCGCATGCTGCCCGGTGTCGACGACGTGGTCACGTTCGAGGCGCCCTGGGTCCCGGCCGACCCGCCGCCGTGCGACTCGCCGGCCGTCCTCCGCCTGGTGGGCCGGCTGGCCTCCCTCGAGGTCGACGACGCCCTGGTGCTGACCTCGTACCACCAGTCGCCGCTGCCCCTCGCCCTGCTCCTCCGCATGGCGCGCGTCCGCACCGTGGCCGGTATCAGCGCCGACTACCCCGGGTCGCTGCTCGACGTGCGCCATGAGGTGGCCGAAGACCGCCACGAGGTCGAGCGCAACCTCTCGCTCGCCGCCACCCTCGGCTACCGGCTCCCGGCCGGCGACGACGGGCGGCTGCGGATCGTGCGGCGCACGCCGGCCGTCCTCCCGCCCGACGTCCCCGAGAGCCCGTTCGTCGTGGTCCATCCCGGCGCGTCCGTACCGGCCAGGGCGTGGGCGCCGGAGCGGAATGCCGAACTGGTCCGGGCGCTCGCCGCCGCCGGGTGGCCCGTGGTGGTCACGGGGGGCGGCGGCGAGGCGCCCCTGTGCGCCGAGGTCGCCGGCGACGACGGCGTCGACCTCTCGGGGCGCACCGACGTGGGCGGCCTGGCCGACCTGCTGGCCCGGGCGGCCGCCGTGGTGGTCGGCAACACCGGTCCCGCCCACCTGGCGGCGGCGGTGGGGACGCCGGTGGTGAGCCTCTACGCGCCCACCGTCCCGGCCGTGCGGTGGCGGCCGTGGCGGGTGCCCCACGAGCTGCTCGGGCTCCAGGACATCGAGTGTGCCGGGTGCCGCAACCGGGTGTGCCCGTTGCCGCGGCAGACGTGCCTCGACGGTGTCCCCGTTCCTTCGGTGGTCGCCGCCGTCGACCGCCTGGCCGCAGGACGGCTGGTGCCGGCGTGAACGTGTTCGTCTGGCACGTCCACGGCACCTACACCACCGCCCTCGTCCAGGGGCGCCATCGCTACCTGATCCCCGTCCTGCCCGACCGCGGGCCGTACGGCCGAGGGCGGGCGCGCACCTGGGACTGGCCGGAGTCGGCCGTCGAGGTCACACCGGCCGAAGCGGCCCAGGCGGAGGTCGACCTCGTGATCCTCCAGCGGCCGGGCGAGCTCGCCCACGTGGCGAGCGCCTGGCTCGGGGGTCGCGTCCCCGGCGTCGACGTGCCGGCCGTGTACCTCGAGCACAACGCCCCCCAGGGGCGGGTGAACGACCTCCGCCACCCGGCGGCCGACGCGCCGGGCGTCACCGTCGTCCACGTGACGAAGTTCAACGCCCTCTTCTGGGACACCGGAAACTCTCCCGTCAGCGTGATCGAGCACGGCGTCGTCGACCCCGGCCACCGGTGGACGGGGGAGCTGCCGCAGGCGGTGGCCGTGGTCAACGAGCCGGTGCGACGGGCGCGTGTCACCGGCACCGATTTGCTCGGCCCGCTGGCCATCCGCTCCGGCGTCCCCGTCGACCTGTTCGGCATGGCGAGTGAGCCGCTGGGCGGCGTCCACCTGGGCCAGGCGGAGCTGCACGCCGAGATGCCGAGGCGGCGGGTGTACCTCCATCCGTTCCGGTGGACGTCCCTCGGCCTCACGCTCCTGGAGGCGATGCATCTCGGGATGCCGGTGGTGGCCCTGGCCACGACGGAGGTGCCGGCGGCGGTGCCGGCCGAGGCCGGCATCGTGTCCAACGACGGCGAGGTGCTGGCCGCCGGCCTCCGCCGGCTGGCGGCGGACCCGGAGGAGGCCGAGTTGATGGGCAAGGCGGCCCGGGAGGTGGCCCTGGAGCGCTACGGCCTCGGCCGCTTCCTCGACGACTGGGACCGCGTGTTCGAGGAGGTCGCAGCATGAGGGTCGCCATGGTGTCCGAGCACGCCAGCCCCCTGGCCGTGCTCGGCGGGGCCGACGCCGGCGGCCAGAACGTGCACGTCGCCTCGCTGGCGGCCGCCATGGCCGCCCAGGGCGCATCGGTGACCGTGCACACCCGGCGGGAAGACGCCCAGCTCCCGAGGCGGGTCGCGCTCACCGCCGGCGTCGAGGTCGACCACGTCGACGCCGGTCCGCCGCACCCGATCCCCAAGGACGACCTGCTGCCGCACATGGGCCGGTTCGCCGAGGAGCTCCGCCGGCAGTGGGTGGCCGACCGGCCCGACATCGTCCACGCCCACTTCTGGATGTCGGCGCTGGCCGCCCTGCAGGCGGCCGACGACCTCGGCATCCCGGTGGTCGCCACCTTCCACGCCCTCGGGGTGGTGAAGCGCCGGCACCAGGGCCGCCGCGACACGAGCCCGCCCGAGCGCACGGCGGCCGAGGCCATGATCGCCCGACGGGCGGTGCACGTGGTGGCCACGTGCACCGACGAGGTGGCCGAGCTGGTGCGCATCGGTGCCGACCCCCGGCGCGTCTCGGTGATCCCCTGCGGCGTCGACCTTCGGACCTTCACGCCGGCGGGTGCGGCCGAGCTCGGCCGCACCGACCTGCGGCGGGTGGTGGTGGTGAGCAGGCTGGTCGAGCGCAAGGGCATCGGCAACGTGATCGAGGCGCTGCCGGCCGTGCCTGCGACCGAGCTGGTCGTGGCCGGCGGGCCTCCCGGCGACGACTTCGACGAACGGCCCGAGGTCCGCCGCCTGCGCCGGCTCGCCGAGCGCCACGGCGTGGCCGACCGCGTGCACCTGCGGGGGCCGGTGGGCCGGAACGATCTCCCGCCGTTGCTGCGGTCGGCCGACGTGGTGGCCTGCGTGCCCTGGTACGAGCCGTTCGGCATCGTCCCCCTCGAGGCCATGGCGTGCGGCGTCCCCGTGCTGGCCTCCGAGGTCGGCGGCCTGCGCGACACCGTGGTCGACGGGGTCACCGGCGTCCACCTGCCGCCGCGGCGGCCCGATCTCATCGGCCAGTCGCTGGCCCGGCTCCTCGCCGATCCCGAGCGGTGCCGGGCCATCGGTCGGGCCGGCGCCCGCCGGGCGGCGGCCCGCTACGGCTGGTCCACCGTGGCCGCCGCCACGCTCGGGACGTACGCGTCGCTGCTGGACGCGCCCCGCCTGGTGGGGGCCCGGCGATGACCGCTGCCGCGCTGCGCAGCGCCCACGTGGTCTCGGTGGTCGACGCCCTGACGACCCTCGACGGCGACGTCGACAAGCTGCGGCGGTGGGGCACCGACCTGGCCGCCCGCCTGCTGGCCGGCCGGCGCCTGCTGGCGGCCGGCAACGGCGGCAGCGCCGCCCAGGCCCAGCACCTCACCAGCGAGCTGGTGGGCCGGTACTGCCGCGACCGGCAGCCGTTCAGCGCCATCTCGCTGCACGCCGACTCGTCGAGCGTCACCGCCATTGCCAACGACTACGGCGCCGGCGAGGTCTTCGCCCGCCAGGTCCGGGCCCACGGCCGGCCGGGCGACGTGCTCGTGGCCTTTTCCACCTCCGGTCGCAGCGCCAACGTGGTCGCCGCCGCCGAGGCGGCCGTCGAGGCCCGGCTCACCGTGTGGTCGCTCACCGGGCCCGCCCCCAACCCGCTGGCCGCCTGCTCCGACGACGCCCTGAGCGTCGACGCCCCGGCGACCGCAACCGTCCAGGAGGTCCATCTGGTGGCAGTCCACCTGCTGTGCGAATTCGTCGACGAAGTCCTCGGCTGCGGGGTCGACAAGTGACCGGGCGCCTCACCGTGGCCGGCGACGTGCTGGTCGACCGCGACGTGGTGGGAGGGGTGCGGCGGGTGGCGCCCGACGCACCGGTGCCCGTGGTCGACGTGGCCTCCCGCACCACCCGGCCTGGCGGCGCCGGCCTGGCCGCCCTGCTGGCCGCCGCCGACGGCCGGCCCGTCACCCTCGTCACCGCCCTCGGGAGCGACGCCGCCGGCGCCGAGGTGGCCGCCCTCCTGGAGGACGCCGGGGTCGACGTGGTGGACCTGGGCCTGGCCGGGCCGACGCCGGAGAAGGTGCGGGCCGGGACCCCCGGCCATCCGATGCTGCGCCTCGACTACGGCGGGCCGCCGTCGCCGGTCGGGCCCCTCACCCCCGCCGCCCGGCGGGCCCTCGGCGGTGCCGCCGCCGTGCTGGTGGCCGACTACGGGCGCGGCGTGGCCGCCCATCCCGAGGTGCGCGCCGCCCTGGCGGCGCTGCCCGCCCGCCGGCCCGTGGTGTGGGACCCGCACCCGCGGGGACCGGCGCCGGTGGCCGGGGCCCGGCTGGCCACGCCCAACCGCGAGGAGGCCGGCGTGCCGCCCGGCGCCGGCCTGGCCGCCGTCACCGCCCGGGCCCGGGCCCTGGCCGAGCAGTGGTCGGCCGTGGGCGTGGCCGTCACCCTCGGGTCCCGCGGCGCGGTGCTGGTGGAGGGCGACGGGCCGCCCCTGGCCGTGCCCGCCCGGCCGGCGGCCGGCGACCCCTGCGGCGCCGGCGACCGCTTCGCCTCCCGCGCCGCCGGCCTGCTCGCCGACGGTGCCCTCCCCTCCGAGGCCGTCACCGGAGCGGTCGCCGCCGCCGCCGCCTTCGTGGCCTCCGGCGGCGCCGGCGGCGCCCTCCCGTCCGATCCACCCGCACCCCGAGCCGGCGGGGACGGAGGCGTCGTCGACGCCCTCGCCCTCGTGGACGGGGTGCGGGCGGCCGGCGGCACGGTGGTGGCGGCCGGCGGGTGCTTCGACCTGCTCCACGCCGGCCACGTCGGCCTCCTGGAGGCGGCCCGGCGCCTGGGCGACTGCCTGGTGGTGTGCCTCAACTCCGACGACTCGGTGCGCCGGCTGAAGGGACCGGGCCGGCCCGTGCAGTCCGCCGCCGACCGGGCCCGGGTGGTGCTCGCCCTCGGCTGCGTCGACGCCGTCGCCGTGTTCGACGAGGACACGCCCGAGGCGGTGCTGGCCCGGCTGCGGCCCCACGTGTTCGCCAAGGGCGGCGACTACGCCGGCGGCCGGCTCCCCGAGGCGGCGCTCCTGGCCGGCTGGGGCGGCCAGGCGGCCGTCCTGCCCTACCTGGAGGGCCGCTCCACCACCCGCCTGATCGAGGAGGCCAACGCCCATGCCCGCGGCTGATCCCGGAACCGTGCTCGTCACCGGCGGCGCCTCCGGGCTCGGGGCGGCGGTCGTCCGCGCCGTCGTCGAGGCCGGCGGCCGGCCGCTGGTCGTCGACCTCCGCCCGCCCCAGGCCGCCGCCATCGACCACGAGCTGGCCGACCTGGGCGACGGCCGGGCGGCCGAGGCGGCGGTCCGGGCCCTCGCCGACCGGGCCGGCGGGCTCGACGCGGTGGTGACGGCGGCCGGCACCGACTCCTGCGGGCGCCTGGCCGAGGTGGACGCCGAGGCGTGGGAGCGCGTCGTCCGGGTGAACCTGCTCGGCACGGCCGCCGTGGTCCGGGCCGCCCTCCCGTTCCTTGAGACGTCGTCCGGGCGCATCGTCACGGTGGCCTCCACGCTCGGCCTCAAGCCCCTGTCCGACGCCAGCGCCTACGCGGCGGGCAAGTTCGGCGTGGTGGGCTTCACCCGGGCCCTGATGCTCGAGCTGGGCGGCCGGGTGGGCGTCACCCTCCTCGTGCCCGGCGGGATGGACACCGCCTTCTTCGACGGCCGCGACCCGAAGTACCGGCCCCCGGCCGACGCCAAGCTGAGCCGCCCCGAGGACGTGGCCGCCGCCGTGCTCTTCGCCCTGTGCCAACCGCCTGGCTGCGAGGTGCGCGAGCTGGTCGTCACGCCGTCGACGGAGCCCTCCTGGCCGTAGGTCAGTGGTGCGCCGGCAGCCCGTCCTCGTCGTCCTCCGGGCCCTCGGGCTCGGCGACCTGTGCACGGCCGTCCCCGCCCTGCGCGCCCTCGCCGACGCCTATCCCCGCCATCGCCGGGTGCTCCTCACCACCGCCGGCGTCGCCCCCCTCGCCGCCGCCGCCGGCCTGGCCGACGAGGTCGTCACGACCGAGGACCCCCGATCCCGAGTACATAGCGTGCGGAAACCGCACGCTATGTACTCGGGGTCGGTGGACGTGGCGGTGAACCTCCACGGCAAGGGCCCGGAGAGCCACCGGGCCCTGCTGGCGGCGGGGCCCCGCCGGCTCATCGCCTTCGGCACCGCCGGCGTGCCGGGGCCGGCGTGGCGCGCGGACGAGCACGAGGTGCACCGCTGGTGCCGGCTGCTGCGGGAGTCCGGCGTCCCCGCCGATCCCGGCCGCCTCGACCTGGACCTGCCGGCGGCGCCCGTTCCGGACGGCGTGGCCGGCTCCACGGTGGTCCACCCCGGTGCCGCCTACCCGGCCAGGCGCTGGCCGGCGGCCCGGTGGGCGGCCGTGGCCCGGGCCGAGGCGTCCGCCGGGCGCGCCGTCGTCGTCACCGGCGGCGCCTCCGAGGCGGGCCTGGCCCGAGGCGTCGCCGCCGCCGCCGGCCTGCCGTCGTCCGCCGTCCTGGCCGGCGCCACAGGGGTGGTCGAGCTGGCGGCCGTGGTCGGCGCCGCCGGCCGGGTGGTGTGCGGCGACACCGGCGTCGCCCACCTGGCCACCGCCCTGCGCCGGCCGTCGGTCGTGCTGTTCGGTCCCGTCCCGCCCTCCTTGTGGGGACCGCCGCCCGACCGGCCGTGGCACACCGCACTGTGGGCCGGGCGCACCGGCGACCCCTGGGCGGCCAGTGTCGATGGGGGCCTGCTGGAGATCGGCGTCGACGACGTGCTGGCCGCCCTCGACGGCCTGCCCGCCGCCGAGCCGGTCGCGGCCGCGCCGGCATGACCGGGCCCTGGCGGTTCCCGTTCACCGTCATCGACGAGGCGGTGCACATCCTCGACTCGCTCGCCGAGCCGTGGGGGATCGAGATCGAGCTCGACCTGCCGGGGCCCGCCGGCTGCCCGCCCGCCGCACCGACCGCACCTGGACCTGGGAGGTGGCGCCGGCGCGTGAGCTTAGGGGCGGAGGTGGTGGAGATGGACGGGCACCACAACGCCTGGATGGTGCTGCCCGGCGACTGGGCGGGCGCCCTGGACGAGGCCATCGGCCGGGTCCTGCGCTCGAACGCCACGGCCGGCGCCTTCCCGGGTCGCTAGATCTGCGCTACCGGCAGTCGACGCAGAGGTCGGAGCCGGCCACGAACTGCGTGGGGGCCTTGTGCATCCGGCACGAGGGGCACAGCCGGGTGGCGGCCTCCGGCTTGCGCTTGGGCGGCGCCGCCGTCCTGGGCTTCTGCACCCGCGGCGGGCGGACGGCGGCGGCCCGCTTGGCGCCACCGGCCGGCGGCCGGGACGACGGCGAGGGCGGGGGCGGGGCGGCCGGAGGCGGGAAGGGCGGGCTCTCGAGGAGCAGGTCGGCCTCGAGGAAGGCGTCCTCCACCTCGGGCGGGACGTCGCCGTACCAATTGCCGGTCTCGAACCGGGTCGGGATGCGGCCCTCGGTGCGCACGTAGTGCAGCGGCCGGGCGCCGCCCGACAGCTTGTAGCCCACGACCCAGCGCCGGCCGGGCGTCCAGCGGACCAGGTACAGCTCGGGGTCGCGCCACACGCCGGCGGCCACACCGGTGGGCCCGTGGGCGGCGGCGCTCACGGGCGGCACCTCCTGGAGGAGCCCGAGCGTGCGCAGCACGGTGCCGCCGGGGTCGCCCCTGGAAGGTTCCGCCAGGCGGACCTGCCGCCCCTCCACGTCGATGGCCAGTCCGTGCTCGCTGCGCAGCGCCTCGAGCGCGTCGGCCATCGCGTCGTCCATGTGCTCATGTTGCCCGCGGACGGCCTGCGGCGACGAAGCGGGGCCGTCAGCCGGCATCCCGGAGGGCCGCCTGCACCTCCATCCGGACCCGTAGATCGGGGTCGCCGGCCAGCGCCTCGACCGCCTCCCGGCTGGCTCCGGCACCGAGGACGGACAGGCCGCGGACGGCCTTCCACCGTACCCACGCGTCGTTGTCGCCCAGGGCCCGCTCCAGGGCGCGGCGTAGCGCCGGCCGGCCGGCGCCGGCCATGGCGTCGACCGCCGCCCGGCGGACGCTGCGCCGGGGATCGGCCGCCAGCGCCTCCCAGGCCGGGTGGGCGGCCTCGGGCGGGGCGCCGTCGAGGAGGCCGGCCGCCACCCGGCGCTCGGCGGCGTCATCCCCGTCGGCGGCGGCGAGGAGCATGGCCAGGTCGGCCGGGTCGTCCGCCCGCAGGGCGCCGAGCCGCCGCCACGCCCGCTCCAGCGACGCGTCGCGCGACGCCGGTGCCGCCGCACCGGGAACGCCGCCGGCGCCGGCCACCGCCGGGTCGCCGCCGCCGGCGAAGCCGTCCTCCACCGCCGCCAGGACAGGCGCCAGCAGCCCCTCCCACGCACCCGGCCGGCGGAGGGTGACGGAGACGAAGTCGCGGGCGACGAGCACGTTGTCCACCTCGGGGAAGGCCTCGAACAGCGCCGCCACCCGCCCGTCGGCCGCCGCCTCCGCCGCCGAGCGGTAGGACACGCTCTCGCCGTCGTGCAGGTGCCCCGTGCGGAACGTCATGGTCCGGGGGTTGGGCGTGGCCTCGGGGGCCACCGGGTGGCCGGCCGCCGGCGCCGCCCCGTCCGCCGCGACGGCCAGGCGGAACCGGCCGTGCTCCCACCCGAAGACGAGGGTGAGGCCGCCGTCCAGCGGCTCCGACCACCATCCCTCGCCCGGCCCCACCGCCCTGGCCAGCTCGTCGTCGTCGGCCGGACCCCAGTCGGCGGTGGAGAAGTACCGCTTCAGCAGGGCCTTGGTGGGCCCCAGGGCCTCGAACGGCAGCGACCCGAGGGCCCGCCGGGTGAGCGCGGCGATGGCCGGCGCAACCAGCCCCCGCTCGACGACCGCCCGGCGCCCGTCGGCCACGGTCAGGGACCGGCGGCCGGTGGCCCAGACCCCGGCCGCAGGCCGCACGCCGGCCCCAGCCGGCACAGACGGGGGGCGGCCTGGGCGAGCAGCTCGAGCCCGAAGCGGCGCATCTGACCGGCGTCGCGGGACCGCTCGTCGCCGGCCTCGGCCAGCACCTCGGCCATGGCGAACAAGGAGCCGCCGCTCTCGAGCATGTGGTCGGTGGTGGCCAGCATCACCGCCTTGACGTCGGACCAGGCCACCGCGGCGTCGCCGTCCTCGCTGCGGTAGTAGATGCCGTCGGCGTCGATGGCGGTGACGTCGACGGTGAGCATCCGGTCGTCGCGGAAGGTGATCCCGGCGGTGAAGTCGACGTTCCCCACGCCGGGGAAGACTACGAGCAGCCGTCGCTGTAGCCGACCTCCGGCTGCCGGCCGGCCCGCAGGGCGGTGACCCGCCGGCCGTCGGTCTCGGCCACCAGCCGGAAGCCGGCGTCGGCGCCGGCCGGCACCAGGGTGAGCTCGTGGCCGCCGATCAGGAAGTCGTTGGGCGTGACCTTGAGCTTCCCGCCGTAGCGGCGCTGGGCCTCGGCCTCCGTCTGGCCGATGGCGAGACCCTCGGTGGTGGCCGTGGGGCCGCCGGTGACGACGACGCTGGCCACCGTCCCGCCGCTGACGAGGAACGACACGCCCTCCAGCCCGTCGGGCGGGGCGTAGAGGGCGCAGTCGCCGGACGGCGGGGCGACGGCCTGGAGCGGGCGGCCGAGGGCGGTCTGCGCCTGGGCCAGGGTCATGCCGACCCGCACCGGCCCGAGGCCGTGGATGTCGAGGCGCAGGCCGGCGTCCGCCGCCGTGGCGGGAGGAGCCGTTGTGGTCGTGGCCACAGCGGCCGTGGTGGTGGAGCCGGGCGCGGCGGCCTGCTTGCCGCTGCTGCAACCGCCGGCCACGACCACGGCGGCGGCGGCGAGGCAGCGGCGGACCTTCACGGGTTGCGGAGCATCGACCGCAGCTTCGGCCCCAGCCAGGGGCGGCGCCCCCACGCCAGCAGCTGGCCCCGGGCGATGGCGCTCCACTGGCTGCGCCGGGCCCACACGACGTCGAGCATGGCCACCGGGTCGGCCGACACGTAGCAGTCGACCCGCCGGTCGGAGGGGTCCTCCACCGTGGCGGCGCCGTCGTCGAACACGAAGCGCCACCGGCCGCCGCCCCGGAGCCGCACCTCGTAGGTGGCGCGCACGCCGGCCGCCGCCCGCTGGTCGACGAGCGCCCTGGGATCCATCGCCGCCATCGACGGCAGGAGGAAGCCCTGGTGCACCAGCACGGCGTGGGCCGGGGGGACCGGCCACGGCCGCCCGGCGGCCCTGGCCAGGTCGGCGCCGTGCATCACCATCTCGTTGAGCAGGTGGCAGGTGAGCATGGTGAGGTCGACGGTGCTGCCCTCGACCAGCCACGGCCGGGGCTCGTCGCCGGCGCAGCCGGCGCAGGCGGCGAAGAAGCCCTCGGCCCGCTCCTCGATGCGCCCGGCGAGGACGGCCGGGTCGCGCTCGGGATCGCTGCGCACGGCGCCGCCCGAGAAGTCGGCCAGGTCCCACACGTCGGCCAGCGGGGCCTCGTCGCCGGTGCCCGAGCCGGCGACCGCCCGCAGCTCCGACAGGTCGCGCCGGGCCAGGCCGGGGACGGCGATCCATGCCTGCGACAGGTGCATGGCCAGGTCGCCGAAGTTCCAGTCGCCGAGGGCGGGGACGGTGGGATCGGGACGGGACCGGAGCAGGGCCGTGACCCGGCCGACCTCGTCGCGCAGTGCGGCCTGGGCGTCGGCCCACCCGACCCGCCACGCCGGCACCGCTACGACGGTCGGGCCAGCACCAGGCCGACGCGGTTGCCGGCGGGGTCGTTGAACAGGGCGATGTTCGGGCCGCCCGGCATCACCTCGGTGGGCGGCATCAGGGTGGTGCCGCCGCCCGCCTCGACCGCCTCGAGCGCCTTGGCCAGGTCGTCGACCTGGATGTAGACGGTGACGAACGGCTTGCCGTCCATGGCCGGGCCGACGCCGCCGCCGATGCCGCCCTCGGCGGCCGGCACCAGGCCGTAGTTCATGGGGTTGGCGGCGTCGATCTCCCACCCGAAGGTGCCGGCGTAGAAGTCGACGAGGGCGGCGCCCTCCCCGCCCATGATCTCGAAGTGCACGACGGGATTCGGCATGTCCGCCACGGTAGTTCGGACATGGGAGAATGGGGGCGGTGATCGGGTTCATCGTTTTTGGCCTCGTCGTGGGTGCCCTCGCCCGGTGGATCGTGCCCGGCAAGCAGGAGCTGTCCGTCCTGATGACGCTGCTCCTCGGCGTGATCGGGTCGGTGGTGGGCGGCGTCATCGCCAACATCCTCGGCACCGGCGACATCTTCGAGCTGAACGTCGTGGGCGGACTGGTTGCCATCGCCGCCTCCGTGGTGCTGATCGTGGTCGGCGAGCGCGTGGGTGCCGTCCGCCGGCGCCTGACCCGGTAGCGCCCCGAGGGGGGCTGGCCCCCGGCGCGCAGGGCGGGCTGCTCCCTTGTCGCCGCGGCGGGGACCGACGACGATCTCCGCGTGACCGCAGTGCTCCTGCGCCTGCGCGCCGAGATCCGGGCCCGCTGGAAGGCGTGGCTGGCGCTCGCCGTGCTCAGCGGCGTCGTCGGCGGCGTGGCCGTCGCCGCCCTGGCCGGCGCCCGGCGCACGGAGACGGCCTACCAGCGCTTCCTGGCCGGCACCGGCGCCGCCGACGTCCTCCTGACCAACGGCGGCACGACGGCCGACAACCTCAATCGCCAGTTCTCCCTCGACCAGCTGGCCGGGCTGCCCCAGGTCGCCCAGGTGGTGCCGATGCGCTACTACGCGCCGGAGGGCAGCACGGCCGCCGGCCGCCGGATCACCCAGGCCGACTTCTCGCCCTTCGCGCCGGTCGACGGCCGGTGGGGCAGCGAGGTCGACAGGCCGCGGATCCTCGAGGGTCGCCTGCCCCGCGGCGACCGGGAGATCGCCCTGCCCTTCTTCGCCGCCGACCGCCTGGGCGTGACGGTGGGCGACCGCCTCCGGCTCCGGCTGCTGCTGGCGGCGGCACCCCCCGGGACCCCCGAGGCGCCCACCGAGGACGTCGACGTGGTGGGGTTGCTGGCCGTCCAGGGCGGGTTCCCGCCCCTCACCGGCGGCCTCCCGCCGCCGGCACTGCTGTCGCCGTCCTACGCCTCGTCGCACCCCGGGGCCGCCGAGGTGTTCGCCGTCCGCCTCCGCCGGGGCCGGGCCGCCATCACCTCGTTCGAGGACGCGCTCGACCGGCTGGCCCACGGCGAGCAGGTGGTCACCAGCAACCAGACCGAGGAGTCCGACGTCGTGCAGCGGGGGCTGGCCGTGGAGGCGACCACCCTTCGCATCCTCGCCGCCGTGGTCGCCGGCGTGGCCCTCCTGCTCCTCGGCCAGGCCTTCGTGCGGGCCGCCTTCGTGGAGGCCGACGACTACCCGACGCTGCGCGCCCTCGGCGCGAGCCGCGGCCAGCTGCGGTCGGTGGCGGCGGCCCGGGCGGCGGCGATCGCCGTGGCCGCCGGGGTGTTCGCCGCCGTTGCCGCCGTCGCGCTGTCCCCACTGACGCCCGTCGGCGTGGCCCGCCAGGCTGAGCTGCATCCGGGCGCCGAGGTCAACGTCGCCTACCTGGGCGCCGGGGCCGCCGCCGTCTCGGTGCTGGTGTTCCTCCTGGCCGCCTGGCCCGCCTGGCGATTCGCCCGTGCCGCCGGCGCCAGCCGACGGCAGGCGGGTTCGGTGGGGTCGCGCCTGGCGGCCGCCCTCAACGGGACGGCGCTCCCACCGCCGGCGACGTGCGGCGTGCACATGGCCCTGGAGCCGGGTCGCGGCCGCACGGCGGTGCCGGTGCGGGCCACCATCGTGAGCATCGTCCTCGCCGTGGCAGTCGTCACCGCCACCGTCACCTTCAGCGCCAGCCTGGGGCGGATCTACGGCGACCCCCGCCTCTACGGTTGGAACTGGGACATCCAGGTCGGGGACAGCTTCTCGCCGCCCAGCGACGGCGCCATCGCCCGCTACGCCGCCGATCCTGCGGTCTCGGCGGTGGCGGCGGCCACGATCGCGCGCGTGCAGATCGGCTCCGTGCGAGTCGACGCGCTGGCCAGCGAACCGGTGCGGGGCACCGTCGAGCCGGTGGTGATCCAGGGCCGGGCCCCGAGGGCGCCCGACGAGATCCTCCTCGGCAGCCGGACCCTGCGCGCCCTGGGCCGGCGGGTCGGCGACACGGTGACGGTGGAACTGGGCGACGGGCGGGCCCGCATGACCGTCGTGGGTCGCGGCGTGCTGACCGAGTTCGCCGGCGCCGCCGGTCTCGGGCGTGGCGCCGCCCTCACCCTCGACGGGCTGCGCCGGCTCAACCCGGAGGCGTCGGCCGACGTGGCCATGGTCCGCGTCCGGGCCGGGCCCGAGGGGCGCCGCTTCGTGGACAGGCTCACCGCCGCCGCGCCGGGCAACCTCTACCTGCCGTCGAAGCCGTCCGACCTCGCCGACCTCGAGCGGGTGGGTGGCCTCCCGTCGGCCGTCGCCGGCCTGGTCGCCGGGTTCGCCGTGGTCACCCTGGCCCAGATGCTCGTGGTCGGGGTGCGCCGCCGGCAGCGGGACCTGAGCGTCCTCAAGGTGCTCGGTTTCACGACGGGCCAGGTGTCGGCCGCCGTGGCCTGGCAGGCCAGCGTGGTCACCCTGCTCTGCGCCGCCGCCGGCCTGCCCCTCGGCGTGGCCGCCGGCCGGTGGGCGTGGCGGGAGTTCGCCGACCGCCTCGGGGTGCCCGCCCACCCCGTCGTCCCGGTCGCCCTGTTCGCCGCCGTCGCCGGGGCCGGACTCGTGCTCGCCAACCTGGCCGCCGCCGTGCCCGCCCGGCTGGCCGCCTCGACCCGGCCGGCGCGCGTGCTCCGCTCCGAGTGACTACAGCAGCAGGGCGCCGGCCAGGGCGGCGGCCGCCTCCCGGAGGGGGCCGTCCGGTGCCAGGCCGGCGCCCGCCTTGTCGGACGCCACGACGCCGGTACTGAAGGGGAGGACCCCGGCCAGGGGGACGCCGTGGTCGCCGGCGACGTCGTCGAAGGACCAGCCGTCGCTCTGGCCGGCCTTGTTGCCCACCAGGCGCACGTCGCCGATGCCGTGCTCCCTCGCCCGGCTGACCACCCGGCCGGCGGTGACCGACGACTTGACGCTCGGCTCGGCGACCACCAGCAGGACGTCGACGTGGGCCAGTGTGCCCGAGGGCCGGTCGAGGTGCTCGAGGCCCGTCTCGAGGTCGAGGACGGCGGCGCCGGCCTCGCCGAGGGCGGTGCCCAACACGCCCCAGGGCGGGGCGTGGGCGGCGCAGGCGCACCCCGCCGCCTGCTCGGCGGCGGCCATGGCGTGCAGCACGGTGACGCCCGACGGGGTCACCAGGCCGAAGCCCGACACCAGCCGCTCGGGGCTGATGCCGCCGCCGCCCTTGCCAACGATCAGCGCCCGCGGGACGGGGCGGGCACCGGCCGTCGCCTCGTGGCCGAGCCCGAGGCTGACGGCCAGGTTGGGCGTGGGGTCGGCGTCGACGGCCAGGACGCGCACGCCCCGCTCGGCCACGGCCAGGGCCAGCAGGGCGGCGACCGTGGTCTTGCCGGAGCCGGTCTTGCCGGCGACGCCGACGCGCACGGTCAGGCCGCGCCCTGGTGGTGGAGCGCCGACGGCGTCATGGTGGGGGAGTCTTGCAGGTCGACGGACGACGGCGGCCGGGCAGGGTGCCCCTCACCCACCCTCCCCGGCGACGGCCGGCCGGCACGTGGTTGTGCGCAGTGCGCGCTGCCCGGTGACGTGTGCGCCGTGCGGGGCTGCTCGGTGCCGTTGCTGCACGGGCCCCTCCGCGCGACGAACCCGTTTCCGGGTGTGCGCCGGTCACCATGCCGCCGGCGCTCGGCCTCGTGCCCACTCCGACCGCCGCCGGGTACCTGCTCCTGCCCGGCCTGCCGTCATTCCGCCAGCTCGACTGCCCAGTTGGCCTCCTGGATCCGCACGTCCAGCTCCCGGTGCTGGCGGGCCAGGTCGTCGGCCTCCCGCCGGAGGTCGGCCACGGGGACGTCGGTGACCTGGCGCAGCTCGCTCCGCAGCTGGCGGGCGGCCCACATCGCCGTGCCGGGCTCGTGCTGGCCGGCGGCGGCGTCGGCCACCGCGGTCACCAGCCGGCGCCGCTGGGCCAGGGCGTCGCGGCGGGCGATGGCGTCGGTGATGGTGAACCCCGGCTCCAGCTCGGTGGCGGCGTTGGTGCGGTTGACGCGCCGAACGAGGTCCTCCGCCTCGTCGACGAGCACCCGGGCCTGGGCGAGGAGGGCGTTGGCGTCCTCCGCCGGGTGTTCGCCCTCCTGGTACCGGGCCGACGCCGCGGCCCGCGCCACCAGCTGCGCCAGCCGCTTCTGGGCGTCGCTCCGCAGGGAAAGGGCTTCCGCCAGCTTCATGGCCGAGAGTGTCGCGCCCGCACCTCGCAAGTAACAACGGGTTTTGGAGCCGGAAACGGTCCGGAAACACCTCCTGTCTAGCTTCCGCCGGCGTGAACCTGACGCCGGCCGACGTCGACAAGCTCCTGCTGTCGGTGGCCGCCATGGTCGCCCGCGACCGCCGGGCCAGGGGCGTGAAGCTCAACCTGCCGGAGGCCACCGCCCTGCTGTCGTCGTTCGTGCTGGAGGGGGCGCGCGACGGGCGCCCGGTGCGGGAGCTGATGGCCGACGGTCGCCACGTGCTCACCCGCGACGACGTGATGGAGGGAGTCCCGGAGGTGCTGCACGAGGTTCAGGTCGAGGCCACGTTCCCCGACGGCACCAAGCTGGTGACGATCCACCAGCCGATCCCGTGACGGTCCCTGGGGAGGTGGTCGCCGGCGACGGCGAGGTGGAGCTGAACCCGGGCCGGGCGCGGGTGACGCTGGTGGTCGAGAACACCGGCGACCGGCCCGTGCAGGTGGGGTCCCACTTCCACTTCGCCGACGTCAACGCCGCCCTGGCCTTCGACCGGGCGGCGGCCGACGGCATGCGCCTCGACGTCCCCGCCGGCACCGGCGTCCGCTTCGAGCCGGGCGTTTCCCGCGAGGTCACCCTCGTCGCCCTGGCCGGCGCCCGCTCCGTTCCCGGCCTCCAGCGGCGGGCCTGATGCGGATCGACCGCCGGCGCTACGCCGAGCTGTACGGGCCCACGGTGGGCGACCGCGTGCGGCTGGCCGACACCGACCTGTGGATCAGCCCCACCGAGGACCGCACGGCGCCCGCCGGCCCGGGCGACGAGGTGGTGTTCGGCGGCGGCAAGGTGGTGCGGGAGTCGATGGGCCAGGCCCTCACGTCGGCCGTCGACCTGGTGATCACCAACGTGGTGGTGCTCGACCACTGGGGCGTGGTGAAGGCCGACGTGGGCGTGAAGGACGGTCGCATCACCGCCGTCGGCAAGGCCGGGAACCCCGACGTCATGGACGGCGTCGCGCCCGACCTGGTGGTGGGCCCGGAGACGGAGGTGCTGGCGGGGGAGGGGCGCATCCTCACCGCCGGCACCGTCGACTGCCACGTCCACCTCATCTGCCCCGGCGTGGTGGAGGCGGGCCTCGCCGCCGGCACCACCACGGTGGTCGGCGGCGGCACCGGGCCGGCGGAGGGCACCAAGGCCACCACCGTCACCCCCGGTGCGTTCTACCTGGCGAGGATGCTCGAGGCCCTCGACCCGTGGCCGGTCAACGTCGCCCTCCTCGGCAAGGGCAACACGGTGTCCCAGGAGGCGCTGGACGCCCAGGCCCGGGCCGGCGCCGCCGGCTTCAAGCTGCACGAGGACTGGGGCACCACGCCGGCCGCCATCGACGCCTGCCTCACCGCCTGCGACCGCCTCGGCCTGCAGGTGGCCATCCACACCGACACCCTCAACGAGGCCGGGTTCGTGGGCGACACGCTGGCCGCCATCGCCGGCCGGGGCATCCACGCCTACCACACCGAGGGTGCCGGCGGCGGCCACGCCCCCGACATCATCACCGTGGCCTCGCACCCCAACGTGCTGCCGTCGTCCACCAACCCGACCCGGCCGCACACGGTCAACACCATCGACGAGCACCTCGACATGCTCATGGTGTGCCACCACCTCAACCCGAAGGTGGCCGAGGACGTGGCGTTCGCCGAGAGCCGCATCCGCCCGTCCACCATCGCGGCCGAGGACTGGCTGCACGACATGGGCGCCATCTCCATGATCGGGTCCGACTCCCAGGCCATGGGCCGGGTGGGCGAGGTCGTGCTGCGCACCTGGCAGACGGCCCACGTGATGAAGGCCCGCCGCGGCCCGCTGCCCGGCGAGCCGGTGGCCGGCGCCGACAACCTGCGGGCCCGCCGCTACGTGGCCAAGTACACCATCTGCCCGGCCGTGGCCCACGGCCTCGACGGCGAGGTCGGCTCGGTGGAGCCCGGCAAGCTGGCCGACCTGGTGCTGTGGGACCCCGCCTGGTTCGGCGTCCGCCCGCACGTGGTCGTGAAGGGCGGGATGATCGCCTGGGCGCCGATGGGCGACGCCAACGCGTCCATCCCCACGCCCCAGCCGGTGCTCTCCCGCCCCATGTTCGGCGCCACCACCGCCGGCGCCCTCTCGGTGTCCTGGGTGGCGCCGGCCGCCCTCGACGCCGGCCTGGGCGACCGCCTGGCCCTGCGCCGGCGCCTCCTCCCGGTGGGCGACACCCGCGCCGTCGGCAAGGCCCACCTGCCCGAGAACACCGCCACGCCGGCCATCGAGGTCGACCCCTCCACCTTCACCGTCCGCATCGACGGCGTCGAGGTCGTCCCCGACCCCGTGGCGGTGCTCCCCATGGCCCAGCGCTATGCCCTCTTCTGACCCGTCCCGAGTACATAGCGTGCGGAATCCGCACCCTATGTACTCGGGAACGGCAGTCCTGCTCCTGTTGGGGGACGGGCGGTTCCCGGGCGGCGGGCATGCCCACTCGGGCGGGCTGGAGGCGGCGGTGGCCGAGGGACGGGTGACGGGCGCCAGCGGCCTGCGGGCCTTCCTGGAGGGGAAGCTCCACACCACCGGGGTCACCGACGCCTGGCTGGCGGCGGCCGCCTGCGCCGGCGCCGACCCGAGCCTCATGGAGGCGGAGTGCGAGGCCCGCTGCCCGTCGCCGGCGCTGCGGGCGGCCGGCCGGGCGCTCGGCCGGGGGCTGCGGCGGGCGGCGGCCCGGTCCTGGCCGGAGATCGCCGGCGTCGGCGTCGAGCAGCACCCGGTGGTGCTCGGCCTGGTGGCGCGGGCCGCCGGCCTGGCGCCGGCCGGCGCCGCCTCGCTGGCGGTGCACGGGATGCTGGCCGGCGGGGCCTCGGCCGCCGTGCGGCTCCTGCCCCTGGACATGGCCGACGCCATGGCGGTGGTGGCCGGGCTGGCGCCGGAGGCCGACGCGGTGGCGGCAGAGGCGGCGGCCCTTGCCCTGGAGGACGGGCCGGCCCGCTCGGCGCCGGTGCTGGAGCGGCGGGCCGAGGAGCACGCCCGCTGGGAGGTGCGGCTCTTTGCATCGTGACCACGACGCCGACCTGGGCGGGGCCAACGGCACGCCGCCGCCGCCGGGCGGCCCGCTGCGCGTCGGCATCGGCGGGCCGGTGGGCTCGGGCAAGACGGCGCTGGTGGCGGCGCTGTGCCGCGCCCTGGCGGGGCGCCGGCAGGTGGCCGTCGTCACCAACGACATCTACACGCGCGAGGACGCCGAGTTCCTCCTGCGGGCCGGCGTCCTCGACCCCGACCGCATCGCCAGCGTGGAGACGGGCTGCTGCCCGCACACCGCCATCCGCGACGACGTGGCCGCCAACCTCGACGCCGTCGAGGGCCTGACCGCCCGCCACCCGGGGCTCGAGCTGGTGCTGGTCGAGTCCGGCGGCGACAACCTCACCGCCACCTTCAGCCCCGCCCTCGCCGACGTGCAGCTGTTCGTGATCGACGTCGCCGGCGGGGACAAGGTGCCCCGGAAGGGCGGGCCGGGCGTCCGGGCCTCCGACCTCCTGGTGGTGAACAAGACCGACCTGGCCCCCTACGTCGGCGCCGACCTGGCCGTCATGGCGCGCGACGCCGAGCGGCAGCGCAACGGGGCGCCCACGGTGTTCCTCTCGCTGGTCGAGGACCCGCTGGCGTCGCAGGTGGCCGCCTTCGTCGAGGACAGGTTGGGCTGATGGACGCCGCCCTCGACGTGGCGGTGGAGGGGCACCGGGTGGTGCGCCTGGCCGCCACGCCGCCGCTGGCGGCCAAGGTGCTCCCCGGCGCTCAGCTGCTCGTCGTGGGCGCCGCCGCGTCCCTGCTCGAGGGCGACCGGCTGCAGGTGCGGCTGCGCCTCGGCCCCGGCGCCCGGCTCACGGTGCGTACGGTCGCCGCCACCCTCGCCCACCCGTGCCCGGGCGGCGGGGAGACCCGGTTCGACGTGGAGGCCGACCTCGGCGCCGGCAGCCGCCTGGCCTGGCTGCCCGAGCCGCTGGTGGCGTGCGCCGGCTGCGGCCACGCCGGGCGGGCCCGCCTGCGCCTCGGCCCCGGCGCCGCTGCCCTGTGGTGGGAGGCGCTGGCGCTGGGCCGCACCGGCGAGGAGCCCGGCTCGCTCGACCTGCGCCTCGACGCCGACCTGGCTGGTGCGCCACTGCTGCGCGACGGCCTGATGGTTGGCGGCGGCGCAGGCGGCTGGGACGGCCCGGCGGTCCTCGACGGCGCCCGTCACCTGGGCACGCTCGCCCTGCTTGGTCTCGATGACCCGGAACCGGCCGCCGGGGTCATGCCGCTGGCTGGCCCCGGCGCCGTCGCCCGGGCGGCCGGAGCCGACGCTGCTGCCGTCGAGCACTCGCTCGGCCCTGTCCGCGGGCGCTGGAACGCATTGCTCGCGAACCCGTCACAAAGGGTAAACGTCGCAAAAGGTTGCGTACAGCAGATAGTCATGTAGCTGACGCCGGCAGGCAACGGTTGGGCAACGGGCGATTCCTAGCGTTCGTCGGGACACAGGGGCTCGACGGCCGCAGCGCCGTCAGGGAGAGGGGAGTTTGCATTGGGACAGGGACGGGTCGCTTCGCGTCTGCGAGCGGGATGGAAACCCGTGGTGGTGGGCCTGGCGCTGGCGACGACATTCGCCGCCTGCGGCAACGACAGCAACTCGGCGGCGGGGACCAAGACGACGGGTGGAAGTGACTCGACGGCGGCGTCGGGCGGCACCATCAAGGTGGGCGTGCTCCAGTCGTTGAGCGGCACCATGTCGATCAGCGAGGTGGCGGTGAAGAACTCCGAGCTGCTCGCCATCAAGGAGATCAACGACGCCGGCGGCGTGATGGGCAAGAAGCTCGAGCCGGTGGTGGAGGACGGCGAGTCCAAGCCCGAGGTCTTCGCCCAGAAGATCCAGAAGCTGCTGACCCAGGACGACGTGTCGGTGGTGTTCGGCGGGTGGACGTCGGCCAGCCGCAAGGCCATGAAGCCGGTGGTCGAGGGCGCCCACGGCCTGCTCTTCTACCCCGTGCAGTACGAGGGCCTCGAGGTGTCGCCGAACATCTTCTACACCGGCGCCACCACCAACCAGCAGATCGTCCCGGCCCTCGACTACCTGAAGGAGAAGGGCCTCACCAAGGTCTTCCTGGTCGGTTCGGACTACGTGTTCCCGCGCACCGCCAACAAGGAGATCAAGGCCTACGCGGCGGCCAACGGCCTCCAGATCCTCGGCGAGGAGTACCTCCAGCTGGGCGACACCAACGTGCAGGGCATCGTCCAGAAGGTGCTCGACGCCAAGCCCCAGGTCGTGTTCAACACCCTGAACGGCGACTCCAACGTGGCGTTCTTCAAGGAGCTCAAGGCCAAGGGCAACACGCCGGACAAGATCCAGACCGTCTCGGTGTCGATCGCCGAGGAAGAGGTCGGCGGCGTCGGCGTCGACAACCTCGCCGGCCACCTGGTGGCGTGGAACTACTACCAGACCACCGACCTGCCCAAGAACAAGGAGTTCGTGGCAGGCTTCCAGAAGGAGTACGGCGCCGACAAGCACACCGACGACCCCATCGAGGCCGGGTACAACTCGGTCTACATCTGGAAGGCGGCCGTGGAGAAGGCCGGCTCCTTCGACGTCGCCAAGGTGATCCCCGCCGCCGCCGGGATCGAGCTGGACACGCCGGAGGGCCACCTCACGGTCCACGCTTCCAACCACCACGTCTACAAGACGGCCCGTATCGGCATGGTGAACAGCAACGGGCTCATCGACGAGGTGTGGAACTCGGGCCAGCCGGTCGCCCCGGACCCGTGCCTCGACACCTACCCGTGGGCCAAGGGCCTGGCCACCGGCGAGGCCAGAGCCGAGTGCGACGCCGCCAAGTAGCGGGGCCGTAGCGCGAACGGGGAGGGCGACGTGGAGACGGTCCTGAGCAACTTGTACATCGGAGTGACGCTGGCCTCGATCCTGCTGCTGGTCGGGCTCGGGCTGACGTTCACGTTCGGCCAGATGGGCGTCATCAACATGGCCCACGGCGAGTTCATCATGGCCGGCGCCTACGTCCCCTACGTGCTCCAGACGACGCTCTTCGAGCACGCCAGGGGGACGGCCGTCCTCGTCGCCTTCCCGGTCGCCTTCGTGGTGGCCGGGCTCATGGGAGCGCTGCTCGAGCGGGTGGTCCTGCGCCGGATGCACGGCCGCCCGCTCGACACCCTCCTCGTCACCTTCGGGGTGAGCCTCATGCTCCAGCAGCTGGCCAAGGATCTCTTCTCGGCCGAGAACAAGGAGGTGGTGACGCCGACGTGGCTGCGGGGCCAGTGGCACCTGGGCGGCGTCACCCTCACCCACACTCGCCTGTTCGTCCTGCTGGTGGTGGTGGCCACGGTCGCCGCCGTGTGGGTCTTCCTGTCCCGGCTGGCCGCCGGCCGGCGCATGCGGGCCGTCATGCAGAACCGCCAGCTGGCGGCGGTGAGCGGCCTGCCCACCGGGCGGGTCGACACGCTCACGTTCTTCCTGGGGTCGGGGCTCGCCGGCATCGCCGGCGTGGCCGTCTCCCTGATCGGCTCGATCGGCACCACCACCGGCACCGCCTACGTGCTCAGCGCCTTCCTGGTCGTCATCGTCGGCGGGCTGGGCAAGCTGCGGGGCGTGGTGCTGGCCGCCCTCTTCCTGGGCGTGATCAACGCCTACGTGGAGCACGCCACCTCGTCCACCATCGGCAAGGCGGCCGTGTTCGCCTTCGTGATCCTGTTCCTCCAGTTGCGGCCCAACGGCATCGTCACCTTCCAGACGAGAGGTCTGGCTGCGTGAGCGACCTGGAGACGGCACCCCCGCCCCGCGGCGCGGAACTGTCGCCCGAGCCCGACGTCGTCGACGTACCCGAGGTGGTGCGCCGGCGCCGCACGCCAATGGCGATGCTGGTCCCGGGCAGCCAGAGCCCGTGGCCGGGCCGGATCGCCTTCGTGGCCTTCGCCGCCGCCCTCTTCGCCCTGCCCGGCGTGCTGGGGCAGTCGAGCGAGGTGCGGCAGTGGGCCGAGTGGCTCTGCTACGCCATGGTCGCCGTCGGCCTCGACCTGGCCTGGGGCTACGGCGGGATGCTGGCCCTCGGCCAGGGCCTGTTCTTCGGCCTGGGCGCCTACGCCATGGGCATGCACCTGTCGCTGGAGCAGGTGCCGAAGGGCTCGCTGCCCTCGTTCATGTCCCTGTACAGCGACTACAAGACGCTTCCGGCGCTGTGGCGGCCGTTCCAGACGTTCTGGATGTCGGCGGCCATCGCCGTGGTGCTGCCCATGCTGATCGCCGGCCTGCTCGGGCTCCTCGTCTTCAAGCGCCGCATCCGGGGCCCGTACTTCGCCATCCTCACCCAGGCCACGGCCGTGATCTTCGCCCTCGTGCTCATCGGCAACCTGAAGCTCACCGCCGGCTTCAACGGCCTCACGGGGTTCACCAAGATCTTCGGGCGCAACAAGTACGCGCCCGGCACCGACACCTGGCTGTTCCAGATCGCCGCCGTGGGGCTGCTGGCCGTGCTGGCGGCGGCCATGAAGATCGTCGGCAGCCGGTACGGCAAGTTGCTCCAGGCCACCCGCGACAGCGAGGACCGGGTCCGGTTCCTCGGCTACGACCCGGCGCTGGTGAAGACGGTCGGCTTCGCCGTCGCCGCCGGCATGGCCGGCCTGGCCGGGGCGGTGGCGGCGCCCGTGATCGGCATCGTGTCGCCCGGCCAGTTCGACTTCCTGCCGTCCATCCTGCTGGTGTGCTGGGTGGCCGTCGGCGGCCGCGGCAAGCTGTGGGGCGCCGTCCTCGGTGCCCTCCTCGTGAACTGGCTGCGGGTCACGGTGAGCGCCGCCCGGCCCAACGACTGGCAGTACTTCCAGGGCCTGCTGTTCGTGCTGGTGCTGGCGTTCATGCCCGGCGGGCTGGCCGGGTTCCTCAGGGCCGGCTGGCAGTCCGTCGCCACCCGGCTGGGGAGGGCCTCGTGAGCGCGGCGCTCGAGATCAGGGGCCTGTCGGTGGAGTTCGACGGCTTCCGCGTCCTCGACGGTGTGAACCTGTCGGTCGAGCACGGGGAGCTGCGCTTCCTCATCGGGCCCAACGGCGCCGGCAAGACCACGCTGGTCGACTGCATCACCGGCCTCACCCACCCCACCGCCGGCGAGGTCGTGTGGGAGGGCCGGTCCCTCGGGCGCATGCCCGAGCACCGCCGGGTCCGCATGGGCATCGGGCGCAGCTTCCAGACGCCGACGGTCTTCGAGTCGCTCACCGTGCTCGACAACCTCGACCTGGCCGCCTCGTTCCGGCGCCCGCCGCTCACGATGTTCCTGCGCCGTCGCGGCGTCCCGGCGGCGGTGGCGGCCACCCTCGAGCGCATCGGCCTCGAATCGGTCGCCGGCCGGCCGGCGGGCGCCCTGAGCCACGGCCAGAAGCAGTGGCTGGAGATCGGGATGCTGCTGGTGCAGGAGCCGCGGCTGCTGCTGCTCGACGAGCCGGTGGCCGGCATGAGCCCCCAGGAGCGCCTCGACACCGGCGCGCTCCTGAAGGAGCTGGCCGGCGACCACACCGTGCTGGTCATCGAGCACGACATGGCGTTCCTTCGCCGCTTCGCCGACACCGTCACCGTCCTGCACCTGGGCCGGGTCGTGTCGGAGGGCACGGTGGAGCACGTCCAGTCCGACCCCGTGGTGCGGGAGGTCTACCTGGGTCGCTCCCGCGACGAGCGCTCCGGCGCCGCCCCCGCCCTCGAGGCGGCCGCCCTCGGTCTCGGGGAGGAAGCGTGAGAATCGCCTCGCAGGCGGAGCTTGCTCGGCGAGCCGGATCGGCGGCTCCTTTCGGGGGGCTGCGCCCCCCGCACCCCCCAGTGCCGCCAGCCACGGGGGCCGCCTACGGCGGCGCGGGCCGGCCGGCGGCGGTGCCCGTCGGTCTCAGATCGCTTGGCGAAGGGCGGTGGAAGGCGTGAACCTCGAACTCGACAGCGTGCGGATCGCCTACGGCCGGGCCGAGGTGGTGTTCGGCGTGTCGCTCGACGTGCCCGACCGCAGCTTCACCTGCCTCATGGGCCGCAACGGGGTGGGCAAGACCACGCTGCTCAACGGGGTGATGGGCATCCTCCCGCTGAAGGCGGGCGCCGTCCGCCTCGACGGCCGCGACATCACCCGGCTGGGCGCCCCCCAGCGGGCCCGGGCCGGGATCGGCTACGTGCCCCAGGGCCACCAGGTGTTCCCGTACCTCACGGCCGCCGAGAACCTGGCCGTCGTCCTGGAGCGCCACGGCCGGCCGGCCAAGGGCGCCCTGGACGACGCCCTCGACCTGTTCCCCGCCCTCCGCCCCCTGCTCGACCGCCCCGCCGGCCTGCTGTCGGGCGGCCAGGCCCAGCAGCTGGCCATCGCCCGGGCCCTGGTGGCCCGTCCGTCGCTGCTGGTCCTGGACGAGCCCACCGAGGGCATCCAGCCGTCGATCATCGTGGAGATCGAGGAGGCCATCGCCGAGCTGCACGCCTCGGGCCTCACCATCCTGCTGGTGGAGCAGTACGTGGAGTTCGCCCTCCGCCTGGCCCACCGGTTCGCGGTGATGGACGGCGGCATGCTGGTCCACGCCGGGGACACCGCCGGCGTGGACCCCGGGACCCTGGCCCAGCTTCTCGCCGTGTAGGTTGCGCCTCGCAAGCGCCGGCGGCGCTCAGGCCGCCGCCGGCGAGGCGAAACCCCCTACGCCCCCTCGGTGGGCCGGAGCTCGACGGGGCCCTCGCAGGCGAGGGCCGCCTTGGACGCCCAGTCGAGGGCGACCTCCCGGTCGGCGGCCTCGATGATCCAGAAGCCGCCCATCTGCTCCTTGGTCTCGGCGAAGGGCCCGTCGGTCATGGCGATGTCGGCGCCGGTCGCCCGCACGACCGTGGCCGTGGAGGCCGGGCGGAGGCCGGTGCCGAACACCCAGGCCCCCGCCCGCTCGAGGGTGCCGTTGAAATCGCTCACCTGGGCCATGCGGCGCTGCATGTCCGGCGAGTTGAAGTCGAGGTCGTCGTAGGGCTCGGCGTGCCAGACCGACAGCAGGTACTGGGGCATCGGGGGTTCTCCTTCAGTCGCGGGCGTGGCGGATGAGGACGGGGACGACGAGGGCGGCCGCCAGCAGGTGCAGGGTGACCAGCCACAGCTTGGTCGCGACGTCGTCGGGCCAGGCGACGGCGGGCAGGCACGACAGGGCGGTGAGGGCCACCGTGGCGGTGACGAACCGGCGCCGGGGCGAGGCGCTCCGGCGGTCGAGCACGGCGACGAGCACGCCGCCGATGACGGCACCGGCGAAGGTCAGCTGGGCGAACCCGGCCAGCGGGATCATCTCGCCGCCGACGGCGAACGAGACGCCGGCGGCGTGGAGGGCGGCGGCGGCGGCGGTGACGACGCCGGCCGATCGGAGGCCGGCGACGAGCGTGGTGCGCCGCAGCGAGCCGGCGGGACGGGCGGCGGTGGTCGGAGCGGTGAGGGCGGTGGTGGTGACGGACATCGGGGGCTCCCTTCGGGCCGGCGGCGCCCGGTGCGCCGCTCACCCAGGACGACGAACGGGACCGCCCCCGATCGACACCTGCGGCTCAGAAATCCCCCGCCGACTGGCATGCGGATCGCGGGGAATCTGACGGCGATCTGCATGCCAGTGGTGGTGACCGCTGCCGGCCGGCCCCGGAAGAGGCCCCGGAACCCCTGATTCCCCCGGTTGCCCACAGGTTTCGGGGGTGGCGGTCCACAGGGCGCCTTGCGTATCGTCGCGGGTGGCGGAGGTTGGGGCGTGCTCGGAGGCGATCGGATGAAGGCTGGTTCCCGCACACGCGGCCCTGTCGGGCCGGCGGCGCCCACCTGCCGGCAGGTCATCGAGGAGGCGGCGGCCGTCTTCGGTGTCACCACCGACGAGTTGTGCGGCCACGGCCTCAGCGGGCGGGTCATCGCCGCCCGCCAGACGGCCATGTACGTGTGCCACCTCCTGGTCGACGAGCCCCTGCGGGCCATCGGGCGCAGCTTCGGCGGCCGCGACGACGCCACCGTGCTGGCCGCCGCCAGGCGCGTCGACCGGCTGATGGCCGAGCGCCCGGCCATCCGCGGCAAG
Source organism: Acidimicrobiales bacterium (assembly GCA_035689115.1). Classification (GTDB taxonomy): domain Bacteria; phylum Actinomycetota; class Acidimicrobiia; order Acidimicrobiales; genus JAHFUS01. Next base: position 44,436 of record DASSMA010000058.1, read on the forward strand.
GTGGCCGAGCTCACCAACCGCCTCGGGCGCGTCCACGGGAGGCGGGCCGGGTAGGGTCGGGGTGTGGCAGCCCAGGCGTCCTTCGTCGATCAGGCGATGGAGCACATGGGCTCGCTGTACGGGGCGGCGCTGCGGATGACCCGCAACCCGGCCGACGCCGAGGACCTCCTCCAGGAGACCTACCTCAAGGCCTACCGCTCCTTCGACACGTTCCAGGAGGGCACCAACCTCAAGGCGTGGCTGTACCGCATCCTCACCAACACCTTCATCAACAGCTACCGGGCCAAGAAGCGGCGCCCGGAGCAGACCGATGTCGACGACGTAGAGGATCTCTACCTGTACCATCGACTCGGCGGACTGGAAGCGGCTACCGCCGGCCGCAGCGCCGAGGAGACGGTTCTTGAGCGCTTCACCGACGAGGACGTGAAGACCGCCCTTGAGGCCCTGCCCGAGCAATTCCGGCTGGCCGTCCTCCTCGCCGACGTCGAAGGCTTCTCCTACAAGGAGATCGCAGAAATGACCGACGTCCCCATCGGCACCGTGATGAGCCGTCTCCACCGGGGAAGAAGGGCGCTCCAGAAGGCGTTGTTCGATTTCGGTATGGAACGGGGTCTCACCGGAGGACGTGGCTGATGCCGTTCTCGGACCACGAACGGTGCGCCGACGCCGTCGGCTGGCTCTACCAGTTCCTCGACGGCCAACTCGACGAGGTGCGCGCCACCGACATCCAGCGCCATCTCGACGAGTGCCTCCCCTGCCTGGAGGCGTTCGACTTCGAGGCCGAGCTGCGCCAGGTGGTCGCCCGCCGCTGCCGCGAGGGCGTCCCCGAGACCGTCCGCCTGCGCATCATCGGGGCCATCCAGGCCGAGTACCGCTCCGTAGACGGCATGGAGGGAATGTCTCCCTCCCACTGACTGTTGCGGATGGATGATGGTGAGCGAACGTTCTGTCCAGGGAACGCCGTTTCGAGGCGCCGACCGGCCCTCGAAGTCGTTCGGCAAGGGTCGTGTCTGCAAGGAGCCCGGGTGCAAGACCCGGCTGTCCATGTACAACAGCGGCAAGTTCTGCTACGAGCACGAGCCGATGACCATCCCGCGCACCCGCGGCAAGAAGATCGCCTGACGGTGCGCCCCGGCGCCCGGGAGGCTGGCCCCGGGTGCCCTACGATCGGGAGATGCACCTCATCGCCGCCGCCAAGGTGTGGCACTACTGGATCGGCATCTTCATCCTCATCCCGGCGCTGCTGGCCGTGGTCTTCACGATCGTGGGGTACGTGGTGAAGGTGTCGAGCAAGAAGTACCCGCGGGCCTGACGATGCCGTCGGTCGAGGCGATCTCGTGGAGCCTGGCCGAGCGCGTCGCCGTCCGGGTGGCCGGCTACGAGCCGCTGGCCGACTCGTACCACTACGCCTCGCTGGCCCCCGACTTCGAGGAGCTCACCGCCGAGGCCGAGGAGTTGGTCGAGGCGGCCACCGGCCTGCGCTCGGCCGCCGGCCCGGCCCGGGCCCGCGTCACCGACCGGGCGGGGTGGGTCCACGCCAACATCGCCTCGTTCCAGCGCCTGCTGCGGCCCCTCACCGACAAGGTGGGGGCTCGCCTCGAGTCGAGCCCGATGGCGCCGGTCAGCCGGGCCGTCACCGGCGCCCAGCTCGGCACCATGCTCGGCTGGATGGCCAGCCGGGTCCTCGGCCAGTACGACCTCCTGCTCATCGAGGAGGAGCGGCCCGAGGACCAGGACATCGTCTACTACGTGGGGCCCAACATCATCGGCCTGGAGAAGCGCTTCGGCTTCCCGCCCCGCGAGTTCCGGCTGTGGCTGGCCCTCCACGAGGTCACCCACCGGATGCAGTTCACCGGCGTGCCGTGGCTGCGGCCGCATTTCCTGTCCCTCGTGGAGGGGTGCCTGGAGGGTGTCGACCCCGACCCCAGGCGGCTCACCGAGGCGCTGCGCCGGGCGGTCGACGAGATGAAGGCGGGCCGTAACCCCCTCAACGACGGCGGCCTGGTGGCCCTGCTGGCCGGGCCGGAGCAGAAGGCGATGCTCGACCGCGTGGGCGGGCTCATGAGCCTGCTGGAGGGCCACGGCGACGTCACGATGGACCGGGCCGGCGCCGGCCGCATCCCGAGCGCCCAGCGCTTCGGCGCCGTGCTGCGCCAGCGCCGGGCCGACGCCCGAGGGGCGTCCCGGCTGCTGCGGCAGCTCATCGGCCTCGAGGCCAAGCTGAAGCAGTACGAGCTGGGCGAGCGCTTCATCGAGACGGTGGAGGCACGCGGCGGCGACCTGCTCGACCACGTCTGGCGCGGTCCCGAGTGGCTGCCCGACCTGGCGGAGATCCGCGAGCCGCAGGCGTGGGTCGACCGGGTGCAGTCCGGAGCCGGCGCGGGGAGGTAGCGGCATGGCGCTGGTCCTTGTCGTCGACGACGAGGCCGACATCCGGCGGCTGGTGCGCTTCACCCTGGAGCTCGACGGTCACACCGTCCTGGAGGCCCTCGACGGCGTCGACGCCCTGCGGGCCCTCGACGACGCCCGGCCCGACCTGATCGTGCTCGACCTCACCATGCCCCGGCTCGACGGCTGGGACCTGCTGGTCCAGCTCAAGGCGAAGGGCGGCGACCGGGCCGCCGTGCCCGTGATCCTCCTCACCGCCCTGGAGGGCGACACCGAGCGCATCCGGGCCGGCATCGAGGGCGCCGTGCGGTACCTCACCAAACCGTTCGACGCCGACGGCCTGCGGGCGGAGGTGGCCCGGGCCCTGGCCGAGCCCGAGCGGGAGCAGCGGCGGCGGGCGGCCGGCGAGGCGCTGGAGCGGCTGGCCGCCCTCGAGCGGGGGGACACGCCCACCACGGGCGGCGAGCGGCCGGCCCGGCCCCGCCTCAGCCGTCTCGGCCCGCCGGCCGAGCGGCCCACCCACCGCCCCGCGCCCCGGCTGGCCCGGGAGGCGGTGGCCGACCTGTCGCCCCGCCAGCGCGAGCTGCTGGAGGCGGTGGCGTCCACCCCCACGGTGCTGGAGGCGGCCGAGCAGCTCGGTGTCAGCCGCTCCAACGTCTACGCCAGCCTGCGGCGCATCGCCCGGCGGCTCCACGTGGCCTCGGTGCCCGACCTGGTCACGCTCGCCCGCGAGGGGGTCGGCGACGACGCCGCCTGAGCTGCTGGCCCGGTGCACCTTCCCGGAGGCCGGCACCCCGCTCCACTGCGCGGTCTCGGGGGGAGCCGACTCGCTCGCCCTGCTCGTCCTGGCCGTGGCCGCCGGCTGCGAGGTCACCGCCCACCACGTGGACCACGGGCTGCGGCCCGGGTCGGCGGCCGAGGCGGGGGTGGTGGCGGCTGCCGCCGAGCGCTTCGGCGCCCGCTTCCAGGGCCACGTGGTGGCGCCGGGGCCGGGCCCCAACCTGGAGGCCCGGGCCCGGGCCGCCCGCCGGGCCGTCCTGCCCGCCGGGACGGCGACCGGGCACACCGCCGACGACCAGGCCGAGACGATCCTGCTGAACCTGCTGCGGGGGGCGGGGCTCGACGGCCTGGCCGGCATGCGCCCCGGCCCGTCGAAGCCCATCCTGGCCCTCCGCCGGGCCGAGACCCGCGCCCTGTGCGCGTCGGCCGGCCTCGAGCCGGTGGACGACCCGTCCAACGGCGACCCCGCCCACCGCCGCAACCGGGTGCGCCACGAGGTGCTGCCCCTCCTGGACGCGGTGGCGGGCCGGGACGTGGCCGCCGTCCTCGCCCGCCAGGCCGGCGTGCTGCGCGACGAGGCCGACCTCCTCGACGAGCTGGCGGCCGCCGTCGACCCGGCCGACGGGCGGGCGCTGGCCGCCCTGCCCCCGCCGCTGGCCCGCCGGGCCGTCCGCCGGCTGCTGGCCGGCGAGCACCCGCCGGACACGGCGTCGGTGGAGCGGGTGCTGGACGTGGCCCGCCACCAGGCGGCCGCCTGCCAGGTGGGCGGCGGGCGCACCGTTCGCCGCACCGCGGGCCGCCTCCGCATCGAGGGTGGGACAGGGGGCGGGGCCGGCGCGTAGGTTCGGGGCCGTGCACGAGCCCGGCGCCGACCCGAACCTCGGCAAGGTGGTCGTCTCCGAGGCCGACCTCCAGCGCCGGATCGCCGAACTGGGCGAGCGGCTCACCGAGGACTACCTGGGCCGCGTGCCGCTCCTGGTCGGCGTGCTGAAGGGCGCCTTCGTGTTCATGGCCGACCTGGCCCGGGTCATCCGCCTGCCCCTCGAGTTCGACTTCATGGCCGTGTCGTCCTACGGGAGCGCCACCAAGACCAGCGGCGTGGTCCGGATCGTGAAAGACCTCGACCTCGACCTCACCGGCCGCCACGTGCTGGTGGTGGAGGACATCGTCGACTCCGGCCTCACCCTGTCCTACCTGCGGCGCAACCTGGCGGCCCGGGGGCCGGCCAGCCTCGAGGTGTGCGCCCTGCTGGTGAAGGAGGGGCTCCAGAAAGCCGACCTCAAGCTCCGCTACGTGGGCTTCACCATCCCCCCGGAGTTCGTCGTCGGCTACGGCCTCGACGCCGGGGAGCGCTATCGGAACCTTCCGTACGTGTGCGGCTACGTGGGACCGATGGGTGTCGGTACCCTGAAAGGGTGACCAGCCCGACCGTCCCGCTCAAGCCCGTCTCACAGGTGTCGAAGGGGCTGGCATGAAGAAGCCGTTCCGGCACCCGCTGGTCTGGGTGGTCGTCGCCCTCGTCGCCCTGCTCGTCGCCGTCGCCCTGCTCACCGGCGGCAACCACCGCAAGAACGTCCCGCTCAGCCGCTTCCAGGCCCTGGTGGCGGAGAACCGGGTGCGGTCGGCCGAGGTCGTGGGCCAGGACCGGGTGCGGGGCGTGCTGAAGGACGGCTCGAAGTACGAGACTCGCTTCCCGCCGGAGTACAGCGACGAGCTCACCGGCCAGCTGCTCAAGGCCAAGGTGAGCGTCGATTCGAGGGAGTCCGGCCAGAACGTCCTGATGGCGCTGCTCATCAACGTGCTGCCCATCGTGCTGCTGTTCGGCGGCTTCCTGTTCGTCATCAACGCCATGCAGGGCGGCGGGAGCCGGGTCATGCAGTTCGGCCGGGCCAAGCCCAAGGTCATGTCGAAGGACGAGCCCAAGGTCACCTTCACCGACGTGGCCGGGGCCGACGAGGCGGTGGCCGAGCTCCAGGAGATCAAGGAGTTCCTCGAGGCGCCGGCCAAGTTCCACGCCATCGGCGCCAAGATCCCCAAGGGCGTGCTGCTCTACGGGCCTCCCGGCACGGGCAAGACGCTGCTGGCCAAGGCGGTGGCCGGCGAGGCCGGCGTGCCGTTCTTCTCCATCTCCGGCTCCGACTTCGTGGAGATGTTCGTGGGCGTCGGCGCCAGCCGGGTGCGCGACCTGTTCGCCCAGGCCAAGGCGTCGCCGCCGGCCATCATCTTCATGGACGAGATCGACGCCGTCGGCCGCCACCGCGGCGCCGGCATGGGCGGCGGCCACGACGAGCGGGAGCAGACCCTCAACCAGCTGCTCGTCGAGATGGACGGCTTCGACACCAAGGCCGGCGTCATCCTCATCGCCGCCACCAATCGCCCCGACATCCTCGACCCCGCCCTGCTGCGACCGGGCCGCTTCGACCGCCAGATCGTGGTCGACCGCCCCGACCTCCACGGCCGGGTGAAGATCCTCGAGGTCCACTCGAAGGGGAAGCCCCTCGACGACGCCATCGACCTGGAGGTGCTGGCCCGGCGCACGCCCGGCTTCACCGGCGCCGACCTGGCCAACCTGATGAACGAGGCCGCCCTGCTCTCGGCGCGCGCCGGCAGCAAGCGCATCGGCATGCAGGAGCTGGAGGCGGCCATCGACCGCGTCATCGGGGGCCCCGAGCGCAAGACCCGGGTGATGAGCGAGAAGGAGAGGCTGGTCATCGCCTACCACGAGGGCGGCCACGCCATCGTGGGCCACGTGCTCCCGCACGCCGACCCGGTGCACAAGGTGTCCATCGTGGCCCGGGGCCGGGCCCTCGGGTGGACCCTCTCGCTGCCCACCGAGGACAAGTACCTCGTCACCCGCTCCGAGCTGCGCGACCAGCTGGCCGTCCTCATGGGCGGGCGCACGGCCGAGGAGCTGATCTTCTCCGAGATCACCACCGGCGCCGCCAACGACATCGAGAAGGCGTCGGAGATCGCCCGGGCCATGGTCACCCAGTACGGCATGAGCGACCTGCTCGGGCCCCTCCAGCTCGGGGAGAAGAACGGCGAGGTGTTCCTCGGGCGCGACCTCGGCCACCAGGCCAACTACTCCGTCGAGGTCGCTTCCCACATCGACAGCGAGGTGCGCCGGCTCATCGACGGGGCCCACGACCAGGCGGTGCAGATCCTCACCGCCCACCGGGCCACCCTCGACCGGCTGGCGTCGGCCCTCCTCGACCAGGAGACGCTCGAGACCGGGCCCCTCATGGAGATCCTGGGCGACCTGCCGCCGTGGTCGGGGACCGCCCGGCCCTCGGCGCCGGCGCTGCCCACGCCGCACGTCCCCGCGCCCGTGCCCGTCGGTGCCCACGCGGTGGAGGCTCCCGTCGCCGGGCCGGCGCTCACCGCCGTCCGCAAGCTCCGCCGCAAGCTGCGGCGGGCGGGGAACCGCCCCGCGACCGCGTAGCTGGATGATTCGGCTCGGGTCTCCTGCCATGGCCGCTTGGAGTTGAGCTCCGGCGGGGTTGATCTGCCCCGCATCGAGCGGGCGGTGCGGGAGATCCTGGAGGCCATCGGCGAGGACCCCGATCGCGACGGCCTGCGCCGCACCCCGGCGCGGGTGGCCGCCCTCTACGCCGAGGTCTTCTCGGGCCTGGGAGCGCGCCCGGAGGACGCTCTGAGCGTCACCTTCGAGTCGGGTCACGACGAGATGGTGATGGTCAACGACATCCCGCTCTACGGCGTCTGCGAGCACCACCTCATCCCCTTCGTGGGGCGGGCCCACGTGGCCTACGTCCCCAACGAGGAGGGCCGCATCACCGGGCTCTCCAAGCTGGTCCGCCTCGTCCACGTCTACGCCCGCCGGCCCCAGGTGCAGGAGAACCTCACCGCCCAGATCGCCGACGCCCTGATGGCGGTGCTGGCCCCGCGCGGCGTGCTCGTGTCCATCGAGGCCGAGCACCTGTGCATGTCGATGCGCGGGGTCCGTACGCCCGGCACCAAGACGGTCACCACGGTGGTGCGGGGCCTGTTCCGCACCGACCCGAGGACCCGTTCGGAGGCGATGGCGTTCATCCACGGGCGCTGACCATTTCGGTATCTGCGGGGGGAGTGGCTGGTCTAGTCACCTGAGCGGCCGCTACGGAGGCGGCCCGCACGGGGGAGAGACCCAGCCATGAACCAGGCGAGCAGGCCCGCCAACGACATCGAGCGCCACATCCAAGCGCGCTCCCGCTTTGCCTCGCTCCTCGTCCAGGAGCCCGAGTACTTCCAGAAGATCTTCCCGGTCAGCGGGAGCACCATCTTCGAGCAGCTCACCTGCGTGGGGCTCGAGCCCGACCAGCACGCGCTGTACGCCACCATTGCCGTGAAGCACACGACCGGCTACGGCGGCGACCTGTGCACCCGCGCCGGCGGCCGCGAGTACGTCCGGTTCTTCGTCGACTGGAACGGCGACGGCGACTTCACCGACGCCGCCGAGGACCTGGGCGTGGCCAGCGTGGCCGTCCACGACATCCCCGGTCCCAAGCCGCTCGTGTACTCGGTGACCGTGCCCCTCACCCGCGAGCAGGGGCTGTGCTTCCTCGCCCGGCCGGTGAAGGTGCGGGCCGTCCTCATGTACAACGCCGTCCCGCCGGCCGGGGACCCCGACCCGTTCATCGTCTGGGGCGGGATCCTCGACGTCAACGTGCAGCCGCGGTCCGGGAGCCTGGTTCTCGGCGACCTGCTGGCGCACGCCCAGGTCAAGCTGGCGCCGGCCTTCGCCGAGCTGGTCGACACCAAGGCGCCGGTGGCGAAGTCCACGACGCTCACGCCCGCCCAGGTGGTGGCCCTCTACGCCGGCGACGAGACCATGCCCCTGCACCGGTCCCTCGGGCCGCAGCTGGCCACCATCGCCCAGGCCATGTCGGCCGACGCCGGCAAGGCGCAGCCGGCCGCCCTGGCGTCGTCGCTCCAGGCCGCCGTCGGCACCGAGGTGGCCGCCAAGCTCGACCTGTCCAACGTGATCGGCGCCTATCTCGACCTGGACGGCGACACCAGCTTCGAGGAACTGCACTGCGTGGGGCTGCACCCCGATCTCAGCGCGGTGGTCGGCGTCCTGGAGATCAAGCGGCCGGCCGGCTACTCGGGCGGCCCGTGCACCTCGGGCAGCCTGGAGTTCGTCAGCTTCTGGGCCGACTGGGACGACAGCGGGTCGTGGGACCAGTACCTCGGCACCGCCCAGGTCCGCGTCCACGACGAGCAGGTGCCGCCCGGGGGCATCCGCTACGCGGTGTTCCTGCCGGTGAACCTGGCCCCCCACCGGCGGCCTTGCGGCCAGTCGCACACCGCCCGCATCCGGGCCGTGCTGTCCTGGAACACCCCGCCCGCCTCCACCAACCCCTACGCCGTGCCCAGGTGGGGCAACCACGTCGAGGCCCTGGTCCAGCTCCCCGTGGGCGAGCCCGAGATCGGGCAGGTGCCGTTCATCAGCGTGGTGGGCGGCATGGCGGTGGCCGACATCGACGGCGCCGGCCTCGCCACCGGCACCGCCGTGATGGCCGGGTTCCACGCCTCGAACAGCCCGTTCGCCGGCATGGTGTCGATCGCCGGCCACATCTCCAACCCGCCGGACCTGAGCGCCGGCCAGCCGGCGCTGACGTACGGCCTCAAGTTCCGCAAGGACGGCGACGTGGCGGTGCACGACATCGCCGACTCCTTCCAGGTGACCCTGAGCCGCTACTCGGGCTCCGTGTGGACCCAGACCCAGCCGATGCAGATCGCCAACCCGGGCACCCACCGGTTCCCCTACCTGGAGGACCTCACGCCCAACGGCCCGGCGGGGGACATCACCTTCGTCGAGGGCTTCCTGCTGGGCAAGTGGAAGACCGGCGTCTTGGCCGATGGTCGCTACGAGGTGTGGATGGAGGCCGACATCGGGGGCTCGACGGTCGAGAGCAACCACGTGTGGGTCCAACTGGACAACACCGCCCCCAAGGCGGTGCTGGCCCTGAACGGCGACCCGTTCACGCCCAAGGGCACCGACATCACCGGGACGTTCGAGGCCACCGACGACCACTTCGGGTCGTGGTCGCTCGGGGTCGTGCCCGGCGGCTACCCGCACGCCCCGTCGCCGGCCGGCGACAGCGCCCCCAGGGCGGCGGGCACCCCGTTCACGCTGTCGACGAACCTGGCCACGCCGGGGGGCTACGTCCTCCACCTGCAGGTGACCGACCGCTCGATCGTGAACAGCGGCTCCATCGGCCTCACCACCCCTGCAGACGTGGGCTTCTGCGTCGAGAAGCCCTAGGGTTTCGCCTCGCAAGCGGATCTTGCTCGGCTGCTTTGTGGGGGGCTGCGCCCCCCACGCCCCCCGTGCCGGCAGCCGTGGGGGGCGCCTCCGGCGCCGTTCTGCGGCCGCCGGCAGCCGATGCACCCGCCGGCGACCGGGCAATGGGGCCCGGTCGTCCGGCGCGAAGAATCGCCGGAAGCTGCCGATACTGAAAGGGTGAGGCTCGGTCTCGCGGGGGTTGTGGTGGCGGCCGCTGTGGTGGCCGCCGGCGGCTCGGCGGGCGCCGGCGTGCCGGGGTCGTCCTGCCCCGTCTTCCCGGCCGACAACGTGTGGCACGCCGACGTGTCGTCGCTGCCGGTCCACCCGTCCGGCGCCGCCTGGCTGGCGTCGATGGGAGGCCCGGCCGTGCGGATCCACCCCGACTTCGGGCCGGCCGGGCCGGGGGAGCAGCCCTACGGGATCCCGTGGGTCACCGTGGCGGGCGACGCCCCCAAGGTCGACGTGGCCTTCGAGTACGCCGACGAGAGCGACCCGGGGCCCTACCCCCTCACCCGGGCCACGCCGGTGGAGGGCGGCAGCGACCGCCACGCCATCATGGTCGACCGCGACCGCTGCACGCTCTACGAGCTGTACGGGACGGCGTGGGATGCCGAGGGGGCGGTCGCCGGCTCCGGGGCGGTCTGGGACCTGCGGTCCGACGCCCTCCGGCCCGACGGCTGGACCTCGGCCGACGCCGCCGGCCTGCCCATCTTCGCCGGCCTCCTCCGGCGCGACGAGGTGGCGTCGGGCACGGTCGACCATGCCATCCGGATGACCGCCCAGCGCACCGACCGGTCCTACGTGTGGCCGGCCCGCCACCAGGCCGGCGCCGCCCGCGACCCGTCGCTGCCGCCCATGGGCGCCCGGTTCCGCCTCAAGGGGGCCTTCTCCCTGGCCGGCTTCCGCCCCGACACCCAGGCGGTGCTGCGGGCCATGCAGCACTACGGCCTGATCCTGGCCGACAACGGGTCGAATTGGTACTTCACGGGCACGTCCGAGGACGGCTGGGACCCCGCCATGCTCGACGAGCTGAAGACGATCCCGGCCGGCGCCTTCGAGGCGGTGGACGCCTCGTCGCTCATGGCCAGCCCCGACTCGGGCCGGGTACGGGCGCCGGCGCCGGCCACCACCCTCCCGGCGGCCACGACCACCACCACCCGGCCGCCGACCACCACCACCCGCCCGGACACCACGACGACGGCGCCGGCCACCACCACGTCGTCGTCGACCACCGTGCCGCCTCCCAAGCGGGTGCTGCTGCTCCCGCCGACCACCGAGGCGGCGCCCGACGAGACCGTGTCGGCCGCCCCGGCGGCGGCCACGTCGGGCGGAGGGCCGACCGCGTGGCTGCTGGCCCTCGGCGCCGCCGGCGCGGCGGCGGGCGCCGGCTGGGCCGTCCTCCACCTGCGCCGGCGCCGCCCACCCCCCTGACCGCCGCAGCAGGGTACGGTCGGGGGCCGTGGCCCGCTACGACCTGGTCATCGTGGGGATGGGCTCGGGGGGGATGGTGGCGGCCGAGTTCGCCGCCTCGCTCGGCCTCCGGGTGGCGGTGGTGGAGCGGGCGAGGGTGGGCGGCGACTGCCTGTGGACGGGGTGCGTGCCGTCCAAGGCCCTCCTGGCGTCGGCCAAGGTGGCCCACCACATCCGGACGGCCGACCGCTGGGGGCTGCCGGCCCGGGAGCCGGAGATCGACACCGGCGAGGTGTGGAAGCGCATCCGGGCGGTGCAGCAGGAGGTGGCCGCCACCGACGACAGCCCGGCCCGCTTCGAGGCGCTGGGGGTCGAACTGGTCACCGGCACCGGCCGCCTCGCCGGTCCCCATACGGTCGACGTGGACGGGCGGGCGCTGGAGACCCGGTTCGTGCTGCTTTGCACCGGCAGCCGGCCGGCTGTCCCGCCCGTGCCGGGGCTGGCCGAGGCCGGCCACCTCACCAGCGAGAACGTGTTCGAGGTGGAGCGGGCGCCGGCCCGGCTGATGGCGATCGGCGGCGGGCCGATCGCCGTCGAGCTGGCCCAGGGGTGCAACCGCCTGGGCGTGGACGTCACCGTGCTCCAGCGGGGGCCCCGCATCCTGCCGCGCGACGAGCCCGAGCTGGTGGCCATCCTGGCCGACCGGCTGCAGGCCGAGGGCGTGCGGATCGTGGTCGACGTGGCCGTGGAGCGGGTGGAGGTGTCGGGCGGGGTCAAGGTCGTGCACGGCACGGTGGCCGGGGAGCCGTCCTCCTGGGAGGCCGACGAGATCCTGGTGGCGGCCGGGCGGCGGCCCAACGTGGAGGCGCTGGGCCTGGAGGCGGCGGGGGTGCGCACCGGGCCCCGGGGGATCGAGGTCGACGACCGCATGCGCTCGAGCGTGCCGTCGGTCTACGCCGCCGGCGACGTGGCCGGCCGGTACCTGTTCACCCACTCGGCCGCCCACGAGGCCCTGCGGGCGGTCCGGGACATGTTCTTCCCCGGCCGGGGCACGGTGAGCGACCTGGTGCCGTGGTGCACGTTCACCGACCCGGAGCTGGCCCACGCCGGGCTCACCGAGGCCGAGGCCAGGGCCGCCCACCCCGGCGAGGTCACCGTTCACCGGATCGACCTGTCCCACTCCGACCGGGCCCGGGCCGACGGCGACGCCGAGGGCCGGATCGTCGCCGTCTGCGGCAAGCGTGACCGCCTGCTCGGGGCCAGCATCCTGGCGCCGGGCGCCGGCGAGCTGATCCACGAGCTGGCCCTCGTGATCAAGCAGGGGGGCCGCCTCACCGACCTGTCGAGCCTGATCCACGTGTACCCCACGCTGTCGACCTCGGTGAGCCAGGTGGCGGCAGAGGCCACCTTCGCCTCGGCCCTGCGCCTCAAGTGGGTCACCCGCCTGGCCCGTCTGCGGCTGCCGGGGCGCTGAGCCTGCCCGATCGGGCAAGGGCGGGCGGTCCCGCCGGCGGTACGCTCGGAGCCGATGGCTCCCCTCGTGATGGGCGTGGTGAACGTGACGCCCGACTCGTTCTCCGATGGCGGCTTGCACGCCGACCCCCGACGGGCGGTGGCCCACGGGCTGGCTCTGCTCGCCGAGGGCGCGGCCGTGCTCGACGTGGGGGGCGAATCCACCCGCCCCGGCGCCGAGCCGGTGGGGGAGGCCGAGGAGCTGCGCCGGGTGCTGCCGGTGGTGGAGGCCCTGGCCGCCCACGGCCGGGTGTCGATCGACACCACCAAGGCGTCCGTGGCCCGGGCGGCGGTGGCGGCGGGGGCCACGCTGGTCAACGACGTGTCGGCTTTACTGCACGAGGTGGCGGCCGAGGCCGGCGTGGGGTGGGTGGCCATGCACCGCCGGGGGGACCCCCGCACCATGCAGGCGGCCCCCCGCTACGACGACGTGGTCGCCGAGGTGCGGGCCTTCCTGCTCGAGCGGGCCGAGGCGGCGAAGGCGGCCGGCGTGGCCGAGGTCTGGATCGACCCCGGCATCGGCTTCGGCAAGACGGCCGGTCACAACCTGTCCCTGCTGCGCCACCTCCGCTCGCTGGTGGACACCGGCTGGCCGGTCCTGGTGGGCACCAGCCGCAAGTCGTTCCTCGGCGCCCTGGCCGGCGGGGCGGCGGCCGCCGACCGCCTGGAGGGCTCGCTGGCCACCGCCGTGTGGGCCATGGCCCAGGGGGCGGCCATGGTGCGGGTCCACGACGTGGCCGCCACCGCCGAGGCGGCCCGGCTGGTGGCGGGAGTGGCGGCGTGAGGGGCAAGTGGGCGGCCGGGCTGCCCCCCCGCAACTTCACGTGGATCATCAAGGACAAGCTGGCGGTCAGCGAGCGGCCAGGCGGCTACGCCCGCAACCACCGGCGGGTCCGGCGCCAGGAGGAGATCATCTGGCTGCGGGAGCAGCACTTCGACCGGATCGTGTCGCTGCTCGGGTCGCCCCACAACCTCCATGCCTACGAGGAGCAGGGCATCACCTCGTCGCACGTGCCCTTCAGCGCCCTCGACGACCCCCGCACCGTGCTGCCCGACCTGTACCAGCAGCTGGCCGGCTGGCTGGGCGGCGGCGAGAAGCTGCTGGTGCACCAGGAGGAGATGGGCGACCGGCTCATGGGCGTCATGGCCGGCTACCTGCTCTGCATGAACCTGATCCCCGACGGCCCCCAGGCCATCGCCGTCGTCGAGCGCATCACCCAGCGCCAGATGGGCCCGCCGGGCCGGGAGCTGGTCGCCCTGGTGCCCACGCTCTCGTGGCCGACGCCGTAGAGCTGCGCGGCCTGCGGGTCGTGGGGCGCCACGGCCTGCTGCCCCACGAGCGCGACCGCGACCAGCCCTTCGAGGTCGACCTCGACCTCCACCTCGACCTGGCACCGGCCGGCGCCTCCGACGCCCTGGCCGACACGGTGGACTACGGGGCGGTGGTCGCCGCCACCGCCCGGGTCGTCGCCGGCCCCAGGGTCGACCTGCTGGAGACGCTGGCCCAGCGCATCGCCGACGCCGTGCTGGCCGACGCCCGGGTCGAGGCGGTCACCGTCGCCGTCCGCAAGCTGCGCCCGCCCGTCCCCGCCGACCTGGCCACCGCCGGCGTCCGCATCAGCCGCCGGCGCCGGTGACGAGGGCGTTCGTCGCCCTCGGGTCGAACCTGTGTGACCGGCGGGCCCACCTGCGGGCGGCGGTGGCCGGCCTGCCCGGCGTAGTGGCCGTCTCGGACGCCTACGAGACGGACCCGGTGGGCGGGCCCGCCGGCCAGCCGCCGTACCTGAACGCGGTGGTGGAGCTGGACACCGACCTGTCGCCCCGGGAGCTCCTGGCGGTCGGCCAGGGCCTCGAGGCGGCCGCCGGCCGGGTGCGGGCCGAGCGGTGGGGGCCGAGGACGCTCGACGTGGACGTGCTGCTCGTCGGCGACCTCGTGGTGGAGGAGCCCGACCTCGTGGTGCCCCACCCCCGGATGCGGGAGCGGGCCTTCGTGCTCGTCCCCCTCCACGACCTGGCGCCCGAGCTGGTGGGGGAGCGCCCCGCCGACCCGTCCGTCCGGGGGATCGGCCCGCTGTAGGGTGGAACCACGAACGGCACTCCACGCGGAGGCCGGAACGTGAAGGAGCAGCGTGGACCTCATCACCACCGTGGCCGCGTTCCGCGCCGCGCTCGAGGGCGAGCGGGCGGCGGGGCGCTCGGTCGGGCTGGTGCCCACCATGGGCGCCCTCCACGACGGCCACCTGTCCCTCATGCGCCGGGCCAAGAGGCAGTGCGACGTGGTGGCGGCGACGGTGTTCGTCAACCCGCTCCAGTTCGGCCCCAAGGAGGACCTCGACGCCTATCCGCGGGACCTCGAGGGCGATGCCGCCAAGGCCAAGGCGGCTCGCGTGAAGTACGTCTTCGCCCCGTCGCCGGCCGAGATGTTCCCCACGCCCCCGCTCACCACCGTGCACGTGGCCGAGCTGGGCGACGAGCGGGAGGGGGCGTCCCGGCCCGGCCACTTCGACGGCGTCGCCACCATCGTCGCCAAGCTCTTCGCCGTCGCCGGGCCCTGCAGGGCCTACTTCGGCGAGAAGGACTACCAGCAGCTCGAGGTGGTGCGCCGGCTGGCGGCCGACCTGTCGCTGCCGGTGGAGGTCGTCGCCTGCCCCACCGTGCGCGAGCCCGACGGCCTGGCCCTGTCCAGCCGCAACGCCTACCTGTCGCCCGATGAGCGGGCCGCCGCCACCGTGCTCTACCGGGCCCTGCAGGAGGGGAAGAAGGTGGTGGAGCGGCAGGGCGACCTGGCCATCGCCAGCGCCGTGATGGCCACCACCATCGCCCACGAGCCCCTCGCCACCTTCGACTACGCCGACGCCGTCCCCGAGGGCGTCTTCCGTGTCCGCCTCTTCGTGGCGGCCCGCATCGGCAGCACCCGGCTCATCGACAACATGGAGGCCACCCTGCCGTGAGGCGCCAGTTGCTCAAGTCCAAGATCCACCGGGCCACCGTCACCGACGCCGACGTCGACTACGTCGGCTCGGTCACCGTCGACGCCGACCTCCTGGCGCTGGCCGACATCCGGGAGTGGGAGCAGGTCCACCTGCTCGACATCGACAACGGCGCCCGCCTCGTCACCTACGCAATCCCCGGCGGGCCCGGGGAGATCTGCGTCAACGGGGCCGCCGCCCGGCTCGTCCGCCCCGGCCACAGGGTCATCGTCATCACCTACGCCGACTACGAGGAGGCCGAGCTGGACGGCCACCAGCCGGTGGTGGTCCACGTCGACGCCCGCAACCGCCCGGCGGCACCGGTGCCCGCCCAGTAGCTTCGCCCGCGTGGACCTCGACCTCCTCGTGCTCGGCTCGGGCGTGGCCGGCCTGTCGGCCGCCGTGCGGGCCGCCCTGGAGGAGCCGGGGCTGCGGGTGGGCGTGCTCACCAAGGCGGAGCTGGCCCAGACGGCCACCCGCTGGGCCCAGGGCGGCGTGGCGGCCGCCCTGGGCGGCGACGAGGACTCCACCGACCTCCACCTGGCCGACACCCTGAAGGCCGGCGCCGGCCTGTGCGACGTCGACGCCGTGCGGGTGCTGGTGGACGAGGGTCCGGGCCGGGTCAACGAGCTGATCGGCCTGGGCGCCGTCTTCGACACCGACCGCTCGGGCGCCCTGCTCCTGGCGCGGGAGGGCGGCCACTCCGTCGCCCGGGTCGTCCACGCCGGCGGGGCGGCGACGGGCGCCGAGATCGAGCGGGCCCTGGTCGACGCCGTGCGGGCCACTGCCGCCGGCGTGTTCGAGCGCTGGTTCGCCGTCGACCTGCTGGTGGAGGGGGGCCGGTGCCGGGGCGTGGCGGCCCTCGATGAGGCGGGTGCCCGCCACGAGGTGCGGGCTTCCCACGTGCTGGTGGCCACCGGCGGCGCCGGCCAGCTGTACTCGGTCACCACCAACCCGCTGGAGGCCACCGGCGACGGCGTGGCCATGGCGCTGCGGGCCGGCGTGGCGGTGGCCGACGTCGAGTTCATGCAGTTCCACCCCACTGCCCTGCACCACCCCGAGATGCCCCGGCCGCTGCTGTCGGAGGCCCTGCGGGGCCACGGCGCCCTGCTGCGGGACGCCGGCGGCGAGCGCTTCGTCGACGAGCTGCTGCCGCGCGACCAGGTCAGCCGGGCCATGACCGAGCGGCTGCTGGACCAGGGCGTCGACCATCTCTGGCTCGACGCCACCGGCCTGGAGGACTTCGACCGCCGGTTCCCCACCATCGCCGCCTCGGTGCGCAAGGTGGGGCTCGACCCCACCGCCGACTGGCTGCCGGTGGCACCGGCCGCCCACTACCTGTCGGGCGGCGTGGTCACCGACCTGCGGGGCGCCACCACCCTGCCCGGCCTCTGGGCCTGCGGGGAGGCGGCCTCCACCGGCGTGCACGGCGCCAACCGGCTGGCGTCCAACTCGCTGCTGGAGGGCATGGTGTTCGGGCCGCGGGTGGTGGAGGCCGTCCTCGCCGGCGCTGACGGCCCCGAGCCCAGCGGCGTCATGCGCGCCGTCCTGGCCGGCGAGAGCCCGCTCCTGTCGCTGCCGCCGGCGCCGGCCGCCGGGGCACCCGTCGAGGCGGTGAAGGCCCGCTCCGTTCTCCAGCACGCCATGACCGAGGGCGCCGGCGTGCTGCGCTCGGCTCGCTCGCTGGCCGCCACCGCTGCCACCCTCGACGAGCTGGGCGACGAGTCCGACCCGGAGCTGGCCAACCTGCGCGCCGTCGCCCGGGCGCTGGTGCTCGCCGCCACCGCCCGCGAGGAGACGAGGGGCTGCCACGCCCGCACCGACTTCCCCGCCACGCGGCCCGAGTTCGCCCGCCGGTTCGTGATCCGGTGACGCCGTTCGACCCGCCCCTGCCGGCGGTGCGCGAGCTGGTGGCCCGGGCCCTGGCCGAGGACCTGGAGCCGCTGGGCGACCTCACCGCCGCCCTGCTCGACGGCTCCGTCCCGGTGAGCGCGGCCGTGGTGAGCCGGGAGGACGGTGTGCTGGCCGGGTCGCTGTGCTTCGAGGAGGCCTACGTCCGGCTCGACCCGGCGGTGTCGGTGTTCTTCCTGGTGGCCGACGGCGACCGGCTGGCGCCGGGCACCAAGGTGGCCGAGCTGGAGGGGCCGGCGCCCTCGCTGCTGGCGGGGGAGCGCACCGCCCTCAACCTGCTGTGCCACCTGTCGGGCGTCGCCACCCTCACCCGCCGCTTCGTGGACGCCGTCGAGGGGTCGCACACCCGCGTCCTCGACACCCGAAAGACCCTGCCCGGGCTGCGGGCCGTCCAGAAGGCGGCGGTGCGGGCCGGCGGCGGCCACAACCACCGGGGCAGCCTGTCGGAGATGGTGCTGGTGAAGGACAACCACCGGGCCGCCCTCGGCGTGGCCGAGGCGGTGGGCCGGGCCCGCCAGCGGTGGCCGTTCCGGGCCGTCGAGGTGGAGTGCGACACGATCGAGCAGGTGCGGGAGGCGGTGGCCGCCGGCGCCACCGCCGTGCTCCTCGACAACATGGGCCCGATCCAGGTCCGGCAGTGCGTGGAGGAGGTGGCCGGCCGGGCGCTCACCGAGGCGTCGGGCGGCATCACCCTCGAGCACGTCGCCGCCTACGCGGCGGCCGGCGTGGACTTCGTGTCGGTGGGCGCCCTCACCATGTCGGCGCCTTCCCTGGACCTCGGTCTGGACCTCGCCTGAGATGCTGCTGGCCGTCGACACCGGCAACACCCAGACCGTGCTCGGCCTCTTCGACGGACCCGAGCTGGCCTCCAGCTGGCGCATCGCCACCAACGCCTCCCGCACGGCCGACGAGCACGCCCTCGTGATCACCCAGCTGCTCGACCTCGACGGCTACCCGGCCGAGGAGGTGGTCAGCGGCATCGCCGTGTCGTCCACCGTCCCGGCCCTCACCGCCACCCTGCGGGCCATGACCGAGCGGTGGTTCGAGGTGCCCACGGTCGTGCTGGAGCCGGGCGTGCGCTCGGGCGTCGCCATCCTGGCCGACAACCCGAGGGAGGTGGGCGCCGACCGTGTGGCCAACACCGTCGCCGTCCACGCCTTCGTCGAGGGAGCGGCCATCGTCGTCGACTTCGGCACGTCCACCAACTTCGACGTGGTGTCGGCCAAGGGCGAGTACCTGGGCGGCGCCATCGTCCCCGGCATCGAGATCAGCCTCGACGCCCTGTTCGGCCGGGCCGCTGCCCTCGGCCGGGTGGAGCTGGTCGAGCCCCGCAGCGTGATCGGCAGGAACACCGTGGAATGCATCCAGTCCGGCGCCCTCTACGGCTACACCGAGCTGGTCGACGGCATGTGCCGGCGCATGCGGGCCGAGCTGGGCGAGGCCACCGTGGTGGCCACCGGAGGCCTCAGCGGCCTCATCACCCCGCTGTCCACGGCGATCGACCGCCACGAGCCCTGGCTCACCCTCCACGGCCTCCGCCTCGTGTTCGAGAGGAACCAGACGTGATCCCCTACCGCTTCGAGCGGGACCGCGACGCCGCCTCGCTCCAGGCCGAGTTCGGCGGGCTGGAGGCCGGGGCCGAGACGGGCGCGACCGCGTCGGTCGCCGGCCGCCTCATGCTCCGGCGGGTGCAGGGGAAGCTGGCTTTCGGGACGCTCCAGGACTCGTCCGGCCGCGTGCAGCTGTTCGCACGCAAGGGCCGGACCCCCGACTTCGACACGTTCTGCGCCCTCTCCCTGGGCGACTGGATCGGGGTGCGGGGCGAGGTGTTGAAGACCCGCACGGGCGAGCTGTCGGTGAGCGTGGACGAGTGGGTGCTCCTGGCCGAGGCCCGCCGCTCCTTCCCCGACAAGTGGCACGGCATCACCGACGTCGACACGCGCTACCGCCAGCGCTACGTCGACCTGTGGGTCACCGACGAGGCCCGCCGCACGTTCCTGCTCCGCAGCCGCCTCATCAGCCTCCTGCGCCGGTTCCTGGAGGACAGGGGCTTCGTCGAGGTGGAGACGCCGATCTTCCACCCGGTGGCCGGCGGGGCGGCGGCCCGGCCCTTCGTCACCCACCACAACGCCCTCGACCTCGACCTCTACCTGCGGATCGCCACCGAGCTGTACCTCAAGCGGCTGGTGGTGGGCGGCTTCGAGAAGGTGTTCGAGGTGGGCCGCACGTTCCGCAACGAGGGCCTGTCGCCCCGCCACAACCCCGAGTTCACCATGCTCGAGGTCTACGAGGCCTACGCCGACTACGGCGACATGATGGCCCTCACCGAGGGCCTGGTCGTCCACCTGGCCACCGAGCTGTGCGGGACGACCCACCTCACCTACGGGGGCCGGGAGCTGGACCTCACCCCGCCGTGGCGGCGGGCCACCCTCACCGAGCTGGTGGAGGAGCACGCCCACGTCCACGTCGACGTCGACATGCCGGTGGAGGACCTGCGGAAGGTCGCCGAGGACCACGGGATCGAGCCCCAGTCGGGCTGGGGACCGGGGAAGCTCGTCCTGGAGATCTACGAGAAGACCACCGAGTCGCAGCTGTGGGGCCCGGTGTTCGTCTGCGACTACCCCCAGGAGGTGTCCCCCCTGGCCCGCGTCCATCGCGAGCGCCCCGGCCTGGTGGAGCGCTTCGAGGCCATCCTCGCCGGCCGGGAGCTGGCCAACGCCTTCTCCGAGCTGGTCGACCCCGACGACCAGCGCCGGCGCTTCGAGGACCAGGCCCGGGCCAAGGCGGCCGGCGACGAGGAGGCCATGGACCTCGACGAGGACTTCCTCCGGGCCCTCGACTACGGCTTCCCGCCCACCGGCGGCCTCGGGATCGGCATCGACCGCCTGGTGATGCTCCTGGCCGACGCCCACCACATCCGCGACGTCCTCCTCTTCCCCACCCTCCGCCCCGAGCAGTGAACGGACTCGGGACGTTTTCGATCGCTATGCGATCGGAACCGTCCCGAGAACGCGGCGGACCTGGGCGGCGACCCGGTCGGGGCGCCGGACGACGTCGGCCCAGGTGAACCGCAGGACGGTCCAGCCGAGGGCCACGAGGGCGTTCTGCCGCTCGAGATCGTGCTGGAACGCCTGGGGCGAGGCATGGGCGGCGTGGCCGTCGACCTCCAGGGCCAGGCGCCGGTCGGGGTAGGCGAAGTCCACCCGGGCGACGAAGCGTCCGGCCTCGCGCACCTCGTGCTGGAAGGCGGCCGGCGGGAGTCGGTGGACCCGCATGAGGCGGGCCATGCGGGGCTCGAGCAGGGAGTCCGGCCGGTCGGCGCCGAGCGCCCGCCGGTCGAGGACGCCCCGCAGCACGCCGGCGCCCGAGCGCCCCGGCCCGGCCACCTCTTCGAGTGCCTGCTCCACGCCGGCGACCGTCAGCAGGCGCGCCTCCAGCGCCCGCTCGAGGGCGTCCTCCACCGCGCCGGCCGGCAGGACGGCCCCCAGGTCGACCAGCGCGCGCATCGGCGTGGTCGTCGGGACCCCCCTGCGGCGCACCGCCCGGGCGGCGCCGAGGTCGCCGGACCGGTGCAGCACGACGCCGTGGAGCCGGGGCCGGCGGGGGCGCGGCACGGACACCTCGACGGTGTCGTCGTCCAGCAGGCCCCACAGGCGCGCCGCCGAGCGGTGGGACGCCACCGCTCCCTGGCCGGCGCCGAGCACGGCGGCCAGCACCCGCTGCTCCCAGGTGACCGGTGCGCCGGCCACCCGGTACACCGAGGGGAACACGGCGACGACCCGGCCGGCGCCCAGCCAGCGGCCGACGGTCGGCTCGCTCACGCCGGCCGCGTGCAGCTGCTCCCTCGTCACCAGCCCGTGCTGGCCGGCGCCGAGCCCGTCCAGCCATGTGATCGGGCCCACGGCCCCTCCTCGTTGACGCGGTCTGGGGACGTTTTCGATCGCTCTGCGATCGGAAACGTCCCGAGACTGTTTTCGGGTGGAGGGGGAAGGGGCTAGATGGTGTCGAGGAGGCGGTGGCCGAGGTCGGCCATGGCGTTGGTGACCGGGCCGGGCGGCAGGGCGCCGGCGGCCTCGGCCGCCTGGTCGGCGAAGCGGGTGGCGGCGGCGAGGGCGGCGTCGATGGCGTCGGTGGATTTCACGATCTCCCGTGCCTTGTCGCGCTCGGGGACGTCGAGGGGGCGGCCGAGCAGGGCCCGCAGCTCCTCGCCGGGCTGGGGCTGGGCCAGGGCGTAGATGACGGGCAGGGTGTAGGTGCCCTGCACGAGGTCCTGGCCGGCCGGCTTGCCCAGCGACTCCTCGGTGCCCACCACGTCGAGGATGTCGTCGCGGATCTGGAAGACCATGCCGAAGGCGTGCCCGTAGGCGGTGAGGGCGTCGACGTAGGCCCGGTCGAGCCCGGCGGTGAGGGCGCCGATCCTGCACGAAGCCGACATCAGGGACGCGGTCTTGCCGGCGATCGAGGTCAGGTACGCCTCTTCGGTGCGGCCGGTGTCGAACGCCGTGCGCAGCTCGCTGACCTGGCCCTGGCACAGCTTGCCGATGGTGGCGGCCAGGAGGCCGGCCACCTCGGTGCCGAGGGAGGCGGCGATCTCCGACGCCCGGGCCAGCAGGAAGTCGCCGGCCAGGATGGCCACCAGGTTGCCCCAGCGGGCGTTGACCGTCTCCACGCCCCGCCGGCTGGTGCCCTCGTCCATCACGTCGTCGTGGTACAGCGACCCGAGATGGACGAGCTCCACAGAGACGCCGCCCTGGAGGACGTCGTCGGTGGCGTGGGTGCCGCCGGCGGCCGCCGCCGCCACGGCCAGCGCCGGGCGCAGCCGCTTGCCGCCGGCGGTGATCAGGTGGCCGGCGACCTGGGACAGGAAGGGGTCGTCCGTGGTGACCGAGCCGTGGAGCGCCGACTCGACTGATTCGAGGTCGTCCTGGAGTCGAGGAAGGTTCAGCAGCTCGGCGATGTTGACCATCGGACTAAGACCGTACGCCACAGCGCCGATGAATCGACAAACGGTGGACGGAACGGTCGATCGCTCAGGACTCGCTACCCCTGGGTAGACTGACACCCAGGACCACTCGCTCCACGTAGGAGGCGGTCAGTTGTTCGAACGCTTCACCGACAGGGCCCGAAGGGTGCTTGTGCTTGCGCAGGAAGAAGCGCGCCTGCTCAACCACAACTTCATCGGTACCGAGCACATCCTGCTGGGGCTGATCCACGAGGGTGAGGGCGTCGCCGCGAAGGCGCTCGAGTCGCTGGGGATCTCCCTGGAGGCAGTGCGGGAGAAGGTCGAGGAGACCATCGGCCCGGCCGGGTCGTCCACCACCGGGTCGCCGCCGTTCACCCCCCGGGCCAAGAAGGTCCTCGAGCTCTCCCTGCGGGAGGCACTCCAGCTGGGCCACAACTACATCGGCACCGAGCACATGCTCCTCGGCCTCGTGCGCGAGGGCGAGGGGGTGGCCGCCCAGGTCCTGGTGAACCTCGGAGCCGATCTGTCCCGCGTGCGCCAGCAGGTCATCCAGCTCCTCTCCGGCTACTCGGGCGGCAAGGAGGGCGCGGCCACGACCGGCGCCCCCGGCGCCACCGGCAGCCCGGAGACGCCGTCGGGCTCCCCGGTGCTCGACCAGTTCGGCCGGAACCTCACCACCCAGGCCCGCGAGAAGAAGCTCGACCCCGTCATCGGGCGCGAGCGGGAGATCGAGCGGGTCATGCAGGTGCTGTCCCGCCGCACCAAGAACAACCCTGTCCTCATCGGCGAGCCGGGCGTCGGCAAGACCGCCATCGTCGAGGGCCTGTCCCAGCGCATCGTGGCCAACGACGTGCCCGACACGCTCAAGGGCAAGCAGCTCTACACCCTCGACCTCGGCGCCCTGGTCGCCGGGTCCCGCTACCGGGGCGACTTCGAGGAGCGCCTGAAGAAGGTGCTGAAGGAGATCCGCACCCGGGGCGACATCATCCTGTTCATCGACGAGCTCCACACCCTGGTGGGTGCCGGCGCCGCCGAGGGCGCCATCGACGCCGCTTCGATCCTGAAGCCCATGCTGGCCAGGGGCGAGCTGCAGACCATCGGCGCCACCACGCTCGACGAGTACCGCAAGCACCTCGAGAAGGACGCCGCCCTCGAGCGCCGCTTCCAGCCGATCAAGGTGGAGGAGCCCACGCTGGCCCACACCATCGAGATCCTGAAGG
>DASSMA010000059.1:0-48807 GCA_035689115.1 Acidimicrobiales bacterium
CGGGCACGTAGCGGGCACGGACGGCCGGTGAGAGGCCGGTTTCCGGCGCGAACGGGCAGGTCAGGGCGCTGGAGGCTGGTCGTCGAGCGCAGCACTGATAATGCTGAGGTCGATGGTTCGACTCCATCTAGCCCCACTCCCGGAACGGCAAAACCGCAGGTGGGAGCCAGTTCGTTGCCACCGGGCCTTGTCCGCCATGACCCGTCAGTGGCCGCAGTTTCCGACCACTACGGGCACGTAGCAGGCCGGCGTCCACCTCGGTGATCGGTTCTCTGCACGTCTACCGCGGCCTAGCTGAGGTGGACGTGCACGAAAGCCCGGCGCCGCATATGGCCGACATCCTCCACA
This sequence comes from Acidimicrobiales bacterium, assembly GCA_035689115.1. Lineage (GTDB taxonomy): Bacteria > Actinomycetota > Acidimicrobiia > Acidimicrobiales > JAHFUS01. The sequence continues at coordinate 349 of DASSMA010000059.1, forward strand.
GGTCACGAGGGTGAACCGCCGAGCGGTCGGCCCGTGCCGGCCCCGGCTCCACGGCTAGGTGCGGACTCCATCTACATGACGGTGCGGTCGCTCGTGCCCTTGTGCGGAAGGGACACAGAACTAGATGTGGACCGCGAGTGTGGGGTGTGGTAGTCCTTCTCGCGCCGTCACGCCGCGGCACACGCACCCCGAAGGAGCGAACCATGGAAACCGACCTGGGCAACGTCATCGGTCGCTGCCACAAGTGCGACCGGCCGGTTCGCACCGGCGGACACGAGGGCAGGCTGGCGTGCGAGGGCTGCCGGCTTCCCACCGACAATTGCACCTGCACGCGCGAGGCCTGACCCTCCAGCCGGCAGTGGGCACATGTAGGTGTAGGAAACACTTATTGCATGCACCACTCAGTGTCGCGGAGTATCGACCTGGCTGGGGGCCACTGGGGTGGACCCGCCCGGCCGAGTCCGAACCGCGACATAGGAGCGAGAGGCGATGGCCTTCATCGATGGGTTGCGCTCGCCGCAGCAGGGCAACGGGATGTACGACGACAGCGACTGGTTCGAGGCGAACCAGCAGGCGAACCGCATGCTGGCCGAGTCCATGAAGAAGGTGCACAACATCGGCCCGGAGTGCCGGGAGAAGTGGAAGCGGTGGTACTCGCAGAACACCCTGCCGTCCAACTGGACTCCCAGCAGCTAGCCCCCCGAGACACGAGGATCCGACCATGGCGAGTCCGCTCTACCTCAACTGCAAGTCCTGCGGCACCCGGTTCTTCTCGGGCGTCGACCTCGTCCCACCCGAGGCCCGGCCCCACGAGTGCACGTACTGCCATGCAGCGCCCGTGTACACCCCCGACGACTACATGGCCGGGGTCGTGGTCGGCTGAACCGCCGGCGTTGACGGGCCGTCGCCGGGGAGGGCGGCGGCCCGGACGCCGTCGGGGCTCGGGGAATGGCCCGAACGGGCTATGGCACGAAGCCACCCCGATCCCGTAGGGTCGGGACTGCCCATGCCTACGCTGATCTGCGACGACGATCCGCGCCTGCGTTCGCTCTACCGCCAAGAGTTCGAATGGGCCGGTGTCGACGTCCTCGAAGCGAGTGACGGCGAACAGTGCCTGGAGGTCGCCGCCGCCGAGCAGGTCGACCTCATCGTGCTCGACCTGTGGATGCCCAAGCGCGGCGGCCTCTCCGTGTTGCCCGAGTTGCGCGGGTGCTGCCCCGACACGCCCATCCTGGTGGTCACGGCCTACGCCGCCGCCGAGGTGCTCCAGCGGGCCCGCGATCTCGGCGCCGACGACTGCTTCAGCAAGCCCGGCTTCCTCGCCCGCATCCCCGAGGTGGTCGACCGGTACGGACTGCCGGTGGCCGCCCGGTCCGACCGGGCGTGAACGCCGGCCGGCCGAGGCGCACTAGCGTCGTCCCTGTCCGCCGGCCGCCGGCCGGCGCCGTCACAGCCTGAACACGATGGTCAAGACCCTCCGCCGCCCGCTGCTGCTGGCCCTCTGCGGGGCCGGGCTCGTCGTCGGCTTCCTGCGCCTCAAGGGTGGGGAGCGGCCGGCCGTCCACGGAGGTTGGCGGGAGCTGTCCGGCCCGGATCTGCGGTGAGGGCCCCGTGAAGGCCGCCGTGGTCGGAGGAGGAGCCGTCGGCGCCCGGGCCGCCCGCCAGCTGCTGGGGGCCGACGGCATCGAGCTGCTCCTCGTGGACGACGCCCTGCCGGGCCAGGCGGAGGCGGTGGCCGCCTCCCTGGGCTCGCCGTGCGTGGCCCGGTCGTGGTCGGCCTCCGATCTCGACGCCGGGGACGTGGTGGTGCTGGCGATGCCCGGCGACCACCTGGCCCGCGCCCGGGCGGCCCTGGCACGGGGGGTCCACGTGGTGTCGGTGAGCGACGCCGTCGACGACGTCGAGGCCCTGCTCGACCTCGACGGCGAGGCCCGGGCCGCAGGTGCTTCAGTGGTGGCGGGAGCGGGCTTCGCCCCCGGCCTCACCTGCCTGCTGGCGCGCCACGCGGCGGCCGGGTTCGACGCCGTCGACGAGGTCCACGTGGCCAAGGCGGGCACCGGCGGCCCCGCCTGCGCCCGCCAGCACCACCGGGCCCTCACCGACGAGGCCCTCGACTGGCGGGACGGCGAGTGGCGGCGCACCCGCGGCGGCTCCGGCCGCCAGCTGTGCTGGTTCCCTGACCCGCTCGGGGCGCTCGACTGCTACCGGGGCGGCCTGCCCGACCCCCTGCTGCTGGTGCGGGCCTTCCCCGGCGCCACCCGGGTGAGCGCCCGCATGGCGGCGTCCCGGCGGGACCGCCTCAGCGCCCGGCTCCCGATGCTGCGCCGCCCCCACCCCGAGGGCCTCCTGGGCGCCGCCCGGGTGGAGGTGCGGGGCCGGCGGGGCCCCGTCACCGGCGTGCAGGTCCTCGGCGTCCTCGACCGCCCGGCCATCGCCGCCGGCATCCTCGCCGGCGTGTGCGCCGAGTGGGCGGCCGGCGGCCGCCTGGCCCGCACCGGTGCCGGCGGCCTGGCCGAGCTCGTGCCCGAGCCGGTGCCGTTCCTGCACGACCTGGCCTGGCGCGGCGTGCGGGCCGCCGCCTTCGAGGGCGAGGAGGCCGTCGCTTCCAGGCTGTAGGCGGCAGGTCAGGGCTCGGCCAGCGGGTCCTCGTCGTCGCCCAGTGGCTCGATGTCGTCGTCGGTGACGGTGAAGGGCCGAGGTTCGCCGGGGTCCGGCGGCTCGTCGGCACCGGGGGGGACGTCGGTGGGCCCGGCGTCGCCGACGATGTTGGGGTCGAACGTGCCCACCGGCACGTCGCGCATGCGATCGAGGAGCGTCTCGTCGTCGTCGGTGGGCGTGTCGTCGTCCATGCTGCGACCGTACCCTGTCCGGATGGGGCAGACGCTGCCGGCGGGCCGGCTCGTGTCGGTGAACGTGGGCGCGCCCAAGACCATCGAGTGGGAGGGGCGCAAGGTCCGCACCGCCATCGAGAAGCACCCCGTGGAGGGGCCGGTCGAGGTCAAGGGCGTGAATCTGGCCGGCGACGACCAGGCCGACCGGAGGGTGCACGGCGGTGAGCACAAGGCTGTCTACGCCTACGGGGCCGAGGACTACGCCTGGTGGTCGGAGCTGTTCGGCGTCGAGCTGGGTCCCGGCACCTTCGGCGACAACCTCACCGTCGAGGGCTTCGACCTCCGCGACGCGTGGGTCGGCGAGCGGTGGCGCGTGGGGTCGTGCCTGCTCGAGGTCAGCGAGCCGCGGATGCCGTGCTTCAAGCTGGGCGCCCGCATGGGAACGGCGGACTTCGTGGAGCTGTTCGGACGGGTCGGCCGCTTCGGCACCTACCTGCGGATCGTGGAGGAGGGGTCGCTGGCGGCCGGCGACGGCGTCGAGGTGGTGAGCCGGCCGGAGGACCAGTTGACGGTGGCCGACCTGGCCCGGTCCCAGGAGGGCGACGACGCCGCCCTGCTGGCCCGGGTCGCCGCCCATCCGGCGGTCTCGGAGGGGTGGGCGGCCCGCGCCCGCCGGGCCATCGAACGCCGGGAGCGCCGGGCCGACTGACCCGCCCGCCGCCGGGGAAGGTTCGACCCGGGCGAAGGCGGGCACGAATGGTGCGATGGCCGACACGCGCCTGCGTCAGGCGTCTTCACGCGCGCCGCTACACGGCCCGGCCGAGCCCCGGGGCGACCGTTGGCCGCTGCTCGAGGTGGCCATAGCCGCCGCCGTCGTGGCCGCCGCCCACGCCGCCCACGGTCCCGCCCTGGCGGCCGGCGGCCTGGCCCTCGCCGCCGTGCGGTGGGCGGGAAGCCGCCGGCCAGCCCCGGTCCTGGTCGTCGCCATGGCGACCGCGCTGGTCGCCGGTGCCGGACAGCCCCGTGACGCCGCCCTGCTCGGCGGGCTGTTCGCCCTCGGCGTCGTGCCGCTGGTAGCGGCCGGCGTCGTTCCCTCCCTGGTGGTGCGAGGCCACCGGAGCGGCCGGCGCGACGCGGTGCTGCCGGCCCTGCTGGTGGCTGCCGGCGCCGGCACGGCGGCGTCGCTCGCCGTCCTGGTGGCGCCGGACGCGGTGGCCGGCGTGCACGACGGCAGGCTGGCGCCGCTGGCTCCCTACGTGGCGGTCGGCATGGTGGCCCTCGGCCTCGGCGGCGTGCTGGTGCATCACGCCGTCGCCTCCGGCCGCCACCGGACGGCGGCTGCGGTGGCGGGCATCGCCCTTGCCGCCCAGGCGGCGCTCCTCGTCACCGGTGCCGGGCCGGCGACCGAGGGGGCGGTGGACGCGCTGCTGGGCGGTGCCGCCGTCCTGCTCGTGGGGCTGGTCGTGGCCACCACGGCGGCGGCGCCCTTCCCCTTCCGGGTGCCCCCCGAGGAGGCGGGCGACGGGCCGCTGCTGGTGGGACCGGCCCTCGTCGGCCTGACCGTGCTCGGCCTGGTGGTGCGGCTGCTGAGCCTGCGCCCGCTGTGGATCGACGAGGCGGCCACCGCCCGGATGGCGAGCGGGTCGTTCGCGTCGATGGTCCGGGCCGGTCTCCACGGCGACGCCCACCCGCCGCTGTACCTGGTCCTGGCCTGGCTGTGCCGGCACGGCCTGGGCCACAGCGCCCTCGCTCTCCGCCTGCCGTCGCTGGCGGCGGGAACGGCGCTCGTTCCGGTGCTCTACGTCGCCGGCCGCCGCCTCTACGGCCGCCGCACCGGGCTGGCGGCGGCGATGATCGGCGCCCTGGCTCCCCCGCTGGTGTGGTTCTCGACTGAAGCCCGGCCGGAGGCGCTCGCCGCCCTGCTGGCGGTCCTGGCGGTGGTGGCCCTGGCGCGGGCGCTGGACCGCCGGAGCCCGGCGGACTGGGTGCTGGCCGGTCTGGCCGCCGGCGCCCTGCTGTGGTCGCACCAGCTGGCCGTCGCCCAGGTCGCCGTGCTGGCGGTGGCGGCCGGCGCGTGCGTCTGGCGCGACCGGCGCGACGGCCAGGCCGATCCCGCCCTGGCCCGCGGGGTGGCCGTCGGCTTCGTCGTGGTGGCCGCCGCCGCCGGGCTCCTGGTGACGGCCAGGTCCGGCCTGGGGCCCCCCCGCCTGCCCCTGCCCCTGGAATTCGCCACCGCCGCCGCCCCGTCGGGGGGGAGGGCGGTGTTCCCGATCCTGTCCACCGCGCTCACCGCCCTTCTCGGTTTCCACCCCGCCGGCGTCGGCTCGCGCCTCCTCGCCTTCTGGCCCCTCGGGATCCTCGCCGCCCTGCTGGTCCTCGGCCGGGCCCGGTCACGGCGTTCGGGCCTGCTCCTGGCTCTGGCCGCTGCGCCGTTCGCCGCCCTCTTCGTGGCCCAGGTAGCCGGTGCCCCCCGCCAGCCCGCCTTCGCCCTGGCGTGGACGGCGACGGCGCTTCCCTTCGTGGCCCTGCTGGCGGGGCGGGCGCTGAGCGTCTTCGGCGGCCCCTGGACGAGGGCGCGGCTGGTGGCCGCGGGCGTCGCCGCCGTGCTGCTCGTGGCCGTCGCCGATCAGGGCGCCAGGGTGGAGCCCGAGCGGCGCTTCGACGTGCGGCCGGCGGTCAGCGCCGTGGCCGCCAGCGCCCGACCGGGCGACGTGGTGGCCTACGATCCGCAGGCGCTCGGCGACTACGTGGCCGAGGACGCCGGCGCGGCGCGCCCCGTCCCGGTGGCTACGGTGACCGGCCCCGGTCCCGGCCCCGAGGCGCCCCATGTGTTCGTCGTCGGCGCCTTCGCCCTGGGCAGGGGCGACGAGACCGTCCAGCGCACGGTGGACCTCGTCCGCCGGCTGTCGGCGGTCCGCCCGCTGCTCGACCGCCGGGGCACGGCCGACGTCCAGGTCTGGGTCTTCGGACCACCCCGCCCGGCACCCAAGAGGAGCAGGCGATGACCGCTGATCCCCGTCTGGAGAAGCCCCACTGGCGCCCGGAGGACGCCCTCCCGTGGGCCGGCCGCCGGCGCCGGTGGCTGGTGCTGTGCAACGTGCCGCTGGCCATCTGGTACCTCCGGTGGCTCCTGGTCCCGGGGCGCGTCGCCAACCCGGTCCTCTATGCACTGCTGCTGGCCGCCGAGGGGCTCAACATCGTGCAGGCGGTGGGCTTCTGGTGGACGCTCGCCAGCATCCGCCGCCGCCGCCCCCGGCCGCCGTGCACCGACCGTGTCGCCGTCGACGTGTTCATACCCGTCTACGGCGAGCCGGTCGAGATCGTGGAGGCCACGGTGGTGGCCGCCACGCGCCTGCGCGGCGACCCGCGCGTCGCCCTGCTCGACGACGGGTGCAGCGCCGACATGGAAGCGCTGGCCGCCCGCCACGGTGTGCGTTACCTCTGCCGGCCGGGGAACGAGGGCGCCAAGGCGGGCAACATCAACTGGGCGCTGGACCGCACCGACGCACCGTTCGTCGCCATCCTCGACTGCGACCACGTGCCCGACCCCCGCTTCCTCGAGGTGACGCTCGCCCATTTCGACGAGCGGGTGGCGTTCGTGCAGACGCCGCAGTACTACGCCAACGGCAGGGATCCCGGCGTGGCCGCCGCCAGCTGGGCCCAGCAGGCCCTGTTCTTCGGCACGATCGCCGTGGGGCGGGACGAGTTGGGCGCCATGTTCTGCTGCGGCACCAACGTGGTGTTCCGGCGGGAGGCCCTGGAGGACGCCGGCGGGTTCCCCACCGCGTCGCTCACCGAGGACTTCGACCTGTCGATCCGGCTCCACGAGCGCGGGTGGGAGAGCCGCTACGTGCCCGAGGTGCTGGCCGCCGGACTCGGCCCCGAGGACATGGCGTCCTACACCGGCCAGCAGCTGCGCTGGGCCCGCGGCTGCCTGTCGTCCCTGCCCCGCATCCTGCGGGCGCGGCTGCCGCTGCGGATCCGGCTGAACTACCTGCTCTCGGCCGTCTACTGGCTGACGGGATGGACCTACCTGATCTACATGACCTTCCCCGTCGTGCGCATCCTCACCGGGGCTCAGCCCATCGTGGTGGCCTCGCCCGACGAGTTCCTCCTCCACTGGGCCCCCTACTTCGCCGGTTCCATGGCCACCGTCACCCTGGCCGCCGGCGGCTGCTACACCTTCGCCGCCTTCGCCCTCGCCGCCGCCAACTTCTGGGTGCACATCGTGGCGTCCGTCCTGACCCTGTTGCGGCGCAAGGGTTCGTTCGTGGTGACGCCCAAGAAGGGCACCGGCGGGCGCCAGCTGCGGCCCGTCGCCGTACCGCTCTTCGCCTGCGCCGTGCTCATCGGGGTCTCGGCCTGGGGCCTGGCCCACGACCGGTCGCCGGCCACCCTGAACAACGTGGCGTTCGCGTCCGTGCACGTCTTCGTGCTGCTGGCCGGCTCGTGGGCGGCGCTGCACCCGCCCCGTCGCCGGGCGCCGAGCGACACGCCGGCCGAGGTGCCGGTCGGATGAGGAGGGTGGCCGCCGTCCTGCTCGCCGCCGCCCTGGCCGCCTGCGGCAGCCGTGGCCGGGCCACGCTGTCCACCGCCCACCCGTCGGGCGCGGCCAGCGCCGCTGTCGCCGATTTCTTCGCCCGCTACGTGGACGGCGACGGTCGCGTGGTGCGCCGGGACCAGGGCGGCGACACGGTGAGCGAGGGCCAGGCCTACGCCATGCTGCTGGCCGTCGCCGTCGGCGACCGGGCGCGGTTCGAACGGGTGTGGGGGTGGGCGGCGGCGAACCTCCAGCGGCCCGACGGGCTGCTCTCCTGGCGGTGGGCCGAGGGCCGGGTGGCCGACCCGTCGCCGGCCGCCGACGCCGACCTCGACGCCGCCCGGGCGCTGGTGCGGGCCGGGAGCCGGTTCGACGCGCCGGCGCTGGGCGCCGCCGGCCGGCGGGTCGCGACGGCGGTGTTGGACCACGAGACGGTGACGGCGGGCGGGCGGCGGGTGCTGGTGGCCGGACCCTGGGCCGTCGACCGGCGGGTGGTGAACCCCAGCTACGTGTCGCCCTGCACCTACGCCGAACTGGGCGAGGCGACCGGCGACGGCCGCTGGGGGGCCCTCGCCGCCGGCGACGAGGCGGTCCTCGGCGGGCTGCTGGCCACCGGCCTGCCGCCCGACTGGGCGGTGGTGGGCGACGACGGCAAGGCTCGGCCGGCCGCCTCCCCGGCCGGAACCGGCGAGGGCCGCTACGGGTTCGACGCGGCGCGCGTCCCGTTCCGCCTGGCCGAGGGCTGCGGCGAGGGTCCGGCACTGGCCCGCCGGCTCTGGGTCAGGCTGGCGCCGCTCGACGGCCAGGGCGGGGCGATGGCCTACGCGCTCGACGGCCGGCGTCTGGTTGCCGGCGAGCACCCGGTGGGGCTGGTGGGCGCCGCCGCGGCCGCCGAGGCGGCCGGCCAGGGCGAGGTCGCCCGCCGCCTGCTGGCCCGGGCCGCCGACCTCGACCGGCGCCAGCCCACGTACTACGGGGCGGCCTGGGTCGCCTTCGGGCGGGTGCTGCTGGAGGACGGCGGTGCGTAGGGCGGCGCTGCTGGCCGCCGCTGCCGGCCTCCTGGCCGCCGTCTCCGCCGGCCCGGCGGTGGCCCAGACGGAGACCACCACGACCGTCGCCACCACCACCACCACCACCACGACGGCGCCGACCACCACCACGACGGCCGAGCCCACCACCACCACGGCGCCGGACACCACCACGACCAACGCGCCCACCACCACCACGACGGGCGAGGTGACCACCACCGTCCCGGCGGCGCCGTCCTCCACGCCGACGACCAACCCCTTCGCCGGCCTGGCCACCGACCCGGCCAAGGCCCGGCCGGCCGCGCCCGTGCCGCCTCCCGCCGCCCCCGCCTCCCGGCGGGCCCGCTCGGCACCGGTGACGGACGCCCGATCGAGCCTGGCGTCGCCCGACGTCGGCGAGCTGCTCAACCCGGCGCCGGCACCACGCGGCGAGGCCGGGCGGGGCGGCCTCAACCGGGTCGTGCTGGGCGCCGCCCTGGCCGCCAGCGTCGCCGCCGGGCTGGGGCTGGGCCTCCGCGACCGGGCCTCCGCCCTGTCCGCCTCCTGAGGGCGTCGAGTCGGCTGTAAAGCTGGGCGGATGGCCCGACCTCCGGTTCGCCTCCAGCGCCACCCCGGCAACCCCGTCCTCGAGCCTCGCCAGGACAGCTCCTGGGAGTCCCGAGCCGCCTTCAACCCCGGCGCCCACGTGGTGGGCGGTGCGGTCCACCTGCTGTATCGCGCCATCGCCCACGGCGAGGGGTACGTCTCGCGCCTCGGCCTGGCGGTCAGCGCCGACGGGTTCAGTTTCGAGCGGGCGTCCCCCGACCCGGTGTTCCAGCCGGAGGTCGCCTACGAGCTGGGCGCGGTGGAGGACCCCCGCATTTCGGAGATCGACGGCGCGATCTACGTCACCTATGTCGCCTTCAACGTGCCGGCGTTCACGCCCAGGAAGCTGTGTTACACGGCCCTGGCGCGCACCGCCGATTTCCGGAGTTGGGAGCGGCTCGGCGTCATCACACCGCGCTCCGACATCGACGACCGGGACACCGTCCTTTTCCCGACAAGGTTCGGCGGGCGCTACGCCGTGCTGCACCGGCCGCAGCAGTTGCAACCCGACGACACCTACCAGGAGTGGGGCACGGGCCGTCCGAGCACCATCTGGCTGGCCTTCTCCGACAGCCTCACGGAGTGGACGATGGGCGCGCCGCTCATGGGACCGGAGCAGCCGTGGGAGGCGTTCAAGATCGGCGCCGGCCCGCCCCCGGTCCGCACGGAGGCCGGGTGGTTGGTGCTGTACCACGGCGTCGACCTCGGGTCGGTGTACCGGGCGGGAGCCGCCCTGCTCGACCTCGACGACCCGTCCGTGGTGGTCGCCCGCCTCCCGTACCCGGTCCTCGAGCCGGAGGAGCGCTACGAGATGGTGGGCGACCACCGGGCCACCGTGTTCCCCGAGGGTGCGGTGGTGCTCGACGGGACGCTGTTCGTGTACTACGGCAGCGCCGACAGCGTGTGCGGCGTCGCAACTGTCGGGCTCGACGAAATCGTCGAGGCCCTGCTCGACCATCGGCGGTAGTGTTGCGGGCCGGTATGGGCTCGGTCGCGGTGTCGGTCGTGACGGTCACCAATCGTCCCGGGTCGATCGACGTCACCTGGAGCGCGCTGGAGAGCCAGCGTCTCCAGGACTTCGAATGGGTCCTGTGCGACGAGCTCTACTCCTGGCGCCGGGACGAGGTCGCCGCCGCCGTGGCCGACTGCCGCCTGCGCCACGTGCCCGCCCCCGTCGTCGAGGACGACCTCTGGAACCTCAACAAGTCCTACAACGAGGCGCTCCGCCACTGCTCGGGACTGTTGGTGGTGAGCCTCCAGGACTACATCTGGGTACCGCCCGACGGGTTGCAGCGCTTCTGGGATCTCTTCTGCGAGCACGGGCCGCGGCTGTTCGCCAGCGGCGTGGGCCACGCCTACCGCCCGCCACCCGCCCGCGACCCGAGGGGGAAGGTGACGATCTTCGAGCGCCCGTGGTCGGCCGGCGCCGCTGCGGAGCACGAGTGGGTCAGGACCGGCACCGACGTGCGCCATCCCGACGACGACGGCGGGCTGGTGGACTGCGGTCCCGACGGGTGGGAGCTGAACTGGGGCGCGGCGCCGCTCGAGGCCTTCTACGAGATCGGCGGCTTCCCCGAGGACCACGACCGCCGGTTCGTCTCGTGCGACAACCTGTCGGTCGCCTACGCGGCCGAGAGCCGCGACTACCGGTTCCTGCTCGACCGCGGCAACGAGTGCCGGATCCTCGACCACCGAGAGGTGTTCGCCCGTGACGGCTGGGAGGAGCGCCACGGGAAGCGGGGGGAGTGGCGGCAGTGGCTCGACGAGTGGACGGCGCGGGGTCGCCCGGCGTTCCCCTACCTCGTGCGCTGAGCTGCATGGTTCGCTCCGCGCCATCCTGGCGCTGCGCTCACACGCGGTGGACACCGTCGCGGCAAGGGGGCCGCCATCCTGGGCGGCCCTGCGACACGCTTTCCGGAACTCGCTCGCCACCGTCGCCCGCCGGGCGTACGATCGCCGGCCGGTGGGCCGGCTCCCTGCGGGGCTTCCTTCTCACACCTGCTTCGGACAGTTCCTAGCGCCGCTTCTCTCCGGCCCACCGCCGCACCGCCCGGCCCCGGTCACACCATGGACGCGCTCGCCACCGCCCTCCTCCGCCGCACCGGCCGGGTGTTCCTGCCCGAGCCGCCGCCGCCGCCCGCCGACGGAGGCCGGTGGGTGCGCGCCCTCGAGGCCGACCTGGCCGAGCGGGGGTGGCTCCTCGACGCCGGCGCCCGCGGCCGGCTCGCCGCTCTCGACCCCACCGAGCGCACGCGGTGGGGGGACTGGCTCCTGGCTGCCGCCGACCAGGCGGTGGGCGCCCACCGCGTCCACCTCCCGCTGTTCCGCTCGTTCCCCGGCACCCCCGCCGACCCCGACCGGCTGTTCGTCGAGCGGCTGCTGGCCCACTGGTTCCAGGACAGCGACGTGCGCTGCGTGCTGTGCGGCGGCGAGGGCACCGTGGGGGCCGTCGACCCGTGCGGGCACCTCGTGTGCTCCCGCTGCTTCGACCCGGCCGCCTACGGGGCGTGCCCGGTGTGCGGGCGCCGGGCGGCGGGTACCGGCCTGATCGATGCGCCCGCCCGCCCGCCCGGCCCGCCGCTGCGGCTCACCGTCGTCAGCCTCGGCGACGATCCCACGGCCGAGGCCCGGCGGGTGCGCGACGAACTGGTGGCCAGAACCGGTGCCCTCGGCCAGCAGGACCGCGACGACCTCGCCGTGCTGATCGAGGCCACCAGCCCCCTCGACCTGGGCTGGCTGCCCGACGTGGTGCCGAGCCGGGAGACGGCTGCGCTCGTCGGTGCGTGGGCCCTGCGCAGGGCCGTGCTGCCCGACGACGTGGCCGCGCTGGTGCCGCAGGTGGCGTCCAGATGGACAACGACCACCGACGTGGCCCGCACGCTGTGGGCCCACGCCGGCGGCGACCCGGGGCTGGTCCTCCCCCGGCGGGTGGGCGGTCCGGCCACGTGGCGCCCGCCCACCGAGCCGCGCCTGGTGGTGCCGGTGCCCCGCGTGCGGGCCCTGCCCCGGGCGCTGCGCACCGCCGCCCTGGCCCGCCTCCACCACGTCGGTGCCGCCGCGGCGGCCGAGGACATGGGCCGCCACCCAACGGTGTGGAAGCGGCTGGCCGAGCGGCTGCACCCCTTCGAGCGGGTGGGCGCCCACCCGGAGGCGGCCGTCGCCTTCGCCGCCCTGCGGGGCACGCAGGCGCCGGCGACGTCGGCGCTGGGCGCGGCGATGGCCGCCACCGCCGCCCGGTACCCGGGCCGCCTGGTGCTCGCCCGCCACCGCGGCGACCGGGTGTCGGTGCGGTCGCGGTCGTTCGCCGCCGCCGTGCAGGACGCCCTCGACGGCGGCGACCTCCCCGGCGCCCTGTCGCTCCTCGGCACCCGCCCGGGCGAGTTCTGGCGCCGGGCCGATCACCTGGCCCGGCTGGTGGGCGACGACCCCGCGCTGCACCGGTCCCTCCTCGACGCGGCCGCCGGCACCGCTGCGGGCGTGGCGCCCGGCGTGCTGGCCTCGGCCGGTGCCGAGCTGCGGGACCGGGCGTCCACCGTGGCCGCCCCCGCCGAGATGGCGTCGCCGGTCGCCGCCGAGGTCGCGGCCCGCCGGTCCGGTGGCGGCGCAGCAGCCGATGTCGCCGACCGACCGCCCCGCCCGCCGGCTCCGGCTCCGGGCACGCCCCGGCGGGTGTTCTTCCCGCGCGGCAGCGCCGTGCGGTCGTGGACGGCACCGGAACGCCGGCCGCCCCTCCCGGCCGCGCTGGTCGACGGGCTGGGGGCCACGGTCGACGCCGAGCTGGTGCGGCGGGCCGCCCGGCTGCCGGCCTTCGACCTGTCCGTGCTCGACGCCGGGCTCCTCGACGTCCCCGCCCCCACCCGGGCTCGGGCGTCGTCGGCCCAGCTGGCGGGCTGGACGCGCGGCACCCGCCTGTCCGTGCCCGACCTCGAGGTCCTGCGCCTGTTCCTGCACTGGCTCGACGCCCCCGGCGGCCGGGTCGACCTCGACCTGTCGTGCGCGTTCTACGCCGAGGACTGGTCCCATGCCGGCCACTGCGACTACACCACGCTGCGCTTCGCCGGCGGGGCGGCGGTCCACTCGGGCGACCTCACCTCGGCGCCGGCGCCGTTCGGCGCCACCGAATACCTCGACCTGTCGCCCGCCGGCCTGGGCGCCGCCGGCGTGCGCTACGCCGTACCCGTGGTGTTCTCCTACAACGACGTCCCCTTCGAGCTGCTGCCGGATGCGTTCGCCGGCTTCTCCCTGCCCACCGCCCCTGACGCCCAGTTCGACCCGGGCCGGGTCCTCCAGCGCTTCGACCTGCGGGGCGACGTCCGCATGCTCGTGCCCTTCGTGCTCGACGTGTCCGCTGGCGTGCTGCTCTGGGTCGACGTGCAGGTCACCAGCCGCGGCTACGGCCACCGGGCTGGCCGCCACTCGGCCAACCTGGCGCGGTTGGGCGCCGACCTCTGGGACCACTTCACGGCCGGCGGGCGGCCGACCGCCTTCGACCTCGGCGCCTGGCACGCCATGGGGCGGGGAGGCGCCGTCCACGTCGCGGACCTCGGCGCCCAACGGGCGGAGCGGGTTGCCGGCGACAGTCCCGCCGCCTTGCGGGAGGCGGCGGGCCGGCCGGCGCAGGGCCCGCTGCCCGACATCGCCGGCCGCACGGTCCTGGCGGTGGTCGCCGACGCCGACGGACTGGCGCCGGCCCTCGGAGACCGCTGCGCCGACGGCTCGCTGGCCGTCGCCCTCGTGGGCCGGGCATCCGCGCCCTGGCACACCGTGCGCCCCGACGAGCTGCTGGCGGGGCTCGCTTGAGCGCCCTGGTCGTGCTCCCCACCTTCCAGGAGGCGGGGAACGTGGAGGTCGCCATCCGCGCCATCCGCGCCGCCGCGCCCGACGTGCACGTCCTGGTCGTCGACGACGCCAGCCCCGACGGCACGGCCGCCATCGCCGAGCGGGTGGGCGCGGAGGTGGGCCAGGTGGACATCCTTCGCCGTGACGGCAAGCACGGCCTCGGCCGGGCCTACCGGGCGGGGTTCGGGTGGGGAATGGACCGGGGCTTCGACGTGCTGGTCAGCATGGACGCCGACCTCTCGCACGACGCCGCCGCCCTGCCCCTCCTGCTGGCCGCCTCGGCCACCGCCGACGTCGTCGTCGGCTCGAGGTACGTCCCCGGCGGCACCATTCCCGACTGGTCGTTCCACCGGCGAGCCCTCTCGCGGTGGGGGAACCGTTACGCCGACGCGGTGCTGCGCCTCGGGGTGCGCGACGCCACGTCCGGGTTCCGCGCCTACCGGACCGAGGCGCTTCGGCACCTCGACCTCGACCGCCTCAGCGCCGACGGGTACGGGTTCCAGATCGAGATGGTCTACCGGCTCGTGCGCCAGGGCGGGCGGGCGGCCGAGGTGCCCATCCACTTCGTCGACCGCCGGGTGGGCAAGTCGAAGATGTCGGGGCGGATCATCGTCGAGGCCTTCGCGCTGGTGACGGGCTGGGCCGCCATGGACGTGCTGCACCGCTTCCGGCGCTGATCACCGCTTGACGCAGCGGGCAGCCTCGGCCAGCTTGGCGACGCCCTGGCGGTCGCCGGCGGCGAAGTCCCTGAGCTGCAGCGTGTTCTCCCGGTACATCAGCTGGGTGGCGTCGCTGACGTGGGCCAGGCCGATCACGTGGCCCAGCTCGTGGACGATCACCGCCCGGGCCAGGTCGTGCCCGGACCGGGAGAGGATCTCGGTGACCTGGGGGCCGTCGAGGATCACGACGCCGGTGGCATAGACGACGTGCCCGCCGAGCGACACCGGGGTGCTGCCGCTCAGGGCGGCCACCGGGCCCGTGAGCTGCGGGGTCTCCTCCGGGTCGGACCAGGCGATCAGCACAGGGGCCCAGCCGTTGCCCCAGACCCTCGGGCGCAGGGGCTCGCGGGGGTACACCGGCCGCTCGGTGACGTCGCCGCCGAAGCGGAAGGTGAGCCCGGCCAGGGCCCCGACCTCGCTGAGCGCCTCGTCGACGAGCTGCTGGCCGGCGGCCGGCGCCGTCCGCACGTTCATCACCACCGAGACGGGGTCGCAGGCGCTGAACGCCACCGGCTCGGCGGAATCCCGCTGTGTCCGCTCGAAGGCGTAGGGGCCGGGCGGGTCGGGTGCACCGGTGGGCGGCGGCTCGGTGGTGGTCGGGAGGACCCTGGCCGGCGCGGCGATGCCCGAGGGGGCGGGCGGCGGGCCGCCGGCCGGCGCCCGGACGGCCAGCCACACGACAGCGACGGCAGCGAGGGGCGCCAGAAGGCGAGCGCCCCTGCCCGTGGCCCGCCCGAGCGACGCCCAGCGGCGCTGTCGGTCGAGCAGCAGCAGCGACGCCGGCCGCATGTTCCGCGCCTGGCTCCGGCGGCGGAACCAGCCGGCGGCGCGGCGGGGCGGCTCCGGAAGGTCGTCGTCCATCCCGCCTCCCCTCCCAGCTCGACCGGACCCGGGACATCATCCCACGTCGTCCGGGTGACCGGACCCCCAGGACCCGCTGGACGCCATTCCACTACTGCCACAGCGCCTCCAGCTCGCCGGCGACGGGGTCGTCGCCGGCCATCACCTCGCCGACGCTGACCGCGTCGAAGGCCGGCGCCGCCCCCGACAGGAACCGGCTGGGCTGGCCCCACGTGTGGCGGTCGTCGAGGCGCTGGCGGTGCACGTGGTACCGGAGCGGATAGGACACGACCAGCGTGTCGCGCGCCCTGGTGAGGGCGACGTAGAGCAGCCGGCGCTCCTCCTCCACCTCGGCGGCCGAGCCCAGCGCCATGTCGGAGGGGATGTTGCCGTCGGACGCATGGATGAGGTGCACGACCTGCCACTCGCCGCCCTTGGCCGAGTGGATGGTGGACAGCACCAGCCAGTCGTCGTCGAGGTGGGGCGGGCCGGCCAGGTCGCTGGTGGCCGAGGGCGGGTCGAGGGTGAGCTCCGCCAGGAACCGGGACCGGGAGGCGTAGGCGCCGGCCAGCGACCGGAGGTGCTCGAGGTCGGCCAGGCGGACAGAGGCGGTGCCGGGGTAGCGCCGGGCGAACAGCGGGACGCAGGCGCGAGACAGGCGCTCGACCTGGGAGGCGGGCGGGAGGCCGGCCTCCAGGCAGTCGCCCAGCGCCGACCGCAGCGACGCCAGGTCGCCGGCGGCCGCCGCCGGGAAGCGCGGGCAGCCGTCGCCCAGCAGCCGGGCGAGGGCGGCCGCCTCGGCTACGCCCAGCTGGTCGAGAAGGCGGCGGGTGGTGGCCGGCCCCACGCCCTCCACCAGTCCCAGGACCCGCATCCAGGCCAGCTCGTCGGCCGGGTTCTCGAGGATCCGGAGCAGGGCGAGCAGGTCCTTCACGTGGCCGGTCTCGAGGAACTTGAGGCCGCCGTACTTCACGAAGGGGATGTTGCGCCGGGCCAGTTCCAGCTCGAGGCCGTCGCTGTGGTGGCCGGTACGGAACAGGACCGCCTGGCGGTGGAGGGGGACCCCGCGCTCGCGGTGCTCGAGCACGCTGTCGCACACGAACGCCGACTGGGCCAGCTCGTCGGCGCAGGTAGCCAGCACGGGCCGCTCGGCGCCCGGCCGCACCGCCCGCAGCTGCTTGGCGAAGCCCTCGGAGGCGCCGGCCATCACGGCATTGGCCGCCCCCAGAACGGTTGGCGTGGAACGGTAATTGCGGTCGAGCACCACGATCTCGGTGCCCGGGTAGCGCTCCGGGAACTCGAGCATGTGGCGGGCCGACCCGGCGCGGAATCCGTAGATGGCCTGGGCGTCGTCGCCCACCACGGTGACGGCCACGCCGGGCCCGGCCATGCCGGCGACGATGTCGGCCTGCACGGCGTTGGTGTCCTGGAACTCGTCGACGAGGATGTGGTCGAAGGCGGTGCGCAGCACCGCACCGGCGCCGGACGACGCGAGCGCCCGCCAGTAGAGGAGCAGGTCGTCGTAGTCGACCACGTTCCGGGCCCGCTTGCGCTCCACGTAGGCGGCGAACACCTCCTTGATCCCCTCGACCTCGCCGGCGCACCACGGGTACGACCTCTCGAGGACGTCGGCCAGCCGCTGCTGGGCGTTGACCACCTGGCTGTAGATCGCCGCCAGCGTGTCCTTCCTCGGAAAGCGCCGGCCCTGCTCGCCGAGCCCGAGATCGGCCCGCACCAGCCCGAGGAGGTCGGCGCCGTCGCCCTGGTCGAGCACGGTGAAGCCGGGCCGCAGACCCACGGCCGCCCCGTGCTGGCGGAGCAGCCGGTTGCCCACCGCGTGGAAGGTGCCGCCCCACACCCGCCGGGCGCCGTCGGCGTCGGCCAGGACGCCGGCCCGGTGCAGCATCTCCCGGGCGGCGCGCCGGGAGAACGTCAGCAGGAGCAGGCGTTCGGGGCGCACGCCGGAACCGAGCATCCGCGCCACCCGGCAGGCGAGCGTGCGGGTCTTGCCGCTGCCGGCGCCGGCCACGACGAGCAGGTGACCTCCCTCGTGCTCCACCGCCCGTCGCTGATCGGGGTCGAGGTCGTCGAGCCAATCGAACACGAGTTCGATTCTAGTCGTGCGCGTACGAATCCGGTGTCAAGAGCCGACATTTGACCTATTGGATCGAGGGGGTACACCGACGATCCTTTGCATTGCAGGCGAGAGCGAGGATCCCCCCGGCGTGCATGGTCGCCGAATCCGGGGTGGGGAGCCAGTGGCGAAACCGACGCCGGCGTCATGCAAGTCCACCAACGGCGACCGTCCGGGTGCCGGACACCTTCGTGCTGGCGACAGGCAGCAAGCAGCCCCTCTTCACCACGACGGACGTCGAAAGGCCCCGCACCGGCGGGGCCTTTCGTCGTGGTTGGCGGATCCCGCCCGGGTGCCGCGCCGTCCACCTGGATCGGTAGACGGGGCCGGAATCCGGGTTCCGCTTGCTGCCCCGGCGAGCGGGGGCAAGCATGGGGCCATGCCCGCTCTCGGTCGGAGAAGGCGCCGGCGCCGCGCCGGTGCCCGCCCCCTGCGGCTGGCGGCCATCGCCCTGGCCGTGGCCGCCGTCGTGAAGGAGCTACGGCTGCCACGGGCAGAGCGGACGTGGCACGGCACCGTCGCCGGCTTCGTGCCCTACGAGTTCCGCGTCCCCACCCCGAACCGGGTCCGGGAGCGGGTCTGGTCGCCGGAGTCACGGGCCGTTCTGTCGCCGGCAATCTTCGGCGTCGGCTGGACGCTCAACGTGGGGCGGGTGGTCTCCCTCGCCCGCCGGCGCTCGACGGGCTGAGGGACTCGACCTCAGGGCCTCACGCGCCCAGGTGGCGGACCAGGAACTCGACCGACGCGTCGATGACGCCCGGCGTGATCTCGTGGCCCGTGTTCGGGAGGACGGCCAGCTCGCCGGCGGGCAGGTTGCGGTAGGCGGTCGCCGCTTCCTCGACGGAGCAGAAGTGGTCGCGGTCGCCCGTGAGGATCAGGGTCGGCGCCGCGATCGAACGGAAGTCGTCG
Organism: Acidimicrobiales bacterium; assembly: GCA_035689115.1. Lineage (GTDB taxonomy): Bacteria > Actinomycetota > Acidimicrobiia > Acidimicrobiales > JAHFUS01. The sequence continues at coordinate 18,774 of DASSMA010000059.1, forward strand.
ACCGTGTAGCCGGGGGAGTGGGTGGCCCGATCGAAGAAGATGCGCAGGTACTCCCGCCAGTGCCCCGCTCCCTGGGCGCCGTCGTAGTCGGCCTTCGTTCGCTCGAGCATGGCGGCCATCGGGGGAATCGCCCCGAGGGCCCGCTCGGCGGCGTCGGCATCGGCCTGGGTGGCCTCGGGGCTGCCCCCGAACAACGTGCGGCCCATCTCGAAGATCGGGGCGTTGGGCACGAAGACGTCGTAGCCGGCGTGGAGGGCCAGCGCACCGACGGCCTCGGGGTGGCGGATCGCCGCGACGGTGGCGATGGCGGCGCCGTCGGAGAAGCCCATGAGCGCCGGGCGCTCGAGCCCGAGTGCGTCGACCAGGGCGGCGAGGTCGTCGGCCAGCAGGGAGTACGACACGGTTCCGCCGGGGTGCACCGTGGCGCCGCTGCCGCGGGTGTCGGGGGCGACGACCCGGAAGTGCTTGGCCAGCGTCTCCATGTGCGGCACGTAGGCGATGGGGTTGCCGGCCCACGCCGGCCCGGTCGAGACGAAGGCGCCGTGGAGGAGGACGAGCGGCGGGCCGTCGCCGGCCTCCACGTAGGCGATCTCGATGCCGTTGGCCCGGACGAGCTTGGCCCCCCGGTCTGTCAGGTCCTGGATGGTCACGGTGGTCTCCTCCTTGGCGGTCCACCGGATCGTGCGCCGAACCGGCCTTCCGCGCATGAGGAGTTCCCCCCATCTTCATCAGGAACGGCTAGGGAACCCCTCCTCGGGGAGGAGCCCGTGCTGCATGGCGAAGAGGGCGGCGGCGGCGCGGCTGCTGGTACCGATCTTGGCGTAGATGTGCTCGATGTGGTTGCCGGCGGTCTTGGGGGCGATCACGAGCCTGGCGGCGATCTGCTTGGTGGACAGGCCGAGGGCGACGAGCTTGAGCACCTCGACCTCGCGTGCGGTCAGGCCGGCCGGTCCGTCCTGGCGGCGGGGAACGCGGTGGCCGGCAGCGGCGAGGACGGCATCGACGGCGTCGGCGTCGAGGTGGCCGGCAAGGGCGGCCGACCGCAGCTCCGCCGCTGCCGCGGCGGGCGGGTGGGCCGGGCGGTGCGGGCGCTCCTCCCGCATGGCCTGGTAGGCGTCGGCCGCTCCGAGGATCCGGGCCAGCGGGGAGATGGCGCTGCCGGGGAGCCCGCGGGGATAGCCGGAGCCGTCCAGCCGCTCGCGCTGCTGCACCACGATCCGGCCCAGCGGGGCGAGGGCGTCGGACTGCTGCAGCATCCGCTCCGCGTAGTAGGGGTGGAGGCGAACCCGTTCCCACTCCCCGGCGCCGAGAGGGCCGGGCTTGTCCCAGATGGCGTTGGACACGCCGAGCCGGCCGAACTCGTGCACCAGGCCGGCGCGGTGCAGCGCCCGCAGGTCGCCGCCACCGAGTCCGAGCTGGCGCCCGGCGGCGGCGGCCAACTCGGCGACGGCCACCGAGTGCCCGAGCGTGTAGGGCGACTTCAGGTCGACGAACTCGGCGATGGCCTGCAGCGCCCGGTCCACTGCCTGTCCCGACAGGACCATGGTGAGCTTGGGCTCGGCGTCGATCACCGACTGCCACGTCCCGACATCTGTCAACCCGTCGAAGATCGCCGCGCTGGCGTCGCACAGGACCTGCACGAGCGCCGGGTCGAATTGCGAGCCCGAGCGTCGCTCGGCGAGCTCGCGGGCCGCCGGCGCGCCGCCCCTCCGGTAGGCCACCTCCGTGTACTCGGCCAGGTGCACGATCCGGGCCGCCACCGGACACTCGTCGCCGGTGACCTCGCCGGGCCAGCCCTTTCCGTCCCACCGTTCGTAGGAGCTGACCAGCGCCTCGCCGACCTCGGCGGGAAGCTCGAGCCGGTCGGCCAGACCCCTCGCCAGGGCGGCGTGCTGCGCCATCATGTTGTCGACGTCGTGGCGCCCGGACACGGCGAACTCCACGCCGGTACGGATCCGGTGCAGGGGTGACCCGCCGGCGCCGAGCAGGCGCATCATCCCGAGCGCTTCGCGGGCCGAGCCCTGCTCGTGGTCGAACTTCGTGGCCTTCAAGGCGATGTCGTCGCCGAACCACTTCGCCTGCTCGTGGGCGTCGGAGTGGCACCCGACGTTGACGAGCAGGGCGCTGTAGTAGACGGCGACCCGGTCGTCGTCGCTCAGACGGATCCGGTCCGCGATCCGCAGCGCGATCAGGCACTGCCGCAGGACGTGCTCCATGGGCTGGCTGAAACCGAGATCGATGCCCAACGACAGCGCCGCCACGATCTCTGCCAGCCGCACCGGCGCGCCGTCCCGTTCAGCAGCCACGGAGCCGACGCTACGACAGCGGACGGAGGCCGAATCAGTCGGACGGGACGCCCCCACCGCGCTCCCTCCCGGCGGGACGGCCTCGTCCATTCGCGTGATCTCTCCCGTTCGTCACCGGGGGCGACTTCCACCCGGGCACCGATCACGCTACGGTGCGCCCGCCTCATCATGCGCGGACGTCTTCGCGACCGCGCCTGGCCAACGGGAGGGACGCCATGTCGTTTGCACCGCTTTGCCCCGCGACCTACGTCGCCCCGAAGAAGGTCGCCCCGGACACCTGGGTGATCCACTCGGTGCAGGAGGCCCTCGGGCAGCCACTGTTCGTGCAGCTCAACTCCATGGTGATCGTGGGGTCGGAGCCGATGATCGTGGACACGGGCACGATCGCCAACCGCAAGCAGTGGCTCGAGGACGTGTTCTCGCTGGTGGAGCCGCAGGACGTGCGCTGGATCTTCCTGTCGCACGACGACGTGGACCACACCGGCAACCTCGAGCAGGCGATGGAGGCCTGCCCGAACGCCAAGCTGGTGTGCAACTGGGCGATGATCGAGCGGCACACCAACTGCTTCAACTTCCCGATCGAGCGGTGCCGGTGGGTGATGGACGGCGAGACCCTCGACATCGGCGACCGCACCCTGCACGCCTTCCGGCCGCCGGTCTACGACTCCCCGACCACCCGCGGCCTGTTCGATCCCACCACCGGGCTCTACTGGTCCTCGGACTCCTTCGCCACCCCGCTGCCCCATCCGGAGGCGGGGGTCGCCGACCTCGAGGCGGAGTTCTGGGGCTTCGGCATGACGCTGTTCGCCTACGGCGCCATCAGCCCGTGGCTGTCGCTAGTCGATCCCGTGAAGTACGGCGCCTACGTCGACCGCGTCCAGAACCTCGGCATCACCACGGTGGCCGGGTGCCACACGCCGGCCATCGAGGGGCCGTTCATCGATCAGGCCTTCTCCATCGTCCGCGGCCTGCCGTCGACCGACCCGCCGCCCCTTCCCGACCAGTCGATCCTCGACCAGATCGTCGCGGCGACGTCCCAGCCGCAGGCCGAGGCTTGAGGATCACGCGCATCGGTGTCACCGGCGACGGCGGCTCCCATTTCGACGACCTCGAGATCGAGCTCGCCGACGCCGGCCCGATCGGCTGGCTCTCTGCGGCCTTCCCTGCGTCGAGCGTGGCGTTCCGCCTTACCGATCCGGGCTACGACTACGACTGGCACCGGGCGCCGCAGCGGCAGCTGATCGTCCTTCTCGACGGCGAGATCGAGGTCGAGGTGACCTCGGGGGAGAAGCGCCGGTTCGCCGGCGGCGACGTGGTGCTGGTCGAGGACACGACCGGGACTGGGCACCGCACCCGGACGATCGGCGAGCGGTCGCGGCACACGCTGTTCATCGCCGTGCCCGAGTCGTTCGGGAACGGCTGACCTCCGAGGCCGACCCCGGCCGCGTCTCAGCGCCGGCGACGGTCGCGGATGTCGAGCACCAGCCCGGTGACGCAGGCCACGAACACCACCGAGAAGATGAGCGCGTTGCCCCTGTGCCCGTCGCCCAGCGCGACGAAGGTGCCCCGCGCGAAGACGAAGGCGACCAGGACCAGGACCACGGTGAGCTGCGCGCGGGACCACGGCCCGTCGCGGAGCTTGGCGCGGGCGGCCCGGCCCGCCTCCCGCCGCAACTGTCGGATGAGCGCCCGGCTGGCCACCGGGTCGTCCAGGCGGTCGGGCACCTCGCCGCGCCTCCGCCGCCGGATGCGGCGGCCGGCGATGGTGCCGCCCACGACGACGGCGGCAAGTGCGCCGAGCGGCGGGCTGACGACCAGGAGGACGGCGGCGACGGCGACACCGCTGCTGGCGGTGGCGGCGTCCACGGCATTCCTGCGCGCCGGCGAGAACCGGGGATCGAGCTTGGACGCCTCGGCGAAGTAGTGGATGGCCTGGGCCCGGTGCCCCTGCCTCCGGAGGGCCACCCCCAGATTGTTCATCGCCACCGCGTCGAGAGGGTCGCGGGCGAGGGCGTCCCGGAAATGGCGCTCGGCGTCGGCGCGGCGCCGGCGGCGCAGCGCCACCAGGCCCACGGCATTGTGGGCCTCGGCGCACTCGGGTGCGACCGCCACCGCCCGCTCGGCCGCCTCGCCGGCCGCCTGGAAGTTGCGGTTGGCCAGCTCGGCCTCGCTCAATGCCAGGTAGCCGTGCACGCCCTCGGGCGCCAGCCGGACGGCCTCCCGGGCGGCGAGGGCTCCGTGGTACGGCCGCTTCAAGTTCACCAGGGCGACGGACCGGAGGCGGTGCGCCCACTCCGACGAAGGGTCGACCCCTACTGCGCCCGACGCCGCCTCCAGGGCGCCGGCGTCGTCGTCCGTCGCCAGCAGGCACTGGGCGAGGAGGCACCGCGGGCGGGCCGACACCGGGTCGGCGGCGATCGCCCCCCGCAACATGGCGGCGGCCTCGGCGTGGCGCCGGGCCTGCATCAACGCCTCGGCCCTGGCGATCGAGTTGGCGAGCGGTTCGGTGCCCATGCTCAGCGCCAGGTTGCCGCGCAGCGAACCATCGGTTCAGCCGAGATTGTGCCGGCGCATGTAGGCGAGCAGCTCGTCGTAGGTGCCGCCCTCGTTGGCGAACAGGGCGTAGTTCTTGGCGACTTCGAACCACGGTCCGCTGCTCGGCCTCACGTCGCGCACCGCCCGCTCCATGTCCGCGCCGCCGATGGGCCGGGGCGTCCCCGATGCCAGCGAGTCCTCCAGTGCGTATTCCGCCGCCGACTCGCAGACCAGCCGGAGGTCGGCGCCGGAGTACCGCTCCGTGCGCCGCGCCAGGCCGGCGACGTCGATGGCGCCGATCGGCCGGTTGCGCAGGTGGTGCTGGAGGATGGCGACCCTGGCCGGCTCGTCGGGCGGCAGCACGAGCAGCATGCGGTCGAACCGTCCGGGCCGCCGCAGGGCCGGGTCGAGGTCCCACGGCTGGTTCGTGGCGCCGAGGACGAAGACTCCCTGGTTGTCGCTCTGGAGGCCGTCGAGCTCGGTGAGCAGCTGCACGACGACGTTGCGGCCGGCCGAGTGGCGCAGGTTGGAGCGCTTCTGGCCGAGGGCGTCGATCTCGTCGAGGAAGAGCACGCAGGGGGCGTTCCGGCGGGCCGTCTCGAACACGGCGTGCACGTTCTTCTCGCTGTTGCCCAGCCACATGTCGAGCACCTCGTGCAGCCCGACGGCGAAGAACCGGGCCCGCAGCTCGCCGGCCACGGCCCGGGCGAGGAACGTCTTGCCGCAGCCGGGCGGGCCGTAGAGCAGGAGGCCGCCCTGGAGGGACGTGCCGTACATGGCCCGCAGCTCGGGGTTGCGCATCGGCCCGAGGAACGAGGTGTGCAGCCGCCGCTTCGCCTGGTCGAGGCCGCCGACGTCGGCGAGGGTGACCTTGGGCTGCTCGACGTCGACGTCGGCGTCGGCCAGCACCTCACGGAGGAAGGCGTCGTACTCGTCCTCCGCCGCTCCGCCGGTGCTCACCGGCGCCGGGGCGACGAGAGGGGTGGGCGCGGGAGGGGCCGGGGCCGGCTCGTGCCCCAGGGCAGCCAGCAGCCGCCGGTAGGCGTCTCCCCTGGCTTGCTCGCCGAGGGCGTCGGCGGCCCCGGCGGCGGCCACCAGCGCGGCCCGGTCGTCGGGCCGCTGGGCGAGCAGCACGGTGCAGTGCTCCTGCACCGCGGTCCAGGACCCGGCGCCGGCCAGGAGCTCGACCAGGTGGAGGCGCAGCGGGAAGTTGTCGGGGGCGGCGCGCACGCCTTCCTCGAGGGCGGCGATCACGGAGGGGTCGACGGTCATCGGCACAAGGGTGGCACGGCAGGCGCCTCCGCCCGTCCCGATTTCGTGCCTGCGTACTGCCGGCAGGAGGGCGGTCCTGCCTGAGTGGTCAGGCGACGGTGTTGCGGCCCGCCTTCTTGGCCTCGACCATGGCCCGGTCGGCGTCGTCCTCCACGTCGCGGGCGCCGGCGTGGCGGCCCGGGTCGAAGGTCGCCACGCCGATGCTGAGCGTCACGAACGGCGTGCCCGGCGCCGCGTCGTGGGGCCGGCGCAGCTCCTCGACGGAACGGCGCAGCCGCTCGGCCAGCTGGGCGGCGGCGGTGGCGTCGGTGGACGGGAGGACGATCACGAACTCCTCGCCTCCCCGCCGGTAGATGGCGTCGCCCTTCCGGAGCCGCTGGTCGAGCGTCCGGGCGACCGTCTGGAGCGTCTCGTCGCCGGCCCGCTCGCCCCAGGCCTTGTTGTAGGCCCCGAAGTTGTCGATGTCGCAGAACAGCAGGCTGTAGGCGGTGCCCTCGCGCGCCTCGCCGTCCAGCTCGTCGAGGCGTTCCTCGTAACTGAGGTAATTCGGCATCCGGGTCATGGGATCCGTCCGTACCTGGCGGGCGAGGTCGGCGTTCTCCCGCCGGAGCTCGTCCAGCTGCTGGAGGCGGGCCACCCGCTGCCGTTCCTGCCGCTGGATCGAGCCGTCGTAGGCGACGACCCGGTTCCGGCCGGAGGCCTTCGCCGTGTACATGGCCATGTCGGCCTTCCGGAGCATCCCTGCGCCGGCGCTTCGCCCGGTCGCCACACCGGCGCAGGCCGTCACCGACACCTGCTCGCCGGAGGCAAGCGTGACAGGTTCGCCGATCACCTGGAGCAGCCGCTCGGCCACCACGAGGGCTTCCTCGTCGCCGGCATTGGGCACCAGGACGCCGAATTCGTCGCCTCCCAGGCGGGCCACGGTCATCTCGGGGCGCACCTCGTGAAGCATCCTCCCGCCGACGGCCCTCAGCACCTCGTCGCCAACGTGGTGGCCGAACCGGTCGTTGACGGCCTTGAACAGGTCCAGGTCGAGGAAGATCAGCCCGAACCCGGCGCCCGACCCGTCGCCGCCCACCCGGAGCTGCTCCAGGCGGTCCAGCAGCAGCGCCCGGTTGGGCAGGTTGGTCAGCGGGTCACGGAACGCCCGCTCCGACAGCGCGGCGGCCAGTTCCCAACGCTCGGTGACCTCGGCGGCGTGCACGGCGATGCCGGCGACGGCCGGGTCGCCCAGCAGGTTCGTGGCCCGCAGCTCGACCCGCCGCTCGCGCCGGCCGGAGGTGATCGACGTCTCGAAGTACACCGTGCGGTCCGCCTCCCCGCCCGCCACGTCGGCCAGCCAGGCCCGCACGAGCGCCCGCTGGTCGGCGGGGAAGAGGCCGTCGAACTGCTGGCCCGCAGGGTCGCCGAAGATGCGCCGGGCGGCGGGGCTCGCGTAGCGCACGAGGCCCTCGCCGGACACCACGGCCATGGCGACGCTGGTCTTCTCGACCAGGTGCCGCCACGCAGGCCCCTCCGGCGCCTGCTCGCCGACTCCTCCGGTGGACGGTGGGCCCGGCACCGGCGCGATCCTGCCACACGGGCAGGCGGTCAGATCCGGGAGAGGACCTCGTCGGCCTCCTCGGGCGAGCGGCCCTCGGCGATCATGCGCCGGCGGAGGAAGCCCCGGACCTCCTCGTCGCTCGGCCGGCGGTCGCCGAACTCGGCCTGGAGGTCCATGAGCACCGACATCATCTCCGACTGGAGGCGCTGGTCGAACGCCGGCCGGTCGTCGGGCGGCGGTTCGGGTTCTGCGACCTCTCCCGCCGTGCCGGCCGGCGTCACCAGCGGGAGCCCCGCCTCGGCCCACGCCAGCACGCCGCCCTCCAGGTTCTCGGCCCGAAATCCCTCGGCCCGCAGCTCCTCGGCGGCCCGCTCCGATCGGTGGCCGCTCCGGCAGACGGTGACCACCGGCCGGGCTGCGTCCAGCTCGTCGAGCCGGTCGTCCAGGTCGTCCTCCGGGACATGTACCGAGCCTTCGATGTGGCCCGCCTCCCACTCGTTGGGCCAGCGGACGTCGACGACCTGGAACTCGTGGCGGCGCTCGGCCAGCTGCTCGGGGGTCATGGCGACCATGTTCCCCTATCGCGCGTGGGCGAGGAAGTCCGGGCCGGTGAACACGTCCGACGGGGCGGACGGGTCGGCGTTGCCGAGCGGCCGCTCGAGGGCGAACAGGGTCGAGGCCTGGTGGGCGAAGGCGGAGAACAGGTCGGCGGCGGCGAAGCGCTGGCGGATGGCTGCCACCACCTCGGGATCGGGCCGCTCTCGCCCGCCGAAGTAGGGCTCGGCGTAGACGTGCTGCTGGGCCACGCCCATGTCGGACAGGGCGGCGGACAGCTCCTCGATCATCGAACCGTTGCCGCACAGCACGAAGTGGCGTCCGCCCAGCCGGTCGAGCAGCGGGGGGACCGACTCGGTGACCCGCCCTCGCAGGCCGTCCCAGGCGGCCGACGCCTGCGACAGCGAGACGTGCCAGTCGAAGTTCGGGTGCCGAGCCAGGTCGTCCAGGGAGTCGGTGAGGCACAGGTCGTCCTCCGAACGCAGCCCCCAGAACAGCTCGATGCGCCGCTCGAACCCGGTCGCGAGGAGATGGCACGCCAGGGCGCGGAGGGGGCCCACGGCGACGCCCGTGCCCACCAGCACAAGGTCGCGGTCGAGGTCCTTCGGCACCATCGACCGGCCGGTCGGGCCCCGGAAGGCGACCTCGGCGCCCGGGACCAGCCCCGCCAGCCACCCCGACACCGGGCCGTCGGGCACCACCCGCACGAGGAGTTCGAAGCGGCGGCTGCCGTCCGGGGCGGACACGATGCAGTACGGGCTGCGCTTGTAGCCGAGGCCCTCGACGCACGCCTCGATGCCGACGAAGTTGCCGGGCTCGAAGGCGAAGGGGGCGTCGTCGGCCACCTCGAGGCGCAGGAGCAGCGTCCCCGTGCTCGTCAGCCGGGCCTCGTCGAGGACCCGCGCCCGCCGGCTGTAGCGGCTCACCGCCGACCACCGGCGGTCGAGCGGCTCGGCCTCGGCACCGGCCAGGACCTCGGGGCGGCCGGCGGCGGGCCGGCCCGGGAACGCGTTGGGGGAGAGGGCCCGGCGGCGGGCCCGGTCGGTGAAGCGCATGGTGACCTCCGGGGTCAGTCGGGTTCGGTACCGGGCAGGGGGTAGTCCTCGAGGGCGTCCACGACCCGGGCCGCCAGTTCGTCGACGCCGCGGGCGTCCTCGACGGCTCGGAGATCGGCCAGCGTCTGCACCAGCGAGGCGTAGAGCGGGGGGCAGCGGTCGCAGGTCTCCAGGTGCGCCTCGAGGGCGCGGGCCTGCGCTTCGGGGAGATCGCCGTCGATGTAGTCCGACACCATGGAGCGGGCCTCGACGCAGCCGAGCGGGGTCATCGAGCCTCCTCCAGCAGACCCCGGTCGTCCTCGGCCAGGAGGCTGAACAGCGCCATGCGGGACCGGCGGATGTGCGACTTGGCGGTGCCGAGGGGGATGCCGAGGACCTCGGCCACCTCGCTGGCCGACAGGCCCTGGCCGTCGTGCAGGACCACGGCGTTGCGGTACCTCTCGGGAAGCAGGTCGAGCAGCCGGCGCACCACCTCGGCCTGCGACCGGCGGGCGGCGACGACCGCGGGGTCGACGGCGTAGTCAGGGTCCTCCCAGCGGCGGAGCAGCTCCAGCGGCTCGGCGTCCACCACGTCGGGGCGCCGGCGCCGGCGCTCGGCCAGGCAGCGGTTCAGGGTGATCCGGTAGAGCCAGGTGCCCACGGCGGCGTTGCCGGCGAAGCCGCCGATCCCCCGCCAGGCGTCGATCATGGCCTCCTGCACCGCGTCCTCGGCGCCGTCGGGGCCGACCACCTGGCGGGCCAGCGCCAGCAGGCGGGCGCCGTGGCGACGGACCAGGTGGCCGAAGGCGGCCCTGTCGCCGGCTTTCGCCGCCTCCACCAGGTCGAAATCGGTCGCCGCGTCGGTCACCACCACATTTGATGCGCGAACCGCCCCGAACGGATGCACCGGCTGCGCCGGACCAGGCGGCGAGCCGCCGACGCGCCGTCCTCCGGGGTGCCCGACTCGGCCAGGCGGGCGTCCAGCGTGAGGGCCAGGGCGCGGAAGGCGCGGCGGTCGCCGGCGCGCACCACCCGGGTCAATGTGGCGATGCGGTCGTCGTCCATGTCCATTGGACGCCGGCCGCCCCCCGAACGGATGCAGCGCCGGCGGGGGTCCGCGCCCTGCTCGGCGGGGTGGCTTACAGTCCCGCGTCCGAGGCCGAGGAGGTTGCGTTGGGCGCGGTGGTCGGCATCGAGACGGCGTTGCTGCTGCTCCTGTCCGTCCTCGTGGCCGGCCTGCTGCGCAGCAACGCCGAGATCCTGCGGGCGCTCCACCGCATGGGCGTGCGCCTCGACGAGGACCCGGCGCCGGCCGGCGGCCGATCCGGCCGACCGGCCCCCGACGTGGCCGGCCACACCCCCGCCGGCGATGCCGCCCACGTGGGCGTGGCCGGCGACCGGACCCTCGTGGCGTTCCTCTCCGGCGGGTGCGTGTCGTGCCAGCCGCTGTGGGACGGGCTGCGGGACGGGCGGCCGGCGCTGCCCGAGCGGGCCCGGGTGGTGGTCGTCACCCGCGGCCCCGGCGCCGAGAGCCCGGCCCGCCTGCTGCGGCTCGCCCCTGGGGGTGTGCCGGTGGTGATGTCCGACGCGGCGTGGGACGACTACGCCGTGCCCGGGGCGCCCTACGTGGTGTGGGTGGACGGCGGCCGGGTGGCGGGCGAGGGCTCGGTGCGGGACTGGGACCAGCTCGCCTCGCTGCTCGACCGGGCGGCCGCGGACGCCGGCGTGGCATGACGCCGGCCGCCGCCGTCACCATCGCGGTCGCCGTCGTGGCCGGGCTCCGATCCACCTGGTCGCCCTGAGGGGAGTCGATGCTGGCCAGCATCACGCCCCTCGGCGAGCGGGCGCGCGGCAACCGGTGGTGGCGGACGGCGGCGGCCCTGGCCGCCGGGTCGGTGCTGGGCGGCTGGGCGCTGGGCGCGGCGGCCGGCGGCGCCGGCGCCCTGGCCGCTGTGGCGGTGGGTCCGCTCGGGGTCGCAGGGGTGGTGGTCGCCGTCCTGGCGGCGGCCGCCGGCGTCGCCGAACTGGCCGGGTGGCGGGCGCCCACCGCCCGCCGGCAGGTGGACGAGGCGTGGATCGGCCGGTACCGCGGCTGGGTGTACGGCGCCGGCTTCGGGCTCCAGCTGGGTGCGGGCGTGCTGACCACCGTCACCACCGCTGCCGTGTACGCGGTGGTGGCCGCCGGCGCCGTGCTCGGGGCCGCCGGCGCGCCGGGTTGGGCTCAGGTCGCCGGCGCCGCCTTCGGCGCCGCCCGCGCCGTCCCCGTGCTGGCCGGCGCCCGCCTCCGTGACCCCGATGCCGTGCGCCGGCGGGGCGCCCGGCTGGCCGCCGCCGCCGGAGCCGGCCGGGTGGTCGCCGGGTCGACGCTGTGCGCGGCCGGCGTGTGGGCGGCGGCGCGGTGGGCCGGCTGAGCGGGCACGGGCTGGCGGTCGACCTCCCCCGAGGGTGGGACGGGGCCGTCACCCGCCGCCCCGGGGGGCTGCCGGTGCTCCACGCCGGCTCGATGCCCCTGCCCGCCGAGCGGGGCGACGCCGGCGGAGGCGTGGTCGAGCGGCTGGGCTGGGGCGACGTCTTCGTCGCCCTCCTGGAGCACGAGCGGCTGCCGGCAGGCGCCCCGTTGTTCGCCGCCGGCCCACCGGCGACCCTGAGCCCGGACCGGTTCGTGCCCGGGGCGCTGCAGGGAATGCGCCCCGTCCAGTCGGGGGCGCAGTGGTTCTTCACCGCCGCTGGCCGGTCCTTCTCGCTGTTCGTGGTGGTGGGCGAGCACGCCCGGCGCCAGCGCCTGCTGCCCCCCGCCGAGCGCGTGGTGGCGTCCCTCGCCGTGGAGCCCGCGTGACGCCGGCGGCCGGCCCGTACTTGGCCGCCTGCCTGTTGCTGGTCGCGGCCGGCGCGGCCAAGGTCGCCCGCCCGGAGCCGGCCCGGCGGGCGCTGAGGCGAGTCGGGGCGGCCCTGCCCGCCGGCGCCGTGCGGGCGGGCGGGATGGCCGAGGCCGCCCTCGGCGCGGCCGGCGCCCTCACCGGCTCGGCGGTGGCCGCCGCCGCCGTGGCCGCCTGCTACCTCGGCTTCGCCGCCTTCATGGTCCGCAATCCCGTCGGCGGCTGCGGTTGCTTCGGGTCGGAGGCCGGCGACGCGGCGGGACCGCTGCACGCCCTCGTCGACGCCGGCCTGGCCGCCGCCGCGACGATGGTCGCCGCCGCCGGCGGCCTGCACCCAGCGCCCCCAGGCCGGGCCGCCCTCGTCGCCGGGGGCGCGGGGCTGGCGTGGGTGACGTACCTCGTGCTGGTCCCCGGCGCCAGGCTGGCCGCCGCCGGGCGGGCGCTGCGACGGTGAGCCGGACCCTCGCCGAGCGGGTGGGCGCCGTGCTGGAGCGGCGCACCAGCCGCCGGGGCCTGTTGGCCCGCACCACGATGGCGGGCACGGCGCTGGCGGTGGCGCCGTCGGTGTACGTGCTGCGGCCGGTGAGCGCCTATGCCGCGGTGTGCGGGTGCGGCGGGCAGCCGTGCTCGTGCGGCGCCGCGTGCTGCGACAACTTCACCGAGTTCTGCTGCACCCTCACGGGCATCAACGCCTGCCCGCCCGGGTCGTTCGCCGGCGGGTGGTGGAAGGCGGAAGGCACGCCGTTCTGCGACGGGCCGCGCTACTACGTCGACTGCCACAGCCGCTGCACCTGCGCCGGCGCCTGCGCCGGCGGGTCGCCGTTCTGCGGACCGGCGTGCGACGGCCTCACCTGCGGGTGCGCCAAGGGCGACTGCAACCTGCGCCAGGCCGGCTGCGCGTCGTTCCGCTACGGGCAGTGCAACCAGCAGATCGGCTGCGCCGGCCGGATCGTGTGCCGCGCCGTGTCCTGCACGCCGCCCTGGCTGGTCGACCCCACCTGCACCACGGTCCCGGCCGTCGACCAGCGCACCGCCCTCCATACGGCGCCCTGCCTCGACGCCGTGGTCGCCGGCCTGGTCGCCGCCCCCGACGGCCAGGGGTACTGGATCGCCCAGACCGACGGCGGGGTGTTCGCCTACGGGTCGGCCGCCTTCCGGGGGTCGCCGCGCCTCGGCCGGGGCAAGGCGGTGGTGGCCATGGTCGCCGACCCGTCGACCGGCGGCTACTGGGTGGGGGCGGCCGACGGCGGGGTGTTCGCCTACGACGCCCGGTTCCGAGGGTCGCTCGGGGACCGGCGGCTCACCAGGCCGATCGTCGGCATGGCCGCCGTCCCGGACGGGTCCGGCTACTGGATGGTCGCCGCCGACGGCGGCCTGTTCGCCTTCGACGCCCCGTTCCACGGGTCGCTCGGCGACCGGCGCCTCACCCAGCCGATCGTCGGCATGGCCGCCGTCCCGGACGGGTCCGGCTACTGGATGGTCGCCGCCGACGGCGGCCTGTTCGCCTTCGGGTCGGCCGGGTACTTCGGCTCCCTCGGCGAGCGGCATTCGGTCCGGGTGGTGGGCATGGCGCCGGCGCCCGACGGCGCCGGGTACTGGCTCCTTGGCGCCGACGGCGGTGTGTTCGCCTTCGGCAGCGCCCCGTTCCTGGGGTCGACCGCCGGCAGCGACGCCGGCCCGGTGGCGGCCATTGCCGCCCTCCCGTCGGGCAGCGGGTACTGGGTGCTCGGGCGCGACGGCGTGGTGCACCCCTTCGGGGAAGCCGCCAGCTACGGCGACCGCTCGACGTCGAAGGTCGCCAGAACGGGCCGGGAGCGCTGATCCGTTACGACGTGGCGGCCCGCGGGGCGGCCAGGTCGGCGGCCACCGCCGCCGCGAACTCGCGGACGTGGTCGGCGTCGCGCCAGTCGCCGGCGTGGGTCCGGGCCATCACGCTGGCGGGGAACCCCTTGGCGTCGGGCAGCAGCCGGCCGCCGAAGGTCACCTCGCCGCGGGCGCCGATGCGCTCCACCAGCTCGGCCACGTGGGGCACCGCCGGCAGGTTGCCCTTGCGGGCCGAGTCGTCGAGCGGCCCGCTGGCGACGAGCCACACCGGCCTGGTCCGCAGCGTCTTGACGTGCAGCCGCACGTAGCGGCGGGCCGACCGGTGCCAGTGGTTGGCGTAGAGGGCGCCGGCGACCACCACGGCGTCGTAGCCCTCCGGTGGCGGTGCCTTGCCGGCGGGGAGGACCTCGACGTCGTACCCGTGGTCGGCGAGGGCGTCGCCGATCATCTCGGCCAGGCCGGCCGTCCCTCCGTCCTTGGATCCGTAGGCCACCAGGATGCGGAGCACGACGCCTCCATTCGGCAACTCCCGATGCGTTCCACGGTGCCTCGCCGAGCCCGGGCACAGCAGGGCCGAAGGGCCCGTCCGGAGGGGGATTTCGGCACGACTAGGGTGGCCTCGTCCGCAAAGGGAAGGGGGAGCAGATGCTCCAGTGCACCCAGACCGCAGCGACGACCCTCCAGGCACTCCGGCAGAGCCAGGGGATCCCGGACACCTACGGTGTGCGGATCTTCGTGTCGGAGCTGGACGACGGCGAGCCGGCGCTCGGTATCGGGTTCGCCGACAGACCGGCGGAGGGCGACCAGGTCGAAGAGCAGCACGGCACGCTGGTGTTCGTCGCGCGGGAGGTCGCCGACGAGTTGGCCGACGCCGAGCTCGACCTCGCTCCCAGCGCCAGCGGCAACGGCAACCAGCCGAGCCAGCTGGTGCTGCGCGGCAGGCCCGACACCATCGCCTGACCCCTGGCCGTCGATCACCACGGCGGCGGCCGTGGCAAACGGGTGCCGGCGCTGCCCGGCCTGGCGCAGGTGCTGCTGGCGTGGGCCGGCGATGCCGCCGGCCTGTTCCGGCGCGCCGCCAGCCGGCGGTCGGCCGGCGACGGGTGGGCCGCCGCCCGGCGGTCGGCGGCGTGGGCCGGCCGGTGGGTCGGCCTGGTTCCCGTCCCGGGCGAGCCGGCCCGCCGGGTGGCGGCCGAGGCCGCCACCGCCGTGCGCCGCGGCGGGGCCGAGTGGCTGGCCACCTCGTCCGTCGCCGTGCGGCCGCTCCAGGAGGACGCCCTCCGCGGCTGGGATCACGTGTGGCGGGTCGACGCCCGGCGAGCGGGGCGGGTGCTCCGGCCGGTCGCCCGCCGCTGCGGCCGGGTGGTCCCGCGGGTCGCCGCCGTGGCGGTCGCCCTCGCGCTGGTCGGCTGGTTCGCCCCCGGGCCGCTGCTGTCGACGACGGCCGGTGTCGCCACCGTGCCCGCCAACCCGTTCCCGCCGCTGGCCCAGCGCTCCGTCGTCCTCGCCGCCGACGGGTCGCCGCTCGGCGTGGTGGCAGGCCGCGCCAACCGCCGGGTGGTGGCCCTGGGCGACGTCCCGCCCCTCGTGCGCCGGCTGGTCGTGCTGTCCGAGGACCGGCGCTTCTACCAGCACAAGGGCTGGGACCAGTCGGCCATCCTGCGGGCTGCCGTGGCCGACGTTCGGGGGCGGGGCTCGACCCAGGGGGCGTCCACCATCAGCCAGCAACTGGTGAAGCAGAACCTGGTGGGCGGCCAGCGCAGCGCCATGCGCAAGGTGCGGGAGCTGGTGCTCTCGGTGGCGGTGGAGCGGGAGAGCACCAAGTCGGAGCTGCTCGGGCGCTACCTCAACCAGGTGTACTTCGGCAGCGGCGCCTACGGGATCGCCGCCGCCGCCGAGACGTACTTCGGTACGACCGTGGGCCGCCTGCGGCCCGAGCAGGCGGCCCTGCTCGCCGTCGTGATCCGCTCGCCCTCCCGTCTGAACCCGTGGCGCGACCCTGACTCCGTACGCGAAAGGCGCGACGAGCTCCTGCGGGCGGCGGCCGGCGCCGGCGACCTCACGCCGGCCGACGCGGCCCGGGCGGCCACGACCCCGCTCGGCCTGCTCCCCGCTCCCGCCCGCCCGCCCGTGATCGACCCGGACCTGGTCGGCGCAGTGCAGGCGGAGATCGCCAGCCGGCCCGAGCTGGGCGCCACGCCGGCCGAGCGGCTGGGCCGGTTCGAGAGCGGGGGCTGGTCGGTGCAGACCACGCTCGACCCTGCCGTCCAGGCCGCTGCCGGCCGGGCGGCCCGCTCGGCGGCAGCCGGCGCCGGCGCCCCCGGGGCGGCGGTGGCGGTGGTCGAGCCCGGCACCGGCCGGGTCAGGGCCCTCTACAGCGCCCGGCCCCCCGGCCTCGACCAGCTCGACCTGGCGTCGTCCGGCCGGCGCCAGCCGGGGAGCGCCTTCAAGCCCCTGGCCGCCATCGCCGCCCTGGAGGGAGGCCTCGACCCGGCCCAGCCGCTGGAGGGCCAGAGCGGTCGGACCTACGACCTCGACCCCGAGGACTGGCAGGTCCGCAACTTCGACGACGCCGACTACCCCGCCCCCGACCTGCGCGGCGCGCTGGTGAAGAGCATCAACTCGGCCTTCGCCCAGCTCGGCGTGGCCGTGGGCGGGGCCAAGGTGGCCGGCGTGGCCGGGCGCCTGGGCGTCGACGTCGACGCCGCCCTCGGTCCGCCGCCGGAGCGGGGGCCGGCGCTGGCCCTGGGCGGCACCAGCCGGGGCGTGACGCCGCTGGAGCTGGCCGCCGCCTACGCCGCCATCGCCGACGAGGGGGTCTACGTGCGGCCGACGCTGATCGAACGGATCGTGGACCCCGAGGGGCGCGAGGTCCTGCGCCGGGCCCCCGACCCGCGGCCGGCCGTCGACCCGGCGGTGAACGACCTCGTGCGGTCGATGCTCCAGGACGTCGTCCGCTCCGGCACCGGCACGGCGGCGGCCCTGCCGGGCTGGCAGCCGTTCGGGAAGACGGGCACCAGCCAGGACCGGGCCGACGCCTGGTTCGTGGGGGCGGTGCCGACTGCTGCCGGTGCCGTGTGGGTGGGCGACCCCCGCACCCGCGTGCCCATGCCCACCGCCACCGGTGGCACGGTGGCGGCGCCGGCCTGGCGGGACGTGATGGAGGTCGCCGTCCGCGACCAGCCGCCCCGCACCTTCCCCGCCGGCCCGCCCCTACCGCCGCCGCCCGCCCCCCTGCCCCTGCCCGTCGGCCACTGACGGCCTACTTCTCGCGGCGGCCCTTCAGCTCCAGGGCCTCCCGGACGAGGCGGCCGAACCGGCGCTCGCCGGCCCGGCGGGCGTGCTCGTCGTGCCGGCGCTCGAACGACTCGACCTCGCGCCGCAGCTTGGCCCAGCTCTCCAGCCGGCGTTCCCCGAGCGTGCCGGCGTCCACCGCCGCCCGCACCGCGCAGGCGGGCTCGCCGTCGTGGCGGCAGTCGCCGAAGCGGCAGCCGGCGGCCAGCGCCTCCACGTCCTCGAACACGGCGGCCACGCCAGCCTCCGCGTCCCAGAGGGCGAGGCTGCGCAGACCCGGGGTGTCGAGCAGGACGCCGCCGCCCGGCACCGGCACCAGGTGGCGCGCGGTGGTGGTGTGGCGGCCGCGGTGGTCGGTGCCGCGGACGGCTGCCGTGGGCTGAACCGGCGTCCCGACCAGGCGGTTGACGAGCGTGGACTTGCCGGCACCCGACGGGCCGATGAAGGCGAGCGTGGTGGCCGGGCCCAGCAGCGCCCGGATCTCGTCGACGCCGGTGCCGGTGGCGGCGCTGGTGGCGAGCACCGTGACGCCGCCGGCCACCGCCTCGGCCTCGGCCACGGCGGCCGCAGGGTCCGGGGCAGCGTCGGCCTTGGTGAGCACGAGGGCCGGCGTGGCGCCGCTGTCCCACGCCATCGCCAGCAGGCGCTCCAGGCGGTTGGCGGAGGGCGGCCGGTCGAGGGCGGCCACCACGGCCAGCACGTCGACGTCGGCGGCCAGCACCTGCCGGCGGGTGGCCCGCCCCGGGTCCTGGCGGCAGATCGCCGACCAGCGGGGGAGCACGGCGGCCAGCCCCGGGTGCTCGCCGGGGACGGTGGCCACCCAGTCGCCGGTGGCCGCCACCTCGTCGCCGCAGGCCGGGTCGGCCCGGAGCGGGCCGGCGGCGGTGACGACGGTGCAGGCGCCGCGGTCGACCCGCGCCACCCGGCCGGGCACGGCGCCGCGCCCGTCGACGGCGGCGAACAGGGCCGCCACCCGGTCCGACCACCCGTAGTCGGCGAGGGGTTCCACGCATCCGATGGTGGCAGCCGGCGCCCGGAATGCCGAGCGATTTCCCGCGCAACTACGAGTACCGTCGTCGGAAGGCTCCCGATGCTGATCCACGTCCTGCGCACCTTCCTGGGCCGCTACCGCCGGCCTCTCCTCGTGGTCCTCGCCTGCCAGACGGTGCAGGCGGTGGCCACGCTCTACCTGCCGGAGCTGAACGCCAAGCTCATCGACGAGGGCGTGGCCAAGAACGACACCGCCTACATCTGGCACGCCGGGCTCCAGATGCTCGCCTTCACGGTGGTCCAGCTGGTGTTCGCCGTCCTGGCCGTCTACGTGGGCTCGCGCGTCGCCATGGGCTTCGGGCGCGACGTGCGGGCGGCCCTGTTCCACCGGGTCACCGGCTACTCGGCGCGGGAGATGAGCAGCTTCGGCGCCCCGTCGCTGATCACGCGCATCACCAACGACGTGCAGCAGGTCCAGATGCTCGTGCTGATGACCTGCACGCTGGCCCTGGGCGCGCCGATCACGGTGGTGGGCGGCGTGGTCATGGCGCTGCGCCAGAGCTCGAGCCTGTCGTGGCTCCTGCTGGTGAGCGTCCCCATGCTGGTGCTCACCGTCGCCTTCGTCGCCTCCCGCCTCATTCCGCTGTTCCGGCTGATGCAGACGCGCATCGACGCCATCAACCGGGTGCTGCGGGAGCAGATCTCCGGCATCCGGGTGGTGCGGGCCTTCGTACGCGAGCCGCTGGAGACCGAGCGCTTCCGCACGGTGAACGGCGAGCTCACCGAGACGTCGCTGGGCGCCGGCCGCCTGATGTCGCTGGTGTTCCCGCTGGTGATGCTGATCATCAACCTGTCGAGCGTGGCCCTGATCTGGTTCGGCGCCGACCGCATCGCCGCCGGCGACCTCACCGTCGGCGCCCTCATCGCCTTCCTCACCTACTTCGTCCTCATCCTGATGGCGGTGATGATGAGCACCTTCGTGGCGATCATGGCGCCGCGCGCCGGCGTGTGCGCCGACCGCATCCAAGCTGTGCTCGCCACCGAGTCGTCCCTCGGCGTGCCCGCCGAGCCGGCCCGCCAGCTGGACGCGGCCGCCGGCGTGGAGCTGCGCGACGTCACCTTCGGGTACCCAGGGGCGGCGGCGCCGGTGGTGTCGAGCGTGTCGTTCGCCGTCCGCCCCGGCCAGACCACGGCGGTGATCGGCAGCACCGGCGCCGGCAAGACGACGCTGGTGAACCTGGTCGCCCGGCTGGTCGACGTCACGGGGGGCTCCGTGCTGCTGGGCGGCCACGACGTGCGATCGCTCGACCCCGACGTGCTGTGGAGCCGCATCGGCCTGGTCCCCCAGAAGCCCTACCTGTTCTCCGGCACGGTGCGCAGCAACCTCCTGTTCGGCAAGGCCGACGCCGGCGACGAGGAGCTCTGGACGGCGCTGGAGATCGCCCAGGCGTCGGGGTTCGTGGCAGCCATGCCGGGCGGCCTCGACGCACCGATCGAGCAGGGCGGCACCAACCTCTCGGGCGGGCAGCGCCAGCGGCTGGCCATCGCCCGGGCCCTGGTGCGCCGGCCCGACGTCTACCTCTTCGACGACGCCTTCTCCGCCCTCGACACCGCCACCGACGCCCGCCTGCGGGCGGCCATGGTGCCCTACACGCGCCAGTCGGCGGTGTTCGTCGTGGCCCAGCGGGTGTCCACCATCCGCCACGCCCACCAGATCGCCGTGCTGGAACACGGCGAGGTGGTGGGCCTCGGCACCCACGACGAGCTGCTGGCCACCTGCCCCACCTACGAGGAGATCGTCGGCTCCCAGGTGCGGGACGAGGACATGGCATGACCGGGAACGGTCAGCGGCCGCGTTCCCCCGACGCCGCGCCGTCGGTCAGCGAGGTCCCGCACAGCATCCGCCGCCCTCGCGGCATCGGTGGCGGCCCGCACCACATGGGTGCGGCGGCCATGCCCGTGGAGAAGGCCAGCGACGTGGGCCGCTCGCTGCGGCGGCTCCTCGGCCGCATGCGCCACGAGCGGGCCGCCCTGGCGGTGATCATCGTGCTCGCCTTCATCAGCGTGAGCGCGGCGGTGGTGGGGCCCAAGATCCTGGGGCACGCCACCGACATCATCGTCCAGGGGCTGACCCACGGGGGCCCCGGCGGCATCGACTTCGGCGACCTGCACACGGTGCTGGCGGGCGTGGCGGCCCTGTACGCCGCCTCGTCGGCGATGCTCTACCTCCAGGGGTTCGTGCTCACCGGGATCGTGCAGCGGACGATGTACCGGCTGCGCTCCGACGTGGAGGAGAAGCTCAACCACCTGCCCCTCGGGTACGTGGACGAGCACGCCCGCGGCGACCTGCTGAGCCGGGTCACCAACGACATCGACAACCTGGCCCAGAGCCTCCAGCAGACGCTGAGCCAGATGGTGACGTCGCTGCTCACCCTCGTGGGGACGCTCGTCATGATGTTCGTCGTCTCCTGGCTGCTGGCCCTCGTGGCCCTGGTGTCGATCCCTCTCTCGCTGGCCGTGATGCGGTTCATCACCAAGCGCTCGAGGGTGCGGTTCATGGCCCAGTGGCGCGAGACCGGGTCGCTCAACGCCCTGGTGGAGGAGTCGTTCACCGGCCACGCCGTGGTCACCGCCTTCGGCCGCCAGCAGGACGCGGAGGACCGGTTCGGCACGCTGAACGAGGCGCTCTACGACGCCAGCTTCGGCGCCCAGTTCCTGTCGGGGTCCATCCAGCCCCTGATGATGGTGATCGGCAACCTGAGCTTCGTGGCCATCGTCGTGGTGGGCGGGCTGCGGGTGGCGGCCGGGGCGCTCACCATCGGCGACGTGCAGGCGTTCATCCAGTACTCCCGGCAGTTCACCCAGCCCCTCACCCAGGTGGCGTCGATGGTGAACGTGTTCCAGTCGGGCGTGGCGTCGGCCGAGCGCATCTTCGAGCTCCTCGACGCCACCGAGCAGACGCCCGACCCGGCCGGCACGGCGCTGGCCGACCCCGTCCGCGGCCGCATCCAGTTCGAGCACGTCGACTTCTCCTACGACCCCGAGCGGCCGCTGATCAAGGACCTGTCGCTGGCCGTGGAGCCGGGGGACACGGTGGCCATCGTGGGGCCCACCGGCGCCGGCAAGACCACGCTGGTGAACCTCCTCATGCGCTTCTACGACCTCGACGGCGGGCGCATCACCCTCGACGGCGTCGACACCGCCACCATGAGCAGGGCCGAGCTGCGGTCCAAGATGGGCATGGTGCTCCAGGACACCTGGCTGTTCGGCGGCACCATCCGGGAGAACATCGCCTACGGCAGACCCAGCGCCGGCGAGGAGCAGTTGCTCGACGCCGCCCGGGCGGCGTACGTCGACCGCTTCGTGCAGTCGCTCCCCGGCGGGTACGACACCGTGCTGGAGGACGACGACGCGGCGGTGAGCGCCGGCGAGAAGCAGCTGATCACCATCGCCCGCGCCTTCCTCGCCGACCCGGCGATCCTCATCCTCGACGAGGCCACCAGCTCGGTGGACACCCGCACCGAGGTGCTCATCCAGCACGCCATGACGGCGCTGCGCACCGGGCGCACCAGCTTCGTGATCGCCCACCGGCTCTCCACCATCCGCGACGCCGACGTCATCCTGGTGATGGAGGACGGCCGCATCGTGGAGACCGGCGACCACCACTCGCTGCTCGCCGCCGACGGCGCCTACGCCCGCCTCTACCGGGCCCAGTTCGCGGCGCCCGTGGCCGAGGTCACATAGTGACCTCGGGGGCCGACGGCGGCTCCACGCCGTAGTACTTGGCCAGGTCGGCCGGCATCACGTGGGTCGGCGTGCGGTTGAAGATCGCCCCGGTCCGCTCCATCGCCATCGCCACCAGCCCGGAGCAGATCGCCTGGCCGTCGAAGCCGAAGGTGAACTTGCCCCCCGTGATCAGGCCCCAGGCGATGCTCACCAGCGTGCCGAACCCGTAGTCCTCGCCGACCGCCCACTCGGCGAACGCCACCGCCTGCTTGCGGTCCTCGGCCGAGGCGCCGATGCGCACCAGGTGGCACTCGGCCGAGTCGTAGCGGTCGACGTGGGTGCGCTGGACGCCGCTGCCGAGCGCCTCCACCAGCTCGCCCCCCTCCGACACCACCAGGGCAGCGTGGTTCCAGTAGGTGAACTTGCGGTCGTCGCCGCGGATCCGCAGCCGCTGGCCGAACCGGATCAGCCTGCTCGTCCAGGCGTCGCCGTGGGTGAGGACGAAGTCGCCGCTCTCGTAGCCGGCCAGCGGCTCGCCAGGGGCGAATCGCTGGACCGAGTTCCGGGGCACCGGCGCGAACAGCCGCTTCATGGCCATGATCGCACCTCCTTCTCGTGCCCCGAGGGTCGCGCCGGCGGCGTGCGCCGTCCAGGGTCCTTCGTCAGCGGTCGGGGTGCGCCGGCGGCTGCGCCTCGCCGCCGCGGGCGGCCCCTTCGGCTGGCGGCACGGGGTGCGGGGGCCCACTACCCCGTAGGAAGGCGCCGTGGCGGCTTCGCCGGTCGGCGCCCCAGGGCCGGCCGGAGGGCGGGACGTCAAGCTCGCCGAGCAAAGCTCTGCTTGCGAGGCGATTCAGCGCAGAGCGGAGAGGCGGCGGGCGTCGACCTCGGCCCGGCGGGGGTCGCCGGGGAGGGTGGCGCCGGCGGCCCGGTCGAGCACCTCGAGGTCGTAGGGGTGCACGCCGGCGAAGCGCAGCAGCAGGTCGGGGTCGCCCTGGCGGAGCAGCAGGGCCCGCAGCCGGGCGTCGAGCTGCTGGCGCAGGTCGGTGACGTACGGGCTGTCGCTGAGGGGCAGCAGCTGGCCGCGGTAGCGCCCCATGGCGGCGCCGGCGTCGCCGGCCCGCACGGCATCGAGGACGGCGGCGGCGTCGAGGTCGACGGTGAGCGCCAGCCGGTAGGGGCGGCTCGCCACGGCCCCGGACAGCAGGCTGCGCAGGTGCGAGACCTCGGCCTTGAGGGTCGTGGTGGAGACCGGGCGGTCGCCGTACACCAGGTCGTGCAGCTCCTCCAGGCGGGCCGAACCCCGGGCGGCGAGGACGGTGAGCAGCTCCAGCTGGCGAAGGGTGAAGTGCACCGGCCGCCCCTGGAGACGGGCCTCCGGCTCGCCGAGGACGGACAGCGCCAGGTCGGCGCCGGCCGGTTCCGGAGCGCCTTGCAGCTCGTGCTCCACGACCCGGGCCAGGGCGGTGACCGTGGTGAGGGCGAGGGGCGAGGCCCGCCGCCACGTGGAGCTGAGGTCGAGCACCCCGAGGACCTTCCCGGACGGAGCGCGGACGGGCGCCGCGTAGCAGACCCAGTCGTGGACCGGCCGGCACCAGTGCTCGACGGCGAAGACCGTCTCCGGCCGGCCAGTGACGAGGGCGAGACCGGGGGCGTTGGTGCCGGCTGTGGGCTCGTCCCACCGGGAGCCGGCCACGAACCCGGACCGCTCGGCGACGCGCCCCATGGACGGACCGGCGGCGCTCCAGAGGATGTGGCCGGTCTCGTCGGTGACGGCCGCCACCCAGTCCTCGCCCAGGGCGAGCCGGCCCAGCTCCTCCATCACGTCCGGTGCCGCCCGCCTGATCGGCGAGGCCTCCCACCGTTCGGCGACGTCGTCGACCCCGACTGTTGCACCGCCGGCGACCGGCAGCCGGGGGGCGCAGCGCCGCCAGGAGTCGGCCACGCCGGCCGGCACGGCGCCCGCGACCAGCCCCCTGGCGTCGAAGGAGACACGGGCCCGTTCGAGGTCCCGGCAGCGCTGAAGGAGGTCCGTGCTCACCGGGCGGCGACCAACCTTTCTCCAACCGTCGGCTGTCAACACTACCCACGAGACGGCCGCCAGCAGGGGGGCCGATCGGACCCTTTGGAGGGGACCAATGGCCTATCCCATCCCCGGCACGCCCGAGAGCCCCATCCGGTTCCGGAAGCGCTACGAGAACTACATCGGCGGCAAGTGGGTGGCCCCGGTCGACGGGCGCTACTTCCCGAACGTGTCGCCCGTCACCGGCAAGCCGTACTGCGAGGTGGCTCGATCCGGCGCCGAGGACGTCGAGCTGGCTCTCGACGCCGCCCACGCCGCCAAGGATTCCTGGGGCGCCACCAGCGCCACCGAGCGGTCGAACATCCTGCTGCGGATCGCCGACCGCTGGGAGGAGAACCTCGAGCTGCTGGCCGTGGTGGAGTGCTTCGAGAACGGCAAGCCGGTGCGCGAGACGCTGGCCGCCGACCTGCCCCTGGCCATCGACCACTTCCGCTACTTCGCCGGCGTCCTGCGGGCCCAGGAGGGCACGATCTCGCAGATCGACAAGGACACCGTCGCCTACCACTACCACGAGCCGCTGGGTGTGGTGGCCCAGATCATCCCCTGGAACTTCCCCCTCCTCATGGCGTCCTGGAAGCTGGCGCCGGCGCTGGCCGGCGGCAACTGCGTCGTGCTGAAGCCGGCCGAGCAGACGCCGGTGTCGATCCTGGTGGCCCTGGAGCTGGTGGCCGACCTCCTGCCCGACGGCGTGGTGAACGTCGTCAACGGCTTCGGCCCCGAGGCCGGCAAGCCGCTGGCGTCCAGCCCCCGCGTGGCCAAGGTCGCCTTCACCGGCGAGACCACCACCGGCAAGCTGATCATGCAGTACGCCTCCGAGAACCTCATCCCCGTCACCCTGGAGCTGGGCGGCAAGAGCCCGAACATCTTCCTGGCCGACGTCATGGCGGCCGACGACGACTTCCTGGACAAGGCGGTCGAGGGCTTCGTGATGTTCGCCCTCAACCAGGGCGAGGTGTGCACCTGCCCGTCGCGGGCGCTCATCCAGGAGTCGATCTACGAGCCGTTCATGGAGCGGTGCCTGGAGCGGGTGGCCGCCATCACCAGCGGCAACCCCCTCGACCCGGCGACGATGATCGGCGCCCAGGCGTCGCAGGACCAGCTCGACAAGATCTGTTCCTACATCGAGATCGGCAAAGCCGAGGGCGCCGTGGTGCTGGCCGGCGGCGGCCGGCGCAGCGTGCCCGGCCTGGAGGGCGGCTACTACGTCGAGCCGACCGTCTTCAAGGGCGACAACAGCATGCGCATCTTCCAGGAGGAGATCTTCGGCCCGGTCGTCGCCGTGACCACCTTCGAGCACGAGGCCGAGGCCGTCAGCATCGCCAACGACACCCTGTACGGGCTGGGCGCCGGCGTGTGGACCCGCGACGGCAACGCCGCCTATCGCCTGGGCCGGGCCATCCAGGCCGGCCGGGTGTGGACCAACTGCTACCACGCCTACCCGGCCCACGCCGCCTTCGGCGGCTACAAGGGCTCGGGCATCGGGCGGGAGACCCACCTCATGATGCTGGAGCACTACCAGCAGACCAAGAACCTGCTCGTCAGCTACAGCCCCCAGAAGCTCGGCTTCTTCTAGAGACCGGCCATCGTCTGGTCGGTGAACCGGTGCGACACACGCTCCGGTTCGCCGACCAGGCGCGTCAGCCAAAGCGGAAGCGGCTGGCGCCTCCCACTCCCGTGGTCGCCAGCACGGTGGCCCGTGCCGGCGTGAGGCGGTAGACGGCCCACGGCGGCGGGCCGGCCGACGGGGCGCTGTAGTCGGCGGTGAGGGCGATACCCGAGTCGTCGACCCGAGCCGGCCAGCCGGCGGCCGCCCAGCGGGCGGCCATGGCGGCGACGACGTCGGGGTCCAGCTCCCGCTCGGCGCGGCCCTCGACCACCACGTCGAACTCCTCGACGGCCACGCTCAGGGTGCAGCGGGGGTCGCGGGCCAGGTTGCGCCCCTTGCGGCTCCGCTCGCCGGTCTCGAAGAACAGTGCGCCGTCCACCCAGATTCCCCCGATCCCGGTGACGTGGGGGCTGCCGTCGGCGTCGATGGTGGCCAGCCAGCAGGTGTGGCGGTTGGGGCCGCCGGTGCCCGGCGCCTGGGTCATCCCGGCCTCCAGGCGGGCGGCCACGGGTCCCCACTCCAGCGGGGCCAGCCCGTAGAGATCGGCCAGGTTGGTGGTCGCCGCGTTGGGATGGGACTCCATGGCCGGACCTCCTGGAAGTCGAGGGCGCCACAGTCTGGCTCGACAACCGCACCGGCAGCCTGTACGAAGCGAGGTATGCGGGTCGACGAGTTGCTGGCCGCCGCGACCAGCAGGGAGGTGGTGCGCCCGGGCGACGCCCGCGCCGGGGCGGTGTACGAGCGGGTGGAGGCGGAAGGCGAGCGCTGGTTCGTGAAGCGGCTGAGCCCGGCGTCGGACTGGATCATGCGGGTCACCCACGACCGCGTCCACCGCACCCACGAGATCTGGCGGGCGGGGATCATGGACCGGGCCCCGGCCTGCATCGACCACACGGTGGCGGCGATGGCCGTCGAGGGCGCGGGCGACACCGCCGTGCTCACCATCGTCATGCACGACGTGGGCGAGCACCTGATCCCCGAGGGGGACGCGCCCGTCACCGAAGCCCAGCACCGCGGATTCGTCGAGCACATGGCGGCCCTGGCCGCCGCCTTCTGGGGCTTCACCGCCGACGACGGCCTATGCACCGTGGAGCAGCGGCTGCGCTTCTTCGCCCCCGACAACATCGCCGCCGAACTGGAGGCCGACGAGGTGCCCGGGCCGCTGGCGGCGGCGGCCCGCGGCTGGCCCCTGCTGGCCGAGCGGTCGCCGCTGCTGGCGTCGGTTGCGGCCGCCGTCCACCGGCGGCCCGAGGTGCTGGCGGCACCTCTCGCCGCCACCCCGCCGACGTTCCTCCAGGGCGACTGGAAGATGGGCAACCTGGGCCGCCACCCCGACGGCCGCACCATCCTCCTCGACTGGGCCTACCCGGGCAGCGGGCCCGCCTGCTGGGACCTGTGCTGGTACCTGGCCCTCAACCGGGCCCGACTGCCGGAGTCGAAGGAGGCGTCGATCGACCGCTTCCGGGCCGCCCTGGAGGCGTCCCGCGTGGCCACCGCCGGGTGGTGGGAACGCCAGCTCGACCTGTGCGTCGTGGGGATCATGGCCACGTTCGGCTGGGAGAAGGCGCTGGGCGACGAGGCCGAGCTGCGCTGGTGGGAGTCCCGGGTCGGCGAGGCGGTGTCGCGCCAGAGCCTCCAACTGTGAGCGGCGACCACTACGCCGCCGCCGGTCCGGGCTGGGCGGCCGGCGCCACCCTCGTGTACCGGCCGCTGGCCGAGGCGCTGGTGTCCTCGAGCCCGGTGCCGCTGGACGGGCGGACGGTGCTCGACGTGGGTGCGGGCACCGGCGTGGCCGGCGCCGCCCTCCGGGCCTGCGGCGCCGTGCCCGTGGCCGTCGACCGGTCGGCCGGCATGCTGGCGGCGATGGCGGCGCCCCTGCCGCCCCGGGCGGTGGCCGACGTGCGGGCCCTCCCCCTGCGGCCCGGGGCGGTCGACGCGGCGGTGGCCGCCTTCGTCCTCAACCACGTCACCGACCCGGAGCGGGCGCTGGCCGAGGTGGTGCGGGTGGTGCGCCCGGGTGGCGCTGTCCTGGCCACGGTTTATGCCAACTCATTCGCGTCGCCGGCTCGCAACCGGGTCGACGAGGTGGCGGTCGAGCAGGGCTGGCGCCCGCCGGCGTGGTACCTGGCGATCAAGGAGGTTGCGGCGCCGGTGCTGGGGACCGCCGCGTCGATGGCCGCCGCTGCTCGGGCCGCCGGACTGGTCGACGTGGCGGCGGAGGAGCGTGTCGTCGACGTGGGCGTCACCGAGCCCGACCAGCTGGTGACCTACCGCTTCGGCCAGGCCCAGTTCGCGCCGTGGATCGCCGCCCTGGGCGACGACGCGGTGGCAATCCGCCGGCGGGCGGCCGAGGCGGTGGCGCCGGTCATGGAGCCCTACCGCCCGCTGGTGGTGTTCCTGGCCGCCCGGGTGCCTCAGGGGGTGTAGGTGCGCAGCTCGACGCGGTTGCCGTCGGGGTCGCGGGTGTAGAGGCCACGCCCCACGCCGCGCGCCCCGAACAGGTCGGCGGGGCCCATGTCGACGGCGAACTGGCCCGACGCCGCCAGCTCGTCGAGATCCACGCCGTCGACGACGAGCGCCACGTGGTCGACGTTGGTGCCCGTGCGCTCGCCCTGCGTGACGTCGATCAGGAAGTCGGGCCCCACCCGGAGTGACACGAAGGGCACCTCGCCACTGCGCCACGCGTCCAACCGCTCGGGCTGGGCGCCCAGGCGGTCGCGGTACCAGGCCACCAGGCGCTCGGGATCGGCCGACACGAGCACGACGTGGTCGGGCCCGACGAGGCGCATGCCACCACCCTAGGCGTGCGGCAGCCAGCCGCGCTCGGTCAGGGCGGCGGCGAGACGCCGGTAGTTTCCGTCCAGGGCCTCCTGTTCGCCTCGGTCCGGTTCGACGGTCTCGCCGGGAGCGGCCATGGCCTCGGCGGCGGCGGCCAGGTCGGCGTGCAGGGAGCCGGCAGCGGCGAGGACGCACGCACCGAGCGCGGTGGTGGCCGCCGGCGTGGCGATCAGGGGAACGCCGAGGACGGTGGCGCGGACCCGGTTCCACACCGCGCTCCCGGCCCCGCCCCCGGTCGTCGCCACCGGGCCGGTGGCCGGGGCGCCGAGGGCGGCCAGGCGCTCGTACCCGAGGCGCTCGACGAAGGCCACGCCCTCCAGCGCAGCCCGGTAGCGGTCGACGACGTCGCCCTCGTCGGCGTCCAGCTCGAAGCCCTCGGCATCGGGGGCGGCGAAGGGGAAGCGCTCGCCCCGCCCCACCAGCGGGTACGTCACCGAGCGGGCCGGGCCGTGCTCGGCGGCGGCGGCGTCCAGACCGGCCAGGTCCAGACCGGCGAACCGGGCCCGCAGGACGGCCCCGCCGGTGCTCGACGCCCCGCCCGGCAACCACCACCCGCCGGGGTGGCGGTGGCTGTACACCGCGCCGCCCGGGTCGGTGACCAGCTCGCGGCTGGCCCCCTTCAGCACCAGCGTGGTGCCGAGGACGGAGACGAAGCGGCCTGGAGTGCCGGCGCCGGAGGCCAGTTGGGAGGCACAGGCGTCGGTCATGCCCAGGCGCACGGCGGCGCCGGCGGGGAGCCCGGTGGCGGCAGCCGCCTCTGCGGCCACCACGCCGGCGAGCGTCGCCGGCGGGGCCACGTCGGGGACCAGTCGCTCACCGATCCCGAGGGCGGCCAGCGCCTCTGTTGCCCACTGCCCGGCCAGCGGGTCGTAGCCGCTCTTGAGCGCCGTACTCCAGTCGGTCGGCGCCCTCGCACCCACCAGCCGCTCGACGACCAGGTCCGACGGGTGGGCGAGGCGGGCGACCTGATCCTGGTAGGCCGCGGCCAGCCATCCCCACTTGGCCAGGCCGAACGACGGCTGCACCCGCATTCCCAGTCTCGCCCAGCGCGTCCCGCCGGCCGCCTGCGCCCGCTCGGCCTCCCGCCGAGCCCGCTGGTCGGCGTACAGGAGCGCCGGCCCGAGCGGCTGCCCGCGGCCGTCGAGCGCCACGACGGTGCCGGACGTGGCGCACACGCTGACCGCCTCGATCGACGACGCCTCCCGCCCCAGCGCTGCGGTCAGCCGGTGCAGGGCGGTGGCCACCGCCGGCCACCAGGCGCCGGCGTCCTGCTCCACCTCGCCGGGGCGCGGGCACACCGGTGCCGGGAGGGGTGCGGCGCCCGAGGCCCGGAGCCGTCCGTCGGCGTCGGCGGCCACGGCCCGCACCTCGGCGGTCGCCACGTCGACGCCCACGGCCAGCGCCACCGGCGCAGCCTAGCGGGACCTTCCGGGCTAACGGCCGACGGAGCGGGATAGTCCCTGGTCAGCAGTGGTTTTCCGGTCTCCGTCCTGTATTACCTAAGCGGCGCTTGCCGGCCTTCGGCAGTGATCGCGACGGCGACCTCGTCGATGAC
>DASSMA010000060.1:0-56919 GCA_035689115.1 Acidimicrobiales bacterium
GTCATCGACGAGGTCGCCGTCGCGATCACTGCCGAAGGCCGGCAAGCGCCGCTTAGGTAATACAGGACGGAGACCGGAAAACCACTGCTGACCAGGGACTATCCCGCTCCGTCGGCCGTTAGCCCGGAAGGTCCCGCTAGCTCTGTATCGAACCCAACGAGCGACAGACGAGTGCATTGGCGCCGGGGTGCTGCCGGCGATGATGGCTGCACCACCTTGAAGGCCCCTCCGGCGGACGTCGGGCGCTTCCTCGCCTACTACGCCGGCCTGGCCGATGACCACGCCCGGCGCGACGGCGCCGCCCGGGGACCGGTCGACTACTACCTGGACCGATCCGAGCCGCCGGGGCGGTGGCTGGGCGGGGGCTGCGCGGCCATCGGGGTGGGCGGCGAGGTGCAGGCGGCCGAGCTGGAGGCTCTGCTCACCGCTCGCCACCCGAGGACCGGGGCCAGGCTCGGCCGGGGTTTCGGGGCGAAGTCGGCCCGGGCCTTCGACGCCACCTTCTCGGCCCCCAAGAGCGTGTCCGTGCTGTGGGGACTGGCCGCCGACCCCTTCGTGCGGGCCGAGGTGCTGGCCGCCCGCGACGCAGCCACCGCCTCCGCCTTGTCGTGGTTCGAGCGCCACGGCGCGCTCACCCGGCGGGGGACCGACGGCGTCGACCAGGTGGACACCCAGGGCGTGGCGGTGGCGGTGTTCCGCCAGCACACGAGCCGGACCGCCGACCCCCAGCTGCACAGCCACGCCCTCGTGATGGCCAAGGTCCAGGACCCCACCGGCAAGTGGCTGTCCCTCGACGCCCGGTTCCTGAAGCGCCAGCAGCGCAGCATCGGCTGGGTGTACGCCTCGGCCCTGCGCGCCGAGCTGAGCGCCCGCCTGGGCGTGGCGTGGGGGCCGGTGGCCGACGGCCACGGCGACATCGTGGGCCTGCCCGACGCGTTGGTGGAGGAGTTCTCCAAGCGGACCGAGCAGGTTGAGGCGAAGCTGGCCGAGCTGGTGGGAGCCTGGGTGGAGGCTCACGACGGAACCGAGCCGGACCCCCGCACCCTGGCCCGCCTGGAGCGGCGGGCTGTGCTCGACAGCCGCCCCGACAAGAAGCGGGTCGGCGACGCCGATGAGCTGCGGGCCGAGTGGCGCCGGCGGGCGGCCGCGGTCGGCGTGGACGAGGTGGTCCTGCCAGACCGGCCGGTCCTGCCCGGCCACGGCGCAGTCGATCGGGACGCCGTCGTGGCCGAGGCCCTGCGCCGGGTGGCGGCCGAGTCGGCCACCTGGCTGGCCGCCGACCTGGCCCGGGAGGTGGCCACCCTCGTGCCGGCCGAAGCTGCTGCCTCGGCGGAGGACCTGGTCGTCCTCGTCGACGACCTGGCCGCCGAGGCGGCCCGCCACTGTGTGGAGCTGCACCCGCCGGCGGCGGCCGGCGCCACACTCCGCCGGGACGGCCGCCCCGTCAGCGAGCACGTGGTCGACCGCCACCTCACCACGTCGGTGCTGTGGCGCCAGGAGGCCGCGCTGCTGGCCTGGGCGCAGGCAGCCGTCGGCGAGGTCCCTGCTTCCGAGGACCGCCAGGCGGCGGTGGCCGATGCCGTGGCCGCCACCGACGCCCTCGTGCTGGTCGTCGGCCCGGCCGGGACGGGCAAGACCACCGCCCTCGGTGCCGGCGCCCGCGCCCTGGCCGCCCAGGGCCGGTCGGCCCTCGGCCTGGCACCGTCGGCCAAAGCGGCCGACGTGCTGGCCGCCGAGACCGCCTGGCCGGCCACCACGCTGGCCAAGCTGCTCCACGAGCACGCCCGGCCCGCCGGCCCGGCTCCGGAGTTCTGCCTGCCGGCCGGCACCACCGTCGTCCTCGACGAGGCGGCCATGGCCGGCACCGACGACCTCGACGCCCTGGTCGGCCTGGTCCGCCGCCAGCACTGGCGCCTGGTGTGCGTGGGCGACCCCGACCAGCTGCCGGCGGTAGGCCGGGGCGGGCTGTTCGCCCCTGTGGTGCGAGCGCCTGCCTGCCCACCGGCTGGCGGAGGTCCGGCGCTTCGCCGACGACTGGCAGGGCCCGGCCAGCCTGGCCCTGCGACGGGGCGACCCGGCCGCCGCCGCCGCCTACGCCGCCCACCACCGCCTGTTCACCGCTCACCCCGCCCTCTTGTCCGACCACGTGGCCCGCCAGGTGGCGGCCGTGGAGGCAAGGGGCGAGAGCGTGGCCGTCACCTGCGCCTCGGCGGGCGTGGCCCGGGCCATCAACGTCGAGATCCAGCGGAGACGGCACCTGGGCCGGGCGGATGCCGGCCCGGCCCTGGCCGACGGCACCCGGGCCCTGGTGGGCGACCGGGTGGCCACCAGGCGCAACACACCGTTGCAGACCAGCGCCGGGGTGGCGGTGCGCAACCGCCAGACCTGGACGGTCACCGAGGTGGGCCAGGACGGCTCGGTGGTGGTGGCCGACGGCGAGCGGGGCTCGGTACGGCTGCCGGCCGCCTACGTGGGCCGGCATACGGAGTTGGGCTGGGCCGTCACCGGCTACGGCACCCAGGGGATCACCGCCGACCACGGCATCGCCGTGGTGGAGCCCTCCAGCACCCGCAACGGCATCTACGTGGCGATGACCCGGGGCCGGGGCCGCAACGTGGCGTGGGTCCTCGACCGCAGCGGTCTGGCCGACGCCGAGGAGGCTCTGGCTGCCGCCGTCGCCCGCCCAGCCAACGCCCTCAGCGCCCACGCCATCGCCGCCCGCCTCGGAGCCCCGGTGCCGGCGGCACTCCAGGAGGATCCGGCCGTACGCGCGCCGGTCCCGGAGCGCCGGCCGCCACAGGTGTCACCGGAGCCGCCCGAGCTACCGGAGCCGGCCGAGGAGGGCCTTCCCGAGCGCATGGCCAGGCGGCTCGCCGAGATGGGCGGCCGCCGCCCGCCGGCGCGGCGGCTGTCCAGCTGAGGAAGAAATCCGGATTTCCGCGCGAGATTTCGGCTCCTCGGCGGCCTAGTAGAGGCAACAGCGAGCCAAGGAGGCCACCGCCATGCCCACCCGGACACCCACCGGCCAGCGACCGCTTCTCGACCTGCCCGCCGTGGCCGAGCGCCTCGGCGTCGGCGAGCGCCACGTGCGCCGCCTGGTGGCCGAGCGGCGCCTGCCGCACCTCAAGTGGGGGAAGCTGCTGCGCTTCGACCCCGACGAGCTCGACGCCTTCATCGAGCGGGCCCGGCGGGGCTGAGCGCCATGGGCACCTTCCTCGACGACCTCGACGGCCATGAGGGCTACGGCGCCCGCCGTCTCCCGGGATGGCACATTGACCGCAACCTGGTCGGCGGCGACTCGCCGTTTCGACGCCTACGTGGCCTCGTGCAGCTGCGGCTGGCGCGGTGGTGAGCACCCGGCTGACGACGACGGCTACGACGCCGCCGTGAACGAGTGGGCGGCCGACCATGCGCGGCCGCTCCTCGTCGCAAGGGTTCCCACCGGCGTGTCCGACGCCGTGACGGCAGCCCAGCAGGCCATCGCCGAGCTGACCGTCGAGCGACCGCTGGCCGGCCGGCGGGCGCTGGACGACCTGGCGCGATGGGCCGACCAGATGCGCCTGCGCCTCGGATCTCAGGCGGCGACCGGCGTGGGGCAGGGCGGTCAGGAGCCGGCCGGCCAGCCACCTCGCCGCCGTCCGGGCCGGAGCAGGTAGCGACGGCCGTAGCCTGGACCCACGTGCTCGAGGCCGGCACGCGCTGCGGCCTCCAACCGGCGTGGCGCCCCAACGCCACCGTACGGAGGACGAGCACGACGTGGCGCACATCGAGAAGCGCGGGCCCAGCCGCTGGCGGGCCCGCTACCGCGATCCCGACGGCCGAGAGCGGTCGCAGACCTTCACCCGCCGGGCCGACGCCGAGCGGTTCCTCGCCCTTACGGAGGCGGACAAGGCCCACGGGGGCGTGGATCGACCCTGCCGCCGGTCGGGAGCCGTTCGGCTCCTACGCCCGCTCCTGGCAGCAGGCCCAGGTCCACCGGGGCACGACGGCCGACCAGGTGGCCTCCCATCTTCGCAACCACATCCTCCCCGCGTTCGAGCAGCGCCCGACCGCCGCGGTCCGCCCGTCCGAGGTCCAGGCGTGGGTCCGGGGCCGCTCCGACGTCCTCGCCCCGGCGACCGTGGAGGTCGTCAACCGGTACCTCGCGGCGATCTTCCTCGCCGCTGTGCGGGACCGCCTCATCGCGCGGTCGCCGTGCGTGGGCGTGCGGCTGCCCCGGCCGGTGGCCGCCGAGGTTCGCCCGGCCAGCACGGCGGACGTCCTCGCCATCGCCGCGGCCGTGCCGCCCCGGTACCGAGCCCTGGTCCTGCTCACGGCCGGGACGGGGCTGCGCCAGGGCGAGGCATTCGGCGTCGTCCTGGCGAACCTCGACCTCGACCTCGGGGAACTTCGGGTCGACCGCCAGGTGGTGCTCCGTGCCGGCCACCCACCGGTCCTCGCGCCTCCGAAGACCGACGCGAGCCACCGCACCATCCCGCTTCCCGGCGGCGTCTCCGCCGTCATGGAGGAGCACCTCGCGGCCTTCCCGTCGGCGCCGTCCGAGCACGCTCGCTCGTGTTCACCACGCCGGCCGGTGGCCCGCTCCGGCGGAACCGGTTCGGCGAGACGTGGCGGGCCGCAGTCTGCCGATCTGGTGCCCGCCCGGACCTGACCTTCCACGACCTGCGCCACTACTACGCCTCGCTGCTGATCCGCCACGGCGAGTCGGTGAAGGTCGTGCAGCGCCGGCTCGGCCACAAGACGGCCCAGGAGACCCTCGACACCTACGGCCACCTGTGGCCCGACTCCGACGACCGGACCCGGGACGCCGTGGACGGCGAGCTGTTCAAGACGGCCCATGCAGGTGGTGGCCGGGACGACCCGGCACCGGCCGCCGGCAACCGCTCCTGACCGCCTGCTCCGCAAAATCCCGCGGCCTGGCCGCGGCCTGGGGCTGACGGCCGACGGTAAAACCGCAGGTCACAGGCCATGAAGACGGTGAGCCGGCCTGTAAGCGGGGTTCTGTCCGGCGCCGGAGCGCCGGGGTGGCCATCCATCTGTGCGGCCTACCTGGGGAGATAGAGCGGGCAACTCCTCCCACGCTTGGCCTTGCTCCGGGTGGGGTTTGCCGAGCCGCCCGGGTCGCCCCGGGCGCTGGTGCGCTCTTACCGCACCGTTTCACCCTTGCCTGTGCTCCGAGGAGCCATCGGCGGTCTGTTCTCTGTGGCACTTTCCTGCGGGTCACCCCGACTGGCCGCTAGCCAGCACCCTGCCCTGCGGAGCCCCGACTTTCCTCGACGCCGTCGAAGCGACGCCGCGGCCACCCGGCCGGCTCACCATCACGCCCCAGTGTCGCGCGCGCCGTCCCCGTCCTGCACCGGCTCGCCGGCCACGAGCGACAGGGGAATGACGCCGGCCCAATGGGGGAGGGCGAGGTCGGCGGGGTCGTCGACGGGGCCGCCCGAGCGGACCTTGGCCGACGCCTCGGCCACGGAGATGCGCACCACGAGCGTGGCCCGCAGCTCGGCGACGGACGGCGGCCGGGTGTCGGCGCCGCGCCCGGGGACGGCATGCTCGAGGATGGCCATCACCGCAGCCCGCTTCTAGCCCTCGTCGGTGACGGCCTGGGCGACGCCGAACAGCATCACCGAGCGGTAGTTCATGGAGTGGTGGAAGGCGGAGCGGGCCAGCACCAGCCCGTCCAGCAGGGTGACGGTGACGCACGCCTCGGCGCCGGCGGCGAGGGCCCGCAGGGCGAAGTTGCCGGCGGCCCCGTGCAGGTAGACGTGGTCGCCGACGCGGGCGAAGGCGGTGGGCACGACCCAGGGCCGGCCGTCGACGGCGAAGCCCACGTTGCACACCAGCGCCTCGTCCAGCACGCCGTCGACCACGTCGCGCTCGTAGCGACCCCGCTCGGCGTGGCGGCGGACGGTGGTGCGGGGCGACGGCGGGGCGGCGGGCATGCCGCCATGGTCGCCGACCGGAGCCGCCGGGTAGGAAGCAATTCCGTATGGAAGCGTTGAGCAGGCCGTGAAGGTCGAGATCTGGTCCGACGTGGTGTGCCCCTGGTGCTACGTGGGCAAGCGCCGCTTCGAGTCGGCGCTGGCCTCCTTCGCCCACGCCGGCGACGTCGAGGTGGTGTGGCGGAGCTTCGAGCTGGACCCGTCGGTGACCGAAACCGTCGACCTGCTGGGCCACCTGGCGGCCAAGTACGGCGTGTCGCGGGACGAGGCCCAGGCCATGAACGAGCGGGTCACCCAGGTCGCCGCCGGCGAGGGGCTCGCCTACCGCCTCGACCTGACCCGGCGGGGGAGCACCTTCGACGCCCACCGCCTCCTGCATCTGGCCGCCGACCACGGGCGGCAGGGCGACCTCGAGGAGGCGCTCATGGACGCCTACTTCACCAGGGGCGAGCCCATCGCCGACCACGAGATCCTGACCCGGCTGGCGTTGGCCGCCGGCCTGCAGGAGCACGAGGTGGCGGACGTGCTGGCCGGGGAGGCCTTCGCCGCCGACGTGCGGGCCGACGAGGCCGAGGCCCGCCGGCTCGGGGTGACCGGCGTGCCCTTCTTCGTGGTCGACCGCCGCTACGCGGTGGCCGGCGCCCAGAAGGCCGACGTGCTGCTCGGCGCCCTGGAACAGGCCTGGGCGGAGCGCACCGCCGTGAGGTCCTGAATCACGTCGTTGTGATTGTCACACCCCCATGCCAGGCTTGACGGCATGCCGCTGCCCACCCTCGAGCGTGCCGCCGAGCGCCTGGCCGTCCTCCTCGCCGGGCACGGGGGGTCGCTGCGCGACGCCGCCGACCGGGCGGCCGAACTGGAGTTCGAGGCGGCGGCGGTGCCCCGCCCCCTGGAGCGGCTGGCCCCGCCCGACGCCTGGGCGGTCGACGGCGGCCAGGCCCTGGTGGCCGACGCCCGTTGCCTCCAGGTCCTCGTCACCCGGGCCGCCCGGGTGCGGTTCCACGCCGGGCGCTGCATCGAGGAGGACGAGGGCGAGCTGCGGGCCCACCTGCTCGGGGGTGCCCAGGAGCGGGCCGAGGCGCTGCGTGAGCTGAACCTCGCCGGCCTGGGCGCCGACACGTCGGTCGACGTCAACCTGCTGCGTGACCGCTGGGAGTGGGACGCCGTGCGCCGTTGCGTCGAGGAAGCCGGCGAGGGGGCGGTGGTCCTGGTCGACGGCGACCTCCAGCCCGACTGGCGCATCCCCTCCACCTTCCTCGCCGAGATGCTGGCCCGGGCCGCCGAGCGGAGGGTGCTCCTGGCCGGCGTCACCAAGCACTCGTCCCTGGCTCGCGGCGGGGCCCCGCTGGTCGGCCTCCTTGAGCTGGAGGCGGCGGCCGCCCTGGGGCCGCGGGCCATGTGGTGGGCGCCGGTGGCCCGGACCCGGGCCTCGGTCCGGGCCGACACCGGGGCCGGCATCCAGGTCGTCGCCGCCCGCCTCGACCCCGACGCCCGCTTCGCCTTCCGGGTCGACCTGCCGGCCGATGCCGACCCGGCGCACGCCCTCGGCCGCCTCTCCGCCCTGTGCGACGACGCCGCCTTCCCCGGCTACCCCTACCCGCTCACCGTGGCCGACCGCCTGGCGGCCTGCCCGGGGTGGCTGCGCAGCGAGGCCTGGCTCGCCCTCGATGAGCTGCTGGCCCGGGCCGGGCTGGCGGCCGAGGTGCGGGAGCGGGCGTTCACCGACCGCCACCGCCTCATGGAGCGGTCATGAACGCAACCAGGGGCCGGCTGTACGGCAAGAACGTGCTCGAGGGCCTGTTCCGGGCCGCGCCCGACGAGGACCTGTTCCTCGGCGAGCTGCTGGTGGCGGTCGACGACGTCACGGGCCGGCGGTACCTGTTCCGCGTGGTCGACGTCACCTACGGCACCGAGCACCGCGAGCCCGGTTGGGCCGAGCGGGTGGCCGGCACGCTCCTCGCCGACGACGCGCGGGGCGAGCCGGGTGCCCATCCGGTGTACGAGCAGGAGCGGCGCACCTACCGGGTGGCCGAGTGCCGGTGCCTCGGCTACCTCACCCCCGACGGGCAGGCTTTCCGCAAGCCCAAGAGCCTGCCCACCCAGTTCTCCCGGGTCGTGGCACCCGAGGCGGCCGACTTCGAGTTCCTCCGCACCCGCATGGGCGACCTGGCGGTCGGCTGCCTGCGCAGCGGCGAGACGGTGGTCGACTTCGAGGTGGGCATCGCCGGCGCCAGCCTGGCCACCCACGTCGGCATCTTCGCCACCACGGGCATGGGCAAGTCCAACCTCATGCGGGTGCTGGCCGGGCAGGTGCTCCGGGCCAACGGCCGCTACGGGCTGCTGCTGGTCGACCCCCACGGCGAGTACCGCCCCACCCTCCGCCGCCACCCGTGGGCAGCCGAGGCGCTGCGGGTCTACGCCGCCCGCAAGCTGCCCAACACCTCCACCCTGCGCATCAGTCTGGGCGAGCTCTCCGTCGACGACCTGCGCACCGCCTACGAGTGGAGCCGGCCCCAGGAGGAGGCCCTGTTCGAGCTGGAGCGCCACTACCGGGCACCGGGGCTCACCTGGCTGCTCGACTTCGCCCAGGTCGACGACCTCCCGAGCTTCCGCGACCTCGACCTCGGCAACCGGGTGGCCCTCAACACCCTCCAGGTGGTGCACCGGCGGGCCCGGCGCATCGTGGAGCTGCCGTGCATCGCCACCGACGCCAACGTGTCCACCGGCGCCGCCATCCTGGCCGAGCTGGCGGCCGGCCGGGTCGTGCTGTGCGACGTCAGCGGCCTCGGCTCCACCGAGGAGGTCCTGGTCGCCTCCTTCCTCGCCCGCCGGGTGCTGGAGTACTGGTCGGGGGCCTACCTCGACGATCCCGAGGCCCACGAGCGCCTTCCCGTCGTCTCCATCGTGCTGGAGGAGGCCCAGCGGGTGCTCTCGTCCAATCGCGACCGGGAGTCCAACGTCTTCCCCCGGGTGGCGCGCGAGGGCCGCAAGTTCAAGGTCGGCCTGTGCGCCGTCACCCAGCAGCCCAAGCTCCTCGACGCCGAGCTGCTCAGCCAGTTCAACACCTTCTTCGTCCTGGGCCTGGCCGACGAGAAGGACCGCACCATCCTGCGCTCGTCGTCCAAGCAGGATCTGTCGGCCCTCGGCCCCGAGATCCAGAGCCTCATGCCCGGCGAGTGCCTGCTGGCCAACCTCGACGCCCCCTTCGCCGTGCCGCTCAAGGTGCACCTCTACGACGACGCCCTCCGTGCCACGCCGCCGCCGCCGTCGCCCCGGCCCACGGCGCCGGTCAACGTGGGCGCCTTCGTCGACTGATGCGGGTCGCGGCGCTGGGCGACGCCCACCTGGGGCGCTCCTACTACGGGTTCACCACGCCCGAGGGGGTGAACCAGCGCGAGCGCGACTTCGAGCAGTCCTTCGAGGCGGCCGTCGAACTGGCCCTGGCCCAGGAGCCCGAGCTGGTGGTGTGGCTGGGCGACATCTTCGACCACCCCCGCCCCACCTACCGCTCCTTCCGTGTCGCCCAGCGGGCCCTGGCCACCCTGCGGGAGCACGGCGTGGCCGTGGCCCTCATCACCGGCAACCACGACACGCCCCGCCTCCCCGGCACGGGCAGCCCCTACTCGGCGCTGGCCGACATGTTCCCCGAGTTCCACTTCGCCCACCGCCTGGGCTACGAGCGCTTCGAGCTGCCCGGCCTGGTGGTGCACGCGGTTCCCCAGATGCTCACCGTCGACGCCACCCTGGAGGCGCTGGCCGAGGCCGACCGCCGGCGCAGCGGCGACCGGGCCAACCTGCTGCTCACCCATCCGCGCATCCCCCAGGTCGAGCCGCGCTATGCCGACATCAACGAGATCGAGGTCGACGCCTCGCTGCTGCGCTCCGACTTCGTGCTGCTCGGCCACTACCACTTCCACACCCGGGTGGCCGAGGGCATCTGGTACGCCGGCTCCACCGACACCTTCTCCTTCGCCGACGACCCGGACCGGCTCAAGGGCGTCGTGGTGCTCGACACCGACACGGGGGAGTGCCGCCACGTGGCGCTCGAGGGGCAGCGCCCGCTGGTCACCCTGCCCACGGTGGCCGCCCTCGGGCTCGGCCCGGCCGACCTCGAGGCCCAGGTGCTGGAGCGGGCGGCGGCGGTGCCGGCGGGGGCGGTGGCCCGGCTGTACCTCGACGGCGTCGACCCCGAGGCCTACCGGCTGCTGGACCTGGAGGCGGTGCGAGAGGCGGCCGGCGCCGCCCTCATCCTCAAGATCGAGCCGCAGTTCGGGGGGATCGACGTCCCGGTCGAGCTGCCCGACATCGAGTCGATGGGCGGGCGGTGGCACCGCTACCTGGAGAACCAGGACCTCACCGGCTTCGACCGGGAGCGCATCGCAACGTTGGGCGACGAGTACCTGGCCCGGGCGGTGGAGCAGAACGGCTGATGCTGCTCAAGCGCATCTACCTCCGGAACTACCGCGTCTACGAGGACGAGCTCGACCTCGAGATCCCGCCCGGCCTGGTGGGCATCTACGGGGCCAACGGGGCCGGCAAGTCGTACCTGGTCGAGGCCGTGCTCTTCGCCCTTTGGGGCAAGACCCGCACGTCGATGGCCGACGTCCGCACCACCGGGGTGGGCGGCGACTGCGTCGTCGAGGTGCAGTTCGAGCACGAGGGCCACCTCTACGCCGTGCGGCGCACGCTGTCCGGGGTCAACGCCGTCGCCAAGGCGTCGGCCTTCGCCGACGGGGCCCAGGTCGCCGAGGGGGTGAAGGACACCGGGCGCTACGTGCACTCCGTCCTGGGGATGGACGACGCCGCCTTCCGGTCGTCGGTGTTCGCCGAGCAGAAGCAGCTGGCCGCCTTCAGCCTCCAGCGCCCCCAGCAGCGCAAGGAGCTGGTGCTCAAGCTGCTCGGCATCATGCCCCTCGACACGGCGCGCGACGACGCCCGCAAGGACGCCCGGGTGGCCCGGGAGCAGCTCGACCACCTGAGCCGGCTGCTTCCCGACCTCGAGGAGGTCCGCCACCGCCGCGACGACGCGCTGGCGGCGGCCGAGGCGGCGGCGGTCGACGCCCGCACCGAGGAGGCGGCCTGGGCGGTGGTGCGGGCCAGGCTGGCCGACACCCAGCGCCGCCTCGACCAGCTCGAGGAGCTGCGCCGCTCCTACGAGGCCCTGGTCGCCGAGGGCAGGGCGGCCCGGGGCGAGCACGACGGCGTGGCCCGCCGGGTGGCCGAGCTGGACGCCGAGGTGGCGGGCCTGGCCGCCGAGC
This sequence comes from Acidimicrobiales bacterium, assembly GCA_035689115.1. Lineage (GTDB taxonomy): Bacteria > Actinomycetota > Acidimicrobiia > Acidimicrobiales > JAHFUS01. The sequence goes on from DASSMA010000060.1 coordinate 11,201, forward strand.
AGGAGCGCCTCGACGCCCTGGCGCCGGCCGCCGCCGGCCTGGAGGAGGCGGAGGCGGAGCTGGCCGCGGTGCGGGCGGTGGAGTCGGCGGCGGCGGCGGTCGCTCGCCTGCCCGTGCCCGACGCGGTGGCGCCGCCCGACGAGGACGCCTGCGAGGCGGCCCGCGTCGAGGCCGAGGAGGCGGGCACCCGCCTGGCCGCCGTCGAGGGCGAGCTGGCCGGCGCCGGCGCCGACCTCCGCCGAGCCCGGGAGGTGGCCGGCAAGGCGGCATCGCTGTCCGGCGAGGCCGACTGCCCCCTGTGCGGCCAGGCCCTGGGCGGCGCCTTCGAGCAGGTGCAGCGCCACCGGGCGGCCGAGGTGGCGGCCGGCGAGGAGCGGGTGGCCGGGCTGGAGCGCCGTCGCCACGAGCTGGCCCAGGCGGCCGGCGCGGCCCGCGCCCGGGCCCGCACGCTGGCCGACGAGCTGCGGGCCGCCCGGGAGGCGTGGGCGGCGGCCGAGCAGGCCCGGGCCCGGCGGGCGGCGGCCGAGCAGGCCCTGGCCGAGGTCGAGGCCTCCCTCGGCCGCTCGGTGGCCGAGGGCGAGCCGGCCCGCCTGGCGGCGGCGGTGGGGGAGCGCCGGGCGGCGGCCAAGGAGGTGGCCCGCCTCCAGGCCCACCTCGAGCGGGCGCCGGCGCTGGCCGCCCGGCTGGAGGCCGAGCGGGCCCGTCTGGCGGAGGCGGCGGCTCGTGTCGAGGCGCTGCGGGCCGAGGTTCGGGCCGTCGGCTTCTCTCCCGAGTCCCACGCCGAGGTGCGCGAAGAGCGCGACGACGCCGCCACCGCCGCCGAGAAGGCGGCCGCGGTGGCCCAGGACGCCCGCCTGGCGGCCGAGCGGGCCCAGGTCACCGCCGACGGCGAGGTGCGCCGGGTGGCCGAGGCCGAGCAGCAGCACGCCAAGCTGGCCGGCCTGGCCGAGCAGAGCCGCCACTTGGGGCGGGTGGCCGACCTGCTGGCCGCCTTCCGCAACAACGTGGTGGGCACCGTCGGGCCCCGCCTTGCCGTCCACGCCGCCGAGCTGTTCGCCGAGCTCACCGACCGCGAGTACGACCAGCTGGAGCTCGACCCCGACACCTACGAGATCACCATCCGTGACCAGGGCCGGGCCCACGGCATGCAGCGCTTCTCGGGCTCGGAGACCGACCTGGCCAACCTGGCCGTCCGGGTCGCCATCAGCGAGCACGTCCGCCTGCTCTCCGGCGGCACCGTCGGGCTCCTCGTGCTCGACGAGGTGTTCGGCCCCCTCGACGAGGACCGCAAGGCCCGCATGCTGGGCGCCCTCGAACGCCTCCGGGGGCGCTTCCGCCAGGTGCTGGTCGTCACCCACGACGACGCCATCAAGGCCGAGCTGCCCAACGCCATCGAGGTGGTGAAGCGCCCCGGCCGGCGGGCCACCGCCCACGTGATGAACGCCTGACCGAGCGCCTCCTGGTTCAGTCCTCCCGCAGCCGGATCGGCGTGGGTGGAGGCTCGACGCGCTCCGGGCGAATCCCGGGGATCACCTCGGCCTGGCGCCGCCCCCAGGCGACGAGCTCTGCCACCTCCTCGGGCGACAGGGCCGTCTCGATCTCCCGCCAGGCCGCCTGCACCTGGAAGTACAGCGTCACAGCCCACACGAGGTCGAGCGGGCTCCAGCCGTCGCAGCGGGCGTACACGACCGCCTCCCACTCGGTGGGCGGCGCCTTGTCGTCCTCGTCGGTGCGGCGGTTGAGGTCGAAGTCGATGTGCCGCAGGACGGCGTCGCGCACCTTGCGGAGAGCGGGCGCCGGGAGGGTCGGCTCGACCAGCGGAAACTGGCGGAGCGAGGCGCCCACGAGGCGTCCGAGCAGGGTGTCCCAATCGTGCTCGCGCCGGCGCTCGGAGTTGCGCGGATACCGGCTCGCTCCGTACTCCAGTAGTTGCGCGGCGCACGCCCCTCCCCACCTCTGCCTCGACGCGGTCGAGGGCGCTCTCGAGGAGCTCGACGAAGACCGACAGCTCGAGGGTCTCGTCCTCTTCGATGGCGTAGATCGCCTGCAACGTCTCGCGGGCGATGGTGCGCAGCCCGGCCGGGTCGCAGGCCGGAAGCCCGATGGCGGCGAGATAGGGCGCAGTCCGTTCCAGCGAGACGATCTCGAGGATCGTGACCCAGCGGCGGAACCCCGCTCGCTCGTTGAGCCGCAGGTTGCGGCGGAGCACCGGGAACTGCTCGCGCTCCCGGCTGTAGGCCTCCAGTATGTCCATGAGCTCGTCGGCGTCGTCGTACAGCACGCCTTCGATCCGCCGGCCGATGTCGGGGGGAGGGGCGTCGCTCATGCCAGCGCCGGAGCGGCCTCGACCGCCGCTCCGCCCAGGGCTTTCGCAGCGGCGGCGACCGCGCCGGCGGCAGCGGCCACGCCGGCCGCGACCCGGCCGATCGGTGGCAGGTCGACGTGCCACCAGCCCCGGTGCTGGGCGTGGGCGGCGATCGCTGACGCCGCCGGCCAGTTGAGCTCGGCGCGGGCATCCATCTGCGCGTACATCCGCCCAATCTCAACGGTCAAGGAGTCGGTGCAGCCGGCATCAGCCCACTTCTCGATGCGCCTGTCGAGGTCCGTCTGCTTGCCGTCGATCTGCTCGTGGTGCCCCTCGTAGGAGAACGGCCCCTTGGGGCGCAGCACCCGCAGGTTCCTCGCGTCCTCCCGCACCTGGTGGAAGCGCCGGACCATCTCGTCGACCACAGTGCCCACATCCTGCTCCAGGGCCTTGCAGTCGGGCCCGGGGAGCGTGGTGGGCGGGCCGGGCAACACCGGGCCGATCGGCATCTGAGGCGGCGGGGCCTCCAGCGCGTGCACCGCCCGGGTGACGGCGCCGATGGCGTCGAACACCTCGTCGATCACCCGGCCGATGTCGGCGCCGGCCGTGGTGGCCACGCACACCTCGGTGAGGATCGGCTCGATCGCCCGGCGGGACAGCAGCAGCTCGGCGGCGTCGAGGTCCAGCAGCCGCACGAGGTGGCGCAGGGCGCCGGGGTCACCGCCCTGGAATGTCATGGCGCATGGAATAGCATGAAACGAACTCAAGCGGCAAGGGCTATTTCCGGCTCAGAAGCGGACGGCGCTCAGCTCCGGCACCACGCCGGCCGCCCGGTCCACCACCTCCCGCCAGCGGTCGCGGTCGGGCCGGCGGCGGGGCTCGACGACCCGGGCCGGCGCCCAGGCGTCGGCCACCTCCTCCTCGTCCCGCCACAGCCCCACGGCCATGCCGGCCAGGTAGGCGGCGCCGAGCATGGTGGCCTCGGGGACGGGCGACACCTCGACCGGCCGGCCGGCGGTGTCGGCCAGGGCCTGCACGAAGGTGGCGTTGGCCGTCATGCCACCGTCGACCCGCAGGGTGGCGATGGGCAGCCCGCCGTCGGCCTCGGCCGCCTCGACGAGGTCGGCGCCGCGGTGGGCCACGCCCTCCAGGACGGCCCGCACCACCTCGGCCCGGCCGGTGCCGGCGCCCACGCCGACCAGCGTGCCCCGCGCGCCGAAGTCCCACCGTGGGGTGCCCAGCCCCACCAGGGCGGGCACGAACCACACGTCGCCGGCGGTGCGGACGGACGCCGCCAGCCCGTCGGACTCGGCGGCGTCGGTGAGGATTCCCATGGCGCACAGCCATTCCACGCACGACCCGGCCGACAGCATCACCGCCTCGATGCCCCAGGCGTCGGCCCCGCCCCGCCGCCAGGCGAGGATCGGGAAGCAGCCGGCCTCGCCCCGGACAGGGAACGACGGCCGGCGCCCGCCGGTGCACAGGTCGAGCATGCCGCCGGTGCCGAAGGTGGCCTTGGCCAGGCCCGGGCGGGTGCAGCCCTGGCCGACCAGCGACGCCTGCTGGTCGCCGGCCAGCCCGGCCAGGGGCGGCACGCAGTCGAGGGCCAGGGCGGGGCCGAGGATGCCCGACGAGTCGACGATGCGCGGGAGCACCGAGGGCGGGATGCGCAGGGCGTCGAGCACGGCCTCGTCCCACCCCGACCCGTCGGCGAGGAGCAGGCCGGTGACGCCGGCGTTGGTGGCGTCGGTGACGTGGAGGGCGCCGCCGCAGAGCGTCCACGCCAGCCAGGAGTCGACCGTCCCGAAGCACAGGTCTCGCTCCCGGGCGGGGTCGGCGATGTCGAGGAGGACCGACAGCTTGGTGGCCGAGGCGTTCGGCGCCAGCCGGATGCCCTGGCCCTGGAGCATGAGGCAGAGCGGCGCGGTGCGCACGTCCTGCCACCCGATGGCCGGCGCCACCGGCTCCCCGGTGGCCCGGTCCCAGAGCACGGTGGACGCCCGCTGGTTGGCGATACCGACGGCGTGCACCGGCCCGCCCTCGGCCAGCGCCGCCTGGGCCACGGCGAGGGCGGCGCCGGCCAGGACGGCGGCGTCGAACTCGACGAAGCCGTGGTTGGGCGTCTCGACGGCGAGTGGCCGGCGGTGGACGGCCACGACGGACCCGTCCGGTCGCACGACGCCGGCCCGCACGCTGGTGGTGCCGGCGTCGACCACCAGCACACTCATGGGTCGGCAGGTGGGGCCTGGCCGGCCCGCCGCATGGCCACGTAGCCGCCGATGATGCCGAGGGAGATCGTGATCTGGACGATCAGCACCATGGTGAGCACCAGCGGGACGCCGAGGCCGTCGCCGGTGGCCAGGCGGCGGACCACGACGACGGCGAAGAGGGTGGCCATGGCGACGGCGATCGCCGCCGCCGCATGCTTGAGTGGCGCCTCCGGCCGGCGGGAGGCGGCCCGGTAGCCGCCCATGGCGCAGCCGGCGAGCATGGTGAGCACCGGGATGAACCACAGGTTCGACTCGTCGCCCAGCAGGTCGGTGTCCTTCACCAGGCGCACGGCGATGGCGGGGAGGAGGGTGAGGGCGGCGGCGATCACCGCCCCGTCGGCCACCGCCCGCCAGTCCATGCGCTTCACGGCCATGACGGCGACCCCCACGGCGACGGCAGGCCCAGCTTGCCGGGGTTCAGCACGCCGGCCGGGTCGAGGGCGGCCTTGACGGCGGTGAGGACGGCGAACGCCTCGCCCAGGGCGGCGGGCAGGAAGCGGGCCCGGTTCAGGCCTACCCCGTGGTGGTGGGACAGGGACCCGCCGGCGTCGAGGACGGCGCCGGTGGCGGCGTCCCACGCCTCCACGTAGTAGCGGTCGCCGTCGTCGCGGCGGCCGGCGAAGGTGAAGTAGAGGCAGGCGCCGTCGCGGTAGGCGTGGGACTGGTGGGCCGACACGACGAGCGTGTCCGGCACGGCGGTCACCGCGTCGAGCACCGCCCGGTACATCGCCGGCAGCGCCGCCCACCGCCCGCTGACCTCGCAGGTGTCGACCACCAGGCCGGCGGCGAGGGCGGCGTCGAGGGCCGACACGTCGTCGCGGTGCGCCAGCCACCGGTCGAGCAGGGCGTCGTCGAGGCGCTCGGCGCCGGCGCACTCCTCGCCCACCAGGTGCAGCACGGCGTCGGCCAGGCGCGGCTCGGCCTCGTCGAGCACCAGGAGGACGGCCCGCCCGTCGACACCGAGGGTGCGGGCCGACTCGACGGCGTCGTAGAGGCGGAGGACGGCGGGCATGGCCCCGCGGCGGAGGATGCGCCGGCAGGCGTCGAGACCGTCCTCGAAGGACGGGAAGCCGAAGGCGGCCCGCCGCTCGGCCGGCGGTGCCGGCGACAGGCGCAGCTCGGCCTCGGTGATGACGCCGAGCGTGCCCTCGCTCCCCACGAACAGCTGGGTGAGGTCGGGCCCGGCGGCCGCGCCGGGGCCCCGCCCGCCGGTGCGCACGAGGCGCCCGTCGGCCAGCGCCACCTCCAACCCGAGGACCATGTCCTCGATCTTGCCGTACCGGGTCGAGTACTGGCCGGCCGAGCGGCACGCCAGCCACCCGCCCACCGTGGAGATGGCGATGGACTGGGGCCGGTGGCCGAGCGTGAGGCGGTGCTCCTCGCGCAGGACCGTCTCGAGCCGCCGGCCGTTCACGCCGGCGCCGGCGGTGAGGACGAGGGAGCGGTCGTCGACCGCGACGGTCCCCAGCCGGTTCAGGTCGAGGGCGACGCCGCCGAACACCGGGACGGCGCCGGCGCAGACGCCGCTGCGCCCGCCGGCCGGCGTGACGGGCACGCCGGCGTGGGAGCAGGCGGCCAGGACAGCGGCGACCTCGGCGGCGGCCCCCGGCCTGGCCACCACCGCCGGCAGGGCCGGGACCTCGCCGTCGCGGACCCAGCGCAGGGCCACCGGCCACCAGTCGCGCCCGCTGGCGGCCAGCGCGTCCTCGGACGAGTCGACCTCGCAGATCCCGCCCAGCCGGGCCACGAAGGCGCCGTCGACGGAGGCTCGGGGCCCGCCCAGCCGCTCCTTCACGGCCGCTTCCCCGACACGTCGCTGAGGCCGGCCGCCGCCCGTTCCCGGGCGACCGACGCGGCGTAGGCGGCCGCCTCCTCCCGCGCCCGGTCCTCGGACCAGCCCAGCTCGGGGGCGAGGAGCCGGGCCACGTCGGCGGCGGCGGCGGCCGAGGCGCGGGCGTCGAGGATGCGGGCCCGGGTGCGGCGGCTGAGCACGTCGTCGAGGGTGAGCGCCATCTCGGAGCGGGCGGCGAACACCGCCTCGGCCCGGGTGTAGGGGAGCCCGGGGACCAGCGGGTCGCCGAGGGTGGGGTCGGCGTCGACCAGGGCCTCGACGTCGGCCGCCTCGGTGCCGTAGCGAGATGCGAGACGGTCGCCGGGCGCCGACGCCCCCCACAGCGGCAGCGAGCGGGTGGGGGAGCGGCGGGGGCCGTGGCCGAGGATGCCGACGGCGGCGTCCACCGTGTCGGCCGCCATGCGCCGGTAGGTGGTGAGCTTGCCGCCGGTGACGGTGACGAGGTTGCCGGCGACGGACACCCGGTGGCGGCGGGACAGGTCGACGGTGCGGGTGGAGCCGTCCCGGTCGAGCAGCGGCCGCAGGCCGGCCCAGATGCCGACCACGTCGGCCGGCGCCAGGGGCTCGGCCAGGGCGGCGTTGGCGGCGTCGAGCAGGTAGGCCACGTCGGCGGTCGTGCAGGCCGGGTCGTCGAGGGGGCCGTCGTGCTCGGTGTCGGTGGTGCCGAGTACCACCCGCTCGCCCCACGGCACGACGAAGATGGACCGCTTGTCGCCGGGCACGGGCAGCACGGCGGCCGTCCGGCACGGCAGGCGCCGGCGCTCGAGGGTGAGATGGACCCCCTTGGCCGGCCGCAGCCGGTGCCGGTGGGCGGGGTCGTGCAGGGCGTCGACGGCGTCGGCCCACACGCCGGCGGCGTTGACGACGACCTCCGCCCGGACATCGGTGCCGCCGGCCAGGGTGACGCCGTGGACGCGCTCGCCGGCATCGGTGAGCAGCCCCTCGACCGGGGCGTGGTTGGCGGCCACCGCCCCGTGGGCCAGCACCGCCGTGCGGACCACGGCCAGGGTCAGCCGGGCGTCGTCGGCGAAGGCGTCGTAGTACTGGAAGCCCTCGCCCGCGGCGCCGGGCGCGAGGAAGGGCAGGTCGGCCAGGATCTCGCCGGCGTCGAGGCGGCGGTGGCGGTGCCCGATCCGCCACCCGCCGCAGGCGTCGTAGGCCAGGAGGGCGGTGGCGTAGCCCCGGGCGACCACCCCGCCGCCGCCAGGCAACGGGACGTCGAAGGGCAGCGGCGTGACCAGGTGGGGGGCGTTGGCCAGCAGCCTCCGGCGCTCGGCCAGGCTCTCGCGCACCAGCGCCACGTCGCGCTGCTGGAGGTACCGCAGCCCGCCGTGCACCAGCTTGGACGACTTCGACGAGGTGCCGCTGGCGAAGTCCGACCGCTCGACCAGGGCGGTGCGCAGGCCGCGGGCGGCGGCGTCGAGCGCCACCCCGGCGCCGGTGATCCCGCCACCCACCACCAGCACGTCGAAGCGCTCGGACCCCAGCCGCTCGAGTGCCTCGTCCCGCCGGAACGGTGACGTCATGATCAGCCGTCACCGGCCATCGACGCGTAGGGCGTGCGCAGCCCGTCGCGCAGGAGGGCGCCGGCCGGCCGGCGCTGGCGGGCGAAGGTGACGACGGCGAGGACCATGTAGACGACGGCGGTGAGGATGCGGACCTCGTCGTGGATGTGGCCCGGCCCGATGGCCCCGAGCAGGAACTGGGCGAGGAACAGGCCGAGCAGCATGCCCGCCTCCCGCACCGACATCGAGAGGTTGCACAGCACGGCGATGGCGAAGGCCGACTGGGCGGCGGTGAGGAACAGCTCCTCCCGCTGGGTGCCCACGATGGGCAGCCCGTGGAGGCCGCCCGAGGCCAGGGCGAAGGCGATGGGCAGGGTGCCGACGAGCAGCGTCCACTGGTTCACCTTCGACGACACGAGCGTGCCGAGCCCGGCGTTGGTGTTGAGGCGCCAGGCGTAGAGGCAGGCGACGAGCAGCTCGGGGGCCTCGGAGGCCAGCGGCGCCAGCCACTGGACGAGGAGGAATTCGCTGATCCCGAGGGACCGGCCGGCGCCCACCAGCGCCTCGGCGAAGTGCTCGGCGGAGAGGAGGATCACGGCGGCGGCGAAGGCGAACAGCACCACGACGGTGAGGCGCCGGTTGCGCACGCCGAAGCCGCCGATCCACCGGGCCGGGCCGACCAGGTGCGGCTCCTCGGCCGGCGCCCGGGAGATCCGCACCGTGTAGGCGACGAAGATGGCGACGAGGACCGCCGAGTCGAACAGCGTGATGGAGTGCTTGAGCGGCAGGGTGAGCGAGAACACGGTGGCCACGGTGAGGAAGGCCAGCTCGACCGAGTGCGAGCGCTCGAGGCGGATCTGGCGGCCCTTCTCGCGGTTGCCCCGCTTCTTCCACTGCCGGTAGGCGATGAAGCCGACGGCGCTCCACCCGATGCCGATCAGGAGGCGGTTGGAGCCCGTCATGTTGGCCAGCGCCAGCGAGCACGGCGACTCGCCGCCCGTGGGCGCGAGGCAGGCCCGCCCGGTCTGCTCGTAGGCGTTGCCGCCCTTGATGGCGAACACCAGGTCGACGGCATACTCGGGCAGGACGGCGATGAAGGCCAGCACGGCGATGGTGAGGCCGGCCGAGATGTCGAGCTGGGCGACCTCGGCGCCCCACGACAGCAGGAACGCGGCTCCCACGATGGCGATCCCGAACAGCAGCGCCAGCGCCGGGTCGGGCAGGTGGCCGCCGGTGGTGCGCAGCACGAGCGCAGGGACGGTGACGCCGACGGCCAGGGCCACCGCCAGCCGTTGACGCCCCGGGCGGACGTCCTCATGGACGTCCTGCTCGGTTGTCGTCATGCCGGCATCCTACGGGGGGTGTTCCAGCCCCCCGGCCGCGCCGTTTAGGGTCTCGCCATGGCGCAGCTCCACGGCTCCCGGACCGAGGCCAACCTCCGGGCGGCGTTCGCCGCCGAGAGCGAGTCCAACGGGCGGTTCCTCTACTACGCCCAGCGGGCCGAGGCGGAGGGCTACCCCGACATCGCCGCCCTCTTCCGCACCCTGGCCGAGGGGGAGAACGGCCACGCCTTCGGGCACCTCGACTTCCTCTGCGGCGGTGCCGGCGACAGCGCGTCCACCGAGGACCACCTGAAGGACGCCATCGAGGCCGAGACCCGGGAGTACACCGAGGTGTACCCGGCCTACGCGGCCGCCGCCCGCGAGGAGGGTTTCGCGGAAATTGCCGACTGGTTCGACACGGTGGCCCGGGCCGAGCGGAGCCACGCCGGGCGGCTCACGGCCGGCCTCGACAGCTTGACCTGACCCTTTCGCGCCTTTCGCGTAACTGATTCGGGCGGAACGGTCAGGAATGACGGCCGGTCGGCCGATGTTGTTCCCAGAACCGGCGAGCGTCGGCGGCGTTGTTAGTTGCGGGCGCGCTCCGGGGTACGAGAACAACACACGACGCTCCGGAGGGAGGGTACCCGCTCAGATGAACTTGTCCTGGCGCCAGAGGGCGGCCTGCCGAGGAGTTGACCCCGATGTCTTCTATCCCGGCGACGATGAGCAGGCCGAGGAGGCCAAGGCGATCTGCGGGATCTGCCCGGTGCGGGAGGCGTGCCTCGAGTACGCGCTCGTGAACCGTGAACGGGACGGAGTGTGGGGAGGCGCCACGGAGCGTGAGCGCCGCCGCATCCTCCGCCAGCGTCGCAAGACGGCCTGACCGCCCACTTCACCACCCTCCGCGTCCGAGCGCCATCGGCCGCCGGCCGCGGGTAGCCTGCGCGGCGATGACCACGCTGGCCGACCTGGGGGGATGGTCGCCGGTCCTGCGCCGGCTGCTGTCCGGCAAGGATCTCACGGCCGAGGAGACCGACGCCGCCTTCGGCGACGTGCTGGAGGGCACCGCCACGCCGGCCCAGATCGCCGCCTTCGTGGTGGCGCTGCGGATGAAGGGCGAGACGGTCCCCGAGATGGCGGGCATGGTGCGGGCCCTGTTCCGCTTCGCCGTGCCCCTCGAGGTGCCCGACGCGGCCGACGTGGTGGACACCTGCGGCACCGGCGGCGACGGCAGCGGGTCGATCAACGTCTCCACCGTGGCTGCCTTCGTGGTGGCGGGCGCGGGGGCGCGGGTGGTGAAGCACGGCAACCGGGCCATGTCGTCGGCCACGGGGTCGGCCGACCTGCTGGAGGCCCTCGGCGTCGTGGCCGATTTGGGCCCGGCCGGCGTGGTCCGCTGCCTCGACGAGGCCGGCATGGCGTTCTGCTTCGCCCAGCGCTTCCACCCCTGCTTCCGCTTCGCCGCCCCGGTGCGGCGGGAGCTGGGCGTGCCCACGGTGTTCAACTTCCTCGGCCCGCTGGCCAACCCGGCCCACCCAGGGCGGCAGGTGGTGGGCGTGAGCGACCCGGCCATGGCCGAGAAGATGGCCGGCGTGCTGGCGGCCAACGGCGCCCGCCGGGCCCTCGTGGTCTACGGGCACGACGGCCTCGACGAGCTCACCACCACCACCACCTCCACCGTCATCGACGCCCGCAACGGGGAACTGGTCCGCTCCACGGTGGACCCGGCGGCCCTCGGGCTGCGCTCGGCCGGCCCCGACGACCTGGCCGGCGGCGACCCGGCGTCCAACGCCACCGCCGCCCGGCGCATTCTCGACGGCGAGCACGGCCACCACCGGGATCTGGTGGTCCTGAACGCGGCGGCCGGCGTGCTGGTCGCCGGCCTTGCGCCGTCCCTGGAGGCGGCGGTCGAGGTGGCCGCCCGCTCCATCGACGAGGGGCGGGCGGCCGGCGTGCTGGAGCGGCTGGTGGCGGCGTCCACCACCGCCGCCGCTTCGGCGTAGCGGGGCTACCGCCGCAGGGCGTCGTCGGTCTTGGCGAAGGTGTCGGGCGCCGGGTACTCGCCCAGCAGGAACGACAGGGTGGCCGCCCGGCCGGCGGCGGCCGCCTGCATCGACCCGGCCAGCGTCACCAGGTCGGCTCGCCGCAGGGCGGGCACGGCGGCGAGGTAGGTGGCGGCGGCCTTCTCCTCCACGGTGCGGGCCACGGCGGCGGCGTCGGCCAGGGTGCGGGCGCGGGCCAGCCGGGTGTCGACAGTGGGCTTGACCTGCTCGGCTGGGGTGACGACCTTGGGCCGGTGGCCGGCGACCAGGACCTGGTTCCACGCGTCGAGGAGGTGCCGGTGGTGCTGGCCGGCGGCGGCCAGGAACTCGCCGGCCGCCCCGGGCACGTCGCCCAGCCTCCCCGCCTTGGTCGCCTCGGCGATGGCCGTGTAGGCGTCCACCGCGGCGACCTCCAGGCCGGCGGCCTCGGCCGCCAGGTCGAGATCGGCGGCGTCACCCGCCGCCGCCGTGCTGTCGGGGGACCGGGCGGCGGTGCTCCCTTCGCCGGACCGCCCGGTGCACGCCGTGGCGGCCAGGGCGGCCCCGGCGCCCAGCAGGAACGCCCGGCGGGACAGGGGCGGTGTCACTGGGGGAGGGCGGCCGAGTCGGGAGCGACGGCGCCCGTGGTCGGCTCGGTGGGCTCGGGGACGCCGGCGACCAGCGAGCCCGGCGGCAGGCGGGCGGCGTCGGCCCCGAGGGGGAACCGGACGAGGTCGGGCGCCCCCTGGAGCAGCGCCTTGAACACCCGGAGGGTGGCGGCGTGGCGGCACTCGACCCCCATCACGCTGGCCACCAGCCGCCGCGAGGCCCCGTCCTCCAGCTGGGCCAGGTCCGCCAGGTAGGTGTGGGCGGCCACCGTCTCCAGCGTCTCGGCGAGGGTGACCACGTCGAGGGGCGTGGTCAGCGTGGGGGTGGCCTGGTCCACGACCGACGCCAAGGCGGGGTGCGGGGCCGTCTGCGGCTGCCCGCCCAGAGCCCGCGTCTGGCTCTGGAAGGCCTGGCGGTGCTCGTCGTGCTGGAACATCGTGGTCTGGACGAAGCGGACCAGGGCCGGGTTGCCGCGCACCACGGCAAGGTCCCGCAGGGCCCCGTAGGCGGCGACGGCCGCCACCTCCAGCGAGGTGGCCGTCTGGAGGGCCCTCACGTCGGCCGGCGGGGCGGCCAGGGCGCCGGCGACCAGGGCCCCCAACCCGCCCGCCCCCCGGGTGCGCCTCCTGGTCACCCGCCGGCGCCCGCCCGCATGGCGTCGCGAAGGGCCCGGTAGCCGACCAGCTGGACGCCCGCCCGGGTAAGGAGGCTTCGGACGCCCCGGTCGTGCACCAGCACGTCGTGGTCGTCGACCCGCGCCGCCCAGTCCGGCGCGAGGGCCCGCAGCTCGGAGGCGTCGGCGGCGGGGTGGGCCTTGATCTCGGTGAGGCCGGGTTCCAGCTCGAACACCAGCCGTTCCAGCGCCCGGCGGACACCGGTGCCGCGCAGCTCCACGCAGCGGTCGGGGAACAGCACGCCGGCGTCGGCGGCCAGGCGCCGGAGGGGGAAGCCCACGCTGCGCTCGGCGGCGCCGCCGATGCGCAGCGGGAGACCGAAGTCGACGGCCAGCTCCAGGTAGATGTCGAAGAACTCGGGCCGGCCCTGGAGGGCGTCGAGATGGGTGTCGAGGTGGCTCACGTCGAAGCCCCACAGGATCGCCCGTTCCAGCTGGGCCCGCAGCTCCTTGGTGACCTCGTCGAGATCGCCGTGGTCCCAGACGTCCTCGACGGTGCGGGGGAAGCCGCCGTCGCCGTCGAGGAGGGAGGGGGCGTGGGTGATCGGACCCCAGCGGTACAGCTCCCACTCGGCGTTGAGCGTGAGCTGCACGCCGACGTCGTCGCCGAGGTAGCGGGCGGCCGCCTCCCGGGCCCACGGCCCCGGCACCATGAGGCTGGCGGTGGTGCCGATCCCGTCCCGCAGCGCCTCGTAGACCCCCTCGTTGGCGGCGTGGGACGACCCGAGGTCGGCGCAGTTGACCACCAGCAGCTTGGCGTCGGGCGGGTGGCCGAGGCGCTCGGCGGCGGAGGGCGGCACGCGCAGGACGGTAGTTCGACGAAGGCGAGGCCCGGGCTCGGGTGGTGGCCGAGGGACCGGCGATGGGGACGTCGGGGCTGCCGCAGGTGCGCCACAGGCCGATATCGGCCACCCGGGCCGACCGGACGGCGTCGGTGAACTCGGAGGCGTGGGCCACGTTGGGCGGGAAGGTGAGGGTGGTGGCGTAGCCCTCGCGCGCCATGGCCAGGTTGACGAACAGCCCGTCGGAGGAGCGGTAGACGTAGGCGAGGAGGCGCCCGTAGCGGTCGCGCGCCTCGACGTCGCGCACCAGGCGGACGCGGCTGCCGGCGGGCAGCAGCGTCTGCATGCGGTTGGCCGCCTCGGCGCCGAAGCACTCCACCAGCCCGCCCTTGCCGTGGGTCTCGGGCGTGTCGATGCCGATGAGGCGGACCCGCTCCTCTTCGCCGCCCAGCTGGACACGGATGGTGTCGCCGTCGACCACCCGGGTGACGGTGCCCGTGCCCGGCGGGGCGGCCGGCGCCGGCGACGGGCCGGCGCAGGCGGCGACCGCCAGGGCGAGGGCGGCGAGGACGGCCGTCAGGCGCATGCGGACATTGTGACGGGGGGGTGTGACAGCGAGCCGGTCGCGCCGGGCGGGGCGGCGGCCGGTACCCTCGCGAAGGTGGGCGAGGTGTTCGTCGACGACCGCGGTCAGGCCCTGCGCGTCACCTGGCACGCCGAGCCCGGGGTGGTGGTGCTGAGCATCTGGCGCAGGGAGGAGTGCGTGGGCACCGTGCGGCTGCCACCCGACGAGGCGCGCCGCCTGGGGGCCTTCCTGGCCGAGGCCGAGACCGCCGCCCGCGGTTGAACGCCCGGCTCAGGCCGCCGGGCCTCCGCCGACCCCCAGCTGCTGCATCATCCTGGCCAGGTCCATCATCACGGTGTGGCGCCAGGCCCGGCCCTCCCGGAAGGTGCCGATGTTCAGGCTGTCGAAGTCGACGCTCCTGCCGGTGGGGGCGATCCCGAGGAATTCGCCGGTGTGGGTGCCGGTGGCCCGCACCGACCACGCCACCCGGTCACCCTCGGCGATCAGGTCGTCGACCTCGCAGTGGACGTCGGCGAACCCGGCCCGCCAGGCCGCCACGTAGGCCTTGAACCCCTCGCGGTCCATCGTGCCCTGGGGCGTGACGGTGCGGAAGTCGGGGTCGAACAGCTCGTCGACCAGGTCGAGCTTCCCGAGGTTCACGATCTCGTCGAACATGCGCTGCACGGTTGCCTTGTTGTCGCCCATCGCCGGTGCCTCCTCGTGTCGTGCGGGTACACGGTGAGGATGACGGCCGCCGGCCCGTCCGTCATCGGGAGGTCTCCCGATCGGCGCCGGCGCCGGCCACGCCGTGCTCGACCGCCCAGAGCGTGGCGCCGGCGCGGGTGGAGACGCCGAGCTTGGTGTAGATGTGCTGGATGTGGGCGTCGGCCGTCTTGGGGGCGATACCCAGCGTGTGGGCGATCTGGCGGATCGAGTGCCCTCTGGCCACCAGGGCCAGCACCTCGCGCTCGCGCTCGGTGAGGCCGCCGGGCGGCGAAGGCCGCCGCCGGCGCCCGGCGTGTCCGGCCGCTGCCAGCACGGCCTCGGCGGCGTCGGCGTCGAGGCGGCCCTCGGCCACGTCGGCCCGCAGGGATGCCGCCGCCTGGTCGCTGCTCATGGCCGGGCGGTGGGGCCGGGTCTCGGTGCGGGCCCGGTACCCGTCGGCGGCGGCCAGGATGCGGGCCGGGAGGGTGAGCACCGTGCCGGCCACCGCCCGGTGGTAGCCGGCTCCGTCGACCCGCTCGTGGTGCAGTGACGCCAGCCGGCCCAGCTCGCCGAGCGCCGCCGGCCGGGTGAGCACGCGCTCGGTGTAGTACGGGTGGAGGCGGACCTTCTCCCACTCGTCGCGGGTGAGGGCGCCGGGCTTCCCCCACACGGCGGCCGACACGCCAACCCGGCCCACGTCGTGCACGAGGGCGGCCCGGCGCAGGCGCACCCCGTCGGCGTCCGGCAGGCCGGCCGTGGCGGCGGCCGCCGACGCCAGGTCGGCCACGCCCCGCGAGTGGCCGACGGTGAAGGACGACTTGAGGTCGGCGAAGTCGGCCACGGCCAGGAGGACGTCGTCGAGCTGCTCGTCGGAGAGGGCCCGGCGCGGCGGCGGCTCGAGGGCGAGCACGTCGTCCCAGACGGACGGCTGGTCGAAGACCGGGACGAGGTCGCCGGCGGCGGCGAGCAGTCCGTCGACCACGGCGGGGGCGAACGCCCGGCCCCTGCGCTCGGACACGACCGCCGCCGCCCGCTCGGGGCCCTCGAGCCGGCAGAGGCCCTCGAACAGCTCCGCGGCGGCCACGAACCGGGCCGGCAGCACGATCTCCTCGCCCCCGACCCGGCCGGGGAGGCCGCCGCCGTCCCAGTGCTCGAACACCTGCCACAGGCCGCGCTGGACCACGTCGTCGAACCCGAGGCGGGTGGCCAGCATCTGGGCCGTCTCGCAGACCGAGTCCATGGAGGCGAGGAACCGCTTCGACCCGGCCAGGACCCGCCCCACGTGCCGGGCCCGCCCGAGGGCCGAGCCGCCGGCGCCGACGGTGCGGACGAGGTACGGCAGCATGGCCGACGGCCGGGTGAAGTCGAGGGTGATGGCGCCGCGGCGGAAGGCGACCTCGTCGCCCAGGAACCAGGCCGCCTGGTCGGACTCGGCGGTGCAGCCCACATGGCGGAGCAGCGACAGGTGGAAGACCCGGCGGGTGTCGTCGTCGTCGAGCCCCACCCGGCGCGCCACCGTGGTGGCCACCAGGCAGGTGCGCAGGCCCTGTTCCAGGGGCTGGCCCATACCGACGTCGATGCCGAGGGACAGGGCCGCCACGGCCTCCGCCAACCGGACCCCGGACACGGGCCGAGGCTACCGAGCCGGAGGGGCGTCAGGCGGCGGCCCGCCCGGCGAGGTCGCGCAGCACGGCGCGGGCGTCGGCCACGCCCTGGAGGCCCCGGCGACGGGTGGCCTCGTCGAGGCGCCAGTCGGCGCGGGGATCGTCGAGGAGGACGAGCTGTCGTTCCATGGGATTGAGTATGGAGAGGGGGTGTGACAGTGACCTGCGGGGCGCCGGCTACCGGGGCCGGCGTCTGCCGTGCCACGATGGCCGGGTGACTCGACCGTCCCTCCCCGCTGCGCCGGCGCGCCCCGCCGTTGCCTCATCCGTCCGCCGCCGCACCGAAGGGGGACAGCAGTGACCGATCGCGACAAGGCGGTCTCGGTGCTCCTCGTGGTGGTGATCTCGGTGCTCCTCGTCCTCGGCTGGGGGCTGCTGCCGACCAGGGCCGCCGGCCACCTCAAGTGCGAGGGGCCGATCCGTGGGTCGGACCCGCTGGAGTTCGCCAAGGAGGGCTACCTCGTGCACCGTGAGGCGGCGGCCTGCAGCAGCAAGGGCGGCAGCCGGATGACGATCATCCTCATCGTGGGCGCGGTGTTCCTGGTGCTCGGGGTGTCGGCCGTGCTGCTCCCGGAGAGCAATTTCGAGCGGATGGCATTCGGCGGCGAGGCCCCCGAGGACGTCTACGAGATGCCCTGAGCCCTGGGCGGCAGGGGTGCCAGCCGGCGCCCCAGCTCGCCCAGCACCACGCCGATGGCGATCCCGCCCAGCACGTCGGACGCGTGGTGGATGCGGACGTACGTGCGGCTGAGGGCCACGACTCCCGCCAGGGCGTAGTAGAGCGGCCGGAGCGGGTCGTCGTCGCCCAAGAGGGCGGCGACGCAGAAGGCGGCCGACGCGTGCCCGCTGGGGAACGAGCTGGTGCGGGGCCGGCGCAGTGGCAGGGGGCGGTCGACCTCCCACGGCGGCCGGGACCGGCGGAACAGCGACTTGATCCCGATGTTGACGACGGCCGACTCGGCGAAGACGCCGACGCCGACGCGCACGGCGGCCCGGAAGTCCCGCTCGGAGCGCAGCCCGCGCAGACCGCCGAGGAGCATCCACCCGAGGCTGTGGTCGAAGACCGCCGACACCCCGTAGAAGAAGCGGTCGGTGGCCGGGTGGCCCCGGAGGTGGTCGAGGGCGGCATCGGCCCGGGCGTCGAAGGCGGCGACGCGCCGACGGGCGGAGTCGGGGAGCAAAGGCATGCGCAGGAGTGGCTCAGGCGGCGCCGGCCTGCCGGGCGGCCGCCGGGTCGCCCCCCGCCGCCGGGCAGTAGGCCTGGTACCCGCACCAGCCGCACAGGCCCGAGGGGCGGGGCCGGAAGTCGTCCTCCACGCACGCCAGCTCCACCGCCTGCCACACCGCCGACGTGCGGGTGACCAGGCCCCGCACCGACTGCTCGTCGGGCCGGCCGATGATGGCCACAGGCTCGCGCAGGTGCAGCAGCTGGACCCGCGCCGGCCGGCGCCCGAGCATCTGCTCGCAGAGGTAGGCGTAGAACTGCACCCCGGCCAGGCGGCCGTGCTCCCAGCCGGCCGCCGGGGCGCTGCCCGTCTTGTAGTCGGTGACCACGAGCTCGCCGTCGGCGTCGAGGTCGAGACGGTCGATCACCCCCCGGAGCCGCAGGTCGCCCAGCCGGGCCTCCAGCTTCAGCTCGAGGCCGATGGCCCGCACGGCGTTGGGATCCTCCAGGCGGAACAGGTTGGCGACAAGGCTCCCGGCGTCGGCCAGGAAGGCGTCGAGCACCTCGCCGTCGAGCTCGAGGCCGGCGAACCCGGGCTCGGCGGCCAGCTCGTCCCACGCCAGCGCCAGCTTGGCCTGGGCGGCCGCCGGCGTGCGACGGCCGGGGGGCTCCTCGGCGTAGAGGCGCTCGAGGGCCCGGTGGACGAGCGTGCCCTTCGACGACCAGGGTGCCGGCCGCTCGGGAAGCCGGTCGATGACCGCGAACCGGTACGAAAGGGCGCAGTCCTTGAACGCCGCCACCCCGGACGGCGACAGCGAGGAGGGGAGGGGAAGGGCCATCGGTCCAAGCGTAAACCGGGGTTGTGACATCGATGTGGTTCGACGGCCCCGAGGGGGTGCTGGCACCCCCACGCAAGATGCCTGCCAGCACGGTTTCGGTGCGAGCCGCCGTCGGCCACGATCCAACTGTGACCGCGGGCACAGCTAGGGGGACGGGGATCGGGACGGAGGACGGCGAGATCGCCACCCTCACCGTTCTGTTCACCGACATCGTGGGCTCGACAGCACTCACCGAACGGCTGGGCGACGCCCGCTGGGTGCAGGTGCTGTCGGCCCATGATGTGATCGTGCGGCGAGTGCTCCGGGTCCACGGAGGGCGGGAGCTCAAGACGGTGGGCGACGGCTTCATGGCCGTCTTCGCCAACGCCGCGGCGGCGGTCCGGGCCGGCATCGACGTCCAGCGCCTGGTGCGCACGATCCGCATCCCCGAGATCAGGGGCAGCCTCCGGGTGCGGGTCGGGGCCCACGCCGGGCCGGTCGTGTGCCGGGGGGGCGACGTCCTCGGCCACAACGTCAACGTGGCCCGGCGGATCGTCTGCGCCGCCGACCCCGGCCAGGTGCTCGTCTCGTCCGCAGTGAAGATCCTGGCCGAGCCGTACGCCGACGTGTGCGCCGGGCCTGTCCGGTCCCTGCACCTCCGGGGCGTGGCCGAGCCGGTGGCGGTGTACGCGATGGCGGTGGAGGAGCGCAGGCTCGGCGGCACGCTGCACGTGCTGCACCCGCTGCATCCGGCCGGCTGGGGCCTGGAGCTCGAGCCGGCGTAATCCGGCACCCGGGTAGCCTCGGGTGGTGGACGCCGCAGCCGAGGTCAGCGCCGCCAACCGGGCGTTCTACGACGCCTTCGAGGCCCGCGACCTCGACGCCATGTCGGCCGTCTGGGAGCGCTCCGACCGGGCCCAGTGCACCCATCCCGGCTGGGCCACCCTCGACGGGTGGGGAGCGGTGGCCGGCTCGTTCTTCGCCCTCTTCCAGAACCTCCAGACGCTCCAGTTCGTCCTCACCCAGGAGCGGGTGCACGTGCAGGACGGGGTGGCGTGGGTGACGGTGGACGAGAACCTGCTGGGCGACCAGGGCGGCTCCACGGTGGCGGCGGTCAACGTGTTCGTGCGCGACGGCGGCGACGGCCGCTGGCGGCTCGTCTGCCACCACGGCTCAGTGGTCAGCGCCATCGTCCCCACCGACGCCGGCGAGCAGGGCGACTAGCCCGGCGGCGTTGGAGACGGCGTCGTCCCGCCAGCAGTTGGAGAACACGGCGTGCACCTCGCCGCCGGCCGCCAGCTCCAGGACGGGCCGGACCCACGCCTCCAGCTCCTCGGTGGCGTAGCGGTAGGCGTAGCGCTCGCCGATCTCCAGGTCGGGGTCCTCCCAGTTGCCGGGGTTGCGGCCCGGGAAGCGGACGAGGGTGAGGTCGGTGGTCGAGGCCACGACGGGCGCCACCGCCCGGTCGACGCACACGAACCCGACGTCGTGGTCCTCCAGGAAGGCGAGGGTCTGCTCGCACTCGCCGCCGTCGAGCCACCGAGGGTGGCGCAGCTCGGCGACGAGGGCGAGGCCGCCGAGCCGGGCCCGCGCCTCGGCGATCAGGGCCCGGCCGGTCTGCCCCGGCCGCAGCCAGCGCGGGTAGCGCAGGACCACGGCGCCCAGGCGGCCGGCCTCGCGCAGCGGCTCGAGGGCGTGGGCGAACCGGCCCCATGCCTCCCGGCGGGCGGCGGCGCTCAGGTGGCCCAGGTAGAGCCGCCGGCGGTCGCGCAGCTCGGGCCTGACCTCGTCGCGCAGGTCCTCCCACAGGGAGTCGGGGAGAGCGCCGCCCCCGGCCAGCAGCGTCCACGCCTGGACGTCGACGGTGAAGCCGGGCGGGGTGCGCTCGACCCACTGCCGGCACAGGTCGGGGGTCGGCGGGAACCGGGCGGTGGCGTCGATCTCGACCAGCGGGAACTGGGAGGCATAGAAGGCGATGCGCTCGGCCGCCTTCATGGTGCGGCGGGGGTACCAACGGGTCTCGTGCACCAGCGTCCGCTCGGACCACGACGTGGTGCCGACGAGGACCGGGGCGGTCAAGCCCGGCGGCTCCGGCGGTGGGCGGCCACGGCCGCCCGGGCGGCGTTGGCCCCGCACGCCCCGTGCACGCCGCCGCCAGGATGGGCCGACGACGAGCCGAGGAACAGCCCGGCCACCGGCGTCTCGGCCCGGCCCATGCCGGGGGCGGGCCGGAACACGAGCTGCTGGTAGAGCTGGGCGGTGCCGCCGTTGACCGCCCCGCCCACCAGGTTGGCGTTGCGCGCCTCCAGCCCCAGCGGGGTGAGCACGTGGCGGCCGCGGATCAGCGACCGGAAGCCGGGGGCCATCACCTCGATCTCGGCCTCGACGCGGTCGGCCATGCGGTCCGCCTCGGCGTCGTCCCAGGTGCCGGCGATCCCGCCGTCGCCGGCGTCGCCGCGGACGTGGCGGGGGACGTGGGTGTAGGCCCACACCGCCTCCTTGCCCTCCGGCGCCCGGCTCGGGTCGGCCCGGCCCTGCTGGCCCACGATGAGGAACAGGGGGTCGGGCACCAGCCCGAGGGCGAGCTGGGTGGACTGCACGGTGAGCGCGTCGACCCCCTCGGCCACGTGCACCACGCCGGCCCGGCGGGCCTCCTGCGCGTCCCAGGGAACGGGCCCGTCGAGGGTCCAGTCCACCTTCAGGGTGGCCGAGTCCCACTCGAACCGGCGCAGGCCGGCGAGGAACCGGTCGGGGAGGTGGTGGGCCCCCACCAGCTGGAGGAACAGGGTGGGGGCGGCCACGTCGGCGATGACCGCCCGCCGGGCCTCGACCTCGTCGCCGTCGGCCGTGCGCACGCCGACCGCCCGCCCACCCCGGACCACCACGCCGGTGACCGGCGCGGCACACTCCAGCGCTCCTCCCGCCTTGTCGAGGCGGGCCACCAGGGCGTCGGTGAGGCGGCCGGCGCCGCCGGCCGGCACGGGCCAGCCGATCTCCTGCCCCAGGCACGCCAGCAGCCAGCCCATCAGGCCGCTGACGGGCGACTCGGGGGACAGGTCGGTGTGGAGGGCGCACCCGGCGAGGAGCCGGCGGGGGCCGCCCCCGGCGAACTCCTCGACGCCGAGCCGCCGCACGGGGAGCATGAGGAAGCGGACCAGCTCGAGCAGCTCGCTCGGGCGCACGGACCGCAGCAGCTTCAGCCCGCCCCGCACGGGCGGGAACGGCGACATGAGGGCCTCGACCAGCGGTCCGCCGATCTCCTCCCAGCGGCGGTACAGGCGACGCCAGGCGTCGCCGTCACCGGGCTTGTCGAACGACGCCGCCGTCTCGGCGAGGTCGCGGGAGATCACCGGGCACGTGCCGTCGGCGGCCGGGTGGGCGAGGGCCAATGGGGCGTGCATCCAGCGCAGCCCGTAGGAGGTGAGATCGAGCGAGCGCAGCACCGGCGACGCGGCGCCCAGCGGGTAGAAGGCGCTGAACACGTCGTTGACGAAGCCCGGCTCCACCAGCTCGGCCGACTTCACCGCCCCGCCGGGCTCGGGCTGGGCCTCCAGCACCACCACGTCCCACCCGCGGTCGGCGAGGAGATTGGCGGCCACGAGTCCGTTGGGCCCGGCTCCGATGACGACTGCGTCGGCCATGGCCGGAGCGTAGGGGAGACTGCGGGGATGGACGGAGGAGCGCTGTGGGGAGTGCAGCCCGGGTACCACGACGCGGTCGGCACCTGGCAGGACACGCCGGCGGACACGATCGCCGCCGTGCTGGCCGCCATGCGGGCAGGCGACCGGTCCCCGCCGCCCCCGCCGTCGTCGCTCCCGGGGCCCGACTGCCCGGTGCTGGTCGTCACCGAGCGGGAGGCGGCGTCGCTCCCGGGGCGGTGGCGGCTGCGGGCCGAGGACGGCGGGGAAGCGATCGTCGACGGCGCCCTGCCGCCCGACGTCCCGCTCGGCTACCACCGCATCGAGCGCGACGACGACGGCTTCGCCGCCCGGCTGATCGTGGCGCCCCCCACCTGCCACCTCCCCGACGACCTGCGGGTGTGGGGGTGGGCGGTGCAGCTGTACGCCGCCCGCTCCCGGTCCAGCTGGGGCATGGGCGACCTGGCCGACCTGGCCCGGCTGGGCGAGTGGTCGGCCGGGCGGGGGGCGGGGATGGCGATGGTGAACCCGCTCCACGCCGCCCTGCCCACCGGGCCCCAGCAGGCCAGCCCCTACTCGCCCTCCAGCCGCTGCTGGCGGAGCCCCCTGTACCTCCGGGTCGAGGACGTCCCGGGGGCCGAGACGCTCGGCGACCTCGAGTCGTTGGCGGCCGCCGGCCGCCGGCTCAACGACGACCGCCTGGTCGACCGCGACGCGGTGTGGCGGCTCAAGGAGCAGGCCCTCGGGCAGCTGTGGGAGCGCTTCCGCGCCGGCGGGGGCGACGCCCGCTTCGACGCCTACTGCGACGAGCAGGGCGCTCCGCTGGCCGCCTACGCCGCCTTCTGCGCCCTGTCCGAGCGACACGGCGCCCCGTGGTGGGAGTGGCCCGAGCCGCTGCGCGACCCCGAGGGCCAGGCGGTGCTGGCCTTCGTGGCCGAAAACGCCGAGCGGGTGCGCTGGCACCAGTGGCTCCAGTGGCTCGTCGACGAGCAGCTGCGCAAGGCGGGCGAGCGCATCGGCGTGGTGCAGGACCTGGCCATCGGCGTCGACGCGGCCGGCGCCGACGCCTGGCTGTGGCAGGACGCCTTCGCCCTCGACGCCCGGGTCGGCGCCCCGCCCGACCCGTTCGCCCCCGACGGCCAGGACTGGGGCCTCCCCCCGTTCGACCCGTGGCGGCTGCGGGCGGCCGCCTACCAGCCGTTCGTCAGCACCGTGCGGGCCGCCCTGCGCCACGCCGGCGGGGTGCGTATCGACCACGTGATGGGCCTGTTCCGCCTGTACTGGATCCCGCTGGGCAGCCCGGCGTCCCACGGCGCCTACGTGGAGTACCCCTGGCGCGACCTGCTCGGCATCCTCGCCCTGGAGAGCCACCGGGCCGGCGCCTGGGTGGTGGGCGAGGACCTGGGCACGGTGCAGGACTTCGTCCGGGAGGAGCTGGGGCGCCGCCGGGTGCTGTCCTACCGGCTGGTGTGGTTCGAGGAGCACCCGCCCGCCCACTTCCCGGTGCAGGCCATGGCGGCGGTCACCACCCACGACCTGCCCACCGTGGCCGGCCTGTGGACCGGTACCGACCTGGAGGAGCTGGAACGGCTCGGGCGGCGCACGAGCGTGGAGGGCACCCACGAGATGCGCCGGCGCCTCCAGGGCTGGACGGGCGTGGCCGACGACGCCCCCGTCGACCAGGTCGTGCGGGCGACCTACGACCTGCTGGGCCAGGCCCCGAGCCGGGTGCTGGCCGCCACCCTCGACGACGCCCTCGGCGTCCACGACCGCCCCAACGTGCCGGGCACAACCGTGGAGCGCCCCAACTGGTGCCTGTCGCTGCCGGCGCCGCTGGAGGAGGTCGAGGAGGACGAAACCGTGCGGGCGGTGGGGGAGGCGCTCGACGGCGGGCGCCGGCGGTAGTGGGGGAACGCTCACCCGCCCAGCCGGCCAGCAGCCCGCGGCCGGCCCCTCGCCCGAGGTGCCCGCTTAGGCTTCTGCCCGTGAATTTGCCCGTACTGCCCCCTGTGTCGCCGATGCTGGCCAAGGCGGCCAAGGACCTGCCGCCGGCCGGCCAGGTGCTGTACGAGCCGAAGTGGGACGGGTTCCGCTGCATCGTGTTCCGCGACGGCGACGAGGTGGAGCTGGGCAGCCGCAACGAGAAGCCGCTCACCCGCTACTTCCCGGAGGTCGTGGAGACGGTCCGCGCCCAGGTGCCCGAACGGGTGGTGCTCGACGGCGAGGTCGTGATCGCCGGGGAGGCGGGCCTCGACTTCGAGGCGCTGCTCCAGCGCATCCACCCCGCCGATTCGCGCGTGCGGCGCCTGGCGGCCGAGACGCCGGCGTCGTTCGTGGCCTTCGACATCCTGGCCCTGGGCGACGAGGACCTGCGGGGCGAGCCGTTCGCCCGCCGGCGCATGGTGCTGATGGAGGCGCTGGCCGGCGCCCGCCCGCCCGTCCACCTCACGCCGTGCACGACCGACCGGGCGGTGGCCGAGGACTGGTTCCGCCGCTTCGAGGGGGCGGGGCTGGACGGGGTGGTGGCCAAGGGTGCCGCGCTCACGTACCGCCCCGGCGAGCGGGCCATGGTGAAGGTCAAGCACCAGCGCACGGCCGACTGCGTGGTGGCCGGCTTCCGCTGGCACAAGAGCGGCGGGGTGGTCGGCTCCCTGCTGCTCGGGCTCTACGACGGCGAGGGCGTCCTCCACCACGTGGGCGTGGCGGCCGCCTTCACCATGGAGCGCCGGCGCGAGCTGGTCGACGAGCTGGCGCCCTACCGCGTGGAGCGGCCGGAGTTCGACGGGCGGGCGCCGGGCGGCGGTAGCCGGTGGAACGCCGGCCGCGACCTGTCGTTCGAGCCGCTGCGCCCCGAGCTTGTGTGCGAGGTCGCCTACGACCACCTCGAGGGAAGCCGGTTCCGCCACGCCACCCACTTCCAGCGCTGGCGCCCGGACCGCGACCCGGCGTCGTGTACCTACGACCAGCTCGACGCGGCCGTGCCCGAGGAGCTGGCCCACGTGTTCGGCGCCCTCGGCTGACCACTGACGACACCCAGGTCACCACGTGTGCTGGGAACGGCGGGCGCTCTGGGAGAGGTTGGCACCGCTGCTACGTTTGCGCCGATTGATCCCACGCGATGCGAGGAGACCTCGAGCATGACCATGACGCCGCCGCGGCAGAAGGTTGACCGGGACGAGGTGTTCCTCGAGTACACCAAGAGCATCTGCCCGGTGTGCAAGACGGTCGTGGACGCCGAGGTCAACGTCAAGGACAACCGCGTCTTCCTGCGGAAGCGCTGCAAGGAGCACGGCCTGTTCGAGGCCCTCCTCTACAGCGACGCCGAGATGTACTTCTCGTCGCTCCGGTACAACAAGCCCGGCACGTACCCGCTGGAGACGCAGACCGAGGTGAAGGACGGCTGCCCGCTCGACTGCGGGCTGTGCCCCGAGCACAAGCAGCACGCCTGCCTCGGCATCATCGAGGTCAACAGCGGTTGCAACCTCGACTGCCCCATCTGCTTCGCCGACTCGGGCCACCAGCCCGACGGCTTCTCCCTCACCATGGAGCAGGTCGAGGAGGGGCTCGACGCCTTCGTCCGCTCCGAGGGCGAGCCCGAGGTGGTGATGTTCTCGGGCGGCGAGCCCACCATCCACCCCCAGATCCTCGACTTCATCAAGATGGCGCAGGACAAGGGCGTGCACATGGTGACGCTCAACACCAACGGCATCCGCCTGGCCCACGACCGCAAGTTCGTGCGGGAGCTGGCCGAGCTGAAGCCGACGATCTACATGCAGTTCGACGGCTTCGACCCCGAGACGCACATCAAGATCCGGGGCCGGGACCTGCGGGAGGCCAAGCAGAAGGCGCTCGACAACTGCGCCGAGTTCGGCCTCGGCGTCTCGCTGGTGGCGGCCATCGAGAAGGGGCTCAACGAGCACGAGGTGGGGGACATCCTCCGCTTCGGCATCAAGCACCCGGCGGTGCGCTCGGTGGCCTACCAGCCGGTCACCCACTCCGGCCGCCACGTCGAGTTCGACCCGATGCAGCGGCTCACCAACGCCGACATCATCCACGGCCTGGTCGACCAGTGCGACGACTGGTTCCGGCTCTCCGACTTCGTCCCGGTGCCGTGCTGCTTCCCCACCTGCCGCAGCATCACCTACCTGCTGGTGGAGGGCGACACCGTGGTGCCGTTCCCCCGGCTGGTGAACGTGGACGACTATCTCGACTACGTGAGCAACCGGGTGATGCCCGACATGGACGTGCGCCACGCCCTCGAGCGGCTCTGGAGCGCCTCGGCCGTGCCGGGCACCGACGGCAACACCGGGCCCCAGCTGGAGTGCGCCACCTGTGGCATCGACCTGCCCGAGGCCCTGAAGGACCTGGCCGACAAGTCGTTCATGGTGGTGATCCAGGACTTCCAGGACCCCTACACGCTGAACGTGAAGGCCCTGATGAAGTGCTGCGTCGAGGAGATCACGCCCGACGGCCGGCTGATCCCGTTCTGCGCCTACAACTCGGTGGGCTACCGGGAGGACATCCGCCAGCAGCTGAGCGGCGCCTTCGTGCCCACCATCGTGCCCAACGCCACCGAGCTCCAGCCCGTACTGCTGACCACGAAGTACGGGTCGAAGACCTTCGGGAACGGCAACGGGCACTCGCGCACCCCGGCCGACGCCACCAACGTGGGCAAGACACTCCGGTGACGGACACGGTGGAGTCCTCCCAGGAGGACGTGAAGCTGTGCTGCGCAGCCGCCTACCAGCGCGACGCGGTGGCCCTGATCCTCGGCGAGTCGTACCACCCCGGCGGCCTCGACCTCACCCGCCGGCTGGCCCGGTCCCTCGACCTGCGGGCCGGGCAGCGGGTGCTCGACGTGGCCAGCGGGCCGGGGGCCACCGCCTTCCTGCTCGCCGCCGAGCTCGGCGTCGACGTCGAGGGCGTCGACCTCGGCGAGCAGTCGGTCGCCGGCGCCAATGCCAAGGCCGAGGCCAACGGCATGGCCGGGCAGGTGCGCTTCACCGTGGGCGACGCCGAGCGGCTGCCTCTCGGCGACGCCTCGGTCGACGCCGTGGTGTGCGAGTGCGCCTTCTGCACGTTCCCCGACAAGGCCACGGCGGCCCGGGAGATGGCCCGGGTCCTGAAGCCCGGCGGCCGCATCGGCATCACCGACGTCACCCTCGACCCCGAGCGGCTCCACGAGGAGCTGCGCTCGCTGGCCGGCTGGGTGGCGTGCCTGGCCGACGCCCGGCCGGTGGCGCAGTATGCCGAGTTGCTGGGCGCCGCCGGTCTGAGCGTCACCCTCACCGAGTCGCACGACGACGCCCTGGCCCGCATGATCGAGCAGATCGACGCCCGCCTGGTTGCCTTCCGCATGGCCAAGGTGCCGGCGCTGGAGTCCATCGACTTCGACACGGCGCGCCAGCGAGTGGCCCTCGCCGCCCAGGCGGTGCGTGACGGAATCGCCGGCTACACCCTTCTGGTTGCGGAAAAGCGGTAACGGGACAGTCCCGAAATATCCCAAGCTCATCTCCTGAATTCTCCAGAATACGGGTGGCGAAGAGGTGCCTTGACGTCGGTATGTGCCGTGCGTACCTTCCCATGTACGGGCCGGCGCGGGGCCGGCCGGAAAGCCCTGGGGGGGAATCGTGGGAGTACGGCGACGCGTCGCCCGCGTGACGATCGTGGCGGTGGCGGCGGCGGCCGGCCTGGTGGTCGGTGGCCCGGCCCGGGCGGCCGACCAGCCCATCATGGCGGCGGGCGGGCCGCTGACCCGCATCGACATCTCCGACCAGCTCAACTGCCAGGCCGACCACACGGGCGACACCTCGCACGAGTGGTACGGCGGCGAGCCGGGGGCGTGCGCCACGCTGGTCGTCGTCGACGACGTGCTGTACGGCCCGGCCGAGATCCCGGCCGGCGGCAACGCCAATCGGACGCCGTTCACGGCGGTGAGCCAGTCGGGCGTCACCGGCGCCGGCACCGCCGCCAGCCCCTACAAGGTCGTCACCGTGGTCGACGCCGGCACCACGGGCGTGCGGCTGACCGAGACCGACTCCTACGTCCCCGGCGACGAGTCCTACCGCACCGACGTGGTGGTCACCAACGGCGGCGCAGCACGGTCGGTCCGCCTCTACCGGGCGGGCGACTGCTTCCTGCAGAACTCCGACCGCGGCTACGGCCGCATCGACCAGGGTGGGGCCATCTCCTGCACCGCCTCCCAGGCGGCCGGGACCCGCATCGAGCAGATGCTGCCGCTCACCGCCGGCAGCCACTTCTACGAGAACAGCTACAACGCCGTGTGGGCGGCCGCCGGCTCGCGTGCCGCCTTCCCGGACACCTGCATCTGCGACACCTACGTGGACAACGGCCTGGGCCTCAGCTGGGACCTGAACCTCGGCGCCGGCGCCTCCACCACCGTCTCCAGCCTGGTGACGTTCTCGCCCCTGGGCATCCAGCCCCTGCGCACGGCCAAGACGGCCGACGCCGCCTCCGCCCAGTCCGGGGGCACCGACGGGTACACCATCACCGTCAGCAATCCCAACGCCCAGGCGGTGACGCTCTCGGCGATCACCGACACCCTTCCGGCCGGCTTCACCTATGCGGCGGGCACCACGAGCGGCACCACGACCGCCGATCCCACCGTGGCCGGCCAGGACCTCTCCTGGGCCGGGCCCTTCACCGTGCCGGCCACCGGCAACGTGTCGCTCCACTTCGGCGTGCACGTGGCCACGGCGGGCGGCGACTACTACAACCAGGCGGGGGCCACGGCCACCGGCGGAGCCACGGTCGTCCCGACCGGCCCGACCGCCCCCGTGCACGTCGGCGCCACGACCGGGGGCAACGGCGCCCCCAGGGCCAGCGCCGGCGGGCCGTATGCCGGCAACGAGGGATCGACGGTCTCTCTCACCGGCACGGCCACCGACCCTGACGGCGACGCTCTCACCACCTCGTGGACGGTGTCGCCGCAGGGCCCGGTGGCAGCCGGCACCTCGTGCACGCTGGCCTCGCCCTCGTCCCCGTCGACCACGGTGACCTGCAACGACAACGGGCAGTTCACCGTCACCTTCAGCGCCGCCGACGCCACCCATCCGCCCGTCACGAGCAGCGCCACCCTGACGGTCGGCAACGTGGGCCCGGCGGTCGCCATCACCAGGCCGGCCGCCAACGGGGTCGCCGGCGTGGGCGACCCGCTGGCGCTGTCGGCCTCCTTCACCGACGCCGGTCGCAACGACACGCACACCTGCTCGGTGCAATGGGGCGACGGGTCCACGTCGGCCGGGACGGTCTCGGAGGCGAACGGCGCGGGCACCTGCGCAGCCACCCACACCTACGCGGCCGAGCGGGCGGCGACCATCACGGTGACCGTCACCGACGACGACGGCGGCACCGGCTCCGCCTCCGTCGGCATCCAGGTGCGTGACAACACGCTGAGCGGGAGCGCCTTCGGCCTCCAGACGAGGACCACCTCGCTGCTGAGCATCGGGGGTCTGGTCAACTTCGGGCCGGCGCCGTCGGTGCAGCTCCCGCCCACCGGCGGCGGGCCGTTCACCGCCTCCCTGGTCACGGCCACCGCCGGGTCGGTGACCGCCAAGGGGCTGGCCGTGTCGACCCAGGGCTACCGCTCGGCGCCCAACGCCTACTCGCAGAGCACGGCCGACGTGGCCCAGGTGCGGATGGGGATGAGCGGTGCCCTGCTGGCGCTCGACACCGTGCACGGCGAGTGCCGGACGACCGGCGCCGGCTCCACCGGGCTGGCGACGATCGGCCGGCTCGCCATCGCCGGCAACGACGTCCAGGTCAACGCCGCCCCCGGGCCCAACTCCTCGATCACCGTCCCGGGCGTGGCCACCATCTATCTCAACGAGCAGGTGAAGACCTCGAAGGCGCCGACACCCACCTCGTTCGGGGCCACGGCCATCACCCTCAACGCCGTTCGCATCGTCCCCCTGCCGGGGAGCCCGCTGGGCTCGGGGGAGATCATCGTCGGGCAGGTGCACTGCGACATGGAAGGGCCGTCGGTGCGCTGAGCCGCCAAGTGTCCGGCCGGCGGGGGCGTGCTCCGGCCCCCCGCCGGCTGGCAGGGCGCGTTCTCCATGGGGCCCCGCATCGGGCATGCTCTGTGCTCCGAGCCCGTCCCCCGCGGAGGTCTTCATGCGCGCACGACCCTGGTTCCTCGTCGCCGTCGCCGTCGCCGGCCTGGCCCTCGCCGGCTGCGGCTCCAGCGACAACGGCGGCACCATCTCCGGGGGCGACGACAGCACCACGGCCGGCGGGGCGGCGAAGACGGTGACGGTGAACGCCGTGAACTTCGCCTACAACCCGACGGAGATCCAGCTCACCGCCGGCCAGGACGTGCAATTCCAGCTGGTGAACGGCGACGGGACGACCCACAACCTCACCGTGGAGGGCCTGGGCGTCGACCAGGACGCCGCCGCCGGCAAGACGGCGCAGGCGCCGGTGACAAAGGCCCCCAAGGCCGGCACCTACCCGTTCCACTGCGAGTACCACCCGAACACGATGAAGGGCACCATCACCGTGAAGTGAGGTGCGGTTACACCAGCTCGTAGCCCGCCTCGTCGACGGCGGCCGCCACCGCCGCCCGGTCGAGGGGCTCGGCGCTCTCGACGGTGACCACGCCGGTGGCCAGGTCGACGTCGACGCTCGACACGCCGCCCAGTTGCTGGAGCTCGGTGGTGACCGCGTTGCGGCAATGGTCGCAGGTCATCCCGGTCACGGTGTACAGCTGGGTCGGCATCGACCATCCTCCTGAGTGCGGGCCGTGCAACGATCTTGCCACCCGACCGACCGATGCCCCGACGCCGCCGACCCACCCTCGCCGCACTGACCCTCGCCGCCGTGGCGTGGGGGCCCTACGCCCTCGTGGTGCCGGCGGCCGGCGCGGTGGCCGTGGCCGGCAGCGGGCAGGCCCAGCCGGCGACGCCGGCGCCCGCTCGGCTGGCGGCGCCGCTCGTCGGCCCGCCCCCCGCCGCGTGGGCCGGGCCGGCCTCCGCCCTGGCCGGGCCACCACCTGCCGTGTGGGCCGGGCCGGCGGGCGTCCTCACCGGGCCGCCGCCGGCCGTGTGGGCCGGGCCGGACCCGGTCCCGCTCCCGTTCGCCGCGCCGCCGGCCGCCCCGCTGACCGCTCCCATCGCCCCGCCCGTGCCCGCCGCGCCGCCGCCGCCGGCCGCCGTACCGCCGTGGCTGGCCCAGCGGGCGGCGGAGGCGGAGGCGGCGATCTCCTATCCGTGGTCGAGCCTCGGCTACCAGGTCGAGTTCCTGCCCGAGCGCCCCGGCATCCGTGCCCGCACGCTGCGCACGGAGCGGCGCATCGAGGTCTACGCCCGCCCGTCGGACCCCGTCAGCAGGACGGCGTTCGACCTGGCCCACGAGCTGGGCCACGCCTTCGACTTCACCTCCGGCACCGAGGACGTGCACGCCGCCTGGCAGGCCGCGCGCGGCCTGGGGGGCCGGGAGTGGTACGGGTGCAACGCATGCGGCGACCTGGCCACGCCGGCCGGCGACTTCGCCGAGAGCTTCGCCGCCTGGCAGGTCGGGGCGGTCGACTTCCGCAGCCAGCTGGGGCCGCCGCCCGACGAGCGCCAGATCGCCCTCCTGGCGACGCTCACGCAGCTCTAGCTTTCTCGCATCTGCAAGCTCGCAGACCCAAGCACATGGCGTCTGCGAGCTAGCGTCGGAGGCGATGACCGTCCCCTCGTACCGCCTGGGCCAGGTCGCCGAGCTGGCCGGCGTGAGCATCGACACCGTGCGGCGGTGGGCCGACGCCGGCCGGCTGCCCACCACCCGCACGCCCGGCGGCCGGCGCCAGGTGGCCGGTGCCGACCTGGCCAGGTTCCTGGCCGAGCAGGCCGAGCTGCCCGACGCCGGCGTGGTGGTGGGCCAGTCGGCCCGCAACCGCTTCCCCGGCATCGTCACCCGGGTGGTGAAGGACCGGGTGGCCGCCCAGGTGGAGATCCGCTCCGGCGGCCACCGCATCGTGTCGCTGCTCACCGCCGAGGCGGTCGAGGAGCTCGGGCTGGAGCCGGGCGTCCTCGCCGTGGCGGCGGTGAAGGCCACGAGCGTGGTGGTGGAGGTGACCGCCCGGTGAGGAGGCTCCTCGCCGCCGGCGCCGCCGCCCTCCTGGCGGCGGCGGGGACGGCGTGCGGTGGGAGCCGCTCGGCCGGCGGGAGCACCGGCGGCCCGCTGGTGGTGTTCGCCGCCGCCTCGCTCACCGAGCCGTTCCAGGCTCTCGCCCGCACCTTCCAGTCGCAGCACCCGGGCGTGGGAGTGCGCTTCAACTTCGCCGCCTCCTCGGCCCTGGCCCGGAGCCTCCGCGAGGGGGCCGACGCCGACGTCCTCGCCACCGCCGACGAGGCCACCATGGCAACAGCAGTGGCGGCCGGCGACGCCCGGGGCCCGGTGGTGTTCGTCCGCAACCGGCCCGCCATCCTGGTGGCGCCCGGCAACCCCGAGCACCTTGCCGGCCTGGCCGACCTGGCCCGCCCCGGCGTGGTGCTCGCCCTGTGCGCCCCCGAGGTGCCGTGCGGCGCCTTGGCGGCCGCCGCCTTCCGTTCCGCCGGGGTCACGCCGGCGCCCGCCACCCTCGAGCCCGACGTGAAGGCGGTGGTGGCCAAGGTGGTGCTCGGCGAGGCCGATGCCGGCGTGGTGTACCGCAGCGACGTGCGGGCGGCCGGTGCCAAGGCGTCCGGCGTCGACGTCGACGCACCGGGGGTCGAGAACGCCTACCCCATCGCCGTCGCCACCGCGGCGCGCCATCGCGCCGCCGCACGACAGTGGGTCGACCTGGTGCTATCGGCCGCCGGGCGGCGGGCCCTGGTGGCCGCCGGGTTCCAGTGACCTCAGCCGGTGGGGCCGAGCGGCCCTCGCCGGCGGTGGTCGCGGCCGCCGCCGTCGGCGCCGCCTTCTTCGCCCTGCCGGTGGCGGCGCTGGCCTGGCGGGCGCCGTGGGGCAGCCTGTGGGCCGACCTCACCGCGCCGGCGGCCCGCACCGCCCTGCGCCTGTCGCTGGAGTGCTCGCTGTGGGCCACCGCCCTGGCCGTCGCCCTCGGGCTCCCGCTGGCGTGGGTGCTGGCGCGGGTGCCGTTCCCCGGCCGGCGCCTGGTGCGGGCGCTCGTGCTGGTGCCGCTCGTGCTGCCCCCGGTGGTGGGAGGCGTGGCCCTGCTCCTGGCCTTCGGCCGCCACGGCGTGGCCGGGCGCCTGCTGGACCAGTGGTTCTCCGTCACCCTGCCGTTCACCACCGCCGGCGCCGTGCTGGCCGAGGCGTTCGTGGCCATGCCCTTCTTCGTGCTCACCGCCGAGGCCGCCTTCGTGACGTCGGACCGGAGGTACGAGGAGGCGGCCCGCACCCTAGGCGCCCGCCGGTCGGCGGTGTTCCGCCGGGTGACGGTGCCCCTGGCCCGGCCGGCGCTCCTGGCCGGCGTGGTGCTGGCGTGGGCCCGGGCGCTCGGCGAGTTCGGCGCCACCATCACCTTCGCCGGCAACTCGCCCGGGCGCACCACCACCGTGCCCCTCCAGGTGTACCTCCTCCTGGAGAGCGGCGGGCTGGGTCCGGTGGTCGCCCTCAGCCTGATCCTGCTCGCCGTCGCCGTCGCCGTCCTCGTCCTCCTCCGGGACCGCTGGATCGGAGCGCTGTGAGCGCCGGCCTGGAGGCCGACGTCGCCCTCCGCCTCGGCGTCCTCGATCTGGAGGTGGCGCTGGCCGTACCGGCCGGCGAGACGGTGGCCGTGCTCGGCCCCAACGGCGCCGGCAAGACGACGCTGCTGCGGGCCCTGGCCGGGCTGGTGCCCCTCGACGCCGGCCGGGTGGCGCTCGACGGCATCGTGCTGGAGGACGCCGCCGCCGGCCGGAGGGCGCCGTCCGAGCACCGGCCGGTGGGTGTGGTCTTCCAGGACCACCGCCTGTTCCCCCACCTGAGCGCCCTCGACAACGTGGCCTTCGGGCTGCGCGCCCGGGGCGTGGGCCGGGCCGAGGCCCGCAGGCGGGCCGGCGGGTGGCTGGAGCGGGTCGGCATCGCCCGGGCGGGGGACCGCCCCGGCGCCTTGTCGGGCGGGCAGGCCCAGCGGGTGGCGCTGGCCCGGGCCCTGGCCACCGAGCCGAAGCTGCTGCTCCTCGACGAGCCCCTGTCGGCTCTCGACGCCACCGCCCGGGCGGCGGCCAGGCGCGACCTGCGGGCCCACCTCGGCGAGGCGGTGGGGGCCCGGCTCGTGGTCACCCACGACGCGGTGGAGGCGGCCGCCGTAGCCACCCGGCTGGTGGTGGTCGAGCAGGGGCGGGTGGTCCAGCAGGGCACGCTCGCCGAGCTGACCGCCCGGCCCCGCTCCCGCTACGTGGCCGACCTGGTTGGGGTGAACCTCTTCGCCGGGCGGGCGGCCGGCACCGAGGTGGAGGTCGGCCGCTTCCGGCTCACGGTCGCCGAGCCGGTCACCGGCGAGGTGCTGGTCGCCGTCCCGCCGCGCGCCGTCGCCCTCCACCGCCGCCGACCGGAGGGGTCGGCGCGCAACGTGTGGGAGGGCAGGGTGGACGCCGTCGAGCCGGGCCCGGCCGGGGACCGGGCACGGGTGGCGGTGGGCGGGCCGCTGCCCCTGGTGGCCGAGGTCACCACCGCCGCGGCGCGGGACCTGGGGCTCGACGGTGGCGGCGCCGTCTGGCTGTCGGTGAAGGCCACGGAGGTCGCCGTCTTCCCGTCCTAGCCGGGGAAACACCCCAATTCGGCGGCACCTGACCTATTGACATCACTCGCCGGGAAATGGTTCAGTTGCCCGGCACAGCCTCAGTACGGCACGGCAGGGACAGGGCTCAGGGGACCACATGCGATCTTTCACGAAGATCGCCCGGCGCGCGCGACCTCATGACGGGGAACCGGGCCCGGGCGCTGTGTCGCGCGGGCGGCGCTTCGGCGCGCCGCTGGTGGCGGCCGTCCTGGTGGCTGCAGGAGCGGCAACCGCGGTGGCGACCCACGACGGCGGGCGGGCCCGCCCGGTCGCCGCCACGGGCGCCACCCTCGCCGACGCCACGGCCACCACCGTGCCGGCCGCCCCGCCGCCCACCGGCCCCCTCCGGTCGTTCAGCACCACCGTCGGGGTCGGCGCCAACAACGGCCGCACCCGCATCGAGCGCTCCCTCGGCTGCGCCGCCGGGGGCGACGCCGACTACTGGCACTTCCAGTCCGAGACGGCCCTGCCGGCGGGCGTGGTCACCGGGCCGGCGTCCACCCTGCCCGGCGACCTGCGCCTCTACGCCGACGTCCACTCGCCCGACCACGGGATCCGGGCCACGCCCGAGCCGGTGCCCGGCCCCCTCCAGGACGACGCCTTCCTGCTCCCCGACGCCAGCCGGGTGGCGCTGTCCAACCAGCGGGGCACCGTGAAGCTCCGGCTCCAGTCGGGGACGTGCGCCAGCCGGACCGTCGACTTCGACGGCACGACGGCCAGGACCAACGAGAAGCCCGGCACGTGGACGGTCGTGTCGTCGTCGGGCAGCTACCGCTACGCCGCCGGGTCGGGCGACTTCGACCTGGAGGCCGACCTGTCACCCGGCGCCGACGACCCGTGGAAGCTCGTCCTGCGGGGCGCCGTCGGCGTGGTCCAGCCGGCCATCGGCGCCAAGATCGTCGACACGTACTGGGGCCGCGACGGCGTCGACTACGCCAAGCGGGAGGTGGCCGTCGTCTACGACGTCACCAACACCGGTCCGGGCGACTCCTTCAACACGCTCTTGAAGGCGGCCTCGTCGCCCACGCCCGGCACGTCGCTGGTCAAGATCGTCATCAACGGCAACGGGATCCTGGTCGACGGGAACACGCCGGTCGGCACCTTCCCCCGCGCCCTCGGCGACCTGGCGTCGGGCGAGACGGCCCGGGTGACGCTGGTGTGGCAGCTGCCGTCGGTGTCCAACAACCCGCCGTGCTTCCTGACCCTCCTCAACTGCCAGTTCGACACGACGCTCACCTTCCAGGTGCCGGACGCCCTCGACGTCCCCGTGTCGCCCGACCCCTCCGTCACCCTCCATGCCACGGCGCCCTCCCTGCCGCCGCCCGTCTCGTGAGGCCCGCCGTGCACGCCTTCAACCCCCTCCGCCGCCCGTGGCTGCTCGCCTTCGCCGGCGTCCTCCTGGCCATCGCCGTCTTCGGCCGCCCGACCTCCGACGTGAGCGGCGCCACCAAGGCGTCGATCCCGTTCCCGTCCCTCACCTACGACATCGAGGCGACCTCGGGCACCCACACGGCGTCGATCCTCAACCTCGGCATCGGCTACCTGAGCACCCTCCAGGCGCCCATGCCCGTCGACGTCGACGGCGACCTGCTCCCCGACGTCACGGTGGCCGTCAACCTGGTGAGCACGCCCGGGCTCCACAACCCGCCGCAGGCGGGCGACATCATCATCCCGAACGTCACGATCAACCGGTTCCCGCTGGAGCTGGGCACCACCCTGCTCGGCCGGCCCAGCCCGCCGCTCAAGATCGACGTCGTCTTCAAGGTCTACGACCTCCAGGGCCAGACGCCCACCATGACCACCCGGTTCGGGTACGACACCGGCAACGGCGGCCAGCCGGGCAGCGGCGGGTCGATCCCCGGGTACTTCCAGGCCACGCTCAAGGGCATCGAGAGCTTCTTCAACCCGATGACGGCCACCATCAGCACCAAGGGCGCCGTCATCACCCAGGACTCGACACCGCTCTGGTACCAGGGCCCGCTCAGCATCATCGGCGGCTTCCAGCAGGGGGCCTTCAACGCCGACCTGAACCTCAACTACTCGCCGTTCCCGGACACGGTGTCGGTCACCTACGGCCACGACACCACGGGCGACCACATCGACTACTCGCACGGCAACGACGGCGAGGTGAACCTGCTCACCAAGGCCGTCGTCCAGGACAACAACAAGCGGATCGACGTCGCGGCGCGGATCGACCGCCTGCCCAAGACCCTCGGGCTCGACCTCGGCAACGTGGCCGACGGCGGCGCCGTGCACTTCGACACCTCGGCCGACGGGCGCCTGCCCGACGTCGACGTCCGCTACAAGGGGCCGCTCCTGGGCGACGTGTTCGACGCCCACCTGGCCATCGAGGACCTCCCGACCACGATGGATGCCACGTGGTCGCTGCCCTCCAACGGGCCGGTGACGGCCTCGTTCGACTCGTCGGGCCAGGGCATCGGCGCCGTCGAGGCCACCATCCAGAACAAGAACGGCGCGCCCACCGGCCTGCCGGCGTTCGTCTTCCCCGAGAAGCAGGTCGCCGCCGCCCAGCTCAACACCGCCACCGGGGGGACGCGCGTCGGGGCCCGGCTGGAGCGCATCCGCCACGCCGACCTCACCGCCACCCGGGCCGGCAACGTCGACGCCAACATCAACATCGGCGACGGCGAGCTGCCCCTCCACCTGGCCGGCTTCGCCGACCTGCGGTCCACCGGCGGGCCGCTCGTCAACGCCAACAGCACCATCTCGCCCCTGCCGGGGAGCATCGGGCTGTCGTTGCGCCCGGCCGGCTCGAACCAGCAGACCGACCCGCTGAAGGTGATCTACACGGCCAGCGAGGCGGTCGACGTCGACGCCAGCGTCCTCGTCCAGCAGCCCACCGCTGCCTCGGGGCTGTGCGGCGCCACCGGCGTGATCTGCGGCGACCTGCGCCTGCGCCACATCCCCCAGCGCATCGAGACGCGCATCGGCACGTTCACCAACGCCGAGAACAAGCAGGAGACGCGCATCGAGACCGACACCCAGGGCCCCGGGCACGTCGACGTGTTCGCCGACGCCAAGGTCGGGCCCAACGTGATCGACGCGCCGCTGTCGGCCGGCAAGCCCCTTGTCGCCCGCCTGGAGATGCAGGGCATCACCAAGAACGTTCGGGTCCGCACCATCGAGGGCCAGGACAACACCCTCCAGCGCACCGAGTTCCACGCCTGCCCGTTCGACTACGCGGCCGACGCCTGCCCGGCCGGCACCGCCACCGACCAGATCGGCTCGCTCCAGTTCGCGGTGGCCAACTTCCTGCCGACCAACCGGCCCACCGACCTGCCGCCGGCCTACGCAGCGACACCGAACTTCGCCACCATCACCGCCCGCGGCCGCGACAACGGCACGTCGGTGGACTTCGAGGCCACCGGTCGGGTGGCGAGCATCCGCGAGCTCACCTACGTCAACCAGGGCGCCTTCGGGTACCGCAGCGACATCGGCGGCGGCGGCGACCTGGCCACCCTCGTCGACGTCGACAACATCGCCTTCGGCCCCGGCGGCGCCGGGCAGCCGCTGTTCGACGTCACCGGCAACGTGCTGATCCACCCGCTCCCGCAGCGGATGTCGTTCTGCCTGAACGCACCGGGCCAGGCCATCGTCTCGCCGGTCTCGTCGATCACCGCCCCCTGCCAGGACAAGAACCCCTTCTCCACCGACGCCAACCGGCCGGCCCTGGCCAAGTCCCCGCTGTCGGTGTCCTACGACGGCAAGGACGGCAGCGGCAACCCCCAGGAGTTCAACGTCGACGCGGACGGCGAGCTGCTGGCCCACAACGGCGCCGGCACCGACGACGACCGCCGCATCCGCGGCACGCTCGACATCGACCACGTGCCGGCCACCGTCCGGGCCCACGTGCTCGACTCGGCCGGCCAGCCGGCGGGCACGCCCTTCCGGGTGCTGGTCGAGGCGCCCACCCTCGGCCCCCAGCTCACCGTGTCCGCCAAGGCCTCGCTGCTGGACGGCGACCTCCAGTGCGAGGACCCGCGCGTCCCGAAGCGGATCGACTCGACCCGCACGCAGATGGCGGTGTGCGCCCAGGGCCGGGTCGAGAACGTCCCCAACCGCCTCACCCTCGACTACGACCAGGCGGCGCCCACCGACAACTTCGTGCTCGACAGCACGGGGGAGAAGCGGCTCAACCTCACCGGGCTGCGCCTGTCGTCGGTCACCCGCAGCGAGACGCCCAACCAGCCGGCCCGGGCCTCCGTGCTGGTGGCCACCGGCCAGGTCCTCGGGCTCCCGTACCGGGTCGAGGGCACCCTCCACACGCCGGCGCCGGGCAAGCCCGACGACCCGGTGCTGATCGACCTGAAGGGCACCCCGTCGCTCGTCGACCAGATCGACGCCAACGTGCGCAACTTCATCGCCCCCGACCCGATCCCCTCGATGCCGGCCCAGCGCCAGGGCCTCGCCGACCCGAAGGCCCTGGTCGGCGGCAAGCCGGTGGGCGACTGGGCGTCGTTCATCCAGCGGGGCGACGCCTTCGAGGGCGACCTGCACGTCAGCTCCATCAACCGGGTGGGCTTCAAGAACCAGGTCGACGCCGACGGCAAGCGGCTCGACACCGCCGTGGTGAACGTCGACTTCGGCAAGGACAAGGTCGTGCGCGGCTACGTCGACCTCGACAAGGACGGCACCGACCGCCTCATCGGCGACGTGACGCTCTCCGACATCCCCGCCGGCATCCAGGTGTGCGTGCGGCCCCCCACCACCCGTACCAACGCGCCGGCGGCGGGCACGGCCACGTTCTGCGACACCACGCCGTCGGCCCTGCCCGACCGCAAGACCGAGGGAGCCTTCGAGGCCCGCATGTCCTCCGACGTGGGCGCCAAGCTCGACGTGGACGCCTTCGTCCGCAGCGCCAAGGCCGGCGGCGTGGACCTCCTCGCCGGCCGCCTCACCATCGACAACATCCCCAACGTGGTGCGCGGCACCTTCGGCGGCGGGACGGCCGACATCGGCGGGTTCACCCTCGCCGGGCGGCCGGACGGCATCGACCGGATCGCCACCCACGTAGCCAGCTTCGACCTCCTCGACGACGGCTGGGGCTCGCCCAACTCGCCCGCCCGGCCCTACGCGCCGCGCTTCGTGCAGCGCGCCCCGTTCCCGGTGCCCGACCCCGTGCACCAGAACGTGGGCGTGCGGGCCGACGACACCGACTTCGAGCTGCGGGCCCGGATCGGCGAGGCCAACGACGGCGGCGCCGCCTCCGACCTCCACCGGGTGAGCCTGTCCACCAAGCCGTGCGCCCGGCCGTCGGTCGGTCCCGACTACGGCAACGGGCCGGCCGACTACGGGCCCCGCCCCGACTTCCCGCTGCTGCGCACCGACGACGGCACCACCCACACGTGCATCCGGGCCGACTTCAAGCCCGACGGCGTCGGCGACGATCCGCTCGACCTGTCGGTCGTGGTGAACAAGGGCGGGCAGACGCTCGCCGTCCACGACGCCGGCATCACCGACATCCCCGCCTTCTTCCAGCTGAACCTGGCCGACGCCGACCCGCTCCAGACCCCGGCCGCCGACGACCCGCACCCGCACCGCCTGCGGCCGACCTGCGTCGGCACCGGCTTCACCCAGCCGGCCAACTGCGTGTCGCCGTTCGTGCGCATGGACACGCCGGGCAACTCCAAGGTGTTCGGCGTGGTGGAGGTGGGCCGCTCGCCCGACATAGCGGCGATCAACGCCGTCATCCCCCGCGACACCCTGCCCGCCTACGTGGCGCCGTTCAGCGCCGCCGGCACCGACCAGTGGGGCGGCGTCGACGGCGTGCGGGCCCGGGTGGGCCAGTACGCCGACCGCTCCGTGATCGCCGGCGCCTTCCGGCTGCTGATCCCCGCCTCGCTCACCGTCGACCAGGTCGGCAGCTGGGGCGAGTCGCACAACGACGCCAACAACTTCTGGGACGCCAGCGACCTCCACTTCCGCTACGCGGCGCGCCAGCCCAACGGCGACTCCATCAACAACCTCGGGGAGATGAGCGCCCTCATCCACTCCTTCGTCGACGGCGGCCAGATCCTCATCGCCGACGACGACCCGACCCACGGGATCCAGATCCCGGGCGAGCTCGGGCTCGACGTGTACATGCGCGATTTCTCGGGGAAGGGCCGCACTTTCATCCAGATCGACGGCCGCACCAGCGCCCAGGACCTCGACGCCGGCGCCCGCATCTTCGGCGGGGCCAGCGAGGACTCGATCACGCGCATCGACGCCCAGATCCGCAACGTCCCCGCCCTGCCCAGCCTGGCCTACGACCCGCCGGGCAGCGCCCTGCCCAACGACGACCCCACCTTCCGGATCCGGGCCGAGATCATGGGCGACCCGAAGTCGCCGCCCAACCCCGACGGCAACAGCGACACCGGGGGCGACCCGCCCAAGGAGGACGAGTGCTCGCCGCTGCTGTGCGTCCAGACCCAGGTCCGCATGGACAGGGTGAACGCCCAATTCGACTTCCGGCCCGGGGGCCAGCAGCCCGGTGACCCGCCGCCCGCCCGCCTGATCGAGGCCGCCATCCGCACCGCCGGCGCCGAGAACGGCGTGGAGATGCGGGGCTACGACAGCATCGACGCCGGCAACCCCAACGACTCCATCCCCGACAACCCGGCCGCCTTCCTGGCCGGCGCCCAGCTCAGCATCGACCCGATCAACATCTTCGTCCACGCCGGCATCCCGCTCCTGGGCAGCCTCGACTTCATCATGCAGTCCAACCTGAAGGCGGCCGCGTCCCTGGGCGGCGACTTCCAGGGGTTCAGCTCGCCGGTGCCCGGCGACCCGACCCAGGACGTGTGGAACAACGCCGTGTTCGGGGCCGCCCCCAAGCTGGTCGGCCGGGGCACCAGCTCGTTCCAACTGCGCCAGAACCTCGTCAAGATCGACCTCAAGAACGGCGGGCCGGGACCGTCGCGCCTGGGGCCGGTCGACCTCCACGTCAACGTGATGCACGGCGAGGCGTGGGCCCTGTTCGTGAAGCTCATCGGCATCGACTTCGTGCCGCCGGACAGCGACCTGCGGATCCCGTTCCTCGACTGCGACGCCCTGGGCCTGTTCCCGGCGGGGGCCAACTCCCTCCAGGTGCAGACCAGCCGCAGCGCGGTGGCCTGGCCGTTCTTCCCGGCGCCGGTGGGCAACCTCCACTACAGCGGCCTGCTGGCGCCGGTGCTCGACCTGGTCGGCTCCTTCGCCGGGCCGTTCTTCTGCCTCGTGAGCACCGACGACCTCGAGCTGATGGAGGCCAACGGGGCCAAGGTCCACCCGGCCGACCCGCTCGGGATCGCGCGCACCTTCAGCGAGGTGCCGGGCGCGGTGGCGAACGCCGAGGATCCCGCGCCGATCTCGCCCCCGACGCCCGACGACGGCAAGCTCGTCGACTGGACGGCGCCGGCCGGCACGCTGTCGATGTGCGGCACCTTCAGCGTCAACTCGGCCACGATCCCCGTGGGCTCCACCGTCAAGGTCGGGACCGTGGGCAACGACACCCTCGACATACGCGGCATGCCCGACGTGGCCAAGGACGACTTCCCGCTGGCCTGTCCGAGCGGGGCCGAGAAGGGCAAGCTCGAGATCATCGCCGCCGGCGACGTCACCGTGAACGGCACCATCGACGGCAACGCCATCCAGACGTCCGATCCGGGTGGCACCGCGCCGGTCGCCAACGGCGGCGGCGGCCACGGCCGCACCTGCTTCCTCTTCTGCTTCCAGGGTGACGGCGGCACCGGCAGCGCCGGCGCCTCCTCGCCGGGCGGTACGCGCTACGGCGACAGCACCAACGCCTTCACCACCGAGGCCGGCCAGCCCGGCGGCGCCGGCGACGGCACCCGGGGCCTGGGCGGCGCCACGGTGAAGGTCGTGGCCGACACCCTGCGCCTGAACGGCGGCAAGATCGTGGTCAACGGCGGGAACGGCCAGAACATCGGCAGCACGTCTGACTGCTTCGTCGCCGCCACCGACTCCGATCCGGGCCACCCCAACACCGGCAAGTCCGGCGGGGGCGCCGGCGCCGGCGGTGGCCTGGTCATCGCGGTGGCCAGCTACGAGAACGCCGGTGGCACGGTGAGCGCCAACGGCGGCAAGGGCGGCGACGGCAGCCGGGGTGGCGGCGGCGGCGGTGCCGGCGGCAACGTCAAGGTCACCACCGCCCTCACCAGCGGCGCCCTCCCGACCTCCACCGGAGGCAGCGGCGGCGCCGACAAGTGCGGCACCACCGCCGACGACCCCGGCGTGGCCGGCGGCAAGGGCGACGACGTCACCGTCCAGCTCGACCAGGCGCCCCGGAGCAAGGTCGACATCTCCGGGGCCGGCCTGAGCTTCTGGAACTCCACCCAGGGCTCGAAGTCCCTCACGCTGCCGTACCAGGCGGCGGCCCAGCCCTCGTCGTCCAACGACTACTCGGTGGAGCTGTGCCACACCCGCCGGCAGCTGGCCTTCGACGACAGCACCAACCCCCAGCAGCTCGACCTGGGCCAGCAACTCCTCCCCGGCACGCTGTCGGCGCCCGTGCTCTACGACAACAACGGGGGCGTGGTGGTCGTCAACCCGTTCACCCTGAGCGCCAACCCCGGGCCCCGCTGCGGCACGATGGACGTCACCTCCACGGTGAAGGTCGGCGTGCCCGACGTGCTCGGCAGCCAGTTCATCACCAACGCCTCGCGCAACAACGCGACGTTCGTCCTCGACAGCCTGGCCGACGGCTACCACGGGTTCTGGACCGTCGTGTGGAAGTCCACCGTCGACGGCAACGACTGCCTCAACCCGCTCGACATGAAGTCGGGCGGGGGCACGCCGACCTTCCAGGCCGAGGGCGCCCAGTTCGACCAGAGCACCTGCACGCCGGAGGCGCAGCCGGCGACGCCCGACGCCGTGCTCGGCGTCGACAACCAGGACCCGAACATCTACGGCGTCACGATCAACGGCACGGCCGTCACCGACCCCTCCACGGGCGCGCCCATCGACGGCGACACGACGACCCCCGGGTTCCAGCCGGTGGTCGTGAACACCTCCAGCCCCGACCTCCAGGTCACGTGGACCGACAACGACAACTTCGTGTCCACGCCCGACGCCAACTCGGGCGTCAACGTGCGGCGGTGCTCGCCGGACGCCTCGACCGAGGACCCGAGCTTCGACTGCACGCCCGGCCAGAAGGTCACCGTGTCGAGCGGCGACGGGCTGAAGACCGTGCGGGTACGCGTCTTCGACGCCGCCGGCAACACCGACGCCGTCGACGCCCAGGTGCGCCTCGACACCACCAGGCCGATCTCGTCGGGCGCAGCGGTGCCCGGCACGGCGGTCGCCCTCCAGAACGGGTGGACGAAGACGTCGCCGCAGTTCGACCTCAGCGGCTTCAACGACTTCGGCGGCAGCGGCCCGGCCGACCCGCCCTACGAGTACCAGTTCGACGACGCCCTGGTGCACCCGTGCCCGGTGGACATCCTGCCGGCCACGTGCCGCATCGGGAACGACGCCGGCGAGGACCTGCCCGGGATCGGCCGCCACACGCTGCGGTGGGCGGCGGTCGACAAGGTCGGCAACAAGT
This sequence comes from Acidimicrobiales bacterium, assembly GCA_035689115.1. GTDB lineage: Bacteria > Actinomycetota > Acidimicrobiia > Acidimicrobiales > JAHFUS01. Next base: position 55,354 of record DASSMA010000060.1, read on the forward strand.
ACGCCGGCAACGCCCGCCCGTCGATCGCCGTGAAGATCGACGGGGCCGAGCCCATCTCCGCCCTGAACAGCGTGCCGGCGTCGCCCAACGGGGCCAACGGCTGGTACTCGGGGCCCACGTGGGTCACCTTCGGGGCCTTCGACCAGCCCGGCGCGTCGGGCTTCACCAAGGCGTCCGACGACGCCGTCCAGATCGGCGGGATCCGGTACACGATCACCAAGGACGGCGTCACCTCGCCGCCCACCGTCTTCGACATCGCCAACCCGGTGGCCGTCCGGCTCCAGCCGGGGACGTCGAAGGTGTGCTGGCAGGTCACCGACCAGGCGGGGAACACCGACGTCGCCGACCTCGTCACGCAGTGCCGCACCTTCCTGGTGGACGAGGCCGACCCCGTCACGACCCTGCCCACCAACCCGAACACGCCTGACGGCGCCGCCGGGTGGTGGGTCACCAATCCGCTCGTCAACCCCACCGTCAACGACGGCGGCCTCGCCGGCTCGGGCGTGGGCAACGACACGGCCGGCGTCTGCGGCCAGAACCCGACCGTCGCCAACCCGGCACCCAGCGGCACCTGCGTGTCGGTGGACGGTTCGCCCTTCGTCCCGGTGGTCCAGGCCAAGTACGTCCTGTCCCTCGGCGAGGGCCAGCACGAGGTGCGGTCCTTCGCCACCGACGTGGCCGGCCGGCGCTCGGCCATCGCCACCCGCCTCTACAACGTCGACCTGTCCAACCCGGTGGCGGCAGCGCGGACCATCATGCCGAGGGCGTCCACCGGCAAGTGGTGGCGCAGCGTGCCGACTGTGGTGCTGCGGGCCGCCGACGGCGACCGCCACAACGCCGGCGTCGCCCGGGTCAGGTACCAGTTCAGCGGTACCACCGCGGTGGCCCCGTGCACGGCCGCCCCGTGCGTGTACAACGCGCCGTTCGACGTGCCCCAGGGCGTCGAGCGGGTCACCTACTGGGCGGAGGACAACGCCGGCCGGTCCCAGGCGCCGCAGGTGCTGAAGGTGGCCGTCGACACCACGCCGCCCGTGCCCAAGGCGACGTCGCCCAACCCGGCGATCTGGCTGCGCAGCAAGCTGGGTCTGCCCCTCACCTCCCCGACGGTTGACCTCAACTGGACCCTCCAGGAGAACCTGTCCGGCATCACGTCGCCGGACAACAACCCGCCGGACAAGGTCAACGTCAAGGTCGTCGTCTACGACGTGCAGGGCTACCCCGTGCGCACGCTCAACGCCGGCGACTACACGGTGGCGCCGGGCCAGACGCTGTCGGGCAAGGCGGTGTGGGACGGCAAGGGGGCCAACCTCACCTCGCTGCTGCCGCTCGGCACCTACTACTACCGGGTGGTGGCCACCGACGCCGCCGGCAACGTGGCCATGAGCGGCGAGTCGAGCCCGCTGACCATCAAACTCTCGCTGCTTTAGCCCGAATCCACCGATGGGATTCGGCCGACCGCCGTCTTGGGCCGCTGGCGATCGAGGGTGAGTGAGGAGACCGCAGGGCTGGTCGAGCACAGCCCTGGGCCGCTGAGCGGGCGTGGAGAACTGGGCTTGTCGTGGTTCC
>DASSMA010000061.1:0-63731 GCA_035689115.1 Acidimicrobiales bacterium
TGAAGGTGGTGGTGCCCGAGGTGTCCCGCTCGGCCAGGACCTTGGTGATCGCCGCGGTGAGCGTCGTCTTGCCGTGGTCGATGTGGCCCATCGTCCCGATGTTGAGATGGGGCTTGTCGCGGACGAACTGCTTCTTGGCCACTGATCCTCCCGGGTCTCTGGAAGTAGCGGCGGTCGGACTCGAACCGACGACCACACGATTATGAGCCGTGTGCTCTGACCAACTGAGCTACGCCGCCAGGCGGGCTCCGGCCGACCGGCCGGCGAGCCCTCTGTGGGAATCGAACCCACGACACCAGCCTTACCATGGCTGTGCTCTGCCGACTGAGCTAAGAGGGCGGTGACGGGCCTTGCGGCCGCGACCCGCCATGATAGTTCGCCGTGCCCGAACCCTCGCCTCCATTCGTCCGCCTGGCCACCCTGGACGACGCCGAGGCCATCCGCGCCATCTACAACCGCGAGGTCGTCGGCTCGACGGTCACCTTCGACCTGGTGCCCCGCACCCTCGACGACCAGCGGGCATGGCTGGCCGCCCACGCCGGCGCCCACCCGGCGGTGGTGGCGGTGGCCGGCGCCGCCGTGGTGGGCTTCGGGTCGCTGTCTCCCTACCGCGACCGCCCCGCCTACGCCACCACCGTGGAGGACTCGGTGTACGTCCACCCCGAGGCCCGGGGCAGGGGCGTGGGGCGGGCGCTGCTGGCCGAGCTGGTGCGGCTGGCCGAGGTGCACGGCTTCCATGCCGTCATGGCCCGGATCGTCGGCGGCCACGAGACGTCGATCGCCCTCCACGAGGCGTGCGGCTTCGTGCTGGTGGGCGTCGAGCAGGAGGTCGGCCGCAAGTTCGGCCGCTGGCTCGACGTCGTGCTCATGCAGCGCCTGCTGGCCGAGGACGCCGCGCCCCGCCGGCCGGTGCTCGACCCTCCCGTCCCGAGTACATAGGGTGCGGAAACGGCACCCTATGTACTCGAAAGCAGCAGGCGCGCGGCCCGCCGGCCGGCGACGACCGCCCCCTCCAGGTGGCCGCCCCCGTCGGCCGCCGTCTCCGTGCCCGCCCACACCAGCCGGCCGTCCCACAGGGGCTCGGCCAGGGTCGGGTGGCCGTAGGCCGCCACCTCCACGTGCCGGTGCTGGTCCTCGCAGGTGTTGGGGTCGGCCGACCAGTCCCGCTCGAGGTACTGCACGGGGTCGGCGGCCGCCGGGCCGAACAGTCGGGCCAGCTGCTCCAGCACGGCCGGCGTCCGCTCGGCCGGGGTGAGCGTGCGCCAGTCGTAGTCCAGGGCCACGAAGCCCCACAGCGCCGCCGGCCCGCCGGGCTCCGAGGCGTCGTGGATCTCGGCGAGGGGGCCGGTGTCGCTGAACACCGTGCCCGAGTGGCCGGCGTCCCGCCAGAAGGGCGAGTCGTAGACGGCGACGCACTTCAGGGCCTCCGCCATCCACGTGGGTGTGGCCTCGAGCACGCCGGCCACCTCGGGGAGAAGGGCCGGCGTGAACCAGACGTCCTGGAGGACCAGGCGGGGCGGGACCGCCACCACCACCGCCCCGGCGGCCACCATGGCCGTCTCGCCGGCGGCGTCGTTGAGGGTGGCCTCCACGCCGTCGGCGGCGAGGGTGAGGGCGTTCACCCGCCAGCCGAGCCGTACCGACCCCTCGGGCAGACCGGCGGCCAGCCGCTCGCACAGCTGCTGGGTCCCGCCGGCGAATCGTCTCGCCTCGGGGCCGGGAGCGATGACGACCTCCTCCGGCGGGGCGCCGTCGCCCGGCTCGTGCAGCACCGAACCGCCGGCCGGCTGCGGGAAGGCTTCGACATGCAGGCGGGCAGCCAGGGCGGCCACCTCCCCCTGCCCCTCCCAGTGCCAGGTGGCACCCAGGTCGAAGCGGCCGCCGCCGTTGCCGTCGATCGTCCAGGTGCGCCCGCCGACCCGGGTGCGGGGTTCCACGACCAGGACCCGCCGGCCGGCGGCGACCAGGTCGGCCGCCGCCGTCAGACCGGACAGGCCCGCACCGGCGACCAGGACATCGGCCGCCGGCCCCGTCACCTAGTGCACCATCCCGTACACCGTTGTGGCGTCTCGCCGGCTCTCGCCGCCGCCGGCTGCGTTGCTCCTCGCCGAGATTGCGCAAGGCAATCCCCGCTCCGGTGCGCCTTGCCGGCGACGCCGAGCGCTCGGCGAGCCATCCACATGGCGCACGGGATGGAGCACTAGCCCTTCATGGCCTGCTGGCGCAGGTAGTTGTAGATCGTGTCGGTCATGTTCTGGACGCCGTGGCGCGACCGGGCGTGTGCGGTGACTTTGGCCCGCAGCTCCTCCTCGGAGCCGGCCCGGATCGTCCAGCCACATCCCTCGGCGCCGGCCTTCTTGCAGCTGTGCTCGTACATCGATGCTTCCTTTCGCGGATGGAGTGCGGGGCGGGGGCGTGCCCCCTATCGCGCGCAGTGCCCGATAGATGAACTTTCGCATACACCGGCGCGTTCGGGAACGGGCTCAGGGCACCCCGGGGCCATAGGTGTTGCACAGGCCGTATGCCGTGATCAGCAGGAAAGCGACGATCACGACGATGGCCAGCCGCCGCCGCCAGCCGTGCAGCAGGGGCAGGCCGGCGGCCGGCAGCGGCATGTACCACTCGGGAAGCGGCCGGTGGCGGGCGTCGCCTTCCAGTACCTCCCACACCGGCACCGCGCCGGGCCCGACGGCGGCGTCGGGGTCGGCCGCCAGCGCCAGGGCGGCCAACTCCTCCTCGTCGAAGTCGTGGTCGGTCACGGGGAGGGCCTTCGCCGCCGGCGGCCCCCGCCGCCGGAGGCGGCCACCCCGGCTGGCGGCACCGGGGGGTGCGGGGGGCGCAGCCCCCCGCAAGTACCCGCCGGTCCGGCGGTGCCGGTCGGCGGCATTGAGCGCCGCCCGGAGGGCGGCACGTCAAGCTCGCCGAGCAACCTCTGGTTGCGAAGGCGAAACACGTGGGCCGGGGAGGATTCGAACCTCCGAAGGCTGTGCCGGCAGATTTACAGTCTGCTCCCTTTGGCCACTCGGGCACCGACCCCTGTTCGGGTGGTTGAGGATAGCGTTTCGCCCGTGCCCACCTTCGACGTGGTTTCCGAGGTCGACATGCAGGAGGTCCGCAACGCGGTCGACCAGGCCAGCCGCGAGCTGGCCACCCGCTTCGACTTCAAGGACACCGGCTCCAACGTGGAGCTCTCCGGCCACGAGCTGCGCCTCCAATCCGCCACCGAGGACCGGCTGCGGGCGGTGCTCCAGGTGGTGGAGGAGAAGCTGGTGAAGCGGGGGGTGTCGCTCAAGGCCCTCGACCGGGGCAAGCCCGAGGAGGGTGCCAAGGGCAGCATGCGCCAGACGGTGGCGCTCAACGCCGGCATCGACGCCGACCACGCCCGCCAGCTCAACCGCTTCATCAAGGACCTGGGCCTCAAGGGCGTCTCCTCCCAGGCCCAGGGCGACCAGCTGCGGGTGTCGGGGAAGAAGCGTGACGACCTGCAGACCGTCATCGCCGCCCTCCGCAAGGAGGACTTCGGCATCCCCCTCCAGTTCTCCAACTTCCGGGACTGAATCAGTCGTCGGGCACCACGACGTCGACGCCGGGCGGCGTGAGCGGTCCGAGGATCGCCGCCACCCGGGCCTGCATGGCCGCCGCCTCGGCCTGCAGGCGCGCCGCCTCCGCCCAGTCGACCGCCGCCGCCGCCCGGGCCGCCTCCAGCTCGGCCAGCCCCACGGCGCCGCCCGGCGAGCTCGCCGAGGCCGCCCACAGCAGGGGTGACGCCGGCGCCCCGCCGGGACCGGAGGGCAGGAGGGTGGCGGGCGCCGCCGCGGCCTGCCGGCGCTCGGCCTCGGCCACCAGCTGGGGGACCGCCGCCAGGGCGCCGGCGACCCACGCGTCGAGCGTCGCCTTGGGGTCGACGGCCGGCAGCTGGGAGCCCACCGCCACGGGGCGCACGACGTAGGTGACGGTGCGGTTCTTGCCGGTGCCGTGGGTCACCGCCCGGGAGGGGGCCGGGTGGATCTCGAAGTGCAGGTGCGGCGCCCCGCCGAGGGCGTTGCCGGTGTCGCCCACGAAGCCGACGACCTCGCCGAGCTTCACCGCCTGGCCGGCGCGCTGGGGGCCGAACTTCGACAGGTGGGCCATGTAGTAGTAGGTGCCGTCGAGGTCGTACACGTAGGCGGCCAGCCCGCCGGCGCCGCCCTGGGCGAAGCGCACGGTGCCGTCGACCGGCGAGCGCACCGGCGTGCCCTTGGCGGCGAAGATGTCGGTGCCCTGGTGGAGGTGGAACTCCGGCTCGTAGCGGGGGAACAGCCAGTCGTCCGTGAACGTGGCCTCACCGGCCACCGGGAAGCGCCCGAACCCGGCGGCGACGGCGTCGTCCCTGCTGACGCCCAGGCGCTCCAGCGCGGCCAGCGCCGCCAGCAGCCGGCGGGTGTTGTTCGGGCCCGAACGGTGCACGGACTGGATCAGGCGTTGGGCGTCGGCCGGCACCTGGCCGGGCACGACCTCCGCTGGCTTCGCCGGCCGGCCCGGGCCGGCGACGGGGGCGGCGGGGACCGGGGTCGCCGGCGTCGGCGTCGGCGCACCGTGCCCCTCGGGCGGCGCCGCCGGGGGGTCCTGCGGGGCCGGCTCGGCCGGCGGGCCCTGCGCCGGTTCGGCCGGCGGCGGGGCGGGCGCCGGCGTCGGCGGCTCGGACGGCGGCGGGGGCGGCGGGTCGGTGCTGGGCGGCGGCGGGGGGTCGGTGGCCGGCGGTGCCGTGGTGGTGGTCGGCGGCCGCGTCGTGGTGGTCGTGGTGGTGCCGAAGATCGGCGGGAGCTGCGCCCGGGCCGGCTGCGCGGCGACGACGGCGAGCGCGGCGACCACCACGGCGGCGCGACCCGCCGCCCGCGCCCCCCAGCGCGACCTGACGCCCCCACCTGCGGTTCGGGAGGCCCGGAGCCGGCCCCACCGCCGGCCCGGGGAGGTCACACCAGGGTCATCAGCGGCGCCATTCGCCGGACCGGAGCCGGGAGATGCGCTCGGCGGTCGGCGGGTGGGTGGTGAACAGGTTCTTGAACTGGATGTCCCGGCCGGTGAGCGGGTTGACGATGTACTTGGAGGCCTGGGCCGGGTCGACGTCCATGGGCACGACCCGCGCCGACTGCTCGATGGCGGCCAGGGCCCGGGCCAGCGGCTCGCCGTCGCCGACGAGCCGGGCGCCGGAGCGGTCGGCCTCGAACTCCCGGCTACGGCTGAGGGCCATCTGGAGCATCATGGCAGCAATCGGGGCAAGGATGGCAGTCAGCAGCAGGACGATGGGGTTGTCGCGCCGGTCGCGGCTGTTGCCGCCCCCGCCGAACATGGCGCCCCACATGGCCATGCGGGCGATGAAGCTGATGCCCATGGCCACGGCCGCCGCCACGGACCCGATGAGGATGTCGCGGTTGCCGACGTGGCTGATCTCGTGGGCCAGCACGCCCCGGAGCTCGTCGCTCCAGCCGAGCGTGTCGACGATGCCGCGAGTGACCGCAACCGCCGCGTGATCGGGGCTGCGCCCGGTGGCGAAGGCATTGGGCTGGGCGTCGGGCGTCATGTAGAGCGCCGGCATCGGCATGCCGTTGCGGGTCGTGAGGTCGCGCACCATGGCGTAGTACTGGGGGAACTCGGCCTCCGTGACCGGGACTGCCCGGGCCGCCTTGATGGCCAGCTTGTCGGAGCTCCAGTAGGACCAGCCGACGAGGGCCAGCCCGAGGCCGAGGCCGATGATGGCGCCGCCCTTGCCGAAGAACGAGCCGGCCACGACGAGCAGGCCGCCGATGGCGGCCAGAAGCACGAAGGTCTTGATGGTGTTGGTGTTCATCTCCGCTGGTTCAACGCTGCCGCCGATCCCGCTGTTCCTGTGAATTCGCCCAGAGGTCAGCGCAGGTGTTGGAGGGCGACGTTCACGGCGGCCAGGTCGAACGCCTCCGGGTCGAAGGCGCCTCCCACCCACTGGGCGAACTCGTCGTGCTCCTCGTGGTCGGGATCGGCCAGCGCCTCGAGCAGCTCGGCATACCCCCGGCTCCCGCCGCAGTCCTCGGGCGGGCAGGCGTTCTGGCCGTCGAGGCACACCGCGAACCGCAGCTGCGTCGCCGTCGGCGTCACGGCCTCGATCACCACCTGATGGACCCACGAGTCGCCGAAGTCGTACTCGTAGGCGAAGCGCCGGTGGTCGCCGACGGCCCCCAGCACCGTCACGCCCCTCTCGTCGAGCTCCTCCTCGGGGTAGTCGTCGAACCGCGTCCCGTACCGCTGGCCGCGGATGGTGAAGTCGTGGAGGTGGGAGTCGGTCCAACCCAGGGCCGCCTGGAAGATGCGGTGCAGCGTGGCCAGGTTGGTGTCGCCGTCCACGAGGAGGCGCCGCCACACCGCCGGTGTCACGTCGTCGAGCGTGATCCGTAGGCGGACGACCCTCGGCCCCGTCGGAGGCGGCACGCCCGCAACCTACCGGCAGTCTTTGGACATCTGCGGCCACCCCGGGGGCGCGGGCGTCCAAAGACGCAGGTAGCGCCTCCAACGCCCCGGCGGGCGCCCTGGCCGCGATGGCGCCCGAGCTGGCCCACCTAGGGTTGCGGATGAGCCCGAGCGTCCGCGGGGCTGATCCAACCCGTCGTCCGGCCGTCACCCCGGGGCGGGTACCCGGGCGCTGCGGCTGCGCTACCCGCTCCTCGTCGACGGGCCCCGCGTCGCGCTTGTCGAGGGGCTGGTGCGAGTGGGTCGATGCAGTGCTGGGCCAGGAACCGCCGGCGCCGATGCACGTCCTCGGCGTCGTCGGACGCGGCGCGACGACGGGTCAGTCGTAGTAGCCCGAGTGGATGTAGACGCAGGGGACGCCCTCGGCCCGGAACATGTCGAGGTTGCGCCGGTCGTCCTCGAAGGCCAGCCGCAGTTCGAAGCCGTGGGCCCGCAGCAGGCCCACGGCCGTCTGCTTGAACTCGCGGGCCGCCGTGTAGTCGCCGTAGTCCCGCATCACCAGCACGTCCCAGCGGAGGTCGAAGCGCTCCAGCCAGTGGCGGGTCTGGGGCTGCACCCGCACGGGCCGGCCGGTGAGGAGGACGATGCGCAGCGCCGGGTCGAGCAGGTGGAGCAGGCAGGCCACGTCCTCGATGAGGGGGTCGTCGCCGCACGCGTCGAAGAAGCCCTCCCAGTCCCGCCGGCCGGGCTCGAGGAAGTGCTGGCGGCTGGCGGCGTCGGAGAGCACGCCGTCGAGGTCGAACACGGCGGCCGGGCCGCGCACCGGCCCGAGCCGCCAGCACCAGTTCTCGGGGGCCAGCTCAGCTCTCCGGTGGACTGGCGGCCGCCCGCCGCTTGATCTCCTCCACCACCGAGGCGTCGGCCAGGGTGGTGGTGTCGCCGAGGGACCGGCCCTCGGCCACGTCGCGCAGCAGGCGGCGCATGATCTTGCCGCTGCGGGTCTTGGGCAGGTCGTCGGTGAACACCACCGCCTTGGGCCGGGCGATGGGGCCGATCCGGGTGGCTACGTGGCTGCGCAGCACCTGGGCGTGCGCGGGGCTGGCCTCGAAGCCGCCCCGCAGGGTGACGAAGGCGATGATGCCCTGGCCGGTGACCGAGTCGGCGGCGCCCACCACGGCCGCCTCGGCGACCGAGGGATGGTCGACGAGGGCGGACTCCACCTCGGTGGTGGAGATGCGGTGCCCGGAGACGTTCATCACGTCGTCGACCCGGCCCAGCAGCCAGAAGTAGCCGTCGTCGTCGAGGCGGGCGCCGTCGCCGGCGAAGTAGCGGTCCTTGAAGCGGCTCCAGTAGGTGTCGAGGTAGCGCTGCGGGTCGCCGTAGATGCCCCGCAGCATCGACGGCCAGGGGCGGCTCAGGGCCAGGTAGCCCCCGCCCTTCTCGACCGGGTTGCCGGCGTCGTCGACCACCTCGGCGCCGATGCCGGGCAGCGGGAAGGTGGCCGAGCCCGGCTTCAGCGTGGTGGCGCCGGGGAGCGGCGAGATCATGATCGCCCCGGTCTCGGTCTGCCACCACGTGTCGACCACCGGGCAGCGCGTGCCGCCGATGTGCTGCCAGTACCAGGTCCACGCCTCGGGGTTGATGGGCTCGCCCACCGAGCCGAGGAGGCGCAGCGACGACAGGTCGTGCTTCCCCGGCTCCTCGGGCCCCCACTTCATGAACGTGCGGATGGCGGTGGGCGCCGTGTAGAGGGTGGTGACGCCGTAGCGCTCGATGATGTCCCACCAGCGGTCGCGGGCGGGGAAGTCGGGCGTGCCCTCGTACATCACGCTGGTGGCCCCGTTGGCCAGCGGCCCGTAGACGATGTAGCTGTGGCCGGTGACCCAGCCGATGTCGGCCGCGCACCAGTACACGTCCTCGTCGGGCTTCAGGTCGAACACGTACTTGTGGGTGAACGCGACCTGGGTGAGATAGCCGCCGGTGGTGTGCATGATGCCCTTGGGCTTGGCCGTGGTGCCCGAGGTGTAGAGCAGGTACAGCAGGTCCTCCGAGTCCATCTGCTCGGGCTCGCACGCCGGCTCCGCCTGCTCCATGAGGTCGTGCCACCAGTGGTCGCGGCCCTCGGTCATGTCGACGCCGTGGTCGGTGCGGCGCACGACGACGACGTGCTCGATGGTGGGCGACTCGGCCACGGCGGTGTCGGCGTTGCCCTTGAGCGGGACCACGTTGCCCCGCCGCCACCCGCCGTCGGCGGTGACCAGCACCTTGGCCTGGCCGTCCTCGATGCGGTCGCGGAGGGCGTCGGACGAGAAGCCGCCGAACACCACCGAGTGCGGCGCCCCGATGCGGGCACAGGCCAGCATGGCCACCGCCAGCTCGGGGATCATCGGCATGTAGACGGCCACCCGGTCGCCCCGCTCCACGCCCAGCGACCGGAGCACGTTGGCGAAGCGCTGGACCTCGTCGAGCAGCTGGGCGTAGGTGATCGTGCGGGTGTCGCCCGGCTCGCCCTCGAAGTGGTACGCCACCTTGTCGCCCTTGCCGGCCGCCACGTGGCGGTCGAGGCAGTTGAAGGACGCGTTGAGCTTCCCGCCCACGAACCACTTGGCGTAGGGCAGCTCCCACTCGCAGATGGTGTCCCACTCCGCGTGCCAGTCGAGCGCCAGGGCCTGCTTGGCCCAGAACCCCTGCCAGTCCTCGTTGGCCTGGTCGTAGAGGTGCTGGTCGGAGACGAGGGCGTGCTTGCGGAAGTCCTCCGGCGGCGGGAGGGTGGCACCCTCCTGGGCGAAGGAGTGGATCGCCTGCTCCGGAGCGACTTCGGTCATGGGCCTCCCCCTTGTTTCGCCTGGGCGGCAGAGCCTACCCACGGCGATCCTCCAGCACGGCCAGCGCCTCCGCCTCCTGCCGCATCCGCCGGATGTGAACGTCTTCCGATCCGATCTGGCGAATTTCGTCCGGGACCGGTTTCCGGAGGCGTCGGCCTCGAACCGGCTCCTCGAGCGCTACACCTCTCGGAGGTCGACCACCGCTCCGTTCGTGAGGCCGGCGTCCAGCAGCGACCACATCTTCGCCGCCACCTCGGCCGGGTCGGCCAGCTTGCCGCCGGCGTGGAGGTCGACGAACTTCTGGCGCTGGGGGAACGAGACCTCCGGGGTCTCGCGGATGCGGCGCTGCATCTCGGTGTCGACCGTGCCGGGCGCCACGGCGACGACGTGGACGCCGCCCCGCAGCTCCTGCTCGGCCCCCACGTTGCGCACCCACTGGTCCACTGCCGCCTTGGCCGCCCCGTAGGCCGACCACCCGGGGTAGACGCTCCTGGCCGCCCCCGAGGTGACGAGCACCAGGTCGTGGCGGCCGTCGCGGCCGGCGGCGGCCGCCAGGTAGGCCTGGCCGAGCACCAGCGCCGAAGCGGTGTTGAGGAGCACGTTGCGGCGGTAGGCGTCGCCGTCCTGCTCGGCGGCGAACCCCATCGGGTCGAGCGAGCCGGCGCAGTGGACGAAGACCGACCGCTCCCCGTCGAACCCGTCCAGCTCCTTGCGGAACGAGGCGGCCACGACGTCCCATGAGGACGGATCCGACAGGTCGGCCTCCAGGTGCTCGAGCCCCGGCGCGCCCCGCCGGCTGATGTCCACCACCCGGGCGCCGGCCCACGGCACGCACGCCGCCAGGGCCGCCCCGATCCCGCTGGAGGCGCCCGAGATCCACACCAGTGCACTCGTGTCGGTCATGGGACGAACCTACCCACGGTCACGGGATCGTCCATTCCAGGACCCGGAAGGCACCCAGCCCGGCGGGGTCGGCGAGGGCGGCCGCCTCGGCCAGGCGGCTCTTGTGGCGGAGGGCGGCCAGGTCGCTCCGGGCGGCACCGGCCTCCCACCCGGCCCGGGCGGCGGCGGCCAGGTCGCCGAGGCCGTGGGCGGCGAGGAACTCGGCCTGGCTGCGGTCGGCGGCCGGCGGCCGGGCGGCGGCCAACTGGTCGGTGGCCACCTCGCAGGTGACGTCCTGGGACCCCGGGTCGTCGAGGGGATGGCCGCCCCGCCGGTGGGAGCGGTAGGTGCGGACCCAGTCCAGCCAGGGGCGGGCGGCCAGCGACGGGGTGGCGTCGGCGTAGTCGACCGCCACCACCCGGCCCCGCGCCACCGTGGCGGCGGCCCTCCGCAGCCAGGCCCGCGCCTCGTGTTGGAGGGGCACCCGGCCGCCGGCGGGGGCGCCGGGCGCCAGCCGCTCGGCCTCGGCGGCCAGGGCCTCCGGCGCCGGCACCAGCACCTCCACCGGTCCGCCGTCCCAGCCCACCCGGACCTCGGCCCACCCTTCGGGCCGGCGCTCCAGCAGGAGGAAGGGCAGGTTGTCGAGCAGCTCGTTGGCCAGCACCACGCCCGTGACCGGCTGGGCGGGCAGGTCGTCGAGGGCGGTGGCCAGCGGGCCGAGGCCGGCGGGAGCGGGAGCGTCCTCCTCGCCGGCCGGCGGGCCGAGGACGGCAGCCGGGTGCTCGAGCGACATGCGGGCGGCCTGGGCGGCGCGCAGGGTGGCCGAGCGCTCCACCAGGACGTAGCGGAGGGCCGGCGCGCAGGCCGGGCCGGCGGCCAGCACGTCCCGCGCCAGGGCCCCGTCGCCGGCACCCGCCTCCACCACCACGAACGGGTCCGGCTGGCCCAGGTCCCGCCACCAGGCGTCCACCGCCCGGGCCAGCACGGCGCCGAACAGGGGGCCCACCGCCGGGCTGGTGAGGAAGTCGGCCGAGCGCCCCGCTCCCCCGCCGGTGGCGAAGAACCCGCCGTCGGGCTCGTAGAGGGCGATGTCGAGGAACTGGGCGAACGGCACGGGGCCGAGGCGGGCGATCCGCCGGCGCAGGACCTCCGCCGGCCGGGTGGCGGGAGCTACGGCGCCGCCAGGTGGGCCATCTGGCCGAGATGGGCCACGCTCTGGGGGAACACGCCGATGAAGACGACGGCCACCGCGCACAGGCCCAGGGCGGCGGCCAGCGGCGCCGGCACCGGGATGGGCGTGCGGTCCTCGTCGGGCACCGGCCGCATCCACATCTCCCGTGCGATGGTGGAGTAGTAGAAGAGGGCGATCACCGAGTTGACGCCGGCGATGACGGCCAGGACCACCGAACTCGTGGTGCCGGCGTCGATGGCCGACTGGAAGATCCCCAGCTTGGCGAACCACCCGCCGAGCGGCGGGATGCCGGCCAGCGAGAACATGAAGATCGTCATCAGCAGGGTGAGCCCGGGGGCGTAGGTGAACAGCCCGCCGTAGGAGGCGATCTCACCAGAGCGGGTCTTGCGGGCGACCGCCATCACGATGGCGAAGGCGCCCAGGTTCATCGCCGCGTAGACGATGAGGTAGACGATGGCCGCCGTCTGGGCGCTGCCGATCGCCTTGGCGCTGTCGCCGGCCACGGCGAAGGGCACGAGGATGTAGCCGGCCTGGGCCACCGACGAGTACGCCAGCATCCGCACGATGTTGGTCTGGCGCAGGGCCACCAGGTTGCCCACCGTCATGGTGAGGGCGGCCAGGACCCAGAACAGCGGCGCCCACACGTCGGTGCGGCCGAGGAACCCGACGAAGACGAGCTGGAGCAGGGCCACGAACCCGCCGGTCTTGGAGGCCACCGACAGGAAGGCGGTGACGGGCGTGGGCGCCCCCTCGTAGGTGTCGGGCGCCCAGAAGTGGAACGGGACGGCCGACACCTTGAAGGCGAACCCCACGACGATGAGGAAGATGCCGAGGGTGATGATCGGCTGGTTGCCGGCCGGCCCGCTGAGCGCCTTGTTTATCTCGGTGAGGACGGTGGAGCCGGCGGTGCCGAACACCAGCGACATCCCGTAGAGCATCACCGAGCTGGCCAGCACGCCGAGCAGGTAGTACTTGAGGGCGGCCTCGTTGCTCTTCAGGTCCCGCTTGCGCCAGCCGGCCAGCATGTAGGCGGGGATGGAGAGCAGCTCGAGGGACACGAAGATGGAGATGAGGTCGCGCGACGACGCCATCGTCATCATCCCGAGGATCGACGACAGCAGCAGGAACGAGAACTCGCCCTCGTAGTAGTCGCCCTCCTCGATGTACCGCGTGGACATCAGGAGGACGACGTAGCCGATGGCGAGGAACAGGCCCTGGAACACGAGGGCGAAGTTGTCGACCACGAAGGCGCCGCCGAACATCGACCGGTCGGTGCCGTCGACGGCCAGGGCGATGACCGGGATCAGGGTGAGGAGGATCCCGATGCCGGAGATCTGGGTGACGAGGTACTTGTGGGTCTCGTCGACCACCAGGTCGACCAGCAGGGCGATGCCGAGCACGCAGGTGAGCACGATCTCGGGCGCCAACGCCGCGTAGTCGATGTGCGGCGCCTTGAAGTCGGCGGCGGCGGCGAGGAGACCCAGCACCTCAGCCTCCGAAGGCGGCCGTGACCGACTTCACGGCGTCGTTGGTGATCCCGAAGAGCAGGTTCGGGAACACGCCGAGGATCAGGATCAGCACCAGCAACGGGGCCCAGGCGATCCACTCCGGCACGTGGACGTCGTGGATGTGGGCCTTGGCGAACTCGTCCTTGGGCGTGCCGAAGGCGGTGCGCTGGTACATCCAGAGCAGGTAGCCGGCGGCGAACACCGTGCCGATCGAGGCGATCACCATGAAGGTGCGGAACCAGCCGACCGAGAGGCCGGCGGCCGGTTGGTACGACGAGAGGATGGCCGGGAACTCGCCCCAGAACCCGGCCAGGCCGGGCAGCCCGAGCGAGGCCATGGCGCAGAACCCGAGGATCCAGCCGAGCCGCGGCGCCTGGACGAGGAGGCCGCCGAGGCGGGACAGCTCCCGGGTGTGGAACCGCTCCTGGATGGACCCGGCGCAGAAGAAGAGCATGCCGGTGATGAGGCCGTGGGCCACCATGCCGAACAGGGCGGCGTTGAGCCCGAAGGTGGTGAGGGTGGCGATGCCGAGCATCACGAAGCCCATGTGGGCCACCGACGAGAAGGCGATCAGCCGCTTCATGTCCCGCTGGGCCAGGCAGCCCAGCGCGCCGTAGATGATGCCGACCACCGCCAGCCCGCCGATCCACGGCGCCCACGACTTCGCCGCCTCGGGGAGGATCGGGATGGCGATGCGCACGAAGCCGTAGGTGCCCAGCTTGAGGAGGATGGCGGCCAGGATCACCGAGCCGACGGTGGGCGCCTCCGTGTGGGCGTCGGGCAGCCAGGTGTGGAACGGGAACATGGGCACCTTGATGGCGAAGCCCATGAACAGGCCGCCGAAGATCCAGAGCTGGACGTTGTGGGGGATGGCGCCGCTGGCGGTCTGGATGAGGGTGGGGATGTCGAAGGTCTCGCCCGCCCGGAAGTAGAGAGCGAGGAACCCGAGGATCATCAGCGCCGACCCGAACAGGGTGAACAGGAAGAACTTGATCGACGCGTACTGGCGGTTGGGCCCGCCCCACACGCCGATCATGAAGTACATGGGCAGCAGCACCAACTCGAAGAAGACGAAGAACAGGATCAGGTCCTGCGAGCAGAAGGTGCCGTTCATGCCCACCTCGAGGATGAGGAGGAGCATGAGAAATGCCTTGGGGTTGTGCGGCTCGGGGAAGTGGTCCCAGGAGTAGACGACGCACAGGATGGTGATCAGCATCGACAGGGCCAGCAGGGGAAGGGAGATGCCGTCGATGCCAACGTGGTAGCGGCTGTTGATCACCGGGATCCACGTGCGGTTCACGGTGAACTGGAGGGTGTTGGCGGCGTCGTAGTCGAACCGGGTGAGGATGCCGACGCCCACCGCGGCGGTGAGGATCGTGGTGAGCAGGGTCACGGCCTTGATGGCGGTCTCCTGGCCGCGGGGCAGGAACCCCACCACCACCAGGCCGGCGGCAGGGACGAAGATCGCCAGCGTGAGGGCCCACGAGTCGAACCAGTCCAACGGAATCTCCTAGGCGAAGAGGATGAGGGCGCCGCCGAGCAGCACGACACCACCGAAGAGGAAGGCGGCGTACTGCTGCACGCGGCCCGTTTGCAGGACGCGGAGGACGCTGCCGCCCTCCTCGGCGCCGACCCCGGCGCCGTTGACGATGCCATCGACGCCCTTCTGGTCGATGTAGTCGTAGGTGAACCGGGCCACGGCCCGGGACACCGTGGCGGCCCCGTTCACCACGGCGTCGAGTATCTGCTGGTTGATCCAGTAGGCGCCCCGGGCGATGGGGCCCTTGATGCTGCCCACCACCAGGTCGGTCTCGATGTAGTCGAGGTAGTACTTGTTCTCGAGGAACACGTAGCCGCGCAGGGCGGGCTTGCTGCGCTCGGTGAGGCGGTGGGGGCCCCAGTTGCGGGCGTAGTACGCCCAGCCGGCGGCGATGCCGCCCACGCCCATGAGGAAGCCGGCGAAGGCGAGCCCCGGCGCGAATTTGTGGCTCTGCACGCCGGCGACGGCGAAGACCTCGTTCTCCGTCCACTTGCCGAACCACTCGGCCGCGTGAGCCGGGAAGTTCACCCAGCCGGCCACGACGGCCATCACGCCGAGGACGACCAGCGGGGCGGTGATGGCGATGGGCGACTCATGGGGGTGGCCGTGGCCGCGGTACTCGCCGAAGAAGGTGAGGTACACGCAGCGGGTCATGTAGCAGGCGGTCATGAAGGCGCCGACGAGGCCCACGATCAAGAAGAACTTGTAGCCGTTCTCGGAGGCGCCGACGAGGATCTCGTCCTTGGACCAGAAACCGGCCAGGGGCGGGATGCCGGCCAGGGCCAGGCTGCCGATCACGAAGGTCCAGAAGGTGACCGGCATGTGCTTCTTCAGCCCGCCCATGTCCTTCTTCATGTCGAAGCTGTGCACGGCGTGGCTCACCGAGCCGGCCCCGAGGAACAGCAGGCCCTTGAACATGGCGTGGGTGAAGAGGTGGAAGATGCCGGCCGTCCAGGCGCCGACCCCGAGGGCCATCACCATGTAGCCCAGCTGGCTGACGGTGGAGTACGCCAGCACCTTCTTGATGTCGGACTGCACGAAGGCCAGCAGGGCGGCGATGATGATGGTGATCCCGCCCACCGCGGCCAGCGGGTTCACCGTGCCGTTGGCGATGCTGAACCCCGACCAGAACACGCCGTAGAGGCGGGCGACGAGGTAGACCCCGGCCACCACCATGGTGGCGGCGTGGATGAGGGCCGACACCGGCGTGGGACCGGCCATGGCGTCGGGCAGCCAGGTGTGAAGGGGGAACTGGGCGCTCTTGCCGATGACGGCGCAGAGAAGGGCGGCGGCGGCGGCCAGCACCACGCCGTGGGCGATGTCGCCGGACAGGGCCTTGCTGTTGATGGTGGAGATCTCGAAGGTGTTGCCGGCGGCGACGAAGAGGATGGACAGGCCGACGAGCAGGCCGATGTCGCCCGTGCGCGTGGTGAAGAACGCCTTGAGGGCGGCGTCGGAGTTCTTCTGCTCCTCCCACCAGTGCCCGATCAGCATGAACGAGCACAGACCCATCATCTCCCAGCCCACCAGCAGCAGCAGGGTGGTGCTGGACGTGACCATGATGAGCATGCCCGCGGTGAACAGGCTGAGGGCGGCGAAGAAGTGGGTGTACCGCCGGTCGCCGTGCATGTAGTTGGTCGAGAAGATGTGGACCAGCAGGGAGATCAGGGTGACGGTGAAGACCAGCATCACCGCCAGGCCGTCCATGTGGGTGCCGACCTTCACCGTGGTGTCGCCGGTCTCGAACCAGGTGACCTCGTGGACCACCGGCTGGCGGATGCCCTCCTCCTCGCCACCCTCGGGCGCGGCCGACGCCTCGCCGGTGGTGGCCGAGGCCTCGTGGGCGGCAGGCGGGTGGTAGTCGGCCGGCTTCGCCACCCACTGTGACACGCAGACGCACGAGAGGATGAAGGCGATCCCCACGGCGGCGATGCCGAGCTCGTGGCCTTTGCCGGGGAGGCGCTTCCCGAAGAACAGGATCAGGAAGAAGGACGTGACCGGCAGGGCGGGGATGATCCAGGCGTTCTCCAGCATCGGCGCCCGCTCAGCCCTTCATGATGTCGACCTCGGAGAGGTCGATCGAGTGCTTGTTCCGGTAGATGAGCAGCACGATGGCCAGGCCGACGCCCACCTCGGCGGCGGCGATGGCGATGACGAACAGGGCGAACACCTGCCCGACCACCGTGTTGTGGAAGGCGCCGAAGGCCACCAGGTTCACGTTGACGGCGTTGAGGATGAGCTCCACCGACATGAGGACGAGCACGCCGTTCTTGCGGGCGAGCACGCCGTAGACGCCCACGCAGAACAGGAAGGCGGCGAGGAACAGGAACTGGTTCAGGTACAACTCAGTCCCTCCTTGCGATGACGACGGCGCCGATGAGGGCGGCGAGGAGCAGGATGGAGATGATCTCGAAGGGGATCACGTAGTCCTGGAAGATCGACGTGCCCACCTCGGCCGTGCGCTGCACGGCTATGTCTTCGCCCAGCTTGGTCTTGCCGTAGGCGTCGACGAGGATGGCGCCCAGGAGGCCGAGGAGGAACACCGACACCACCAGGGCGATGCCCCGCTGGTCGTTGTCGAGGTTGGTGGTGGGGCCGATGGGCGCCCGTGTGAGCATGATGCCGAAGAGGAACAGCACGACGATGGCGCCGATGTAGACGAGCACCTGCACCACGGCGGTGAACTCGGCGGCCAGCAGGATGTAGAGGGCGGCGACGCCGCCCAGCACGACGACCAGGTAGAGGGCGGCGTGGACGATGTTCGAGGTGGTGACCACCCGGATGGCGGCCAGCGCCATGGCGGCGGCGATGATGCCGAAGATGACGTTCTGGGCGACCACGGCTACTTCTTGCCGCCCTTCTTGGCCTCGGCGCCGGCCTCGAGGGGCGGCGGCTCGGGGACGGTGAGCATCCACTCGCCCAGCTTGGTCTTGTCGTGCAGCAGGTCGGCGATGCTGGCCTCGCTGTACTCGTACTCGGGGCTCCAGAACAGGGCATCGAAGGGGCACACCTCGACGCAGATCCCGCAGTACATGCACAGGCTGTAGTCGATGTCGAAGCGGTCGAGCTTCTGGACCGTGCGGGGCTTGCCCCCCTCCCGCCGGGGCGGGGCCTTGTCCTTGTAGCCCTCGATGTAGATGCACCAGTCGGGGCACTGCCGGGCGCACAGCATGCACACCGTGCAGTTCTCCTCCTTGAGGGCGATCACGCCCCGCGCCCTGGTGGGCGGCGCCTCCTTCACGTGCGGGTACTGCACGGTGACGGCCGGCTTCATCATCGTCTTGAAGGTGACGCCGAGGCCCTTCATCAGCCCCCGGCCGGGGAAATCAGGCATCAGAACGCAACTTTCAAGATCCCGGTGATCGCGATGTTGACGAGGGAGAGGGGGATGAGGAACTTCCAGGCGAAGGCCTGGAGCTGGTCCTCACGCATGCGGGGGTAGCTGAACCGGATCCAGAAGATCAGGAAGGCGACGAACATGATCTTGGTGCCCAGCACGATGGGGCCGAGGACGTCGGCCGTGGCGCCGTGGACGCCGGGCACGTACCACCCGCCGAGGAACAGGGTGGCCCCGATGGCGGCGAAGGCGAAGGCGGTGCCGAACTCCCCCATGAAGAAGAACAGGAAGCGGAAGCCCGTGTACTCGGTCATGTAGCCGGCCACCAGCTCGGACTCGGCCACCGGCATGTCGAACGGCGTCTGGGTGAGCTCGGCCTGGGCGGCGGCCAGGAAGATCAGGAAGCCGATGAACTGGGTGAAGATGAAGGGGTTGCCCATGAAGCCGACCCCGAAGATCTCGCCGTCGGCCTGGGCGTGGACGATGCCCTGGAGGCTCATGGTGCCGGCCTGCATCACCACGCCCACCACGGCCAGCACGAGAGGCAGCTCGTAGGCGATCAGCTGGCCGGCGGCCCGGAGGGCGCCGATCAGGGAGTACTTGTTGGCCGACGACCACCCGGCCATGAGGATGCCGAGGACCGACAGCGACGACACGGCCAGGGCGAAGAAGATGCCGGTGTCCAGGTCCTCCACCACCAGCCGGGGGCCGGCGGGGATGACGATGTAGAGCAGGAACGTGGACATCAGCACGACGATCGGTGCGGTGGCGAACACGAACCGGTCGGCCTTGGCGGGGAAGATGTCCTCCTTCTGCATGAACTTCACGCCGTCGGCCATGAGCTGGAGCACCCCGTGGGGCCCCGCCTCCATGGGGCCGAGCCGGCTCTGCATGTGGCTCATCATCTTGAGCAGGAAGACATAGCCCAGGATGATGGCGGCCATCGGGATGAGGGAGAGCACGACCACGACCTTCAAGGTGGTGGTGGCCCAGTAGGCGTCGATGTTGAGGCCGAGCATCACCGGTCGATGTCGCCCAGGATGAAGTAGAGGCTGGCCAGGATGGTGATGACGTCGGGGACGTAGACGCCCCGCAGCAGCCACGGCACGATGGACACGTTGCTGAACGAGGGGGTGCGGATCTTGACCCGGAAGGGGCCGAGGCCGCCCTTGCTCACCACGTAGTACCCCATCTCGCCGAGGGGGTTCTCGGTGTGGGCCCAGGCCTCGCCGGCCGGCACCTTGATGATGCGGGGAACCTTGGCCTGGATGGAGCCGGCGGGCAGCGACTCGAGCAGCTGGTCGACGATCTTGGTGGACTCCCGGACCTCCTGGAGCCGGACCCAGTAGCGGGCGAACGAGTCGCCGTCGGGGTGGGTCCAGACCTTCCAGTCGCAGCTCTTGTAGGCGAGGGGCGAGGGCTCGTCGCGGCGGATGTCGAAGTCGACCCCGCTGGCCCGGATGTTCGCCCCCGACAGCCCGTACTCCAGGCCCACCGCCGGCGGGATGACGCCGATGCCGCGAGTGCGCTCCTGGAAGATCTCGTTCCCCATGAGGAGGTCCTCGATCTCGTCGCAGAACCCCCGCATCTTCTTCATGGCGGTCTTGCACTCCTCCACCCAGCCGCGGGGGAGGTCGTCCTTCAGGCCGCCGATGCGGTCGTAGTTGGGGTGGAACCGCCCGCCGGTGGCCGCCTCCATGAGGTTGAGGACGTGCTCGCGGTCGCGGAAGGCGAAGAAGATCGGCGTGATGGCGCCCAGCTGCACACCCATGTCGCCGAGGAACAGGGTGATGTTGGCGATCCGGGCCATCTCGAAGAAGATCGTGCGGATCCACTGGGCCCGGGGCGGGGCCTCGATGCCCATCAGCTGCTCGGCGGCCAGGATGAACGGCACCTCGTTGGCGAAGTGGCCGAGCCAGTCGATGCGGTTGATGAGGGTGGTGACCTGGGGGTAGGTGCGGACCTCGCACAGCTTCTCGTAGCCGCGGTGCATGTACCCGGCCACCGGCTCGGCCCACACCACCTGCTCGCCGTCGAGGCGCACGACGATGCGGAGGGTGCCGTGGGTGGCCGGGTGCTGGGGGCCGATGTTGAGGGTCATGCCCTCGGTCTCCAGCTCCACGTGCACGCGCGCGTCGGCCGCCTGGGCGGCCACGTAGGCGGCCTTCTGCCACTCCGTCGAGACCGCCATCAGCCCTCGGTTCCCTCGCCCTCGCCCGCCTCTTCGCCGGGCATCGCCTCCACGTCGACCAGGCCGGGCCAGGGCTTCACCTCGCGCGCCAGCAGCGGGAAGTCCTTGCGCATGGGGTGGCCCTCGAAGTCGGAGGGCAGGTACATGTGGCGCAAGCCGGGGTGGCCGTCGAAGGTGAACCCGTACATCTCCCACGCCTCGCGCTCGTGCCAGTCGGCCCCCCGGTACACCGCTACCCAGGAGCCGATGCGGGGGTCCGCCTCGTCGAGGTCGGCCTTCAGGGTGATCCCGACCTTCTCGCCGGTGGAGTACACGCGGGCGAACACCTGGAACCGGCTGTCGCCGCCGGCGACGCCGGTGTGGTGGCTCCCGGCCGGCTCCTCGGCCACCTCGTCGCCGCCCTCCTCGTCGAGCGACACGCCGCCGTCGGGATCCCACACCTTCTCCCCCGACAGGCCGGGGTTGGCCATCCAGTCGAGCCCGGAGAGGAAGCAGAAGTAGTCCATGCCCAGCTCGTTGCGCAGCACGCCGGCGGCCTTGGACCACGCGGCCCGTTCGAGCCGCACCCACACGTCGCCGTTGGCGACCTCCGTCTCCAGGACGGCGGTGCCGAGGTGGCTGCGCAGCGAGCCGACCAGGCCGGTGCGGACCTGGTCGACGGGCGGCGCCGGCGCCCCCTCGTCAGCGTCCGACGACAATCGGCTCCCCCTTCCAACGCTCCGCCATGTCCTCGTCCTGGATGCGCTGCTGGAGCAGCACGATGCCCTCCAGGAGCGCCTCCGGGCGGGGCGGGCACCCGGGTACGTAGACGTCGACCGGGATGATCTGGTCGACGCCCTTGGTGACCGAGTAGCTGTCCCAGTAGGGCCCGCCGCAGTTGGCGCACGAGCCCATGGAGATCACGTACTTGGGGTCCGGCATCTGCTCGTAGAGCCGGCGGATGGGCGGCGCCATCTTGTCGGTGACGGTGCCCGAGATGACCACCAGGTCGGCCTGGCGGGGACCGGCGGGGAACGGGATGACGCCGAGGCGCATCACGTCGTAGCGCGGGGAGCCGAAGGCGGCGCCCATCTCGATGGCGCAGCAGGCCAGGCCCCACTGGTACACCCAGAGCGAATACTTCCGGCTGGCATTGAGGAGGCCGGTGAGCTTCTTGGGCATCCAGCCCTTCTCGATCAGGCCCACCGCAACACGCCCTTCCGCCAGGCATAGACAAGCCCGAGGGCCAGGATCACCACGAAGATCAGCATCTCCACCAGACCGAACACGCCGAAAGACTCGAGGCGCACCGCCCAGGGAAAGATGAACACCGCCTCCACGTCGAACATCACGAACAGCAGGGCGAAGATGTAGTACCGGATCTGGCTCTGCGACCAGCCGGTGCCCACCGGGTCGACCCCGCTCTCGTAGGCGATGTACTTCTGGGGCTCGGGGCGGGTGGGCCGCAGGAGCGCCCCGATGCCCAGCATGGCCCCGACCATCACCACGGCAGCGACACCGAACACGAAGACGGTGAGGTAGCTCCGCAGGAAGCTGGACATCAGGCGGCGAGCCTACGTCGTGGGGTCGGAAACCCGCCAGAAAGCGGCTGTAGGGGCCGCCGCCGGCCGCTCGGGCCGCCGCAGGCGGCTCCAACGGCTGGCGGCACGGGGGGCGTGGGGGGCGCAGCCCCCCACAGTAAGCCGCCGATACGGCACCGCCGGTCGGCGGCCGTCAGGGCCGACGAACTGGCGAGCGAGCCGCAGGCGAGACCAGCCAGCCGGAGGGCGGCACGTCAAACTCGGCGAGGAACCTTTGGTTCCGAGCCGATCCACTACAGGAAGAACGTGGCGTGGCGGGCGAAGTGGATCATGGGGGCGGGGACGAGGCCGAAGGCGATCGTGAAGACGGCGGCGGCCGCCACCGCCACGGCGATGGGGGCCGGCACCCGGAGGGGGCGGACGGGCGGCGCCTCCTCGCCCTCGTGGCCGTGCGCCTCGTCGGTGAGCGGCGAGTACATGAGCACGGTGACCCGGAGGTAGAAGAAGGCGGCGATGACCGCCGACAGCATGCCGATGAGGGCGAGGGCGTAGGACCCGGCCTGGACGGCGGCCGAGATCACGTAGAACTTGGCCAGGAACCCGGTGGTGAACGGCACCCCGGCCTGGGACAGCAGCAGCACGGTGAAGGCGAAGGCCAGCGTGGGGCGCCGGGAGGCCAGACCCCGGTACGCCGACAGGTCGTGGTTGGCGTCGGCGGGGCGGCCCACCACGGTGATGACGGCGAAGCTGCCGAGCACCATGAAGGTGTAGGCGAGGAGGTAGAAGAGCGACCCGGCGATCCCCGCCCGGCTGGCCGCCTGGAGGCCGATCAGCACGTAGCCGGCGTGGCTGATGGACGAGTAGGCCAGCATCCGCTTGATGTCGTTCTGGACGACGGCCAGCACCGAGCCCACCAGCAGGGTGAGGACGGCCACCACCGCCATGGCGGGGCGCCAGTCGAGGCGCAGCACCGAGAAGCCGGAGAAGAACACCCGGAGGAGCCCGGCGAACCCGGCCGCCTTCGCCGCCGCCGCCATGAACCCGGTGACCGGCGAGGGCGAGCCCTGGTAGACGTCGGGGGTCCAGGTGTGGAAGGGCACGACCGCCACCTTGAACCCCAGGCCGACCAGCAGCAGGGCGGCGCCGGCCAGCAGCACGCCGTGGTTGGGAGCCACGTTGCCGGCCAGGTAGGTGTGGATGGCGGCCAGGTTGGTGGAGCCGGTGGAGCCGTACACGAGGGCCACGCCGTAGAGGAAGAGGGCGGACGAGAAGGCGCCGAGCACGAAGTACTTCATGGCCGCCTCCTTCGACTCCATCCGCCGGGGGTTGAAGCCGGCCAGCACGTACAGGGCGATGGACAGGATCTCGAGGCCGAGGAACAGGACGATGAGGTCGTTGGCCGACGCCATCACCATGGCCCCCGAGGCCGACAGGAGCATCAGCACGTAGAACTCGGGCCCCCGGAACCCCTCCTTGCCGAGGTAGGTGGTGGCCAGCAGTGCGCCCAGGATCACGCACACGCTCACCAGGACCATGAAGAAGGTGGAGAAGCCGTCCGCCACCAGGGCGCCGGCCACCAGCTCCTTGGGCCCGGCGCCGGTGGCGTCGGTGACCTGGTTGTACAGCGCCAGCGAGAGCACCAGGCTGCCGGCGCCGAAGGACAGGGTGAGGGCGGACCACAGCCACGCCGGCCGGTGCCGGAACACCGAGACGACGAGCAGCAGGAGCATCGCCCCGCCGATGAGGACGAGCTCGGGCGAGAGATAGGCGTACTCGACGTCGGGCGTCTGGAGGCGCGTGACGGTGGACGCCTGGGCCAGCAGCGGGATCACTTGTCCACCAGACTGTGGCCCTCGGCCACCGCCGGTTGCTTGTAGCCGGTGGCCTTCTCGACGTGCTGGATGAGCGCCTCCACGGACGGGTTGACCCGGTCGAGCACCGGTTTCGGGTACACGCCGAGGGCCACGATGAGTACGACGAGCGGCCCGACGGCGGCCGCCTCGCGCCAGTTGATGTCGGGGAGGCCCACGTTGTCGCCGGTGGGCGTGCCGTGGAACACCCGCTGGTAGGCCCAGAGCAGGTACAGGGCGGCGAGGATCACGCCGGCGGTGGCCACCACGGCGAACCAGCGGCGGGTGATGAAGGTGCCGAGGAGGACGAGGAACTCGCCCACGAACCCGTTGAGGCCGGGGAGCCCCACCGACGAGAGCATCACCACGGTGAACACGGCGGCCAGCACCGGCATCGACTTCTGGAGGCCGTTGAGCTGGGAGATCTGGCGGGTGTGGCGGCGGTCGGAGATCATCCCGACGAGGAGGAACAGGGCGCCGGTGGACAGCCCGTGGTTGACCATCTGGAGCACGCCCCCCGACACCCCCTGGTTGGTGAGGGCGAAGGTGCCGAGGACGATGAACCCGAGGTGGGCCACCGACGAGTAGGCGACGAGCCGTTTCAGGTCGCGCTGCACGGTGGCCACCAGGGCGCCGTAGATGATGCCGATGACGGCCAGGGTGAGCAGGAGCGGGGCCATGTCGACGGCGGCCGACGGGAACAGGGCCACGCCGAAGCGGACCAGGCCGTAGGTGCCGAGCTTCAGCAGCACGCCGGCGAGGATCACCGAGCCGGCGGTGGGCGCCTCGGTGTGGGCGTCGGGCAGCCAGGTGTGGACGGGGAAGAGAGGGACCTTCACGGCGAAGCCGATGGCGAAGGCGAGGAACACCCACTGGGCGGTGGCCGGGGCGAGGGCGTTGCGCTCGGTGAGGATCCGCACGTCGAAGGTGACGGCGTGGCCCTTGGCGCTCAGGAACACCAGGGTGAGCATCCCGACGAGCATGAACGCGGAGCCGAAGAGGGTGTACAGGAAGAACTTGACCGACGCGTAGACCCGGTTGTCGTAGCCCCAGCCGCCGATGATGAAGTACATCGGGACCAGGGTGATCTCGAAGAACAGGAAGAACACGAACAGGTCGAGCGACAGGAACGCGCCCAGGCAGCCGGCCTCGAGCAGGAGCATCCACGCCGTGTAGGCCTTCACGTCGCGGTGCACCTTGACCCCGCCGAGGGCGATGGGGAAGAGGATCCCGGTGAGCACGACGAGGAAGAGCGAGATGCCGTCGACCCCGAGGAGCCACGAGATGCCGAAGTCCTTGATCCAGGCGTGCTCGGTGACGAACTGGTAGCCGGGCTCGCCGGCGTGGAAGGCGAAGCCCAGCCACACCGTGAAGGCGCCGGTGGCCACGGCGAACAGGAACCCCACCAGCTTCACGATGTCGGGCCTGCTCTTGGGCAGCAGCGCGACCACTGCGCAGCCGGCAGCCGGGAGCAGGACGATGACGGTGAGGATCGGGAACGACAGGTCGTTCATCCGCCGACTCCCGACCTGACCATCACCCATCCGAGGAGGAGGGTGGCGCCGAAGGCGACGCCGAGGGCGTAGTTGCGCACGTAGCCGGTCTGCAGCTTGCGCAGCACACTGCCCCCGCCCCGGACCACGGCGCCGGCGCCGTTGACGATGCCGTCGACGATCTTGGCGTCGATCACGTAGGCGCTGAAGGCGGCGAGCGCCTTGCCCGGCGAGGCGATGACGGCGGCGTAGAAGGCGTCGATGCCCCACGCCCGCTGGAGCACGGCGGGCTCGAAGGCGTCGAGGCGGCGGCGGCGCTCGAACACCGAGTAGGCGAAGGCGATACCGACGGCGGCGGCGGCCACCGCCAGGCCCGAGAACAGCCACTTCTGGGCGGTGGTGGCGTCGACCTGGTGCAGGGCGTCGCCGAACACCGGCTCCAGCCACTGCTCGAGCACGGGCTTGCCGTGCAGATAGAACGTGAGGAGGCCGCCCAGCGCGGCGAGGCCGGCCAGCACGCACAGGGGCCCGGCCATGAGCCAGCCCGATTCGTGGGGCTCGGCGCCGTGGCCGCCGTGGCCGGCGTGCTCGACCTCTTCGTGGTGCTCGCCCACGGGCTCCGGCTCGGTGAGCTCCGGCTTGTCGGCCGCCGCCTCGGGCCGCCACCGCTCGTTGGTGAAGAAGACCATGCGGTACTGGCGAGTCATGTAGTAGGCGGTGAGCAGCGCGGTGGCCAGGCCGAGACCCCAGAGCACCGGGCTCTTGTAGTAGGCGTTGAGCAGGATCTCGTCCTTCGACCAGAACCCGGCGAGGGGCGGGACCCCGGAGATGGCGAGCCAGCCGATCATGAACGTGGCCCAGGTGATCGGCATCCACTTCTTGAGCATCCCCATGCGCTTCATGTCCTGCTCGTCGTGCAGGCCGTGGATCACCGAGCCGGCGCCGAGGAAGAGCAGGGCCTTGAAGAAGGCGTGGGTGATCATGTGGAACATGGCCGCCACGTAGGCCCCCGACCCGACGGCCAGGAACATGTAGCCCAGCTGCGAGATGGTGGAGTAGGCGAGCACCCGCTTGATGTCGTCCTGGGCGCATGCCACCGTGGCCGCGAACAGGGCGGTGAGGCACCCGACCACGGCGATGAAGGTGAGCACGCCGGGGGTGAGGGCGAGCAGCGGCGCCATGCGGCACAGGAGGTACACGCCGGCCGTCACCATGGTGGCGGCGTGGATCAGGGCCGACACCGGGGTGGGGCCCTCCATGGCGTCGGGGAGCCACACGAACAGCGGCAGCTGGGCCGACTTGCCGCACGCCCCGAGGAACAGGAGCAGGGCGATGGCGGTGAGCGTGGAATGGGACGCCACGTCGAGGTCGCCCAGGACCTTCGTGTACTGGAGCGTGCCGAAGGTGGCGAAGCACAGGAACATGGCGATCATGAACCCGAAGTCGCCCACCCGGTTCACCACGAACGCCTTCTTGCCGGCGCTGGCCGCCGACTCCCGCTCGAACCAGAAGGAGATGAGCAGGTAGGAGCAGGCCCCCACGCCCTCCCAGCCGAGGAACGTGACGAGCAGGTTGTCCCCCAGCACCAGCATGAGCATGGAGAAGACGAACAGGTTCAGGTAGACGAAGAACCGGGGGTACCGGGGGTCGCCCTTCATGTAGCCCACGGAGTAGATGTGGATGAGGGTGCTCACCCCGGTGACGAAGAGGGCCATCGTGACGGACAGCTGGTCGAGCAGCAGGGCGAAGCTGACCTTGAACCCGCCGACCTGGATCCAGGTGAAGAGGACCTGGTCCACCGAGCGTTCCTCCGACGGGCGACCCAGCAGGGCGAACAAGGCCAGCACCGTGAACAGGAAGGCGCCGGCCACGGCAGTGACGCCGATCCACCCCGCGGAGGGGTCGCCCGCCCGCTTGCCGAAGGCGACCAGCAGCAGGAAGCCGGCCAGGGGCATGAGCGGGATGAGCCAGAGGTGGTCGAGCACAGGGGGGCGCCTTATCCCTTGAGGATGTGCAGGTCGTCGGCGGTGGCGTCGGACCGGCGCCGGAAGATCGACACGATGATGCCGAGCCCGACCACGACCTCGGCGGCCGCCACCACGAGCACGAAGAACACCAGGGTCTGGCCGCCGATGTCGTCGAGCATGCGGGCGAAGGTGACGAAGGTGAGGTTGACGGCGTTGAGCATCAGCTCGACGCACATGAACATCACCAGCACGTTGCGGCGGATCAGCAGCCCGACCGCCCCGATGGTGAACAGCGCTGCGGCCAGGGTGAGGTACCACCCACCGTCGAGGCTCACCGGGCGTCCTCCACCAGTTCGGCAGGGGGCTCGACCACCGCCAGAACGTCGTCCTCGGGGGGCGCATTCGGCGGCCGCCGCACGAGGGTGACGGCGCCCACCACGGCGATGACGAGCAGCACCGACGTGATCTCGAAGGCGAACAGGTAGCGGGTGAAGATGCTGGTGGCCAGCTTCTCCACGTTGGACTCGGGCCCGCTCAGGGGCCCGGCCGTGGAGGTGGCGCCGGTGGCCCAGTCGGTGCCCCGGGACAGCAGCAGGATCATGGCCAGCGAGGCCAGGCCCAGGACGATGGCGGTGGGCCGCTGGCCGCGGAGGGGCTCCATGCGCACGTTCTCGGCCCGGTCGACGCCGATGAGCATGATGACGAACAGGAAGAGGACGACGATGGCGCCGGCGTAGACGATGATCTGCACGGCGGCGAGGAAGTGGGCTCCCTGGGCCACGAACAGCACGGCCACGCCGAACAGGGTGAGCACCAGCGAGAGGGCGGCGTGGACCGGGTTGGCGGAGATCACCACGCCGATGGCGCCCGACAGCACGATGGCGGCGGCGGCCACGAACACGGCGGCGTCGACCTTGGTGGCGGAGGCGAGGAGCACGGCGGTCACCGGCGCACCACCCCTTCGGGCTGTTGTACCGGCGAGGTGCCGATGAACCGGCCTCCCGGGCCGGTCACGCCGACTGGCCCTTCTCGGGGGCGCGCACGCCGTAGCCAAGCTCGCCCGACCACTGCACCCGCCCCTCGTACTTGGCGTTGCCGGCCGGGGCGGTGGCCCGCACCCACGCCGAGGTGTTGCGGTCGTCGCCCTCCCGCCAGTCCTCCCACGGCTGGCGGCGGGGCCGGCCGTCGTCGTCCACGACCAACTCCTCCTTGGTGTAGATGGCGTCCTTGCGGTCGGTGAAGGAGAACTCGAACAGCTTCGACTCGGTGATGGCCTCGGTGGGACAGGCCTCCACGCAGAGGTCGCAGTGGATGCAGCGCAGGAAGTTGATCTCGTAGACGAAGCCGTAGCGCTCGCCGGGCGACACAGGGGCGTCGGGCGGGTTGTCGGCCCCCCGCACGTAGATGCACCGGGCCGGGCACACGCCGGCGCACAGCTCGCAGCCGATGCACTTCTCCATGCCGTCCTCGTAGCGGTTCAGCACGTGGCGCCCGTGGAACCGCTCCGGCTTGGGCCGCTTCTCCTTCGGGTACTCGACCGTGACCCGCTTGTCGAAGAGCGTCTTGAAGGTGACCTTGAACCCGTCCAGGTAGCCCATCAAGAAACCTCCGTCGCCAACGCCGCTGGCCGCTCGCGCCGCCGAAGGCGGCTCCCCCGGCTGGCGGCAAACAAGGACGAGCGGAGGCCGGACGGCTCCGCCGGCCGGTCGGAGCCCGGCTGACTCGCCGAGCAAGCTCTGCTTGCGAGGTGAAACCCTCGCCGAGCAAGCTCCGCTTGCGAGTGCGACATCACCCTCCTTCTTCAAAAGCAGGGACGTTGCCGCCGTGGCCCTCGGTGGCGGCGTTGCCGACCTGGATGGCCCGCCACAGCAGGAGGCCGAGCAGCAGGCCGCCGACGAACACGCCGATGCCGTACCCCGGGCCGATGCGCATACCGGCCAGCACCAGGAGCCAGAACAGCGACAGTGGGATCAGCCGTTTCCAGCCCAGGTCCATCAGCTGGTCGTAGCGGAGCCGGGGCAGGGTGGCCCGCAGCCAGACGTAGGTGAACAGGAAGATCGCCATCTTGGCGAGGAACCAGATGATGGGGATCACCGCGCCGAGGAACCCCCCGTGGGGGGCGGGGCCGGCGGGGCCGCCGAGGAACAGGGTGACGATGATCGCCGACATCACCACCGTGCTCATGAACTCGGCGAGGAAGAAGAGGGCGAAGCGCAGCGAGGAGTATTCGGTGTGGAAGCCGCCGACCAGCTCCTGCTCGGCCTCCACCAGGTCGAACGGTGGGCGGTTCAGCTCGGCGGTGGCGGCCAGGCAGAAGATGACGAACGGCACGAAGCCCAGCCGCACGATGTTCCAGCGGAGGAACGAGCCCGACGCCTGCTCGTTGACGATGTCGCTCGTGAGCAGGGAACCGGTGATCAGCACCACCGAGGCGATCGACAGCCCGAGGGCCGCCTCGTAGGACACCATCTGGGCCGACGCCCGCACCGAGCCGAGCAGCGGGTACTTGGATCCGGACGACCAGCCGGCCAGCATCACGCCGTAGACGGCCACCCCCGAGCAGGCCAGCAGGAAGAGGATCCCGACGGGCGGGTCGGCCAGCTGGAGGCGGGTGGTGTGGGTGCCGATGTGGACGGTGCCACCGATCGGCACGATGGCGAAGGTGAGGAACGCCGGCACGAGCGAGAGGTACGGCGCCAGCCGGAACACCCGGCGGTCGGCCTCGGCCGGCAGCAGGTCCTCCTTGAAGAACAGCTTGATGCCGTCGGCCATCGTCTGGAGGAGGCCCCACGGCCCGGCCCGGTTGGGGCCGATGCGGTTCTGCATGTCGGACACGAGCTTGCGCTCGAACCACACCATGAACATGACCGAGAGCAGCAGGACCGTGAAGGCGACCAGCACCTTGACGACCACGATCACCACCACACCGAGGTCGACGCCCCGCGCGAACAGCGGGTCGGACGCGTAGAGCAGGGCGCTCATGGGGTCTCGACTCGCACGTCGGTCACCGGCTGGGCGGCGTCGATCAGCTCGCCGGGACCGTCGGTGCCGGGCTCGCCGCTGTTGAAGGCCAACCACACCGAGCCGCGGGGCACGCCGGGATCGGGCTCGGCGTCGACCAGGAAGCTGGCCCGGGCGGTGCGCACCCGCACCCGCCCGCCCTGCCCCATGCCCAGGCGGTCGAGGTCGGTGGGGTTGGCCCGGGCGCAGGGCGGCTTGGCCAGGGCGGCGAGGGCCGGGGTGCGCTGCACGAGCGTGCCCGTGCCGTAGAGCTTGCGGCTGGCGACGAGCCGGAGGGAGTAGGCGTCGGGCGGCGCCGACGGGACCGGCGACGCCTCGCCGGCGAAGGCCAGCAGCGGCGGCCTCGGCTCGTCGGAGACCGGGCCGGTGGCGGTGGGCGGGTCGGGCACCACGGCGGTGGCGGGCACGCCCTGGGTCTCCGCCGCGTCGATGCCAGGATCGGACATGGGGTCGACGTCGCCGGGCACGTCGGTGGTGGCGCCGGCCGTGGTGTCGGTGGCCGCCTCGGCCGGAACCGCCCCCTGCGGCGCCGGTTCGGCGAGGGGGGCGACGACGCCGTCGCGGGACCGCCTGTCGGCCAGGACGTCCCGGGTGATGCCGGCGTGGGACGGGGCGACGCGCTCGATCTCCGACCAGATGTCCTCGGTGCTCTCGAAGCCCAGTTCGGTGCCGAGCCGGGCGGCCAGCTCCACGGCGACCATCCAGTCGGGCCAGGCCACGCCGTTGGGCACGATCTTCTGGCCCAGCGACGTGATGCGGCCCTCCAGGTTGGTGGTGGTGCCCCGCCGCTCGGAGAAGGCGGCAGCCGGGAGCACCACGTCGGCTTGCCGGGCCGACTCGGTGAGGAAGGCGTCGAGCGCCACCACGAAGCCGGCGCCGGCCACCGCCCGCCGGGCCAGCTGGTGGTCGGGGAAGTCGGCCACCGGGTCGGCGCCGAGCAGGACGAGGGCCTGGATGCGCCCGGCGGCGGCGGCGTGGAGGATGCCCTCGGCGTCGAGCCCCCGCTCGGCCGGCACGGTGGGCCAGGACGAGGAGTACCAGTCGCGGGCGTCGTCGAGGGCGACCCGCCCGGGCAGCACGCCGGGGGCCAGGCCCATGTCGAGGGCGCCGTGGACGTTGCCCCGGCGCAGGGCGGACAGGAAGCGCACGCCGGGAATGGCGGCCAGCTCGGCCGCGGCAGCCGCCACGCAGGCGGCCGGCTCGCTCACCGACGGCCGGCCCAGCACGACGACCGCGCCCTCGGCCAGCAGCGACCGGGTGGCGCTCACGTCGGCCGCCCTCACGCCGGCGACATCGGACTTGGTGCCCTTCATGAGGGCCCGGGCCAGGTCGGCGACCTCGCCCGGCCGGTAGCAGAGCGTGGCCTTGGCGTAGCGCGACATGCCGGTGCGCCTCGGCGTGAGCTCGACGATGGGCACGCCCTTCTGGGCCGCCTCCCGGAGGCGCAGGTACAGGACCGGCAGCTCCTCCTTGAGGTCGGGGGCGAGGAGGATCACCGCCGGTGCCGAGCAGGCCTCGTCGATGGTGGCCCGGGGCAGCCCGAGCACGACCTCGGCGGGCAGGCCGTCGCCCAGCTGGGCGTCGACGTTGTCGGTGCCGAGCACCCCCTTGGCCAGCTTGGCCCAGGCGTAGGCGTCCTCGTTGGGCAGCCGGGCGCCGCCCAGCACGGCCAGGGCGCCGGGGCCGTGGACGGACCGGGCCGAGTCGAGCGCCTTGGCGACCATGCCGAGGGCCTCGCCCCACGACGACTCGACCAGCTCGTCGCCCTTGCGGACCAGCGGCGCAGCCAGCCGCTGGTCGCTGTTGACGTAGTCGTAGCTGTACCGGCCCTGGTCGCACAGCCACCCGTGGTTCACCGGGTCGGAGTCGATGCCGAGGTAGCGGGTGAGCCGGTTGGACGAGGACTGGACGGCGATCCGGCACCCGACCGAGCACATGGTGCAGGTGCTCTCGACCTGCTCGAGGTCCCACGGCCGGGCCTTGAAGCGGTAGGGCTTCGAGAGCAGGGCGCCCACCGGGCACAGCTGCACGGTGTTGCCCGAGAAGTAGGAGGAGAACGGGAGGTCGGGGAAGGTGTTGACCTCGATGTGGTCGCCCCGGCCGACGAACTCGATGAGCGGGTCGCCGGCCACCTCGTCGGCGAAGCGGGTGCAGCGGTCGCACTGGATGCACCGCTCACGGTCGATGAGCACGAGCGGCGACAGCGGGATGGGCTTGGCCCAGTGCCGCTTCTCCTCCACGAACCTGGTCTCGCCGGGGCCGAAGGCCAGCGTCTGGTCCTGGAGCGGGCACTCGCCGCCCTTGTCGCACACCGGGCAGTCGAGCGGGTGGTTGACGAGGAGGAACTCCAGGACACCGTCCTGGGCCTTCTTCACGGTGGGCGAGTCGGTGACGATCTCCTGGCCGTCGGACACCGGCACGAAGCAGGCCGGGGTGAGGGCGAAGCCGCGCGGCCCCTTCACCTCGACCAGGCACATGCGGCACACGCCCACCGGCCGCATGCGGGGGTGGTAGCAGAACCGCGGGATGTAGACGCCGGCCCGCTCGGCGGCGGCGATGATCATCTCGCCCGGGCGCGCCGCGACCGGGCGGCCGTCGATCGAGACGGTGACGGTGTCGGGCCTGGTGTCGGTGGGTTCAGCCATACGGGCAGGCGCCCTCTTTGATGTGGAGGAGGAACTCGTCGCGGAACATGCGGATGCCGGAGGTGACGGAGGACGGGATGGAGGGTCCCAGCACGCAGATCGTGGTCTGCCGGGGTGGCCACCCCAATCCGGGCGCGATGTTGTCACACACGTCCAGGAGGAGGTCGAGATCTGACTCCCGGCCTCCGCCCTCCTCGATGCGGCGCATGACCTTGTCGATCCACCCGCTGCCCTCGCGGCAGGGCGTGCACTGGCCGCACGACTCGCGGTGGAAGAACCGGGTGATGCGCCAGGCGGCCCGCACCATGCAGGTGGTCTCGTCCATCACGACCACCGACCCCGACCCGAGCATCGACCCGGCCTTGCCGACGGCGTCCTGGTCGAGGGCCATGTCGACCTGGTCGGGCCCGAACCACGGGGCCGACGCGCCGCCGGGGATGAACGCCTTCAGCTTGTTGCCGTTGCGGATGCCCTGGCCGAGGCGCTGGTCCTCCATGAGGTCGCGGAACGTGGTCTTGGCCATCTCGACCTCGTAGTTGCCGGGCCGCTCGACGTGGCCCGACAGCGAGAAGATACGGGTGCCGGTGGAGCGGCCGATGCCGAGGGCGGCGAAGGCGGCCCCGCCGTTCTCCACGATCCACGGGAGGTTGGACACCGTCTCGACGTTGTTGACGATGGTGGGCTTGCCGTAGAGGCCGACGGCGGCCGGGAAGAAGGGCGGCTTGATCCGGGGGAAGCCCCGCTTGCCCTCCAGGCTCTCGATGAGCGCCGTCTCCTCGCCGCAGATGTAGGCGCCGGCGCCCGGGTGGATGACCACGTCGAGGGAGAAGCCGGACCCGAAGATGTCCTTGCCCACCGCCCCGTGGGCGTAGGCCTCGTTGAGGGCGGCGGTGATGCGCTCCATGCCGAGGGCGAACTCGCCCCGCACGAAGATGAAGGCCTGGGCGGCGCCCACCGCGTAAGCGCAGATGATAGTGCCCTCGATGATCTGGTGCGGGTCGTTCTCGAGGAGCATGTGGTCCTTGAACGTGGCCGGCTCGCTCTCGTCGCCGTTGACCACCACGTAGGCCGGCCGGGGCTTGGCCAGCATCGACCACTTCTTCCCCGCCTCGAACCCGGCGCCGCCCCGGCCGAGCAGGTTGGAGGTGAGCACCTCCTGGGTGATGGCGGCGGGCTCCATCGACAGGGCCTTCTTCAGGCCCGTGTAGCCGCCGTCGGCCAGGTACGACTTCAGCGTCCACGAGTCGGCGGTGCCGACCCGGCGGGTGACGATCGGCTTGGCGTCGGTGACGGCCATCTCAGGTGGTCCCCGGGCTCTGGGGGCGGGCGGCGCCCGGCTCGGCCGGCGCCGGCTCAACCGCTGCCGCCGGCAGCCCGACCGAGCGCCGGACCCGGCAGAGGGTGCCGTGGGGAGGCACGGTGTCGGCCAGGGCGCCCGACCGCAGGTCGGCCATCAGCGTGTCGAAGCGCTCGGGCGTGACCGACCCGAAGAAGCGCCAGTTCACCGCCAGGCACGGCGCCTCGCCGCACAGGGCGATGCACTCGACCTCCTCGAGGGTGAATGCACCGTCGTGGGTGGTGCCCCCAGGCGAGACGCCCAGGCTCTTCTCGGCGTGCTCGAGCAGTTCGACGCCGCCGTTGAGCAGGCAGGCGATGTTGGTGCACACCGACACCAGGTGCCGCCCCACCGGATGGGTGAAGAACATGTCGTAGAAGGTGGCGGTGCCGTAGACCTCGGCGGCGGTGAGCCCCAGCAGGTCGGCCACGTGGGCGATGGCGTCGGGGGTGAGCCAGCCGTCCTGCTCCTGGGCGACGTGCAGGATGGGCATGAGGGCGGAGCGCGCCTCGGGATAGAGGGCGATCAGCTCCCGCGCCCGCTTCTCGTTCTCGGGGGTGAGCCTGGCCATCAGCGGTCGACGCCGCCCATGACCGGGTCGATCGACGAGATGACGGCGACGGCGTCGGCCACGAAGCCGCCCTTCAGCATCACGGGGAGGCACTGGAGGTTGGCGAAGCTGGCGTCGCGCAGGTGGAACCGGTACGGCTTGGCCGAGCCGTCGGCGACCAGGTAGCCGCCGACCTCGCCCCGGGGCGCCTCCACGGCCACGTAGCACTCGCCGGCGGGAACCTTGAACCCTTCGGTGAACAGCTTGAAGTGGTGGATGAGGGCCTCCATCGACTCGTCGATGCGGGCGCGGGGCGGCGGGGTGAGCTTGCGGTCCTGCACCCGGTAGTCGCCGGGCGGGACGCGGTCGACGATCTGGCGGATGAGGCGGATGGACTCCCGCATCTCGTTGAGCCGCACCGCGTAGCGGTCGAAGGCGTCGCCGTGGGTGCCGACCACCACGTCGAACTCGAGCTGGTCGTAGAACATGTACGGCATGTCGCGCCGCAGGTCCCAGGCGCAGCCGGTGGAGCGGAGCACCGGGCCGGTGGCCGACAGGGCGATGGCCTCCTCCTGGGTGATGACGCCCACGCCCTGGGTGCGCTCCTGGAAGATCGGCTGGCCGGTGAGCAGGATCTCGTACTCGTCGAGGCGGGGCAGCACGGTCTCGCAGATCGCGAGGACCTCCTCCCGCCAGCCGTCGGGCAGGTCGGCGGCCACCCCGCCGGGGCGGATGAAGTTGTGGTTCATCCGCAGCCCGGTGGTGCGCTCGAAGAACGCCAGGCACAACTCCCGCTCCCGCCAGCCGTAGAGCATCATCGAGATGGCGCCCAGGTCCATGCCGTTGGTGGCCATGAACAGCAGGTGCGAGGACAGCCGGTTCAGCTCCATGAGGAGCATGCGGATCCAGGTGGCCCGCTCCGGCAGCTCGACCTCGAGCAGCGTCTCGACCGCCATCGAGAACACGGTCTCGTTGAAGAAGTTGGCCAGGTAGTCCATCCGGGTCACGTTGGTGGACCCCTGGATGTACATCAGCTCTTCCTGGGTCTTCTCGATGCCGGTGTGCAGGTAGCCGATCACCGGCTTGGAGCGGACGACGGTCTCGCCGTCGAGCTCGAGCATGAGGCGCAGCACGCCGTGCGTGCTGGGGTGCTGCGGCCCCATGTTGATGATCATGGTCTCGTCTTCGGCGATCTCGTAGTTCACGTCGCCGGTGTCGAGGACGGCCCCCTCCGGGAGGCGGAGGGTGGCCCCCTGCTCCCGCAGCAACTCCAGGGGGTCGGTGACGTCGCGCGCGTGGAGCTCCTGGGCCCCCTCGGAGGTGGCGGCCGTACCGGTGCTCCCGGGCGGAACCTGCAGGGGCCTGGTCACCGCGACGCCGGGGCGGCCTTGAACTGGACCGGGACGCGGCCGGTGGCGTAGTCCTTGCGAAGGGGATGGCCCTCCCAGTCCTCGGGCATGAGGATGCGGGTGAGGTCGGGGTGCCCCTCGAACCGCACGCCGAACAGGTCGAAGGTCTCCCGCTCGAACGCCTCGGTGCCCGGGTAGAGCGGGAACAGCGAGGCCACCACGGGGTCGTCGGCCGGCACCTGCACCCGCACCCGGATGCGCTCGCGCCTGGTGTGGGACAGCAGGTTCACCACCACCTCGAAGCGCTCGGGGGTGACGCCGTCGGGCAGCGGCCGGGGCGGGTGGGCCAGGTAGTCGGCCCCGCACACGTCGACGCAGGAGTTGAACCCGTCGACCTCCTTCAGCGCCCGCACCACCTCGAAGTAGGCGGCCCGGCTCGGGTGGACGACCGGCTGGCCCTGGCGGCGCGTGACCGGCGCGCCGTGCCGGAGCTCGGGTGCCGGCGGCTCGACGACCTCGTCCTCGGTGGGCGGCTCGGTGGCGCTCACTTGGGCGTGGCCACCGCCAGGTGCTTGGCCGGCAGGTCGAGCCCGGCGCCGGCGCCCGTGGCCTGGCGGCGCCGGAGGAGCTCGCCGGTGCGGATCTTCTCGTGGAGGGTGAGGATGGCGTGCAGCAGGGTCTCGGGGCCGGGCGGGCAGCCCGGGGCGTAGACGTCGACCGGCACCACCTGGTCGACGCCCTGGACGATTGCGTAGTTGTTGAACATGCCCCCGGTGGACGCGCACACGCCCATCGAGATCACCCACTTGGGCTCCATCATCTGGTCGTAGACCTGGCGGAGGACCGGCGCCATCTTCTGTGACACCCGGCCGGCCACGATCATGAGGTCGGCCTGGCGGGGCGAGGCCCGGAAGACCTCCATGCCGAAGCGGGCGATGTCGAAGTTGGCGGCGCCGGTGGCCATCATCTCGATGGCGCAGCAGGCCAGCCCGAACGACGCCGGCCACACGCTGTTGCGCCGGGCCCACCTCACCAGATCCTCGACCCGCCCCGTGAGGAAGTTGTGGTTGAGGTCCTCCATGCCGGGCACTACGCAGCCTCCTGAGGCTCGCGGCCGACGCGCCGAACGGTGGACGACATGCTGCGGGCCGGGTCCTCGGATCGGCGGGCCCGGGCCGGGCCCCAGTCGAGGGCACCGTTGCTCAGCAGGTACACGAACGACACGAACACGGCGATGGCGAACACGATCATCTCGACCAGGCCGAAGACGTCGAGCCGCCGGAAGATCACCGCCCACGGGTAGATGAAGATGATCTCGATGTCGAAGATGATGAAGATCATCGCGATGAGGTAGAAGCGCACGGGGAACCGCTCGGGCGGCTGGGAGCCGGGCACGATGCCGCACTCGTAGGGCGCCGTCTTGGCCGAGGTGGGCCGGCGGGGCACGAGGATCCCCGACGCGAGGAAGGAGCCGGCCGCGAAAAGGGTGGCCAGGCCCATGAGGAGCAGGATCGGGAGGTACTCGCTCACGAGGGCACGATCCTTCGGGTGGTGACCGTGAGCGGATGCCTGCGGCTCGTCACGCGGCCGACCCTAGCCGCTGGCGCGGAGAGGAGAAAGGTGAACCTCGGTCGAAAATAGACCCCGCCGTCAGGCGGTGGCGACCGCCCTGGCCCGCCAGATCTCCTTGTCCCGCTCGTGGAGGTTCCAGCAGCACACGCCGAACACGACGGCGGCGGTGAGCATCACCAGGAACGGTGGCAGGCGCAGGTGCCCGAGGTCGCGGACCATCAGCACGCTGAGGGTGTCGGCGGCCAGGTCGGGCTGGGGCTTGAGGCCGGCGGGCGCCACTTCGGAGTTGAAGAGCACCGGCTTCACCCGGACGATCACGTAGTGGGGACGGTGGCGCAGGGTGAAGAAGTACTTCTCGCCGCCGTAGCGGAACCCGTCGAGCACCACGTAGTCGGCGGTGGACTTGAACGGCGACTTGAAGCGCGCCGCCACGGGGTCCGGCTTGGCCTCCTGCTCGGGGCCCGCCGCCGGCGCCGCGCTCGGGGCCAGCAGCTTGTCGGCGGTGGCCTGGGCGTCGGCCAGCTCGGCGTCGCCGGGGTGCAGCTCCGTCCACCCCTTGGGGAACTTGGAGCCGACCGGCGTGAGCGACTGGGCGATGGGCCCGGTGATGATCTCCTTGGCCCGCCACTGCGGCTCGGGCCCCTTGAGGCCGATGCCGAACACGAGCCACACCGCCCCCATGATCGTCATCCACCCGGCCAGGCCGGTGAGGGCCAGGACGAACCCGATCTTGGCGCCCATGTTGGTGGCCAGGAGCAGGTACACGCTGCCCGGCAGCATCACGATGCCGGTGAGCACGATGGCCGCGCCCCGGATCTGCGGATCCCACGTGAGCGTGGCGAGCAGGTGGATCACAGGTGAGGGCCTCCGGCAGAGGGTTGAGAAGTTGCGACCGGCCGCCGGTCGCCGCCGAAGGCGGCCCCAACGGCTGGGCGCCCCGGCCGGCGCAGCCGGCGGCAAGGGGACAGGGCGAAGCGAGGCCGGCTCCGGCCGAGCGGAGCACGACCAGCTAGCCGAGCAAGCTCTGCTTGCGAGGCGGAACTCACAACGTGCGCTCGTAGTCGACGATGGCCTGGATCTGCTCCGGGGTGAGCATCTTGCCGAAGCCCGGCATGCCGCCGCCCTCGTTGCCGGCCACGCCCCGCTGGCCGTAGGGCTTGGCGTAGGTGCCGCCCTCGGTGACGAAGTCGATCTGGGTCTGCTTGTCGGGGAACTGGCGGATGGTGTCGCCGTCGCGCAGGTTGGGGCCGAAGGCGCCGCCCCCGGTGACCAGCGGCTCGCCGATCGACCAGCCCTGGGTGTGGCACCGGCTGCACATGCCGTCGAAGAGCTTGGCCCCGTCGGTGCCGTACAGCTCCATGTTCTTCTTCTGGACGTCCTCGGGCTTGAGCTGGATCGACCCGAGATAGGCCACCAGGTCGTCGATCTGCTGGTCGTTCATGGGGCCGCCGCCCAGGATCCCCCACGCCGGCATCGGCGTGTTGGCCCGGCCGTAGACGAGGATGGTACGGACCTCGTCGGGGTCGAAGCGCAGCAGCACGGTGTTGAGCGCCGGCGCCACCCACGTGACCTTGCGGGGCGGCTTGGTGGGGTCGAGCGGGTCGGCCATCACATACTGGGTGGACCCGCCCTGGCCGTCGGTGCCGTGGCACCCCCCGCAGCCGAAGTGCCCGATGTTGCCCTCCGGGATCGGCGAGCCGGCGGGTTGAAAGAGGATGAACCCGCGCTGCACGGCCCGCTTGTCGAAGCCCTCCACGGCGCCGGCCTGCCGGCTCGGCTCGTTGGCCCAGTAGAGGGGAAGGCCCACGGCGGCGATGACGGTGAACACCAGGCCGGCCAGCAGCGCCTTGCTGAGGCGATTGCCCTCCATCTCGTCGTCGTCGAGATATGGCCGGCGGTTGGGGGCCAGCTCGATCTCCGAACCGGGCGGAGGCGTGCCCTCCTTGCGGAGGTTGGTGAACAGGAAGAGGACGACACCGAGGATGAGGACGATGACGACCGTGAAGCCGAACTTCTGCTGGTTGGTGAAGGCGAGGAGGACGGTCATGCGCAGTGGGGGCCCTCGGCCTCCTGCCCCGTGGTGTTGGTGCCGATGGGCGGGCCCTGGATGACCTTGCTGGTGTCGACGATGACCGTGCCGCCGGCGACCTGGACGCCGAAGCGGTCGAGACCACGGGGCGCGGGGCCGCCCTTCTTCTCGCCCACCCGGTTGTACTTGGACCCGTGGCAGGGGCACTCGAACCACTGGGAGCTCTTGCACCACGGCACGCGGCAGCCCAGGTGGACGCACTTCTGGTAGAGGGCGACGACCCCCTCCTTCATGCCGTCGAGGACGGCGCCGTTGTAGACCTTGGAAGCCTTGCTGACGGCGTCGGCCGGGTAGGCGGACAGCCAGGTGCGGGCCTCGGCCACGTAGTACGGCTCCCGCTTGGTGTTGATGTCGGAGAGGATCTGGTCGAGCTTCCCGACCTTGATCTTGGCGCCGAAGCCGCCGGACAGGGTGGGCCACAGGAACCCGATCGTCGCCGCACCGAAGGCGCTCAGGCCGAGCGTGGCGAAGCCGACGATGCTGCGGTTGAAGA
This sequence comes from Acidimicrobiales bacterium, assembly GCA_035689115.1. Classification (GTDB taxonomy): domain Bacteria; phylum Actinomycetota; class Acidimicrobiia; order Acidimicrobiales; genus JAHFUS01. The sequence continues at coordinate 39,781 of DASSMA010000061.1, forward strand.
ACTGCCGGCGGGTGACGCCGAGGGCCTCGGGGTCGAGCGGTGCCGACGGGGCGGGAGGGGCGCCGCCAGGAGCGACGACCACCAGGCTGCTCCCCCGACGGGACAGCACCGCCGCCCGTTCGACCTCCTTGCCGCTCGGTCCCTCCTGCTCGGCGGTCGGCGTGGCGCCCTCCTGAGCCCGCCGCAGGGCGGCCGCCCGGTCGCGCCGGAACGAGGTGGTGAACAGGAACAGCACGCTGAGCAGGATCACCACCACGACGGCGATCAGTACGACTGAGGTCCCCGACATGGTGCTCCTAGAGATCGAAGATGTCGTGGACGCCCTGGCGCCACGGAAGGATGAAGTTGAAGCCCTCGCCTCGGAAGAACGAGCCGATGATGACCAGCGTGGCCCAGAACATCAGGAACAGGGTCATCAGGCCGATCGCGAATTTGCGGTCTTCGGGCTTGTTGCTCGGGTTCTTGTCGATATAGCCGGCCGCCCCCAGGGCGATGAGGCCCATGCCGGGGATGGTGACGCCGGCCACCATCGGGTGGAACATGGTGAGCAGCTCCTGGAGCCCGAGGAAGTACCAGGGCGCCTTGGAGGGGTTGGGCGTGCGGTTGGGGTTGGCCATGCCGAGCAGCGGCGCGTTGACGAAGGCCGAGAACACCAGCAGGAAGGCGGTCATGGCCATCGTGGCCACGAACTCGACCACCAGCAGGTGCGGCCAGGTGTGCACCTTGTCGGTGGGGACGGCCTTGACGTCCTGGATGGACCCGGCCTTGACGACCGTGAGCAGGCGCTGGGTGTGACCCGCGGGCCCGGCCGCCGGTGCCGCCGCCGGCCGGGTGGTGGCGGGAGCCGTGGCGGTGGCCGTGGCCCCGCCGGCGCCGCTGCGCTCGAGCAGCGCCGTGGGGATCTTGTCAGGGTCGCTGGCCGCTGCCTGGGAGCCGCCACCGCCTCCGCCGCCCCCTCCCTCGAGGAAGGCGCGCCGGTCGCGGGAGCGCTTGAGAAGATGGTCGGGAACCTCAGCCACGACAGCCTCCGTGGTGGTACGAGGAGCAGACGGGGCGCATCACAGCGGACCGGAGATGCCGCCGTCCTTGCGGACCCGCCAGAAGTGGACGGCCATGAAGATGACGATGACGAACGGCAGCATGAGCACGTGGAGCACGTACCACCGCAGGAGCGTGTCTGTGCCGATCTCGGCGCCTCCGAGGAGCACGAACCGCACCTGGGTGCCGAACACCGGCGTGTAGCCCATCATGTTGGTGCCCACGGTGACGGCCCACAGCGCCAGCTGGTCCCAGGGCAGCAGGTAGCCGGTGAAGGACAGCAGCAGGGTGAGGGTGAGCAGCACCACGCCGATCACCCAGTTGAACTCCCGGGGCGGCTTGTAGGCGCCGTGGTAGAAGACCCGCGCCATGTGCAGGAACACCGACAGCACCATGAGGTGGGCCGCCCATCGGTGCATGTTCCGCACGAGGAGGCCGAAGGCGACGGCGGTGTGGAGGTGCTTGATGTCGTTCCAGGCGTTGGCCGCCGTGGGACGGTAGAAGAACATCAGGAAGATGCCCGTGACCGTGAGCATGATGAACAGGAAGAACGACAGGCCGCCCAGGCACAGCGTGTAGCTCACCTTGACGGCGTGGCGCTTCACCTTCACCGGGTGCAGGTGGTAGAGCACCGAGTTCATGATCACGTAGGACCGGTTCCTGGGGCTGTCGGTGTAGCCCTTGCGGAAGATGGAGCCGGGCCGGAACACCGAGGCCCAGAACTGCGAGCCCTGGACCTTCTCCATCCGCTCCGACAGCTTCCGCGAGAAGTGGCCCTTCTCAGCGATGCGCTTCGCCAACGCCCCTCCTACCTTGACTCGCGCTCGTGGTCGACGCCGGGTGCCACTAGAAGCGCATCCCGTACGAATAGCCGTGCTTGCTGTCCCGCTGGTGCGGGTCGCCCTCGCGGGGTGCCACCCCGGTCTTGCCCATGATGATCACGCCCGTGGGGCAGCGGTCGACGCACAAGCCGCAGCGGGTGCACACGTCCTCGTCGACCACGAACACCACGTGGTCGTCGGGGTCGAGGCCGGGCTGGCTCGTGTTGGAGGCGTCGGTGATGGCCTCGGTGGAGAGCATGTGGATGCACTTCCACGGGCAGATGTCGACGCAGCCCTCGCACATGATGCACTCGGACTGGTCGATGTGGAGGAACTGCTTGGGTTTCACCGACCGCGACAGGTCGTCGGGCGCAACCTCGGTGAGCACGTACTCGCCGGGGAACGCCGGCATGGGCGGGTTCGCTTCCGTCTTCGCCATACGGATCAGCCCTTCTTCACCAGGGGCCGGCCAAAGGCCGACAGCTCGATGGGCGGCGGCGCCGCCGTCTTCTTGCCCCGCTTCTGCCACCAGAGCCAGCCGACGATCTGGAGCGTGAAGAACACGATGTAGAGGAGGGCGGCGACGGCGTCGCCGACGGCCGCGGCCGTGACCTGGACGCGTCCCCGGCCCATGAACGTGACCCCGCGCTTCCAGAAGGTGCCGAACGGCGTGGGCAGGCCGATGGAGTCGCTCCGCCACTTGAGGTCCTTGCCGGCGAACAGCAGCCACTGGTTGGGCACCACGCCGTAGAACATGAGCATCAGGGCGAAGATGAACGTGGCCGCCAGCATCCCCTCACCCCAGGTGAGCGGGGTGCCGGGGGGCCGGCGGTGGCCCACGAAAACGACGATCGCGCACATCACGATGGTGATGACAAGAGAGGCGATGAGGGCGACCATCCAGGCTCCTGAAACGGGTGCTCGTGAAAGCGATCACATTCTACCCGGACGGCCTCGACAACAGCCGCGGGTGACGCGTCGGTTCTAGCACGACGCCTTTCGAATCTTCACATCGTCGAACCGGTCGGCGCCGGCTTGGCCCGGGAGCGACACCGGCGCGTACATTCGTGGCATCGCCCGCCGACCGTCGGAGGTTCCCGAGTGACCGAAGTCCCCGAGCACCTGCTGGCCCGGTCGCGGGCGCGACGGGCGGCGCTCGGCCTCGGCGGCGGCGACCCGGCCCCCACCGGCGAGGGGGCTGCCCCGCCCCCGCCGGCCGCCGGATCGGCGGCGCCGGCTGTGGCCGCCCGGTCGGCGGCGCCGGCCGTGGCCGCCGTCTCGCCCGTGGTCGTGGAGGAGAAGCCGGTCCCCACCTACCTCCGCCCGGAGGCCAAGAAGGCCCGGATCCCGATCTGGATCATGCCGGTGCTCGTCTTCCTGCCGTTCTGGGGGATCCTCTACGTCGGCGCCTTCGGCAGCCGCCAGCACGCCGCGCCTCTCACCGGTATGGCGCTCGGGCAGCAGGTCTTCCGGGCGAACTGCGCCACCTGCCACGGGGCCGCGGGCGAGGGCGGCGTGGGCCCGAAGCTCCAGGGCGGCGAGGCAGTGAAGACCTTCCCCGACGTGGCCGACCACATCTCGTGGGTCCGCACCGGGTCGGCACCCTTCACCGGCAAGTACTACGGCGACCCCGACCGCGACGGCGGGCAGCACGGCCCGGCCAAGGGTGCGATGCCGGCGTTCACGTCGCTGTCCGACGCCCAGGTCGAGGCCGTCGTCCAGTACGAGCGGGAGGGGCTGTGACAATCGCCTCGCAAGCAGAGCTCGCTCGGCGAGCTGACGGTGCCGGCCTCCGGCCGGCTCTCATGCCGCCGACCGGCGAAGCCGGCCCGGCGGCTTCCTGCGGGGGGCTGCGCCCCCCGTGCCGCCAGCCGATGCTGGCCGCCTCCGGCGGCGAGGGGCGGCCGCCGGCGATCCTCATGCGTCCCGGGTCGGCCCGACGGGTGTCTCCGACGACCCCATGAGCGACCGGCACGATGTGCTGGTGGTGGGCGGCGGCCCTGCTGGCGCGTCGTGCGCCTACTGGCTCGCGGAGGCAGGGCACGACGTCCTGCTCGTGGAGAAGAAGCGCTACCCGCGCGAGAAGACCTGCGGGGACGGCCTCACCCCGCGCTCGGTGCGCCAGCTGCACGACATGGGCCTGGCCGACGAGCTGGCCGCCCACCACCGCTTCGACGGCCTGCGGTCCATCGCCTTCGGCCGCACCCTCGAGCTGCAGTGGCCGAGCCACCCGGACTACCCGTCCTACGGCTACGTGGTCACCCGCAAGGACCTCGACCACCTGGTGGCCCAGCGGGCCGAGAAGGCGGGTGCCACCGTGTGGCAGCAGGCCGCGGCCGAGAGCCCGCTGGCCGACGGGCCGGCGGTGCGGGGCGCCGTCGTCCGGCGGCCGGAGGGAACCGCCGGGGTGGAGGCCAGCTACGTGGTGGTGGCCGACGGCGCCAACTCCCGCTTCGGGCGGGCCCTCGGCACGGCTCGCAACCGTTCGGCGCCCATGGGCCTCGCCATCCGCGGCTACTACGAGTCGCCCCGGCACGACGAGCCCTGGATCGAGAGCCACCTCGACCTCCGCGACAAGGAGGGCGGCGCCCTGCCCGGGTACGGGTGGATCTTCCCGGTGGGCGACGGGCGGGTCAACGTCGGCGTCGGCCTCCTCTCCACCGCCAAGCGGTGGAAGTCGGTGAACACCAGCCACCTCATGGAGGCCTTCGTGGCCCAGGCGCCCGCGTCGTGGGACCTGCGCCCGGAGACGTCGTGCGGGCCGCCCACCGGCGGCAAGCTGCCCATGGCGCTGTCCCTCTCGCCCACCGTGGGCCCATCCCACCTGGTCATCGGCGACGCCGGGGGGGCCATCAACCCGTTCAACGGCGAGGGCATCTGCTACGCCTACGAGACCGGGCGGATGGCGGCCGAGGCGGTGTCGGCGGCGCTCGCCGGCGAGGCGGGTGCCCTCGAGGGGTACGCACGGCGGGTCCAGGAGGAGTACGCCCTCTACTACAAGGTGGCGTCGGCCTTCGTGCGGATCATCGGTCACCCCCAGGCCATGCGGGCCCTGGTGAGCACCGGCATGCGCTCCCGCACGCTGATGGAGTGGGTGCTGCGCATCATGGCCAACCTCCTGCGGCCCGACGAGCTGGGCCCGGCGGAGGCCGCCTACAAGGCGGTGGCCGCCGTCGCCGCCCGGGTCCCGGCCCGGCCGGCCGCTTGACAGGACCGGCCCGGCGGTGTCAGCTTAACGACGTTAGGTTTGCCACGGCGAGGAGAGGATGCACCCGGTCGACGAGACGATGACCGCTCCTCCCGGCCGCCGCCAGCGGGCCCGGCGGGGGCAGGGCGACCGACTGCGCGAGGAGATCCTCGACGCCACGTCGGCGCTGCTGCTCGAGCGCGGCGACCACCAGGCGGTCGACATCCGCTCGGTGTGCCAGGTGGTCGGCATCACCCCGCCGGCCGTCTACCTCCACTTCGCCGACAAGGCGGCGCTCATCCAGGCGACCTGCGAGCGCCACTTCCGCTCGCTCGACGACTTCGTCGGGGCGGCGGTGGCCGGCGCCACCGACCCCATGGACGAGCTGCGGTGCCGGGGCCGGGCCTACGTGCGCTTCGGCATCGAGCACCCCGAGCAGTACCGGATCCTGTTCATGTCCCGCCAGGCCCACGGCAAGGAGCCGCCCGGCGGCGAGCTGCTCGAGGCGTGCGGGTTCGCCGCCCTGGTGGACAACGTCACCAGGCTGGTGGAGGCGGGGGCGATCGGCCACCACGACCCCGTGCTGGTGGCCACCGGGCTGTGGACGGTCGTGCACGGCGTCACGTCGCTGGCCATCTCGATCCCCCACTACCCGGTGACGGGGCTCGACGCCCTGCTCGAGCACCTCCTCGGCACCCACATGCGCGGGCTCGCCGGCCCGTAGCCTGGAAGCATGGCCACTCCGCTGGAAACCGGTGTCGGCGAGGTCGTCAGCACCCGGCCCGACGAGGACGTCCGCCCGGGCGAGCCCACCGCCGCCCACATCGTGAAGGCCGACGGTGACGCCGCCGCCAAGGTGGTGGAAGCCCGGGTCTACGGCACCCCGCTGGAGGCGCTGTGCGGCGTGGTGTTCGTGCCCCAGCGCGACCCCACCAAGCTGCCCCTCTGCGCCACCTGCAAGGACATCTACGACACCTACCGGGCCTTCAACGAGGGCCTCCCCGACCAGCCCAAGCCCTGACCCGCCTGTCCCGAGTACATAGGGTGCGGTTTCCGCACCCTATGTACTCGGGACGGCCAGGTGGGCGGCGACGTGGGCCCGGATGGCGGCCCACCGGGCCGGCGGGAGCGGGGGCAGGGCGAACATCCAGGTGGTGAGGAACATCCCCTTGAGCTGGAGCATGCCGCGGGGGCGGGCGACCACGAAGACGTGGAGGTGGACGCCGCCGTCGCCCCACTTGTAGACGTGGACGCTGCCCACCCCGTCGACCGCTCCCAGGGCCCGCTGGGCCCGCACCAGCAGGACGCCCAGCTCGGCGCCGTGCTCCTCGGTGAGGTCGGGGAGGTCGAGGTGCTCGCGGGGGTGGATCGTGACCGACGGGAGCGACTGCGGCTCGTCGGACATCGACACCCGCCACCGGTCACCGGCCCACACGAACTCCTCGTCGGGCGCCGCGCAGGTCCGACAGTCGGCCGGGTCCTCGCCCCGGCGGGGCGGCTCGGGGAAGACCGGGTCGCGGACCTCGACGACCCGCAGGCCGTCGGTCTCGAACGGGAAGATGGGCCAGAACGCGGTCTTGGGGAGGGCCAGGCGGCCTCCGGCGCCGGCCGCCGCCCGCGCCCGCTCGGTGAGCTCGACGGCGTCGAGGCGCGGGTGCTCGCTCAGTCGCCCGGTTCCTCGGGCTCCGCCTCCGGCTCGGGCTCCAGCTCCAGGCGGGCGGCGGAGCGGTCGAAGCCGGCGGCGGTGAGCTCGCCCAGCACGGCAGTGGCGCCGCCGGGGACGCCGGCGACCACGCCCAGCACCGGCCGGTCGCCCAGGGCGGCGGCGGCGTCGACGCCGTCGGCCATGGCGGCCACCAGGCCGAGCGCCCAGGCGAACACCACCGGGCCGGCGACCAGGGCCCGCACCTCGTCGCTCTCGCCGGCGGTGCTGGGCAGGAGCGAGCGCAGGCCGGGGGCGGGCGGGAAGCCGGCCGTCTCCCACGCCGGCTTGGCCTCCGACGGCCAGGTGGTGTCGGGGTAGCCGACGTCGCCGCTCAGCCCGATGAAGGCCTCGTTGCGGCCGGGCCCGGCGCCCCGCACGATGAAGATCCCGAACCAGATGCCGTTGACCTCGGCGGCCATGGGCCGGTTGTCGAACTGGCGCTGGAGCCACGGCGTGGCGGTGGCCACGTCGGCGGCCGTGTCGAGGGCGGCCAGAGCGTCCCACGCGTCGGACGGCGCCTCCTCGGCGGCCAGCCGCAGCACGTCGCCCACCACCTCGGAGAACGGTTTGCCGGCGGCGATCGACGAGACGGCGGCCTCCAGCAGGGCGCGGTGGGCGGTCATGCCCACAGAATCTAGGCGGGCCGGGGCACGGCCGCGATCGCCGCCCGGGCCCGGTCGACGGTGTGCTCGATGTCGTGGTGGGTGTGGGCCAGGCTCGGGAACACCGCCTCGTAGGGCCCCGGCGCCAAGGCCACACCCCGCTCCAGCAGGGCGCCGAAGAAGGCGGCGTACAGCCCGTTCGAGCAGGCCGCCCGGGCGCCGGCGTAGTCGGTGACGGGCGCCTCGGCGAAGAACAGGCCGAGCAGCGGCCCAACCACGGGGACCTGGACCGGGAAGCCGGCCTCGGCGATCACCTCGGCCAGAGCGGGGCCCAGCTCGGCCGCCCGCCCGGCCAGCATCGTGTAGGCGGCGTCTTCGAGCTGGCCGAGCACGGCCAGGCCGGCGGCGGTGGCCAGCGGGTTCCCCGACAGGGTGCCGGCCTGGTACACGGGGCCCACCGGGGCCAGCACCTCCATCACGTCGCGGCGCCCGCCGAAGGCGGCGAGCGGCAGCCCGCCGCCGATCACCTTGCCGAACACCGACAGGTCGGGGCGCACGCCGTAGACGCCCTGGGCCCCGTCCGGGCCGAGGCGGAACCCGGTGATGACCTCGTCGAACACGAGGAGGGCGCCGGCCCGGTCGCACGCCGCCCGCAGGCCCTCCAGGAAACCCGGCGCCGGCGGGACCAGGCCCATGTTGGCGGCGACCGGCTCGACCAGGACGCACGCCACGTCGTCGCCCACCTCGGGCACCACGTTGTAGGGCACCACCACCGTGTCGGCCACCGCCCCAGGCGGCACCCCGGCCGACGCCGGCAGCCCCAACGTGGCCACGCCGCTGCCGCCGGCCGCCAGCAGCCCGTCGCTGTGGCCGTGGTAGCAGCCCTCGAACATCACCACGCGGTTGCGCCCGGTGAAGCCCCGCGCCACCCGCACCGCGCTCATGGCCGCCTCGGTGCCGCTCGACACCAGCCGCACCATCTCGCAGCCCGGCACCCGGGCGCAGATCGCCTCGGCCAGAAGCACCTCCCGCTCGGTGGGCGCGCCGTAGCTCGTGCCGTCGGCGGCCGCCGCCCGCACCGCCGCCACCACCGCCGGGTGGGCGTGGCCGAGGATCGACGCCCCGTAGGACTGGACGTAGTCGAGGTAGCGCCGGCCCTCCACGTCCCACACGTGGGCGCCCTCGGCCCGGGCGACGAAGTACGGCGTGCCCCCCACGGAACGGAACGACCGGACGGGCGAGCTCACGCCCCCCGGGATCACCTCGCACGCCCGCTTGTAGAGCTGCCCGTTCTCAGCCATGCAGCGTCTCGGCCAGCTCCCGGGCCAGGTAGGTGAGGATGACGTCGGCCCCCGCCCGCTTGATGGCGGTGACGATCTCCATGGCGATGGCCGCCCCGTCGAGCCAGCCCCGCTCGGCGGCCGCCTTCACCATGGCGTACTCCCCCGACACCGAGTAGGCGGCGACCGGGACGTCGACTGCGGCCCGCACGGCGGCGATGACGTCGAGGTAGGCCAGCGCCGGCTTCACCATCACCATGTCGGCGCCCTCGGCCACGTCGGCCGCCACCTCGGCCAGCGCCTCACGACCGTTGCGGGGGTCCTGCTGGTAGCTGCACCGGTCGGCCTCGCCGCCGCTGATGGCGACGTCGACGGCGTCGCGGAACGGGCCGTACAGGGCAGAGGCGTACTTGGCGGCGTAGGCGAGGATGGCGGTGGTGGGGAAGCCCACGTCGTCGAGGGCGGCGCGGATGGCGGCCACCTGGCCGTCCATCATCCCGCTCGGTGCCACCACGTCGGCGCCGGCCTCGGCCTGGGCCACGGCGATGCGGGCGTAGAGGGCGTTGGTGGCGTCGTTGTCGGGCTGGCCCTCGGCGTCGAGCACCCCGCAGTGGCCGTGGTCGGTGTACTCGTCGAGGCACAGGTCGGCCATGAGCACCATGCGGTCGCCGACCTCGTCGCGCAGGTCCCGTAGCGCGACCTGGACGATCCCGTCGTGGTCCCACGCCGAGGTGCCGGTGCTGTCCTTGACCAGCGGCACGCCGAACAGGATCACCGCCGGCACACCCAGCCCGGCCAGCTCGCGGACCTCCTTGCGGAGCGACTCGCGGGTGTGCTGCACCACGCCGGGCAGCGACGGGATGACCGAGGGCTCGGTGATGCCCTCCCGCACGAAGAGGGGCGCCACCAGGTCGTCGACGCCGATGCGGGTCTCGGCCACCAGCCGGCGGAGGGCCGGCGTGCGGCGCAGGCGGCGAAGCCGGCGCTCGGGGTAGCCCACTGACCTCAGCCCTGCGCGAGCCGCCACGGACGGCGGCTTCCACGACGGAAGGATGCTCGACCGCCGTCGCCGTCGCGCCCGCCAGGGCGCCGGCGACAGTGAGCGCAGCGCCAGGAAGGCGCGGAGCGAACCATCAGGTACAGCCTACGACGCCAACGACTCCACGACCGCTTGGACCACGCCGTCGAGGGTGGCCTCGGCGGCAGTGGCGGTGACGGTGACCCCGGCCTCCCGGGCGGCGGCAGCGGTCACCGGGCCGATGCACACCACGACCGGCGGGACGGCAGCAGCGGCCGCCACGTAGGACTGCACCGAGGAGGCGGAGCTGAACACGACGGCGTCGGCCGCCGCCGCCTCGGCCAGCACGGCCGGCGCCGGCACCACCGGCTCGGTGCGGTAGGCCTCCACCACGTCGACCCGCCATCCACGGGCCCGCAGGCCGTCGGGCAGGACCTCGCGGGCCACCGCCGCCCGCGGGAGCAGGACGGCGCCGCCGGCGGCGGCCGGGTCGGGGAACGCCGCCAGGAGGGACTCGGCGACGAAGTGCTCGGGCACCAGGTCGGGAACCACCCGCCACCGCTCCAGGGCGGCGGCCGTGCCCGGCCCGATGACCGCGACCCTGGCCGCCCCCAGGTCGCGGGCGTCGCGCAGGAGGGACAGGAACCGGTCCGCGGCGTTGGCCGAGGTCAGCACCAGCCACTCGTAGGAGGCGACGCGCTCGGCCGCCTCCCGCAGTGCGGCGCCGCCGTCGGACGGGTCGGCGATGGCGATGGTGGGCACCGCCACCACCTTGGCGCCGGCCGCCGCCAGCAGCGACGCCAGCGCGCCGGCCTGGTGGGCGGCCCGGGCCACCACCACCCGCCGGCCGAAGAGCGGCCGGCCCTCGAACCAGCCGAGGTCGAGGCCGGCCACCCGCCCGATGACGATGGTGACCGGCGGCGCCAGGTCGGCGCCGGGAAGCTCGGCCAGCGTGGTGCGCACGGTGCGCTGCTCGGGCCGTGTCCCCCGGCAGACCGCCACCGCCGGGGTGGCCGGGTCCATGCCGCCGGCGATGAGGCGCGGCACGTAGTCGGCCCGGTGGGCCGCTCCCATGAGCACCACGACGGTGCCGCCCGCCCGCCCCAGCGCCTCCCAGTCGGTCGGGCGGTCGGCGCCGTGCTCGCGGTGGCCGGTGACGACGGTGAAGGAGGTCGACAGCCCCCGCTGGGTGACGGGCACGCCGGCGTAGGCGGGCACGGCCACGGCGGCCGACACGCCGGGCACCACCTCGAAGGGCACGCCGGCGTCGATCAGCGCGCGGGCCTCCTCGCCGCCCCGCCCGAACACGAACGGGTCGCCGCCCTTCAGGCGCACCACCTCCTGGCCGGCGGCGCCCCGCTCGACCAGCAGGGCGTTGATGGCGGCCTGGTCGACGGGACCGCCGGGCCGCTTGCCCACGTCGATGCGCTCGGCGCCGGCCGGCGCCAGGTCGAGCAGCGACGCCTCCGACAGCCGGTCGTGGAGCACCACGTCGGCCCGGGCCAGCACCTCGGCTCCGCGCACGGTGAGCAGCCCCGGGTCCCCGGGGCCGGCGCCCACCAGGTAGACCGTCACCGGCCGGTCACGCCGCCGTGAGGCTCACGTGAGGCCCCGCAGGCCCTCCAGCAGCCAGGCCCCTCCGCCCTCGTCGAGCACCTGGCGGGCCACCGAGCGGCCCAGCTCCTCGGGGTCGGTGCCGGTGCCGCTCTGGCGCACGACGACGTGGCCGTCGAGGGCGGCGAGGATGGCGGTGAGGGCGATCTCGTCGCCGTCGACGGTGGCCAGGGCGCCCACCGGGAGGTCGCAGGCCCCGCCCAGCTCCCGGAGGTAGGCCCGCTCGGCGTCGACGGCCAGCCGGGTGAGCCGGTGGTCGAGGGCGGCCAGCGCCTCCAGCACCGGCGTGTCGCCGGCCCGCGCCTCCAGGGCCAGGGCGCCCTGGCCGACCTGGGGCAGCATCCGGTCGGGCGGGAGCAGCTCGGTGGCCCGGTCGGCCAGGCCCAGGCGGTTGAGGGCGGCGGCGGCCACCACGATGGCGTCGAAGTCGCCGGCCTTGGACAGGCGGGTCTCGATGTTGCCCCGCAGCCCGCTGAAGGTGAGGTCGGGCCGGAGCCACGCCAGCTGGGCCCGCCGGCGCACCGACCCGCTGGCGACGCGGGCGCCGGCCGGGAGGCCGTCGAGGGTGGACCCGACCAGGGCGTCGCGGGGGTCCTCCCGCTCGGGGACGGCCGCCAGGACCAGCCCCTCGGGGTGGACGGCGGGCAGGTCCTTGGCCGAGTGGACGGCGAAGTCGGCCCGGCCGTCGAGGACGGCGGCCTGCACCTCCTTCACGAACACGCCCCGGCCGCCGATCTCCCAGATGGGCACGTCGAGGCGCTTGTCGCCGACCGTCTCCACCACCACCAGCTCGACGTCGCCCCCCAGCAGCGAGGCGATGTGGCGGGCCTGGGCCAGCGCCAGGGAACTGCCCCGGGTGGCCACTCGCAGCATGCCCTCAGTTCAGCACAGCCGCCATGGATGGCGGCTGCCGGGCGGAGGGACTCGCTCGCTGAGGCGCCAGGAGGGCGCCGAGCGAGCCATCAGGCTCAGAGGTCGAAGAGGGTGTGCAACGCCTCGGCCAGTCGGACGCCGGCCGGCGTGCCCGCCGCGTCCTTCAGCCGAACGGTGGGCTCGTGGAGGAGCTTGGCCAGCAGCGCCTTGGTGAGGGCGTCGACCGCCTCCCGCTGCCTGGCGTCGAGACCCTCGAGGCGGCCGGCGAAGCGCTCCAGCTCGGCGGCCCGCAGCGCCTCGGCCCGGCCCCGCAGGGCGACCACCAGCGGCGCCAGCTCGCGGGCGGTGGCGACGGCGGTGTAGCGCTCGACCTCCTCGGCCAGGATGGCCTGCACCCGGTCGATCTCCCGGCGCCGGCTGGCCACGCCGGCCTCGGCGAAGGCCCGCAGGTCGTCCATGTCGAGCAGGGTGACGCCGGCGATGCTGCCGACCCCGGGGTCGACGTCGCGGGGCACGGCGATGTCGACCACCAGCAGCGGGCGGTCGGGCCGGCCGGCCATCACCGGCTCCAGGTCGTCGGCGTGGAGGAGCACCGTGGGCGACGCGGTGGACGTGAGCAGGAGGTCGGCGTCCTCGAGGGCGGCGCCCAGGGCGCCCAGCTCGACCGGCCGGCCGCCCACCCTGTGGGCGAGCGACACCGCCCCGGCCCAGCTGCGGTTGGCGACCATCACGTCGGCCAGCCCCGGCGTGGCGGCGAGGGCCATGGCCATCCCCTCGCCCATGTCGCCGGCGCCGAGCACGAGGATGCGCCGCCCGGCCAGGCCGCCGAGGCGCTGAGACGCCATCTCCACCGCCGCCTGCGACACCGACGTGGTGCCCCGGCCGATGGCCGTCTCCGAGCGCACCCGCTTGCCGACCTCGAGGGCGTGGCGGAACAAGTTGCCGAGCACCGGCCCGGTGGCCTCCTCGGCGGCGGCCCCCTCCCACGCCGAGCGCACCTGGCCCAGGATCTCGCTCTCCCCCACCACCGCCGAGTCGAGGCCCGACACCACCCGGAACAGGTGGGCCGCCGCCGCCTCCTCGTAGTACGTGTAGAGGTGGTCGGAGAAGTCCTCGGGGGCGGTGAAGCCCAGTTCGGCGAGGAAGTTGCGGATGTCGACCACGGCGCCGTGGAAGCGGTCGGCGGTGGCGTAGACCTCGGTGCGCATGCACGTGGAGAGGATCACGACCTCGCCCAGGTTGTCTCGGCCCCGCAGGTCGGCCAGGACCTTGGGCAGCCGGGCCTGGTGGACCGTCATCCGCTCGAGGATCTCGAGCGGCACCGTTCGCTGGTTGAGCCCTACGACGACGAGAGACACGCCTGGAGGCGCTCCTTCGCTTGCTGGAGCCGGCCGGACCGGATGAGTTCGAGCATGTCCGAGTCGAGGGCGCTGCGCCAATCGAGGTCCTCGGTGGAACGGCCCTCGGCGCGGACGGCGTCGCGCTCCTCGGACAACAGGGCGGCGAGCACCTCGTATTCCGGGCCGACCTCGCCGGCCAGGCGCTCCTTCAGCCAGGCCGCCAGCGCCGGGCTCCGGCCGCTGGTGGACACCGCCACCACCACCGGGCCCCGCCGGACGACGGCGGGCAGGATGAAGGTGCAGTTGGCGGGGTCGTCGGCGCTGTTGACCCAGATGCCGGCGGCGTCGGCGTCGGCCGAGACGACGGCGTCGACGTCGGACACGCCGGTGGCGGTGACCACCAGCCGGTAGCCGGCCACGTCGCCCGGCCGGTAGGGCCGCTGCTCCCACGAGACGCCGTCGAGCGCCCGCACCTCCGGCCCCACCTCGGTGGCCACCACGTGGACGACGGCACCGCAGGCCGCCAGCCCGGCCGCCTTGCGGGCGGCGACGGGGCCACCGCCCACCACCAGGCAGCGCCGGCCGGCGACGAGCAGGTTCACGGGGTAGACGGGCTCGGCGACCGGCATCTCAGGAGGCCTGGTCGGCGTCGCTCTCCGGCACGGCGGGGCGGCGCTGCTGGTAGAAGGACAGGATCTGGAGCTCGATGGACAGGTCGACCTTCCGGACCGACACGTGCGGCGGCACCGTCAGCACCACCGGCGCGAAGTTGAGGATCGACCACACGCCGGCACCCACCAGCCGGTCGGCCACGTCCTGGGCGGCGCCGGCCGGCGTGGCGATGACGCCGATGGCCACCTTCAGGTCGCGGGCGACCTCCGACAGGTCGTCGAGGTGGTGCACCTTCAGGTCGTTCACCCGCTCGCCCACCTTGGACGAGTCCGAGTCGAACACGGCCACGATGCGGAACCCGCGGGCCATGAAGCCCCTGTAGTTGGCCAGGGCGTGGCCCAGGTTGCCGAAGCCCACGATGGCCACCGGCCAGTCCTGGGTGAGCCCGAGCTCCCGGCTGATCTGGTACAGCAGGTACTCGACGTCGTACCCGACGCCCCGGGTGCCGTAGGAGCCCAGGTAGGACAGGTCCTTGCGCACCTTGGCGGCGTTGACGCCCGACATCTCGGCCAGCCGCTCCGACGAGATGGTGCCCGGCCCGTCCGACAACTCGTAGAGGCTCCGCAGGTAGACCGGCAGGCGGGCCACCGTCGCCTCCGGGATCCGCCGTCGCCCGCGGTCAGCCATCACCCCCGATGGTACGACATTGTGCGCTTGTTCACAAAGCTCAGGCCCGGCGCGACTGACATGCGAAACGCGGTGAACGTCACGGCGGTGCGCATGCCAGTCCGCCGAGGTGGGGCCCGATGGCGGACCGCCGGCCGGCGTCCGTAGGCTGGACCGCGGTGCTGCACACCAGCCTGGCCGTCGCCTCCGCCCTCGTCGCCCTGGCCTTCGCCCTGTCCACCTTCGAGCGGTGGCTGGCCCGGCGCCGGCCCCACGAGCTGGCGTGGAGCGTGGCGCTGGCCATGTTCAGCCTGGCGTCGTTCGCCCTGGCCGCCGGCGCCGCCCTGGGGTGGGGGCCGGTGGCGTTCCGCCTGTTCTACCTCTTCGGGGCCATCCTCAACGTGCCCGTCCTCGCCCTGGGCACCGTGTACCTGCTCGGGTCGCGGCGCCGGGCCGACCGCTGGGCCGCCGGCGTGGCCCTGCTGGGCGCCTTCGCCGCCGGCGTGGTGGCGGTGGCGCCGTTCACCCGCCCGCTCCCCCGCACCGAGCTGGCCCGGGGCTCGGAGGTCTTCGGGCCCCTCCCGCGCATCTTCGCCGCCAGCGCGTCGGGGATCGGAGCCCTCGTGGTGGTCGGCGGGGCGGTGTGGAGCGCCTGGCGGGTGCGCCGGCGCCGGGTGGTGGTGGCCAACGGCCTCATCGCCCTCGGGACGCTGATCACCGGCGCCAGCGGCCTGCTCAACTCGGTGCTGGACGAGATGACCGGGTTCGCCGTCGCCCTCGTGGTGGGCATCAGCGTGATCTTCGCCGGCTTCCTGGTGGCCACCACCGCCCCCCGCCCGCCGGCGGCGCCGGCACCCCGCACCGAGCGCGAGCGCCAGGTGGCCGAGCTCGTCTAGGTCCCGAAGACCAGGAACTGGAGGAGGGCGGCTCCCAGGATGAGTGCCAGCAGGACGATGAGCACGATGGTGGTGCCGGGCCTCACGGTGCCTCCAGGGTGACGGCGTCGCCGGGGTGGAGGCGCAGCTCGTCGGCCGCCGACGCCCGGTCGAGGGCCACCGACACGAGGCCGTAGGAGTCGACGACCAGCCCCACCTCGCCCGCCCTCAACGCACCGTAGGTGGTGGCCCGCCGGGCGGTGCGGGCCTGCTCGGCGCCCCAGCGCAGCCGCACGCGCTCGCCCAGGGCCTCGATCTCGTCGGGGTCGACGTTGAGCTGCACGTTCCCATAGTGGTCCACCCAGAGCACCTCGCCCACCAGCCGGCCGTCCTCCTCCCTGGTGAGGGGGAGCATGCCGGGCCGCAGGGTGATGGCGTCGACGGAGGGGCCCAGCTCGGCCAGGTCGACGCCGTTGCACAGGTGGGCGGCGGCGGGGGCGAACACGTCCCGGCCGGCGAAGGTGGCGCCCGGCGCCGGCAACCGGTGCTCCTCGCTGGTGAGCTCCACCACCCGCTCCGACCCCCCGAGCATGGCCACCGCCGGCGCCAGCAGCCCGTTGTCGGGCCCCACCAGCACCGCCTCGCCGCCGGCGACCTCGACGGCCACCGCCCGCCGGTCGGTGCCCACGCCGGGGTCGACCACGGCCAGCACAACGCCGGGCGCCAGGTACTGGGCGGCACGGCCGAGCGTCAGCGAGCCGGCCCGCACGTCGTGGGCGGGCACGTCGTGGGTGACGTCGATGACGGTGACGTGCGGCGCCAGGTTGCGGATGACCGACCGCACCACGCCGGCGAACTCGTCGACCAACCCGTAGTCGGAGAGGAACGAGACCGTGTCGTAGCGGCGGGCCATGGCGCCCGCACGCTACAGGGACAGGGTCAACCAGCCTCCGTGTACCGGTCGCCCAGGTACTTGTCGACGTCGTCCTCCCGCAGGCGGTAGGACTTCCCGACCCGCACGGCCGGCAGGTCGCCCGCCTGGATGAGGCGGTACACCGTCATGTTCGAAACCCGTAGCAGGGCCGCGACCTCGGCCACCGTGAGGAATCGAGCCTTCGCATGGTCTTCCCGGGCCAGTGAGATCACCCCTCTCCGCGGGGCGCACTGTACGACACGGAGGCTCGTGAGGAAAGTGGGACAGAAGTAAACGGTTCGCCCGGATCGTCAGGAGCCCCCGCCCAATTGCCGCGAGCGGGCCGTCGCCGCCTGCACGGCGCCCAGCAGGGCGCCCCGGACGGCCCGCTCCTCGAGCACCTGGAGGCCGGCCGCGGTGGTGCCGCCGGGCGAGGTGACGGCCGCCCGCAGGGCCTCGGCGGTGTCGCCCGACTCCGCCAGGAGGCGGGCCGAGCCCAGCAGCGTCTGGGTGACCAGGGCGGCGCTGGTGGCCCGGGGGAGGCCGGCCAGCACGCCGGCGTCGATCAGGGCCTCGGCCACCAGGAAGACGTAGGCGGGGCCTGACCCCGACAGGCCGGTGACGGCGTCGAGCAGCGGCTCTGGCACCCGCACCACCGTGCCCACCGCCGACAGCAGGCGCTCGGCCCAGGCCAGGTCGTCGTCGCCGGCCGCCGTGCCCGGTGCCACCGCGGCGGCGCCGGCGCCGACCAGCGCCGGGGTGTTGGGCATGGCCCGCACGACCCGGGTGCCGGCGCCCAGCCACCCCTCGAGCGATGCCAGCGGCACGCCGGCGGCGATCGACAGCACGAGCGGGACGCCGGCCGCCGCCAGCGCCCGGCAGGCGCCCTCCACGTCACCCGGCTTCACCGCGACCACCGCCCCCTCGGCCGGCGCCGGCTCGGCGGCCACCGCCACCCGCGGGAAGCGGGCGGCCAGCTGCTCCCGCCGGCCGGCGTCCTTCTCCACCACCTCCAGGTCGGCGGGCGTGCCCCACCCGCCGGCCAGCAGGCCGGCGACGAGGGCCTCGCCCATGCGCCCGCCGCCCATCACACACAGCCTGGTCGCCATGCCCGAACGCTCGCCCATGGCGGGCCGGGCTGCAACTCGGTTCACTCCGGGATCGCCGGCGCCCCGTCCTCCTTGGCCCGCGCCACCACCAGGAGGCCGACCTTCTTCCCCACCTGGAGCCCGGTCTCGTTGTCGGCCCGCCAGTGGATGCCGCCCCACAGCCGGGCGTTGGCCGCCTCCTGGGCCTTGGCGTGGAAGTCGGCCGCCCGCTTCGGGAAGATGTAGGAGAGCACCTCGGCGATGGCCCCCGAGTAGGTGGCGTGCCCGGAGATGTACGACGGGAAGAACGGCGTGTCGATGAACGGGTGCCAGTTCGGGTCGATCCCGCTGTCCTGGACGCCGTTCTCGGGCCGGGGGTCCCAGTAGGCGTACTTGGCGTCCCACGAGGCCACGCCGGCGTCGGCCATGGCCACGTTGGCCAGGGCCATCACCCGCTCGGCCTGGGGCTCCGAGGGCTTGAGGTCGCGCAGGTAGGCGAGGGTGACCTGGTTCCAGACGCCGGCCGGCAGCGGCGTGCCCTGGCCGCCGGCCCAGAAGGTGGCGGCCCGCTTCTGGTCCTCGGTGAGGTGGTTCTTCACGTCGACGATCTCCCTGGCCTGGGCCAGGAACTCGGGCGAGCCGAACACGGGCGGCGGTCCCGGGCGGAACTGGTCGCCCGACGTCATCACCCAGGTCTTCCACGTGCCCGCCAGCGGCGACACCGGGTTGGCGACCTTGCCGGTGGGCGGCTCCCAGTAACGGGGGCGGCCGCCGGGGCGCTTCCCGTCCCACACCCGGTCCGAGCCGTCGGCCTTGGCGTGGGCGACCACCAGCTCGGCCACCTGCCGGCCCAGATCGAGGCCGGCGTCGACGTCGCTGCGCCGGGCGGCCCCGGCGAACACGCGCGAGTCGGCGGCCTGGTCGGCCGCCTCCTGGAGGCGCAGGGCGGGCCGCTCGGGGAACAGGTAGGCCAGGACGCCCGCCGCGGCGGCGGCGATGGCGGCGTGCTCGTTGGGGTACGACGGGTCGGGGCCGGGATCCGACAGCCGCGACACCACGTCGGGCGCCTTGCGCTTGTACAGCTCCTTGTAATGCCAGGTGGCGACCATGGCGTCGTAGGCGGCCACGCTCACGTAGGCATAGGCCCGCGACGACGCCGGCGGGTCCTTCTCCCGGGCCGACACGAACTCGAGGGCCATCTCCGTCCACGGGGCGGAGATCGGCTCGCCGTTGCCGTCCCACTTGTCGACGAAGTCGGCGACCTCCGGCGTGCGCTTGGCCACCAGCGCCTTCAGCTCGGCGTCCTCCTTCTTCTCGGCGGCCGAGCCGGGGGCCGGCGGGGGCGGCACGCGGACCTGGGCGGGGCTCTTCAGCACCCAGGTGCGCCAGGTGCCCGCCGTCGGCTCCCCCTTGGCGCCGGCGTCGGCGCCGCCGGACCCGCAGGCGCCGGCGACGAGGGCCACGGACACCCCAAGGACGGCGAGGAGGCGCCCGCGCCTCACGCCGGCCGAAGGGCGGCCGCCGTGTAGGCGACCCGCACCGGCTGGCACCACACCACGATGGACTTCGCCTTCTCCGGCGTGATGCTGGGTGGGAGGACGTAGTTCTCGCTGCCGAAGGTGCTCTTCAGGTTCCCGACCTCCACGTGGGGCGTGTTGGCCGCGTCGGCGCTGCTCTTCGGTTCCGCCGCCTCGCTGACCCAGAGGAACAGGTCGGTGTTGTTGGAGACCTGGAAGTTCTCCAGGCGCAGGGCCAGGGACCCGTCGGGCAGCTTGTAGAGGGTGGCGTGCCCCGTGCCCTTGTACTCGATGTTGTAGAAGTCGCCCTGGGCCAGGACCGGAGCGGCGGCCATGGCCGGCAGGGGCGCCTCGTCGAGCGGGGTGTCGACCTGCTGGTCGACCGTCATGGCCCACGGCCCGGTGGCCTCGACCTTCAGCTGCACGGCGCCGGTGACGATGGAGTAGCCCACCGGCGCGTTGGCGCCCACCGACCCGGGCGAGTCGGCGGTGGTGGGGGTGACCCCGGTGCACTCGGCGTCGATCATCGGCTCGCCCCGCCGCGGCGGCGGGATGGTGGAGACCTTCA
The DNA here is from genome assembly GCA_035689115.1 of Acidimicrobiales bacterium. Taxonomy (GTDB): domain Bacteria; phylum Actinomycetota; class Acidimicrobiia; order Acidimicrobiales; genus JAHFUS01. Next base: position 59,498 of record DASSMA010000061.1, read on the forward strand.
GGTGGCCGGACTGGCACGACCAGCGGGCCCGCCACTGGAGGGCGCCGGGAAGGATGGTCAGCTTGTCGGTGGTGAGCGGACCGGTGCCCGACAGCCGGGTGAGCGTCTCCCACCGTGGCGCCGAGTGCGGCACCGAGCTGGTGGTGGTGGCCGCCGTGGACGGCGTGGGGGACGCGGTGCCCTTGGCGCTGCTCCCGCCGCACGCTCCCGCCACCGCCAGGACGACCGCCAACGCCACCCGCCGTCTCGTCCAGCCGCTCATCGCCGACACGGTAGTCCGCAGGAGCGAAAGCGAGGGTTCGCGACCGGCCTACGGGAGAAACCGGATGGGGTTCTGCGGGTTGCCGCTGACGCGGGTCTCGAAGTGCAGATGGGGACCGGTGGAGTGCCCGGTGGAGCCGACGTAGCCGATCACCTCGCCCTTGTCCACGCGGGCGCCGTCGCTGGTGCCGAGACGGCTCTGGTGGGCGTAGAGGGTGCTGAGGCCGCCCCCGTGGTCGATGATCACCACGTTGCCGTAGCCGTTCATCTGGCCGGAGAAGATCACCGTGCCGGCCTTGGCGGCGTGGATGGGCGTGCCCGTGCCGGCGCCGATGTCGATGCCGGCGTGCAGCCGGCCCCACCGGAAGCCGAAGCCGGACGTGACGCTGCCCCGGATCGGCCAGGCCAGCCCGGCGATCGACACCGTCCCGTCGAAGGGGATGTTCAGCACCGATCCCTCGCGGGAGCGGATGAGGGCGGTGAGGCCCGACTCCTCGGCAGCCACCGCGTCGGCCTCGGCCTGGTACTCCTTGATGCGGGCGTCGAGGGCGGCCGACAGGCGGGCCTTCTCCATGCGGGCCTTCTGGAGGTCGGAGAGGCGGGCCAGCACCACCTGGCGGCGCTTGGCGGCCACGTCGCGGGCGGCGTCGGCCTTCGACTTCTCGTCCCCCAGGTCCTCGCGGAGGGCGTGCAGGCGGTCGAGGATGTCCTGGTCCTTGTTGGTGACCTGGGCCAGCAGCGAGCTGCGCCGGCTGGCCTCGCCCAGGTCGTGGGCGCCGATCATGCCGGCGATCATGTCGTCGCGGGGGCGGACGTAGACCGAGACCGCCCGGTTCACGAGGGCCGTGTGCAGCGTGCCCATCTCGCCCTCGGTGGCCGAGATCCTGGCCTCCGACGCGGCCACTGCATCGAGGGCCGCCTGCACCGCCTGGCGGGCGTCGTCGGCGCTGGCCTGGGCGGCGGCCACCTGGCTGTCGAGCGTCTTCACCGCCGACGTGAGCTGGGCGTCGGACGCCTTGAGGTCGTTGAGCTGGGCGGCGAGCTTGGCCTTCTTGGCCTTGGCCGCCTGCTGGCGGGCCCGGATGGAGCTGATCGACTCCTTGGCGGCAACCGGCGGGGCCGCTGCAAGGACCAGGAGGGCGACGACCGCTGCCAGGACGGCTCGTGTCGCCTTTCCGCTCCGTGAGATCACCCGCCACGTCTCCTCTGGCCCTGGCAGGGCCGAGCAGACGGTAGTGACTCGCGTCACTTAGCGCAACAACCCCCCCGGGCGCGCCGAAGCCCGAGGAACCTCCCGACGCCATTCGCACTTCCCCGAACGAATGCCGCCGTTCCGCCCCTCGGGCCTCGACAGCGGCCAACCTACCCCCGCCCGAGAAGCCCGACAAGGGGTCATTCGACCCGTGCCCGAACCTCCCTACCGGCAGGCGACGAGGGTGCGGGCGCCGAGGTCGGCGGCCAGGTCCTGGAGGCGGGCGGCGGCGCCCGACCAGGTGTAGCGGCGGGACCGGAGGGCGGCCCGGGCGCCCATGGCGGCGGCCAGCCTGGGGTGCAGGAGCAGCTGGGCGGCGTGGGCGGCGAAGTCGGCCGGATCGCGCCCCTCGACCAGGAACCCGGTGTGCCCGTGGTCGACCAGGGTGCGCAGCCCGCCCACGGCGGCGGCCACCACCGGCGTGCCGCAGGCGGCCGCCTCCAGGGCGACCAGGCCGAAGGACTCCGACCGGCTGGGCACCAGGCACACGTCGGCCGCCCGGTAGTAGGTGGACAGCAGCTCGTGGGGCGCCGGGGGCACCATCCGGACGCTGTTCTGGAGGCCCAGCTCGGCCACCAGGGCGTCGACCCGGGCCAGCTCGGCCCCGCCCTCGCGCCCGCTGGGCCCACCCACCACCACCAGCTGGGCGCCGGGGACGCTGGCCACCACGTCGGCCATGGCCCGCACCGCCACGTCGAGGCCCTTGAGCGGCTGGATGCGGCCCACGAACAGCAGGAGGGGGCCGCCGCCGTCGAGACCCAGGGCCCTGCGGGCCTGCGGGCGGTGGCCGGGGGAGAAGAAGGCGTGCTCCACCCCGGGCGGCACGATCTCGATGCGGGACGGGTCGGCGTCGTAGAGGCCGGCGATCTGCTCGGCCTCGACGGTGCACGACGCCAGCACGGCGTCGGAGCAGCCGATGACCTCGGCCTCGGCCCGGGCCCGCCGCTCCGGGTCGGTGTCGCCCTCCGCCTTCACCCTGGCCAGCGTGTGGAAGGTGGACACCAGCGGGAGGTCGAGGCGGTGCTTCAGCGTGTGGCCGGCCACGCCCGACAGCCAGTAGTTGGCCGAGATGGCGTCGGCCGGGAAGCCGCCCAGCAGGCGGTCCTCCACGCCGTCGGCGAAGGCGCCGGTGAAGGCCGGGAGGTCCTCCTTGGGCATCTCGGCGAGGGGGCCGGCGGCCACGTGGTGCACGTTGAAGCCGGGCTCCACCCGCACCACGTCGGGCAGGCCGGGCGCCCACGCCCGGGTGTAGACGTCGCAGGCCACGCCCCGGCGGGCCAGGGCGGCCGACAGCTGGCGCACGTACACGTTCATGCCACCGCCGTCGCCCGAGCCGGGCTGGGCCAGCGGTGAGGTGTGCATCGACAGAACGGCGAGCCGGCGCATGCGCTCGCCAACCCTAGATGCCGCCGGACAACTAGTTGCGAGCGCCGCTACCCGAGCAGGCTGTCGACCGTGGCCTCGCCCGTGCGGTAGCGGCGCACCAGCTCCGCCTGGAGGGCGTCGAGGCGCTCGTGGAGGGCCCGGCGCTGGGTGGACACCGTGCGCTCCAGGGCGCCGAGCTCGTCGAGGACCCGGCGCAGCTCGGCCACGTCGGTGTCGGGCAGGGCGCCCGCCTTGTCGACGTCGAGGATGGCGTCGAGGTCGGCGGTGAGCAGGTCGTGGTCGACGTCGGGCAGGGCCACGCTGGTGAGGCGGCCGGCGACCGTGCGGGTGCCCCGCTCGGCCAGGATCTCGGGCAGGTGCTCGACCAGCTCCGACAGGTCGCCGGTGCCGCCGCCGTCGCGGCTGTCGATCTCCGCCTGCACGATGTCGAGGCGGACCTGCACCAGCCGGCGCAGGTACGACAGCGCCCCCTCGGCCCGGCTGCACTCGGCCTTGCGGGCCCGCAGCTCGGTGGTGGGCAGCTCGCGGATGCCGGCGACGTACTCGTCGGCCAGCAGCCGGTCGAGGTCGAGCGCCTGGGCCACGTCCGGATCGTACCGCCCGAGGCGGCCGGCGCGGGCGGCCGGGGCGTAGCGGTACACCACCCGGCCCCACGCCACCGGCACGGGTCCGAAGACGCGGCTGTCGGTGCTGAGGCCGCCGTTGTCCCCGACGACCTCCACGCCGGCCGGTCCCACGGCGGCGACCCGCTTGACCAGCAGCCGGGAGGGATGGCGGGGGTCCCGCACCACGACGACGTCGCCGGGCCGGGCCCGCAGGCCGCGCACGGCCAGGACCCGGTCGCCGGCGGCCAGGGTGGGCAGCATGCTGTCGCCCCGCACCTCCACCCGGCGCAGCACGGCGGCGGCCGCCGCGACGGCCGCAGTTGCGCAGCCCACCAAGCGGGTAGAAACGTGGGGTACGCGTCTCACACGAAGGAGCATGTCCATGCCCATTCTCGCCCGCCTGCTCGAGCTGGCCGACCGGCTCAGCCCGCCGGCCACCGCGTCCGCCCACTGCGACCTGCCGTGCGGCGTGTACGACCCGGCCCAGGCCCGCATCGAGGCGGACTCGGTGCAGAAGATCATCGAGAAGTACCACGCGTCCAGCGACGAGGCCTTCAAGGCCCGCTGCATCGTCATCAAGGAGGCCCGCGCCGACCTGGCCAAGCACCACCTGTGGGTGCTGTGGACCGACTACTTCAAGCCCGAGCACCTCGAGCAGTACCCCGACCTGCACGACCTGTTCTGGAAGGCCACCAAGGCCGCCGGCCAGTGCAAGCAGACCACCGACCCG
>DASSMA010000062.1:0-15892 GCA_035689115.1 Acidimicrobiales bacterium
CGGGCCTCGCAGCGCATGAACCTGCCGCTCAGGGAGCTGGCCCGCCGGCTGGTGGAGCGGTGCCAGCGGCAGCCCGAAGGTCGTGGTGCATCTCTGCCGCCGGCTGCCCGTCGCAGAGCGGCGGACCACCTCGAGGATCTCGTGGCCATGGGAGACACCGAGGATCCGGAAGACGAGTCATAGCCCCGTGGACGGCCGGATCACCTGCCGCCCGCCATAATGCCGGCGTCGTCGTCATGCGCCACCACGCCGACCAGGGCGCGCCGGGCGGTGGCCACCACTCGCTCGGCCGCTGCCCGCACCAGGGCGACGTCGCCCGCCGCCCACCGGGCCACGTACGCCAGGCTGTAGTCGTCGCTGGCCAGTCCGGCGGCCCGGCACACCACGTAGGCCACGCTCTCCGCTTCCACCTCGGCCACCCCCCGGTGGAACCCGCCGTCGGCCGGGTCGTGCAGCCAGACGTGGGCCAGCTCGTGGGCCAGCGTCTTGGTCGCCTGGGCGTCGTCGACGTCGGGTCGGACGGTGACGGTGCGGGTGCGGTAGTCGGTGCGGCCGTTGGCCCCGCCGCACTCGCCCCGTCGCAGCGCGAAGCCGGCGGCAGCCACGTGGCCGGCCAGGGCCTCCCACAGCGCCGGCGGCGCCTGGCCGGCGAGCAGGACCGGGCGGACCTCGGCCAAGGGCTCGCCGTCGGTTTGGGCGACGTCCCACACATGCGTCACCCGAAAGCCCCGCACCACCCGCTCGGCCTCGGGGCCGTCGGCGTCGTCGTGGTCCTCGCCCGCCCGGGCCCGCCGCACGCAGGGGGCGAGGATGGCGATGCCCGCTTCGCCACGGCGGACCTGGCGGCCGAGGGATTGCCAGCGCCAATAGCCGGCCACCCGGGTGGCCTCGGGTGCCTGGGCCAGGATGAGCAGGACGTTGTTGGCCGAGTACCTGTGGAAGCGCCCCGCCACCTCGAGGAAGCGCCGCCACTGCTCGGAGCCGACCAGGGTTTCGACCTCGGCGCTCAGGCGGTCGTGCAGCTGGGCCAGCTTGTCGGTGGCGGATGCGGAGCGGGCGGGCATGGCGATCCTCCTTGGCTGTGCGCCCGAGGCGCTCTCGGGCCGGCGCGCCGAAGGGAGGGCGGGCGCCGTGGCACCCGCCCCCGCCCCTCGTCCTCAGCCGGCCATCCGCACGGCGTCACGGTCGAGCTGCGCCAGCCTCGGGGTGCGGGCCGCCAGCAGGCCGGCGTCGAGCAGGCGGGCCATCTCGGCGGTGACCGCCACGGTGGCCACCACCGCCAGCCCGAGCACGTCCTCGACGTCGGCCGCTGCGAGACTGCGCTGGGGCTCGGCCACCAGCACCGCGCCGTCGGTCCCGGCGAGGCCGGCCCGCAGGGCCCGGCGCAGGGCCAGGTAGCAGGGGCGCACCACCACCAGGCGTCGGGTCACCGCCGTCGCCGGGGCGGCGTCGGTGCCGCCGTCGACCACCGTGACGACACTGCCGAGCGACGACGGAGCGGCGGTCGCCGCGTTGACGTCGAGCGGTCCGTCGGCGTCGGGAAGCCCGAGGACGGCGGCCAGGTCACCGACGTCCCCGTCGGCGGTGCGCAGCCGGGTGGGGTGGCCGGCCCTGGCCAGGGCCAGGGCGTAGAGGGCGGCCACCGTGGTGGTGCCGACGCCGCCCTTGGCGCCCCACAGGTGCAGGGTGGTGCCGGCGTCGGTGGTGGTGGGCGGGTTCGTCATGGCGACCTCCTGTCGGACGGCCTCGAGTCGCTCTCGGGCTCCTGCCGATCCAGCGGGCCGGGGGCGGCGGTCAAGGCCGAAGAGCGAAGCGCCCACAGCGAAGGCGAGGCCGGGACGCCAGCCCTTCACCGGGGCAAGCACCGGGCCGTGCCAGGGGCCCACCGGCCTCGCCTGCAGCGAGGGTGCGCAGCGTGCCTTGACGGAGGCGGCGCAGCCGCCGTTCGCCCCCGGCCTGCTACAGCAGCGCCGCTGCACGCGCCCGCACGGGCCGGCAGGCCCGAGCTGCGGGCGCATCCAACACAGCGCTGCGGGATCGGGAGCCCCGAGAGCACACTCGTGTTGTTGGAGGGTTTCCCGGGAGGAGAGCACCACCTTTCCCGCCCGGGTCGGCGCCCGCCGTGCCCGTGTGCAGTGGTGCCCCGCCCCCGGGGAAGCCGTGCTCAGGGCGTGGCGCCGTCCGAGTCGGTGTCATCGGTCGCCGGCTGATCCAGCCAGCGCCGTCGCTGCGCCTCCCGCTCCTCCAGCGCGTCGGCCGCCTCCGCCAGGCGCTGATCCTCGAACTCGCTGCGCTGGTAGCCGTGGTCGTCGAGGAAGCGCAGGTGGGCGACTGCGGTCGGACTGGCCCAGCCGATGGCACCCCACGATGTGCCCAGGTACTCCTCGGCCAGGGCGAAGGCGAGGGCCAGGGCCACCCGCTGCAGCTGGGCGGGGCCACCGGCGGCCTGCGCCATGAGCTCGTCGGCGGCCCGGCCGACGGGAGCGGCCGTGTCGTCGTCGGGGGCGGCCAGCCCGAGCAGGCGCAGCGCCGCCTTGGCGGGAGCCTGGTTGGCCGAACGCACCAGGGTCTCCAGCACGAAGGCCTCGACACTCGACTTGGCCAGGCGCCGCCCGAGCAGCTCGGCCTCGAACTCGGCCCGCCTGGCCGCCGCCTCCCGCAGCGCCGCCTGCTGCGCTCGGCGCTCGGCGTCGCCGTCGGGCACCGACCGGGCCGGCGCCGGCGCCGCCTTGAGCCCGCTGGCCCCCCGGGCGGCGTGGCGGCCGGGGTCGTTGCAGGCCGGCCGTTGTTCGGCGTCGGCGTTCACGATCAGCACGTGGCATGGCTCGCCGGCGTGGTCGGCGGCGTCGACGTCCACCCCTCCGTCGGCACCGAGGAGGCGAAGGCCGGCGGGGATGCCGTAGCCGTCGTGGTCGACGGCGGCCACCCCCTCGGCGCCCAGGCGCTCCAGCACCGCCGCCCGCCGGGCCGATCGCTCGGCCCCGGCCAGGGCACGGCGCACGGTGACGCCGACGTCGAGCGACTCGTCGCCCGCCACCTCGGCGGCCACCTCGGCCAGGATCTGCGGGTGGGCCTTGAGCCGCAGCAGCTCGGCCGCCTCGGCCACGCCGATGCGCCCGCCGTCGAGCGCCGAGCGGATCTCGGCGGGCAGCTCCAGCAGGGCCAGGCGGGTCGACACGTGCCGGGACGAGCGACCGGTGGCAGCGGCCAGGTCCTTGATGCGCCACCCGGCCTCCACCAGGCGGAAGTAGCCGGCCGCCTCCTCGGTGGGCCGCAGGTCGTTGCGTAGACCGTTCTCCACCAGGGCGGCCAGGATGCGCTCGTCGTCGGACATGGTCCGCACCACGCACGGCAGCGTCTCCAGTCCGGCCTTGCGGGCCGCCGCGTGGCGGCGGTGGCCGGCCACGATCAGGTAGGTGCCGTCGGGCCGGGGGGTCACCACCAACGGCTCGATGATGCCGTGGGTGGGGATGGTGGCCACGATGTCGGCCACGCTTCCGGTGCGCCGGCGCAGGTTGTCCTCGGCCGGTCGGACGAGGTCGATGGGCAGGTTCTTGTACACGGGCGTTCCTTTCGGGATCAGCTGAGGTGCTCCAGCAGGGCGCGGCAGGCGCCGAGCCAGGTCGGGACGGCTCCGCTGGTGGCGACGAGGACCACGGCGGCGTCGTAGCGGCGAACCTCCACGCAGGCGCCGGCGTCGTCGCGTAGCCAGCAGCGCCGACCGGCCAGGGCGAGGGCCCGGGCCTGGGCCAGGGCGAAGGGCAGGTTGGGGCTGCGAACCACCACCGCGCCGCCCACCACGGTCACCCGGTAGGTGGACGGCGCCGGCCGGGGCGGGCGGTCGTCGGGGAACAGCTCGGCGGGGACGGCCATGGGGCCTCCTTTCGAGGGCGAGGCCGGCCGCGCCCGGCGCGATGTCCGGGCGCGGCCGGCGATCGGCTCAGCTGGCGGCGGCCACCGGCGCCGGCTGGGCGGCCACCAGGCGGTGGTGGGTGCGCTGCAGATGCGGGCTCAGGCGGGCCAGCTGGGCACGGCTGAGGGGCGGCACCCGCCGGCGCAGACCGAGCGTGGTGCGGTCGACCGCCAGGGCCAGGCCGAACAGCACCAGGCGGCCCAGGCAGCGCTGCAACGGCGAGTTGGCCCCGGTGCCCCCGACGCCCAGCCAATGCGCCAGCTCGGCCAGCTCCAGGTCGAACCCGTCGGGGGCAACCTCCAGGCCGGAGGTCAGCCGGCGGTAGGCCCAGGCCGCCGACGGTCCGATACGGGGCAGCCACAGCCACTCGAAGTAGGCGGACGACGGCGGCAGGCCCAGGCGGTCGATCACCGGGTCGGGCCAGGCCTGCACGTGCAGCGGGCTGGTGAGAGGCGAGTCCATGTCGGCTCCTTTCGCCCGAGTCGCTCTCGGGCTCCTCCCGATCCAGCGGGCCGGGGGCGGCGGTCAAGGCCGCAGAGCGAAGGGCCCGCAGCGAAGGCGAGGCCGGGGCGCCAGCCCTCCACCGAACCAAGCTGCGGGCCCCGCCAGGGGCCCACCGGCCTCGCCTGCAGCGAGGGTGCGCAGCGTGCCTTGACGGAGGCGGCGCAGCCGCCGTTCGCCCCCGGCCTGCTACAGCAGCGCCGCTGAGAGCGCCCGCACGGGCCGCAGGCCCGAGCTGCGGGCGCATCCAACACAGCGCTGCGGGATCGGGAGCCCCGAGAGCACACCCTTGTTGTCAGGCGAGTGCTCGTCTGGGGGAGGTGACGCCGACCCGTCGCGTCAGGAGGGCGGAGCGGGCGGCGGGTCGTCGAAGCGGGGCCAGGCCAGGAGCTGGGGGCGGCGCCGGTGCTGGTGCGCCAGGCGGTTCTCCTTGGCCTGGGCGCACGCCGGACAGGGGTGGCCGGGGTGGCGGGCCTCGAAGCGGGCGCAGCAACCGTGCACCGGGCCTTTGTCGTCGGCTCCCCACGACGGGTCGCCGCAGACGCGACACGACCCGGCGGGCGGAGGCGAGCTCCCGCCCGTCGGGTCGGCGCTCATCGCCTCAGGCGGCCGGCGTGGCGGCCCGGCGGGTGGCCAGGGCCTCGGCCACCACCGCCTCGTGGTCCAGGCGCAGGGCCCGCCGGCGGGCCAGGCGGGCGTCCTGCTCGGCCGCCCAGTGGGCGATCACCGCCAGGCGGCGTCGGGCCTCGGCGGCCGAGGTGGCGCCGGCCAGCAGGTGGTAGGTGAGCTCGTCGAGCTGCTCGGCCATGTCCATGGTGACTCCTTCCTCGGCACCGCGGGCGGCCGGCCACGGGGACCGACCGCCCCAGGTGGCGCTTGCTAGAACGGCTCCTCGCCGTCGCTGTAGGTGGGGGCGGGCTCGGCGGCACCGTTGGCGGACGGCTTGGCCAGGAAGTCGATCTGGTTGGCGATGACCTCGTGCTTGGAGTGCGACGAGCCGTCGTTGGACTCCCACTGGCGGTACTCCAGGCGCCCGGTCACGGCCACCTGGCGGCCCTTGCCCAGGTGCTCGGCCACCGCCTCGGCCTGGCGGGAGAAGCTGACCACGTCGACGAACACGGCGCCCTGGTCCTGGCCGTCGCGACGGGGACGGTTGATGGCCAGGCGCAGGTTGCACACCGGGGTGCCGCCGGCGGTGTAGCGCAGTTCGGGATCGGCGGTGAGGCGACCGATGAGGCTGACGGTGTTCATGGGGTCCTCCTTGGGGTGGGTTCTGACAGCGATGGCCCGGCACGGCGCAAGGGGCGAGGGCAAGGGTCTGCCGTAGGCCTGGGAGTAGCGGAGCGCAGCGGAGCCACGGACCAGCCCTTGCGCTCGCCCCGGGCCGTGCCAGGTTCGGAGCGGAAGAAGCCAACCCACCGAGGAGGTCCCAAGCAGCGCTGTCTGCCCGCTCGGTGCACAGCGGCCGCAGCAAGCCTTCACGCGTGCGGGAGTCTCGGAAGCCGACCGCGCCGCCCGTGAACCGTCCGGTCGGCGAGCGGCCAGGGGCCCGGCAGCCAGCTTGTCCCGGGTCGGCTACGCCAGGTGTAGAAGGTTGTCGTCCATTAGGGGCCCGTCGCCCGGGGGCGGATATTGCCAGCCCAGTCGCCGAGGACAGGACCATGGTCGGTGTGCTCGCCGAGGTTCCCGAAGAGACAGCCGACCCGGAGTCGTACGCCAGGACGTGTCGTCGGCGTGACCGCACGCTGCACTACTGGTATGGGCGAGGGGGGCTGAGGGGCCCGAGGAACGGGCCTCTGCGCCGCCGTCAAGCAGGTGGAGCCGGCCGCACCGAATGGATCTTCGGCGCGGCCTTCCGTCGCGACTAACTAACGAGCGATCGGAACGGTCAGCCTCGAGGCGGCGGCCCGCCCAGGTCATGAACCACCCAAGCTCCCGATGACGATTGCGATCCGCTCGTCTTGGCGGCACGCCCACGCCGCTCTTTCTCGAACAACTGCGGGGTGGAGGGGATGGTCGCCATGCCGCGGACATGGTGGCCACGGCTCGGTGAGCCCATCGGGCCAGAGGTTGTCGGCGACGTCCTCCGTGATGGAGGCGAGAAGCTCCTCAATCTCGACGTCAAGGAGTTCGTCTTCGGCGTCGACCCAGGTGCTCACCGCTCCCCAAGGTGAGTCGCCGTCGCTCACATGGCACGCCATGGCGTCCTCGTCCTGCGCGAAACGAACCTCGATGCCGGGAAAGCGGCACGCCAGGTCGTGGGCGAGCCGTAGGGCGATCTGGCTCAGGGCATCGCTTCCACGCACAGAAGCATCATGCCAACAGCCGTCCCGATCGGTTGGTCGCGAGCGGTCGCTGGTCGCGGTGCGGTTCAGCGGCTCGGACAAGCGGGGTGCCGAGGGCACGTCGCCGCAGGCGGTTGGGACGTCCGGGCGGCACGGAGCCGGCCACTGGTGGGCGGGCGGCCGATGTGGTTGACTCCGGACGCCCGAAAAACACGGGTGCCGTGGGATCCAGCGAAGCCGGTGAAAGTCCGGCGCTATCCCGTAACTGTGATGCCCGCTCGGGCAAAGCCAGGTCGCCTGGCCCACGGCTGCGTACTCGCTCTCGGAGGAAGAGCGGTCGCTGGCCGCCAGGCCTGCGAACAAGGTCCTCCGACTGAAAGGAGGACCAACGTGAGAATCAGGATTCGAGTGGCGGCGGGGGTGGCTGTGCTGGCCGTCTTCGTCACCGCCGTCGCCGCCTGCGGCGGCAACGCGGGCGAGACAGCCAAGCCGGCGGAGGAGACGCCGGCGAGGATCGTTTCGCTGTCGCCGACTGCCACCGAGATGTTGTTTGCGATCGGCGCTGGCGACCAGGTGGTTGCCGTCGACGACCAGTCCAACTTCCCCGAGGAGGCGCCCAAGACCGACTTGTCGGCTTTTAAGCCCAACGTGGAGGCCATCGCCTCCTACAAGCCCGACCTGGTGGTCGTTTCCGATGCTGGCGGTGAGCTCGCCGACAGTCTGGCCAAGGTCAAGATCACGACATTCTCGGCGCCGGCGGCCACCTCGCTCGACGACGCCTACCACCAGCTCCGGGAGCTGGGCGACATCACGGGCCACCGGGCCGAGGCCGCCAAGGTGGTGGCGTCGATGAAGCAGCGCCTGGCTGCCGTTGCCGCCGCCGTCCCCGCCGGGGCCAAGGGTGCGACCTATTACCACGAGCTCGACCCCAACTACTTCTCGGCGACGTCCAAGACGTTCATCGGCAGCGTGTACGCCCTGCTCGGCCTTAAGAACATCGCCGACCCGGCCGACACGGCCGGCGGCGGGTACCCGCAGCTGTCAGCCGAGTTCATCGTGCACGCCGACCCTGACGTCATCTTCCTGGCCGACAGCAAGTGCTGCCAGCAGTCGGCGGCCACCGTCGCCGCCCGGGACGGCTGGGCCGGCATCGCCGCCGTGCGCAACGGGGCGGTGGTCGCCCTCGACGACGACATCGCCTCGAGGTGGGGCCCCCGCACAGTGGAATTCGCCGAGGCCGTCGCCACCAGCCTCACCACGGCCCGCAAGGCGGCGTGACACCGACGGGGACCGCGCTGCGCTGGCTCGCGGTGGCGGTCGTGGTGCTCGCCGGCGCGCTGTTCGTGGGCTTGTCGGTCGGGCCGGTTTCCATCCCGGTCCGGTCCATCGTGCTGGCGCTGGTCGACCGCCTACCGGCAATCGACGTCCACTCGGGGCTGAACGCGCGGGAGACCGCCATCCTTTTGGAGCTGCGCGCTCCCCGGGTGGTGCTGGGGGCCATGGTCGGCGCCACGCTGGCCCTGTCGGGCGCCGCATACCAGGGCGTCTTCCGCAACCCGTTGGCCGACCCCTACCTCCTGGGGGCGGCTGCCGGCGCCGGCCTCGGCGCCACGCTGGCCATCGCCTACCGGCCCTTCTTCGGCGCGGTGGCACCCGATGCGATCCCCGCGGCTGCGTTCGTCGGCGCCCTGGCCGGGGTGGCCGCCGCCTACGGGCTCGGCCGCGCGGCCGGCGGCGGTCGCAGCCCGGCCGCCCTGGTCCTGGCCGGTGTGGCCGTGGCGTCGTTCCTCACCGCCGTGCAGACCTGGGTGCTCCAGCGGAACTCCGACACCCTCCGCGAGGTCTACGACTGGATCCTCGGGCGCCTCACCACCGCCGACTGGGCCGACGTCCGCCTCGCTCTGCCGTACATGATCGTGGCCGGCGCGGCCCTGCTGGCCCACCGCCGCCTGCTCGACGTGCTTCGGGTGGGCGAGGACGAGGCCGCCGCGCTGGGGCTGCACGTGGCCCGTCTGCGCCTGACCGTGGTGGTGGCCGCCTCCCTCGCCACCGCCGCGGCGGTGGCCGTCAGCGGACTCATCGCCTTCGTCGGCATCATCGTGCCCCACCTGCTCCGGCTCACCGCCGGGTCCAGCTACCGCCGGCTCCTGCCCCTGTCGGTGTTGTTCGGGGCCGCCTTCCTCGTGCTCGCCGACGTGGTCGCCCGTACGGTGGCGGCGCCCGCCGAGGTGCCCATCGGCGTCATCACCGCCTTCGTCGGCGCCCCCTTCTTCGCCGTGGTGCTGGCTACCAGCCGCCGGTCGATCTGGTGACGGCGCCGGCGGTGGTGTTGCGGGCCGTGGGCGCCACCCTTGGCCGCGCGCGAGCCCTCCACGACGTCGACGTCGACGTGGCTGCCGGCGAGTGGCTCGGGGTGATCGGGCCCAATGGCGCCGGCAAGACCACGCTGCTGCGGTGCATGGCCGGGTTGGTGAAGGCTTCGGGCCACGTCATCGTCGACGGGGTGCGCCCCGGGGCGGTGCCGGCTCGAGAGCTGGCCCGCCGGGTTGCCTACGTGCCCCAGTCGCCCCACCTGCCGCGGGGGATGACGGTGGGCGACTACGTGCTGCTCGGGCGCACGCCCCACGTGCCGTGGTTCGGGGTGGAGCGCGCCGCCGACTTCGCCGTGGTTGGTGAGGTGCTGGCCGCCCTCGACCTGGTCTCCCTGGCGTCGCGCCCGCTCGACGAGCTGTCCGGCGGCGAGGGCCAGCGGGCGGTGCTGGCCCGGGCCCTCGCCCAGCAGGGGCGGGTGCTGCTGCTCGACGAGCCCACCCGCGCCCTCGACCTCGGGCACCAGCACGCCGTGCTCGAACTGGTGGACACGCTGCGCCGGGTGCGGGGCCTCACCGTGGTGTCGGTGGTGCACGACCTCACCCTCGCCGGCCAGTTCCCCGACCGCTTGCTGGTGCTGGACGGCGGCCGGCCGGTGGCCGTTGGGCGGCCGGAGAAGGTCCTCACCGAGAACTTGGTCCTCGAGCACTGGGGTGTGGCGGCCACCGTCGTGCGTGACCCCGGCGGGGCGGTCACCGTCGTGCCCCGGCGCCAGGGCGCACCTGGACCGGTCCATGCCTGAGCTGCCCACCGACGCGCCGGGCCAGCCACCTGCCCGACGGCGGGCGTCGTCCATCGTGATCGTCAACACTGGCGACGGCAAGGGCAAGTCCACCGCCGCCTTCGGCACCATGCTGCGGGCGGTGGCGATGGCCTGGCCGGTGGCCGTGGTCCAGTTCCTCAAGTCGGGGGAGTGGAAGGTCGGAGAGGAGGCGGTCGCCCGGCGCCTGGGCGTGGACTGGTACGCGGCGGGTGACGGCTTCACCTGGGAGTCCGACGACCTCGACGAGACACGGGCCAAGGCGGTCGCCGCCTGGGCGCTGTCGGCCGGGCTGCTGGGCTCGGGACGGTATCGGCTGCTCATCCTCGACGAGGCCACGTACGCCATGGCCTGGGGCTGGATCGCCACCGCCGAGGTGGTGGCCACCCTCGCGGACCGCAGCCCCGGGACCAACGTGGTCGTCACCGGGCGCCACGCCCCTCCGGCACTCGTGCATGCGGCCGACACCGTCACCGAGATGGTGAAGGTCAAACACGTCTACGACGCCGGCGTCCGGGCCCGGCGGGGCATCGACTACTGATGGCCCTCACCGTCGTGCTGGGCGGGGCGCGCAGCGGCAAGTCGGCCCTGGCCGTGCGGGCCGCCGCCGCCCAGGGCCGGCCCGTGGTGTTCGTGGCGACGGGCCAGGCCGGTGACGACGAGATGGCCGACCGCATCGCCTTCCACCGGGCCGAGCGCCCGGCCGGATGGCGCACGGTCGAGGAGCCGGTGCACCTCGACGACGCCCTGCGGGGCTGCGACCCGATGGCGTTCGTGGTCGTGGACTGCCTCACGCTGTGGGTGGCGAACGTGATGGCGGCGGGGAGCGACGAGGTGTTGGCCGGCGCCGCCCGGGCCGCCAGCATCGCCCACCACCGGATGGGACCGACGATCGTGGTGTCCAACGAGGTGGGATCGGGCATCGTCCCCGCCGACCCGGAAGTGCGCCGCTATCGCGACCTGCTGGGCCGGGTCAACGCCGTGTTCGCCGCGGCCGCCGACCGCGCCGTGCTGGTGGTGGCCGGGCGGGCCGTCCCCCTCCTGGCGACCGAGGACCTGGTCGGTGGTTGACCTCGACGGCCTTCCCGGGCCCGACCTCGCCGCCGCCGCCGCCGTGCGGGCCCGGGCCGCCAGCGTCTTGCGCCCGGCCGGGGCGCTTGCCCGGCTCGACACGGTGGCGACCTGGCTGGCCGGGTGGCAGCGCACCTGCCGGCCGGCTGTGCGGAGGCCGGCGTGCGTGGTCTTCGTGGCCGACCATGGCGTGGCGGTCCGCGCCGTCAGCGCTTACCCGGCCTCGGTGACGCCCGAGATGCTGCGGGCCCTCCAGGCGGGGCGGGCCACGGCTGCGGTGCTGGCCGGCCAGGTCGGCGCCCGGATCGAGGTGGTGGACGTCGGCGTGGGCCGCCCCACCGACGACCTGGTCGAGGGGCCGGCTCTGGACGAGGTGCGATTCGAGGAGTGCTGGCACGCCGGCAGCGAGGCAGTGCGCCGCCTCGACGCCGACCTCGTGGTGCTCGGCGAGATGGGGATCGCCAACACCACGGCGGCCGCCGCCGTCGCCGCTGCTCTGTTCGGCGGGCCGGTCGAGGACTGGGTCGGTCGGGGTACGGGCGTGGACGACGCCGGCCTGGCCCGGAAAAGGGACGCGGTGGCCGCCGCCGTGGAACGGGTGTCGGGCGCGGCGCCGCTGGAGGTGCTGCGCCACTGTGGGGGCGCCGAGCTGGTGGCCATGGCCGCCGCCACCGTCGAGGCCCGGCGCCGGTCCATCCCGGTGGTGCTCGACGGCTTCGTGAACACCGCCGCCGTTGCCACGCTGGAGGTGGCCCGCGCCGGCGCCCTCGACCACTGCATCGCCGGCCACCGCTCGCCCGAGCCCGGCCACCGCCTGCTGCTCGAGCGGCTCGGCAAGGAGCCGCTGCTCGACCTCGGACTGCGCCTCGGCGAGGCGAGCGGGGCCCTACTGGCCGTACCCCTGGTGCGGATGGCGGCCGCCGCCGTGGTGGAGGTGGCTACCTTCGAGGAGTGGGGCGTGGCGTGAGGGCCCTCATGGTGCAGGGCGTGTCTAGCGACGCCGGCAAGTCGTTGGTGGTGACCGCGCTGTGCCGGTGGCTCCGGCGACGGGGCGTGCGGGTCGCCCCGTTCAAGGCCCAGAACATGTCCAACAACGCCAGGGTGGGCGACGGCGGCGTGCTGGGTTCGGCCCAGTACCTCCAGGCCCCGGCCGCCGGCGTGGAGCCGGACGTGCGGATGAACCCCATCCTGCTCAAGCCGGAGAGCGATACCGGGAGCCAGGTGGTGGTGAACGGCGTGGTCGACCACGCCGCCAGCGTGGCCCCGTGGCCCGGTCGCTCCCGGACGCTATGGCCCCACGTGGAGGCCGCCTTCCGCTCGCTCGCCGCCGACCACGACGTGATCGTCATCGAGGGGGCGGGCAGTCCGGCAGAGACCAACCTGTGGACCGACGATGTCGCCAACATGCGGGTGGCCGAGCTGGCCGGCGCGCCGGTTCTACTCGTGGCCGACATCGACCGGGGCGGCGCCTTCGCCCACCTCTACGGCACCTGGGCCCTGCTGCCCCCGCGGTGGCAGGCGCGGATCGAGGGGTTCCTGCTCAACAAGTTCCGGGGTGACGCCGCCCTGTTGGCGCCGGCGCCGGCCGACCTCGAGGCGGCCACCGGCGTGCCAATCGTCGGCGTGCTGCCCCACCTCCTCCACGCACTGCCCCGGGAGGAGGGGCCGAGCAGCATCGACGGGAGCACCGGCGGGCCGGTCGTCGCCGTGGTGGCGGGGCCGTACGCCTCCAACCTCGACGAGCTGGTGGCGCTCCAGCAGGTCGCCGACGTGCGCTTCGTGCAGGGGCCGGGGTCGCTCGCGGGCGCCCGCCTGGTGGTGCTTCCCGGGTCGAAGAACGTCGTCGCCGACTTGGCCTGGCTGCGCACGACCGGCCTCGACCGGGACGTCGTGGCCGCCGCCGCCACCGGCACGCCCGTCCTCGGCATCTGCGGCGGTCTGCAGCTGCTCGGGCACGACATCACCGACCCGCACGGGACCGACGGCTCGGCGCAGGGGCTGGCGCTGCTCGATGTCGACACCGTCTACCGGCCCACGAAACGCACGACGAGAACGCCGATCTCGCTGCCGGCGATGGACGAGCCGTGGTCGTGGCTCGGCGGCCGGACCGTGGTCGCCTACGAGATTCGCCACGGCGCGTCGACGGGGCGGCGGCGGGCCCGGCCACTCGGTGATCACGGCTTCGTGGACGGCAACGTGCTCGGCCTGCACGGGCACGGCGTCTTCGAAGACCGGTTGGTTCTCACCGCCTTCGCCGGCCGGTCGGCGCCCGACCTGGAGGCCACGTTCGAGCTGTTGGCCGATGCGGTCGACACCTACCTCGACGGGTCATGGTTGCTGGCCCGGACCGTGCCATGAGCCGCCCGACGGCCGGCGGATCCTTCCGCGTCGCCGTGGCGCTGCTCACCCGCCTCCCAGTGGGTCGCCACGACACGGATCCCGACGACGACTGGCGGGACGCGAGGGTCTTCTTCCCCGTCGTCGGCGCCCTCGTGGCCGGTGCCGGGATCGCAGTGCGGACGGCGGCCGCTCCGCTGCTGGGGACCGGGACGGCCACGGTGCTCGCTGTCGGGGCCATGGTGCTGGCCACCGGCGCCCTCCACGAGGACGGGCTGGCCGACAGCGCCGATGGCCTCTGGGGCGGCCAGACGCCTGAGCGCCGCCTGGCCATCATGCACGACAGCCGCATCGGCACGTTCGGCGTGGTGGCGCTGGTCCTCGTACTGGCTCTGCGCTTCGCACTGCTGGCACCGCTTGCTCCGGCCGACTTCGCCAAGGCCGTCCTCGCCGCCCACGTCCTCGGCCGGGCAGCCGGCGTGGCTGTGACCGCGACACTCCCGGCCGCCGGCGCAGGTCTGGGCAGCAAAGTGACAGGGCCGGCCCGTTGGACGACCGTGTGCGCCGTCGCACTGGGTGCCCTTGTGACCGGGGCCTATGCCGTCAACCGCTGGTTCTGGGCTCCGGTCGGCGCCGCCCTTCTGGCAGCGGCCGCCGCCCGGTCACTCGCCCGGCGCAGGATTGGCGGTATCAACGGCGACCTCATCGGGGCAAGCATTCTCGTCGCCGAGGTCACCGTCATGGCCGTTGTCGTCGGACTCCTGCGTCACGGCATTGGCTGATACACATGCGATCGCGCAACACCTGTTCCAAGGTCCTCGTTCCACTGGGGGGCGTGGAACGCGGCCAGCTGCTCGCCGCATTCCGCCGGCGTAGATGTCGGACACCGCCCGCAGCGCGCTCGAGGGCAGCCGGGCTGGCCCATGGCCTTCAAGCTCATCGAGGCGGCGCAGGCCCGGTGGCGGTCGGTCAACGCCCCGCACCTCGTCGCCCTCGTCCGGGCCGGCGCGACCTTCGAGAAGGGGGTGTTGATCGAGCGTCCCAGCAGCAAGAATCAGGAAGCGGCCGCGTGATCAGCGGGAAAGTTCATCCACAGGTCTTGACGATTCCTCGCTCAGGTTGCAGCCGGTCATCCGGTACTACAACGGGAGAACCCACGTCCACGGCTTGTTGCGGTCGCTGACGGCGGGCACGAAGTAGTACCCACCACACACGGCATTATCGAAGGCAAGGATCCGGTCTTGGCCCGCCCCAGGCCGGGGGAAGTTGGCATTGCGCATCCAGGCTCGGACGATGAACTCGAATTGGGTGGAGATCGAACGGCCGAAGCAGACGAACAGCAGCCCTCGGCTGAGGCCGCCCGCCCCGCCGGAGATGAGGGCGTAGCCTCGTCTGAAGATCTCCCTGGGCCGGTCTTCCGGGCGTCGGGGGTTCACCTTGCGGACGTGGGAGTCGAGGGGCACCGCCTCGTTGCTCTGATCCTGTTGGAAGAGGGGGGGCTCGTTCGTGAGGGACGTGTCGTCGGTTCGATCGAGGAAGGCGCCGGAGTACTTGAACCGCCCGACGGTGTCCTCCTGCGCCTTGAGCGTGGTTTCGTCCCAGGCGGCGATGGCTTGCATGCTCGCCCGCACCACCATGTAGGTGCCGCCTCGCACCCAGCCAGGCTCCTGCGCCGGGGGGTGCCGGAGGTCAGGCGGGAATGCGTCGGCGCCGCTGTAGCCGCCGGGGAGGGTCGTCGGCAGCGGCGGATAGGAGCCAACGGCGTCGGGATCGACGAAGACCAGCTTGGCGTCCTCGGGGTTGTGGCGAGGATCCAGGTTGGCGTTCCCGTCGATGAAGCCCACCAGGGCTCGACCCTCGGCCCGATTCGTCCGTCCCTGCCGAGTGGTGTAGCGCTGGGCGCCGAGCTGGGTCCACACCACGTGGAGTCCACCTCCGAGCTCCTCCTCGACACGGCGCAGGACGTGCTCGCAGATGTAGAGGTCGTCGCTGCAGATCTGCAGGACGAGGTCGCCCTGCTCGGGGGTGAGCGCTGGAGTATCGCCGAGCTTCGCCCAGTCAATGGGCGTCAGGTCCTGGGGCTGGTCGTTGTCGGCAACGCCCAGGCGTTGGAACCCAGCCTTGGCCAGGCCGAGGGTGATCGTGAGGTGGGCCCGGTCGTAGCCGTCAGCGAAGCCCAGTTCCCCCGTCTCGGGGCTTGGCTGGTCCTTCGGGGTCTTCGGATCCTGGTCGTCCAGGTCGCTTCGGAGCTCGGCGTGGACCACCCGCTGGAGCCCCTCCAGGGTGGTTCGGGCGACGGTCGGATCCGACGTGGCCGGACCGGCGAACGCCAGGGCGGCCAGCAGATTGTGCTCCGGCGGACGGTTCAGGATGCCGGACTGGTGGAACGCTGGCTTGGACGGCGCGGGCACCGTTGTCCTCCTTTGGTCGAACACCTGTCTATAAGTCGGGCCGGCGTGGTTCTGTCGCGCGGCACATCTCGGGGGACCCGCGACCTATGAGGAGCTGCCGCCGCCCTCTAGGAGACTGTTGAACAATCGGCCGTAGGTGCTCGCGATTTGGGGGCCAATCGCTCACACTGACCCTATGCAGGGCAAGAGCGATCCGAACCGGGGGCTGCTGGACGCCGCCGCGCTGTGCCGCCAGCTGGTTCAC
>DASSMA010000063.1:0-20863 GCA_035689115.1 Acidimicrobiales bacterium
GGCCGCCAGCGCGACCACCGCCACGGCACGGCCCGACCCGGCCGGCGCCGTGGCTGCGCCGGCGGACGACGCCACCCCGGCCACCCCGGCCACGCCCGCCGGGCGAGGGGCCGACCACACCGCGGCCACCCCGGCCACCCCGGCGGCACCCGCCAACCCCGCCGCCCCCGCCGCGCCGGCCACCCCCACCGCCGGCGACCAGGGGCCCGGGCGGGAGCCCCCCGCCCGGCCCCGGGCGGCCGCCGCGGAGGTGGCCCCGCCCACCGGCATCCCGGTGGCCGGCACCGCCGTTCCCAGGCCTGCTGCAGCGGCGGCTGCGGCCGCCGCCCCGGCCGCCGCGGTCGCCGATCCGGCCCTGCCGCCGCACGCCCAGGTGGCCGGGTTGGCCCGCAGCTTCCTGCGCCGGCCCGACGGCACCTACCGGGTTGCCCTGCGGCTGACGCCAGAGCACCTCGGCGTGGTCCACGTGGAGCTCGAGCTGTCGGGTACCGACGTGGCGCTGCGCCTCGGCGCCGAGTCGGCCGCCGCCCGGGACGCCCTCGTGGCGGGAGCCGACCGCCTGCGGGCCGACCTCGAGGCCGCCGGCCTGTCGGCCACTCTGATCGACGTCACCGGCGAGGGCGCCGGCGCCTCCGGGCGCCGCCTCGGCGCCGGCCCGAACGACGACCCCCGCCGGCCCCGCGGCCGGCGCCAGCAGGCCGCCGGCCCGGCGGCTGCGCCCGCCCCGTCCGTACCGACCGAGGACCCGGCCGGCGCCGGCCACCTCAACGTCCGACTGTAAAGGAACCCATGACCACCACACCGGGCATCACCGGGGCGACCGGGGCAGCCGGACTCCAGCCGGCCACGGCCGACCGGAGCCGCATCGACAAGGACACGTTCCTCAAGCTCCTCGTCGCCCAGCTCAAGTACCAGGACCCCTCCAAGCCGGTCGACAGCTCGGAGTTCGTCGCCCAGTCGGCCCAGTTCACCATGGTCGAGAAGCTGGAGGAGCTGGCGGCCGCGGCGCAGCAGTCGGCCGCCACCGAGCGGGCGACCACGGCCAGCGCCTACCTCGGCCGCTCCATCACCGGTGCCGACGCCGACGGCAACCCGGTCAAAGGACTCGTGAGCTCCGTCGACGTCACCGCCGACGGGATCGTCCTGCACGTGGGCGACGCCAAGGTCGCCCTCGGAACCGTCACCAACGTCGCCCTCGCGGCAGCCCCCACCACCACAACCACGTCAAACCAGGAGGTCTGATGCTTCGCTCGATGTTCTCCGGTGTCTCCGGGCTCCGCAGTCACCAGACGATGATGGACGTCATCGGCAACAACATCGCCAACGTCAACACGAACGGCTTCAAGACCAGCCAGGTCGTCTTCCAGGACATGCTGAGCCAGCTGCTGCGGGGCGCCGGCGCCCCGGCCAACGGCAACGGCGGCACCAACCCGGCCCAGGTGGGCCTCGGCGTGCGGGTGGGCGGCATCACCACCAACTTCTCCCAGGGCGCGGTGCAGCTCACCGGGCGCAGCACCGACCTTTCCATCTCCGGGGACGGCTTCTTCATCGTCCGCCAGGGCGGTGAGAACCTCTACACCCGGGCCGGCTCCCTGTCGTTCGACAGCTCCGGGCAGCTGGTGACCCAGGACGGCTCCATCATCCAGGGCTGGATGGCCAACAACGGCGTGGTGAACACCAACGCGGCCGTCCAGGACTTCGTCATGCCCATCAGCCAGGTGCTCCCGCCCAAGCCGACGGCGAACGTGGGCCTGGGCGGCAACCTCCCTGCCGACAACACCGTGGCCCCGTTCTCGGGGCCCAACCAGACGGTCATCACCTCGTCGATCACCGTCTACGACACCCAGGGCAACGCCGTCCCGATGACGTTCCAGTTCACCAAGACGGCCGCCGACACGTGGTCCATCCAGCCGCTGGCCAAGGACGGCCCCGACGCCGACCTCCTGCCCGACCCGATCGGCGCCCCCCAGACCCTGGTGTTCGACCCGACGACCGGCGCCATCACCACCCCGGCCGCGCCCAACACCTTCTCCATCTCGGCCGCCACCCTCGCCGCCGCCGGGGTGGCCAACACCGGGCCCCTCACCGTCGACCTGAGCGCCATCACCCAGTACGGCAGCCAGAAGACGCTCAGCGCCGAGAGCCAGGACGGTTTCGCCATGGGGTCGCTCCAGTCGTTCAACATCGCCCAGGACGGGACCGTGGCCGGCGTGTTCTCGAACGGCCTCACGCGAGCCCTGGGCCGCATCGCCCTGGCCAGCTTCACCAACCCCGGCGGCCTCGAGAAGGCCGGCGGATCGAACTACCGCACCACCGCCAACTCCGGGTTGGCCAACGTCGGCGACCCCGGCAGCGGCGGCCGCGGCTTCCTGGCCGGCGGCACGCTCGAGATGTCGAACGTCGACCTGGCCCAGGAGTTCACCAACCTGATCGTCGCCCAGCGCGGCTTCCAGGCCAACTCCCGGGTCATCTCCGCCTCCGACGAGCTGCTCCAGGACCTCGTCAACCTCAAGCGGTGATCCTCGTCGCGGCGGCCGGGCGGGCGTAGGTCTGCTCGGCCGCCGTGGCGCGTCCCGCCGGGCCAAAGGCGGCTAGGGAGGCGGTACTCCGGGCGGTCCGAGGCGGAAGCATCCGGAATCCGAAGGGATCTGCCTCCTGGTGCTCAGTATGCTACTATCGAACGTTTGTTCGGAGTAGCCGAGATCCAGGAGTTGCGGACGGCGGTTGCTCGCTTCGCCGGCGGCTTCGATCCCGCGCTGGTGAGCCCGGCCGACGCCCAGTCGATCGTCGAGGAGGCGGCCGCCGCCGAGCACATGCTGGCCACCGTGCGGGCCCTCGCGGCTAAGCGCCTGGCGGACTCGGAGGTGTGGCGGCGGCAGGGTGAGCGGTCCGCCGCGCACCACCTCGCCCGGGCGTGCGGCACGTCGGTGGGCAAGGCGCGGGCGGCGCTGCAAACGGCGGGTCAACTGGGGCGCCTGCCTGGACTCGAGGCCGCCGCCCGGCAAGGAGAGGTGTCGCCCGACCAGGCGGCCCCCATCGCCGATGCCGCAGGCGCGGACCCGGCTTCGGAGCAGCGCCTGCTGCATGCAGCCAGGCGGTCGTCGCTGGCCGAGCTGCGTGACGCCTGCGCCCGCACCAAGGCGGCCGCCCTGCCCGACGACGCCTCCCGCCACGAGGCCATCCGCCGGTCCCGGTACCTGCGCAAGCGCCGGTGTGCCGACGGGGCCGGGGAGCTCACCTACCGGTCCACCGCCGACGAGGTGGCCGAGATCTTCGCCATCGCCCCGGGCTACGCCGACCGGCGCTTCGCCGAGGCCCGCGCCGACGGACGCCGGGAGCCCGCCGAGGCCTACCTCGCCGACGGGCTGCTCGACGCCGTGCGGGCGGGGGTCTCGCCGACGCCGGCACCAGTTCCTCCGCGCACCGCCGATGCGGTGCCCGACGAACGGCCGGGTGAGCCGGGTGCTCCGAGTGCTCCGGTCGCTGCCGGGCGTCCGTGCACCGACGACGAGGGCTCCGGCGGACCCATGGAGGAGCTGGCCAACGCTCTCGCCGAGCGGCTGGAAGCCGCCGCGAAGCGGCCCAAGCGACCGCCCTCCCCTCACAAGGTGATCGTCCGGGTCGACTGGTGGGCGAGGAGGTGTGCGAGATCGCCGGTCTCGGGCCGGTGCCGGTGGCGCTGGTGAAGCAGATCATCGCGTCGGGCGACGCGTTTCTGGCGGCAGTGGTCACCAAGGGGGTCGACGTGGCCACGGTGGCCCATCTGGGGCGGCGCCCCACCGCCCATCAGCGCACGGCCCTCGAGTTCCGGGACCCGGAGTGCGACGTGCTGGGCTGCTCCGCGACCGCCGGGCTGGAGATGGACCACACCGTGCCGTGGGCCGCGTCCCGGGTCACGCTGCTCGCCTGGCTCGAGCACCTGTGCCGGCACCACCACCGGCTCAAGAGCACCCAGGGCTGGGAGCTGGTTCCGGGGACGGGGAAGCGGCCGATGGTGCCCCCCGACGACCCCCGGCACCCGGGCAGCGCCGGTCGCCGGCGATGACCGCCGCCATTACCGCGATCACACCATCGGATCGCATTGGTGCCTCAGGTCCCACGGGAGCCCGCCGAAGGACGAGACGTGGGCCCACGGACGGGTCCCGCCCAGATCTATGGACGGAGCTCCTGTCGTGGTCATCCTGACTCGCCTGAACGGCACGCCGGTCGCGATCAATCCCGACCTCATCGAGCGTGCCGACTCGACGCCCGACACCGTGCTGACCCTCGTCGACGGCACCAAGTACCTGGTGAAGGAGACGATGGACGACGTCGTGGAACTCGTGCGCGAGTTCCGCGCGTCCGTGGTCGCCCGGGCCGACGCCATCCAGTACAACGCACCACGCACCCGCCTGCGAGTGGTGCACGAGGACGGGGAGGACTGAGTCCGATGGACCCGGGAACCCTCGTCGGCGTCGTCCTCGCCCTGGCGGCCATCTTCGGCTCCATGGTGATGGAGGGCGGCAACCCGGCGGCCATCATCGCCCCGCCGGCCATGATCCTCGTCCTGGTCGGCACCATGGGCGTGGCCCTGGCCTCCGGTCTGCTGAAGGACTTCAAGACCATCCCGTCGCTCCTGAAGACGGCGCTGCTGGCCAAGCCCCACGAGGCCGACGACACCATCAAGCAGGTGGTGAAGTTCGCCGAGACCGCCCGGCGGGAGGGTCTGCTGGCCCTGGAGGAGGCGGCCCGCAGCATCGAGGACCCCTTCCTGAAGAAGGGGATCGAGATGGCCGTCGACGGCACCGACCCCGAGGAGCTCCGGGAGATCCTGGAGAGCGACGTGGCCGCCATGCGGTCCCGGCACAAGGCCGGCGCCAAGTTCTTCACCGACATGGGCGCCTACGCCCCCACCCTCGGCATCATCGGCACCGTCCTCGGCCTGGTGCACGTGCTCGAGAACCTCAGCGATCCGAGCAAGCTCGGCCACCTCATCGCCGGCGCCTTCATCGCCACCCTGTGGGGCGTCATGAGCGCCAACGTCATCTGGCTGCCCATCGGAAGCAAGCTCAAGCGGGTCAGCGAGATCGAGGTCCACCACCGCGAGCTGGTGCTCGAGGGGATCATGTCGATCCAGGCCGGCGCCAACCCCCGGGTGATCGAGCAGAAGCTGCTGGCGTACGTCCCGCCGAAGGCCCGCGCCGCCATGGCGGAGAACAAGGGCA
The DNA here is from genome assembly GCA_035689115.1 of Acidimicrobiales bacterium. Taxonomy (GTDB): domain Bacteria; phylum Actinomycetota; class Acidimicrobiia; order Acidimicrobiales; genus JAHFUS01. The sequence goes on from DASSMA010000063.1 coordinate 5,205, forward strand.
AGGCGGCGTGACGTGTCGCATCCCCGGCCCGCTCGCCGCCGCAAGCGGCACGAAGAGCACGAGGAGCACGAGAACCACGAGCGCTGGCTGATCACCTACGCCGACATGATCACACTGCTCATGGTGCTGTTCATCGTGCTGTTCGCCATCGGGCAGACCGACCTCCAGAAGTTCGAGGCGCTGAAGAGCTCCCTCAACAACGCCCTCGGCACGGGGTCACAGAAGAACCCGGCCATCCAGGGCGGGCAGGGCGTGCTCGCCGGCCGCGAGCCGCTGGCACCGGCCATCACGCCCGACGCCGCCCTCGCCCTGGAGGAGAAGCAGGCCAAGGCCGACGCGGTCATGAAGGAGAAGGGCGTCCTCACCCAGGTCGAGGAGCAGATCGCCGCCGGGCTCCAGGCCCACGGCCAGGCCGACGCCGCCCGCTTCCGTGTCGACGAGCGCGGCCTCACGGTCACCATCGTCACCGACCGCGTGCTGTTCGACCCCGGCTCGGACGCCCTCCGGCCCGAGGGGCGCAGCGTGCTCGACGCCATGGGCGACGTGCTGGCCAACCTGCCCAACAAGATCACCATCGAGGGCCACACCGACGACCGCCCCATCTCCAGCGCCCGCTTCCCCACCAACTGGGAGCTCTCCACGGCCCGGGCCACCTCGGTGCTGCGCTACCTCGTCACTGCCCACGGGCTGGCCCCCAGCAAGCTCTCGGCCAGCGGCTACGCCGACCAGCGGCCGATCGCTCCCAACGACAACGACGCCGACCGGGCCCAGAACCGGCGGGTGGAGATCCTCGTCCTGAGCAACGCAGTCGACAGCCAAGGAGGGCACTGATGGCCAAGAAGGCCAAGGAAGGCACAGAGGGCGAGCAGCCGACCAAGGAGAAGGGCGGGAAGGGCAAGACCCTGCCGGCCGTCATCCTGGCGGTGGCGATCCTCGGCGCCGCGTACATGGTGGGACCGGGCGGCAAGTCGGCACCGGCGGCCGCCGGCGCCGAAGTGAGCACCACCACGACGACGAAGCTGGGCTCGGTGGCCTCGCTCGACCCGATCACCCTCAACCTGGCCGACGGGCGGTACCTCAAGGTGGCCATCGCCCTCCAGCTCAGCGCCGAGGCGAAGACCGCCGCGGGGGGCAAGGGGTCCGGCGACACGGACGCCCACTGGGCCAGGGCGCTGGACGCAGCCATCTCGGTGCTCGGCTCCCACACCTACGACGAGCTGGCGGCGCCGGGCGGCCGCGACGAGGTCAAGGCGGCCCTCTCGGAGAAGGTGTCGTCGTTGTACGAGCACGAGGTCGTCGGCGTCTACTTCACCGAATTCGTCATGCAGTAGCAGCCAGCACCGAACGCGCGAAACGACCGCGCACCGCGCGGGAACGGCTCAGGTCACCCGGCCCGGTGCCGAAGGTGCGGACCGTGGCGGCCTTGCGGAGCACCAGCTGATGTCGAGCGCGGTCGCGGCGCGCCCGCCCCGGCACCGCCACCGGTCGGAGCCGCAGCCGTTCGACTTCCGCACGCCCACCAAGATCGGGCGCGAGCACATACGGGCCCTCCAGATGGTGAACGAGGTGTTCGCCCGGCAGGTGGCGACGGTGTTCGCCTCGAGCCTGCGGGTGGTGTCGCAGGTCACCGTCACCGGCATCCAGCAGATGCCGTGGCGGGAGTTCGTGTCGTCCACGCCCGATCCGTCCTATCTCGCGGTCATCACGCTCGACCCACTCCCCGGCACCGGGGTGCTGCAACTCCCGCTGCCCATGGTGATGACGGCGGTCGACCTCCTGCTCGGCGGGAGCGGCAAGGGCCGGCTTCCGGCGCGCGGCCTCACCGAGATCGAGGCCGGGCTGATGCGCGACCTCATGACCCGCGCCCTCAGGGAGCTGGCGCTGGCGATGGAGCCGCTGATGGCCGTGGAGTCGGTCGTCACCCAGCAGGAGTCCAGCCTCCAGTTCGCCCAGATCGCCGGCGCCGCCGACGCCACCGTGGTGTCCACCTACGAGCTGCGCATCGGCGAGACCGTGGCCACCGCCTCGCTGTGCCTCCCCGTGACGACGATCCAGCCGCTGCTCGACGTGGCCCAGCAGATGGCCGGCTCCAACAGCCGCACCAGGGCCGACGGCGCCCAGACCGCCCGTGCGGCCGTCACCGCCCGGCTCCTCGAGACCGAGGTGGCGATCGCCGTGTGCTTCCGCCGTGTCCTGCTCACGCCGGGCGACATCCTCGACCTGGCGGTGGGCGACGTCCTGCCCCTCAACCACCCCGTCACCGAGCCGCTGACCATGTACGCCGAAGGGCGGCCCGTGCTGGCCGCCCGCCCCGGTCGCCGGGGCAAGCGGCTCGCCTGCGTCGTCGTGGACCTGCCCCCGGAGGACACCGAACGTGCCTGACGCCCAGGACCTGATCGCCGGCCTCGAGGCGGCCGCCGCCGCTCTGGCCCCGCTCCTCCCCTCGGAGAACGGCCTCACGGCTGCCGGTCCCGCCGCCCGGGCCGCCGGGCTCGGGCCGGCGCTGCCCGGTGCCTCGGCCCGCCTCGTCACTGCCGGCGTCGGCGGCGGCACGGTCCTCGTGCTGGCCCTCGCCGAGGAACTGGCCGACGTGCTCGAGCAGGGCCCGCGCGGGATGCTCGACCTGGCCGAGGTGCTGCGCCCCGCCTTCGCCACCGCCGTCCAGGCGGCCGCCTCGCGCGCCGCCGGGCTCGCCCTCGATTCGCTGACGGTGCTGGGCGCGGGCGAGCGCCCGCCGGCCGGCGACGTCGTGGTCGCCTCCCTGCTGGACGGCGACCGGCCGGCCGTCGCCGTGGCCTTCGTGGCGCCCGCCGGCGCCCTGGCCGAGCCCGAGCCGGCGGCCGCCGCCCCGGCCGCCCAGACGGCGCCGGTGGCCACGCCTGCGGCCTTCGACGCGGTCGCCGAGGGCATCGGCGCCGGCGGCTTCGCGGCCGGCATGCTCCGGTCCCTCGAGGTGCTGCACGACGTGGAGATGGGCGTCACCGCCGAGCTCGGCCGCACCCGCCTCACCGTCCGCAACCTCCTGTCCCTCGTCCCCGGCTCGGTGGTCGAGCTGGACCGGGTTGCCGGCAGCCAGGTCGACCTCCTGGTGAACGGCACGCTGATCGCCCGGGGCGAGGTCGTCGTGATCGACGACGAGTTCGGCGTGCGCATCTCCGAGGTCATCGGCAACACCGAAGGACGAAGGTGAGGGCGCTCCGTCCCGTAGGCGGCGTGGATGGATCGCCGAGCGCTCGGTGTCGCCGGCAAGGCGCACCTCGTGCCGCAGAAGGGGACCGCGGCGATGTTCGCCGAAGCCTTCGGTGCTGCGGGTGCGGCTCGGCCGGGAGTTTCGAACATCGCCGTGGTTCCCTTTCGCGGCACGACGCGGGATTGCCCTGCGCAATCTCGCCGAGGAGCAACGCAGCCGGCGGCAGCGAGAGCCGGCGAGACGCCACGCAAGTCTGCGGGACGGAGCGCTAGATGCAGGACGTCTCCACGCTCGCCCTCCTCGGGCGGCTGGTGCTGTCGCTCACCGTCGTGCTGGCCGTGATGGCGCTGGCGGCGCGCGCTGCCCGCAAGTACCGCCTGGGCATGGGCGGCCGCCGGACCGGCGCGCCGGTGGAGGTCCTGGCCCGGGCCGGGCTGGGCCGGCGCAGCTCGGTGTCGGTGATCCGCACCGGCCGCCGCACGCTGGTGGTGGGCGTCACCGACGCCGCCGTGAATCTGCTCGCCGACCTCGGTACCGAGGAACTGGTCGAGATCGAGTCGGACGCCGAACGGACTCGGCATCCCGGGGGCGAGCGCCCCCAGCCGGCATGGAGTGGGATCGTCACCCAGCTGCGGGAGTGGACCGTCCGCCGGTCCTAGCCCGCTGCTCCCGGAGGGAGCTCCGTGCGCATCAAGTTGTTCGTCGCCGCGGCGGCGGGCCTCGCGGCCCTGGTCGTGCTGCCCGCCGGCGTGGCCGCCGCCCAGACGACCGTCACCTCCGCACCCGGGAGGGTGGCGACGCCGGCCGCCCCCACCGCCCCGGTGGCGCCCACCGCCCCCGTGGTCGCCGGCGCCCCGGCGGCTGCGCCCGGCGCCGCCGTGAGCCTCGACCTCGGCTCGGCCCTCCAGAAGCCCAGCCAGTCGGTCACGATCATCCTGCTGCTCACCGTGCTGTCGGTGGCGCCGGCGCTGCTGATGATGCTGACGAGCTTCACCCGGATCGTGGTGGTGCTGTCGCTCACCCGCAACGCCCTCGGGCTCCAGTCGATCCCGCCCAACCAGGTGGTCGTGGGCCTGTCGCTGTTCCTGAGCCTGTTCGTGATGTCGCCGACGCTCACCAAGATGAACCACGACGCCCTCCAGCCGATGCTCAAGGGCGAGATCACCCAGAGCGAGGCCTACGAGCGGGGCCAGGCGCCGCTGCGTGAGTTCATGCTCAAGCAGACCCGCCAGCCGGAGCTGGCCATGTTCGTGAAGGCCTCCGGGGGCAGCCGCCCGAAGAAGCCCGAGGACGTCTCGATGGCCGCCCTGGCGCCGGCTTTCATCCTTTCCGAGCTGAAGACCGCCTTCATCATCGGCTTCATCATCTTCATCCCGTTCCTGGTGATCGACCTCCTGGTCAGCTCCTCGCTGATGTCCATGGGAATGATGATGATGCCGCCGGTCATCGTCTCGCTGCCGTTCAAGATCCTGCTGTTCGTGATGGTGGACGGGTGGGCGCTGGTCGTGCGCTCCCTGCTCACCAGCTTCCACTGAGAGGGACCCCGTGACCGACACCGCCGTCATCCAGATCGCCCTGAAGGCCGTGATGATCTCCGTGAAGCTGGGCGCGCCGCTGCTCGTCGTGAGCCTCGCCGTCGGCCTCGCCGTGTCGGTGTTCCAGTCGGTGACCCAGGTCCAGGAGGTGACGCTCACCTTCGTCCCCAAGCTGGCGGCCGTCGCCCTGGTGCTGGTGGTGGGCGGGCACTGGATGCTGAGCCAGCTCGTCTCGTTCACCCACGAGCTGTTCGCCATGCTGCCGGGCCTCATCGGGTAGCAGCCGCATGACCCTGTCGGTGGCGCCCGCCACCCTGGTCGGCTTCGTGCTGGTCCTGGTGCGGGCCAGCGCCTGGCTGGTGACGGCGCCGCCCTTCGCCGGCCGCATGGTGCCGGCGCGGGTCAAGGTCGGACTGGCGGCGGCCATGGCGGTGGCGCTCGGGCCGCGGATCGCCCAGGGGGCGACCGTCCCCGTCGACACGGCGCCCCTCATCGGCGCCGTCGTCACCCAGGTCGTGGTCGGCGTGGCGCTGGGCTTCGTCGCCCAGCTGGTGCTGTCGGCCGTCCAGGCGGCCGGCGGCTTCATCGACCTGTTCGGCGGCTTCACGGTGACCGCCGCCTTCGACCCGCTGTCGACCAACCACTCGGCCGTGCTCGGCCGGGCCTACCAGCTCCTGGCCGTCACCCTGCTGTTCGCGGTGAACGGCCACCTCGTCCTGATGCAGGGCTTCCTGCGCTCGTTCGACGCCGTCCCCGTTTCGGGCATCCACCTGGGCGGCCTGGCGACGGTCCTCACCCGCGACCTCGCCCTCCTCTTCGTGGCCGCCCTGGAGATCGCCGCCCCGCTCCTGGCCGCCCTGTTCCTGGCCGACGTGGCGCTCGGGCTGCTGACGAGGGCCGCTCCCCAGCTCAACGCCATCATGCTGGCCTTCCCCCTGAAGGTCCTTCTCACCCTGGCCCTCCTGGGCTTCGCCCTCCCGCTCCTCCCGGGCGCCGTCCACGGCCTGCTCGACCGGGTGAGCGAGAGCACCGCCGCCGTCCTCCGCAGCCTGTGACTGCTCGTCCCCACCCACTGACATGCGGAACGCGGTGGAATTCACCGCGAATTGCATGTCAGTCCGTTGATCGGGACGGGCGATGAGCGGCGAGAAGACCGAGAAGCCCACACCGAAACGGAAGCGGGAGGCCCGCAGGGACGGGCGGATCCCCAAGTCCCAGGACCTGGTGGCATGGACCTCGCTGCTGGCCGCCACCCTCGCCATCGGCTGGACGGTGCGGCTGGCGACGGGTTCGTTCCGGGACCTGTTCACCCGCATCGGCGCCGCCGCCGCCCGTCCCGACGAGGCGGCGATGACCACCCTGCTGGGGGCGGCCGGCCGGGCCGGCCTCGTCGCCCTGGCCCCGCTGGCCGGCGTGCTGCTGGTGGTGGGCCTGACCGGGAACGTGGCCCAGACCGGCCTGGCCGTGTCAGGCAAGGCGCTCAAGCCGAAGTGGAGCCGGGTGTCGCCGTTCTCCGGCTTCAAGCGGCTGCTGTCGCCGGCCAGCGTGTGGGAGGGGCTCAAGAGCCTCCTCAAGCTGGTGCTCATGGCCTTCCTGACGTGGCGGCACGTGAAGGCGGCCATTCCCACGCTGTTCGGCTCGGGGCTGGCGCCCGTGCAGGAGGTGGCGGGGACCACGGCCCGGCTGATCTTCGTGCTGGCCCGCGACGTGTGCGCCGCCGGCCTGGCCCTGGCCGCCGTCGACTACGGGATGCAGCGCCGGCGCGTCAACAAGGGCCTCCTCATGTCCAAGCAGGAGATCAAGGAGGAGGCCCGCCAGTCCGAGGGCGACCCCCACGTCAAGGGGGCCATCCGGGAGCGGCAGCGGCGAATGTCGCGCATGCGCATGATGGCCGACGTGGCCAAGGCCGACGTGGTGATCGTGAACCCGGTCCACATCGCCGTCGCCCTGCGCTACGACCCGGCCCGGGGAGCGCCGCGGGTGGTCGCCAAGGGGGCGGGGACGGTGGCGGCCCGCATCCGGGCCGAGGCGGAGAAGAAGGACGTCCCCATCGTCCGGGACATCCCACTCGCCCGGGCGATCCACAAGGTGTGCGACCTGGGCGACGAGATCCCGGCCGACCTCTACGAGGCGGTGGCGCGTGTGCTGGCGTTCGTGTTCTCGCTGCGGGCCTCGGGGATGCCGGTGTTCGGGCCGGTACCAACGCCTCAACTGGCGCGCTGACCTGCCGAATTCGACCGGTGGCGACCAGGACGGTGCCAGCGCGACGCCAGGGATGAGGCCGGCCCCCGCAGGGGTGACGTGAACTCCAACCGTTTCGGACAGCTCGCCATACCCGGCGCCATCGTCGCCGTGGTGGTGATGATGGTCGTGCCGCTGCCGACGGTCGTGGTCGACATGCTCCTGGCGGTGAACATGTCGGGCGCCGTGCTCATCCTGCTGATGAGCATGCACGTCCGCCGGCCGCTCGACTTCTCGGTGTTCCCCACCATGCTCCTGGTGTGCACCATGTTCCGCCTGGCGCTGAACGTGAGCGCCACCCGGCTGGTCCTGCTGCACGGCTTCGCCGGCAACGTGATCGAGGCCTTCGGGCACTTCGTGATCGGCGGCTCGGTCGTCGTCGGCCTGGTGCTGTTCTTCATCCTCGTGGTGATCCAGTTCATGGTGATCACCAAGGGTTCGGAGCGGGTCGCCGAGGTGGCCGCCCGCTTCACCCTCGACGCCATGCCCGGCAAGCAGATGGCCATCGACGCCGACCTCAACGCCGGCATGATCGACGAGGAGGAGGCCCGGCGGCGCCGCCGGGACGTGGCCGCCGAGGCCGACTTCTACGGCGCCATGGACGGTGCGTCCAAGTTCGTCAAGGGCGACGCCATAGCCGCCATCGTCATCACCACTGTCAACCTGATCGGCGGCTTCGTGGTGGGGGTGATCCAGCACCACCTGTCGATCGGCGACGCGGTGAAGACCTACAGCCTCCTGAGCGTCGGCGACGGCATGGTGTCGCAGATCCCCGCCCTCATGATCTCCGTGTCGGCCGGCATCATCACCACCAGGGCGGCGACCGACGACGACCTCGGCACCGACGTCCTGCGCCAGTTCTCGGCCCAGAAGCAGGCGGTGCGGGCGGCCGGCGTGGTGGCCTGCCTCATCGCCATCGTGCCGGGGCTTCCCAAGGTGCCCTTCCTGGTCGTGGGCGCCCTGCTGCTGGTCCTCGCCGCCCGCCTCAAGGACACGCGCCGGGACGAGGCGGCCGGCACCGCCGTCGAGGCGGCGCCCGCCGGCCCGTCGCCCGACTCGCCCGAGGCGCTCATGGACCAGATGCGCGTCGACGCCCTCTCGCTGGAGGTGAGCGTCGACCTGATCGACCTGGTCGAGCCCGGCCGGGGCGGCGACCTGCTGGACCGGATGCGGGCCCTGCGCCGCAAGCTGGCGCTCGAGCTCGGCGTCGTCATCCCACTCGTCCGCACCAGGGACAACTTCGAGCTGGCGCCGGGGACCTACGTGCTGCGCGTCCACGGCGTCGAGCTGGGCCGGGGCGAGGCGGTGGCCGGCTGCGTGCTGGCGATCGGCGACAACCTCCAGACCCTCCCTGGAGCGCCGACCCACGAGCCGGTGTTCGGCCTCGCCGCCAAGTGGGTGCCCATCGAGTTCCGCCAGCAGGCCGAGCTCCAGGGGTGCACGGTGGTCGACCGGGCGTCGGTGATCACGACGCACCTGGCCGAGCTCGTCCGCACCAACGCCGGCAAGCTCCTCACCCGCCAGGACGTGAAGGCGCTCCTCGACGTCGCCCACCACACCGACCCGGCCGTGGTCGACGACCTGGCCGCCGCCCAGGTGTCGCTGGGCGAGCTGCACGTCGTCCTCCGGGGGCTGCTCGAGGAGCAGGTGGCCATCCGGGACCTCGTCCGCATCCTGGAGGCGGTCACCGAGCGGGCCCGGACCACGCGCGATCCCGAGGCCCTGACGGAGGCCGCCCGCCTGGTGCTCGGGCCGGCCATCTCCGCCGACCTGGCGGTGGACGGCCGCCTGGCGGTGATGACCCTGGAGCCGATGGTGGAGCACGGCATCCTCGAGCGGCTGCGGGCCGGCGACGGCGGGACCTTCCTCGCCCTGGAGCCGGACCGGGCCGAGAACCTGGTGCGGATGGTGGCGGCCGCCGCCCACGACATGGAGCAGCGGGGCGAGCAGGCGGTGCTGGTGTGCGCCTCGCAGATCCGCTCCCCGCTACGCCGCCTGGTCCGCAGCGCCGTCCCCCTGCTGCGCGTCCTGTCCTATGCCGAGCTGGGCCCCCAGCTCACGGTCGAGACCATTGGAGTAGTGAGCGATGGCGTCCACGCAGCGGTTTGACGGGCCCAACCTGGAGGCGGTCCTGGCCGAGGTCCAGGCCGCCCACGGCGAGGAGGCCCGCATCCTCAACGCCCACAAGGTCCGCGCCGGCGGCATCGCCGGCTTCTTCGCCCGCGAGCGCTTCGAGGTCGAGGTGGAGGTGGAGGCGGGCCAGGCGGCCGGGGCCGACCCGGGAGAGGAGCCACTGGCGTTCGACGACGACGGCCCTGCCAGCATCCTCGAGCTGGCCGACGGCGTGAGCGCCCGCGAGAGCGGCGAGCCCGCCCCGCCGGCCCCGTCGCCGTTCGCCGCCGTGCTCGCCGCCCGCTTCGCCGCCCAGTCCCGTGCCGCTTCCGTGGACGCCGCCGGCAGCATTCCGCCGCCGGCGTCCACGGAACCGGCGGCCGCGCCGGAGGAGGCGCCCGCGACCCGGCCGGGGCTGCGCCTGGTTCCGGACCCCGGGCCGGCCGGCGACTGGGAGCCCCTCGTCCCGGCCACGACCGAGCCCCCGGTGCGGCCTGCCGCGCCGCTGGTGGCGGCCGCCGCCCCGGCGTGGCCGGTGGCGGCGCTGGCCGAGCCGGCGCCGGTACCCGCGCCTCCGGCGCACCCCGTCGTGGCCGAGCCGGTCGCCGCCTCGCCGGAGCCCCTCATCGTGGCCGAAGCCCCACCGGCGCCGGTCAACCCCGAGCCGGCGCCCCTCATCGTGGCCATAGCCCCACCGGCGCCCGTCACCCCAGAGCCGGCGCCCGAGCCCGCCCACCCAGTGCTGGCCGCCCGGCCCGCGCCCCGGCCGGGGCAGGCGGGCGATGCCGTCACCGTCGCCCTGTTCCGCCGCGGGCTGCCCCTGGCACTGCTCCCCGAGGCCCCGGTCGCCGATCCTCGTGCGGCCTTGGTGGCGGCCCTGCGGCGCCTGCCCGGGGTGCCGGACCTGCCGGGCGGCCGGTCAGCCGTCATCGCCGTGGTGGGGGAGCGCGAGGAGGCCCTGGCCCTCGCCCAGCGCGTCGCTCGCGAGCGGGGCCTGGACGCCGACGAGATCGTGCTGGCGTCGCCCACCTACCGGGGCAGGCGCGTAGCCGCCTGGAACCGCCTGGCGACCTTCGAGGAGGCCGAGTCCGAGCGCCGGTCGTGGCGCCGGCGGACCCACGCCACGGTGGTGGCGGTCGAGGCGCCGGTCGACGGCATCCACACCGAGTGGGCGAGGGAGATGCTGACCGCCCTCGAGCCCAATCTCACCTGGGGCGTGGTGCACGCCGGCCACAAGACCGAGGACATGGCGTGGTGGATCGACCGCATCGGCGGCGTGGACGCGCTGGCCGTCGAGGGCACCAGGCGCACGGTCACGCCCGCCGGGGTGCTGGCCCTCGGCCTGCCCGTGGGGCTGCTCGACGGCGAGCCGGCGTCGCCCGAGGGATGGGCGGCCCTCCTCCTCCCGGAGGCGGCCCGGTGACTCTTCTGTCTTTCCTGAGCAGGCGGCGCCGGGCCGCCCGCCGCACCGCCGTCGGCCAGGCCGGGCCGTGGCCGGCGGCCGTGGCGGCCGCCTTCGGCGGCCCCGTCGTCCGCTGGTCGGACCAGCCCGCCGGGGGCCGGCGGTGAGGCGGGCCGCCCGCACCACCGCCGAGGCGCCGCCCGATGCGGCACCGGCGGCGCCCCCGGTGGACACCAGGGTCGAGCTGTCGTGGCCAGGCGGCCCCCGCCGGCCCTACCGGTCGGTGGTCGAGGCCCACGGGAACGGCACCTTCGCCGTGCTGGCACCGCTCGACGGTCCCCTCAACGCGGGCCTCGACGCCGGCCCCGTGGAGGTGGGCTGGGTCACCGGGCGCGGCATCCGCCAGGTCCGGGCCGTCGTCGTGTCCACCGGCCTGTCCGGGGCCGTCCCGCTGTGGTGGCTCGTCGCCACCGCCCCCGCCTCGTTCCTCCAGCGCCGCGAATTCGTGCGGGTGCCGGCAACCGTCATCGTGCGGCTGGAAGGCCCCGACGGCATCGCCACCGCCGCCGTGTCGACCGACGTCAGCGAGGGCGGCGTGGGCTGCTGGCTGGCCGAGGGCGACCTCGACCCGTCGGTGTTCACCAGCGTGGCCCTGCCCCTCGACGACGACGCCCCGGTGGTCGCCGCCATCCGGCCGGTGCGGGTGGCCGGCGTGCCGGGCACCGCCCGCCGCTGGCTGGGAGCCGAGTTCGTCGACCTCCCCGACGCCGACGCGGTCCGGCTCCGCCGCCACGTGTACGCCCGCCAAATCTCGCTGCGGAGGACGAGGGGACATGCGTTCTGACACCCGGGCCCGGCTGACGCTGTTGGCCGCCATGGTGCTCTCCATCGTCCCCGTTCGGGCCTGGGAGCGGGGCGAGATCGACACCACCACGCTCGCCCTGCGGGTCGTGGTCGTCACGGCCGCGGCCTGGGCGGTGATCTCGCTGCTCCGCCGGGTGGCGAACGGCTACCGGGAGGACCGGAACGACGGGGAGCAGGGCTCGCCCCGCCGGCGGTCCGACGACCGCCTCGAGGCGGGGACCGAAGGCTGAACGCCGGTTCGACGCCCCCCGCCCGACGATGGCGGAGGGCCGGTTTCGGCGCGCTCGGGAGGGTCGCGGTGAGGTGGGCCGGGAACGTCGAGAGAAAGCGCTGCGGCGGGCTCAGTTGCCGGGGAACCCTGCCGAACCTCGCTACACGTGACCAGCAACGCAGACGGCTTCGACGGGCTGGACGAGGTGGTTGGCGAGTTCCTCGTCGAAAGCCACGAGAACCTCGACCGCCTGGACCAGGAGCTCGTCGACCTGGAGCAGCATCCCGAGCCGGCGACCATCGCGTCCATCTTCCGGACCATCCACACGATCAAGGGCACATCCGGCTTCCTCGGCTACTCGAACCTCGAGCGGGTGACCCATGTGGGGGAGAACCTGCTGTCCCGCCTGCGCGACGGGAAGCTGTCGGTGACGGCCGACATCACGTCGGCGCTGCTCGCCATGGTCGACGCCGTCCGCCGCATCCTGGCCGACATCGAGCACACCGGCGCCGAGGGCCCGGAGCCCTTCGACGCCCTGGTCGAGCTGCTCGACCGCCTGAAGAACGCCCAGCCGGTGCCCGCTCCCGAGCCGCCGGCCGCCGAGGCCGAGCCGTCCGAGGAGCCGAGGCCCATCGGCGAGATCCTGGTGGCCGAGGGCAAGGCCACGGTCGCGGACGTGGCGGAGGCCATCGCCAGGCAGGAGGCCGGCGACCCCCGCCACGTCGGCGAGCTGCTGGTGGAGAAGGGCACCATCGAGGCCCGCGAGGTGGCGGAGGCCCTGCTGGCCCAGCAGGAGCAGCGCACGGGCGGCCCCTCGGTCTCCGAGAGCTCGATCCGCGTGGACGTGGGCCTGCTCGACAACCTCATGAACCTGGTGGGCGAGCTGGTGCTGGCCCGCAACCAGATCCTCCAGTTCACCCAGTCGTCGGGCGACGCCGTCCTCACCGGCACGTCGCAGCGCCTGAACCTCATCACCACCGAGCTGCAGGAAGGGGTCATGAAGACCCGCATGCAGCCCATCGAGAACGTCTGGAACAAGTTCCCCCGGGTCGTCCGCGACCTCTCCCTCGCCTGCGGCAAGCAGATCCGCATCGAGATGGAGGGCAAGGACACCGAGCTCGACAAGACGATCATCGAGGCGATCAAGGACCCGCTGACCCACCTCGTACGCAACTCCGTCGACCACGGGATCGAGTCGCCCGAGCGGCGGGTCGAGCTGGGCAAGGGCCGCGAGGGCGTGGTGCGCCTGCGGGCCTACCACGAGGGCGGCCAGGTCATCATCGAGATCAGCGACGACGGCGCCGGAATGTCCGCCGGCCGCATCCGCGCCAAGGCCGTCGAGCGCGACCTCATCTCGGTCGAGGCGGCCGCCTCCATGGGCCAGCGGGAGCTGCTGAACCTCATCTTCCTGCCCGGGTTCTCGACCGCCGAGAAGGTGTCGAACATCTCCGGCCGGGGCGTCGGCATGGACGTGGTCAAGACCAACATCGAGGCCATCGGCGGCAACATCGACGTCCAGACCCGCGAGGGCGTGGGCACCACCTTCAAGATCAAGATCCCGCTGACCCTCGCCATCATCCCGGCCCTGCTGGTGGGCTCCGGGGGCGAGCGCTACGCCATCCCCCAGGTCAGCCTGCTGGAGCTGGTGCGCCTCGACCGGGAGAACGCCTCGGCCATCGAGCACGTGCACGGCACCCCCGTGTACCGGCTGCGCGGCCGCCTCCTGCCCCTGGTGTTCCTCGACCAGGTGCTGCGGACCCGCAGCGCCGTGGAACCGGCCGGCGAGGTGGACGACGAGGACGGGACGGTCAACATCGTCGTGCTCCAGGCCGACGGCGAGCCGTTCGGGCTGGTGGTCTCGGAGATCAGCGACACGGCCGAGATCGTGGTCAAGCCGCTGGGTCGCACGCTGAAGGGCGTCCGGGCCTTCGCCGGCGCCACGATCATGGGCGACGGCCGGGTGGCCCTCATCCTCGACGCCCTGGGGCTGGCCGAGATGGCCGGCGTCACCGGCGGTGCCCGGGACCACGGGCTGTCCGACGCGGATGCCGCCGAGGCGGCCGCCGACCGGCGCACCCTCCTGCTGTTCAGCCTGGGCGATCGCCGGCTGGCGCTGCTCCTGGAGATGGTGGCCCGGCTCGAGGAGTTCGATCCCTCGATCGTCGAGCGGGCCGGCAGCCAGCGGGTCGTGCAGTACCGCGACGAGATCCTGCCCCTGGTGTTCCTCGCCGACGAGCTGGGCTTCTCCACCAACCGGCGGGAGGGCGACCCGCTGCGGGTCGTCGTCTACACCGCCGGCGGCCGCAGCGTGGGCCTCGTCGTCGACGAGATCCACGACATCGTCGAGCAGGCCCTCGACGTCCAGCGCCACACCGCCGTGCACGGCCTGGCCGGGTCCGCCGTCGTGCAGGGGCGGGTCACCGACGTGCTCGACATCCACGGCGTGCTGCGCCGGGCCCTCGCCGGCCTGTTCGCCGAGGCAGCCGCATGACTTCAACGGGAACGGACGACCACATGCAGTACTGCACCTTCCACCTCGGCGACCTGTTCCTCGGCGTCCAGGTCACGCGGGTCCAGGAGGTGATCCGGACCCAGCGCACCACCCCCGTCCCGCTGGCCTCCCCGGTCATCTCCGGGCTCATGAACCTGCGGGGCGAGATCGTCACGACGATCGACCTGCGCCGCCGCCTCGGGCTGCCCGACCGGGCCGCCGGCCAGGACCCCATGAACGTGGTGATCCGGGCCGAGGACGGCGTGGTGAGCCTGCTGGTGGACGAGATCGGCGACGTCATCGACGCCCTCGACGACGCCTTCGAGCCCAGCCCCTCCACCCTCCGCGCCGCCACCCGCGACGTGATCGACGGCGTCTACAAGCTCGATGGGCGCCTCCTCCTCATCCTCGACTGCGACCGGGTCCTCGACCTCCCCGCCACCCTTCAGGAGTCCGCATGACCGTGACCGAGACCACCACGCCCGGCACGGGCGAGGGCGGGTCCACCCTCTTCGAGCGCATCGGCGGCCGGCCGGCCGTCACCGCCGCCGTCGGCGAGTTCTACGACCGGGTGCTGGCCGACGCCCTGCTCCAGCCCTTCTTCGTCGGCATCGACACCAGCCGCCTCCGCGACATGCTCGCCGAGCTGGCCACCCAGGCCTTCGGCGGCCCCGCCGGCCTCGAGCTGGGCGACGTCGTCGCCGCCCACCGGGGCCTGCCCATCGAGCAGTCGCACATGGACGCCGTGCTCACCCACCTGGTCGGCGCCCTGCGCCATCTCGGCGTCGCCGAGGACCTCATCGGCGAGGCGGCCACCATCGTCACCCCCGTGGCCGACGCCATCGTCGCCACCTGCGCCGCCACCGCCGCCCCCGCCCGTCTCCGCCACGCATCGACCACGCGCCGCCCCAGGAAGGAAAAGATGACCACCGTCTCGCCCCGCGCCGCCACCAAGAACGGCACCAGCCCCGTCGCCACCGAGGAGGGCCCCGAGGTCCTGGCCGCCAGCGCCAGCCTGCGAGCGGTCCTCGACTCCCTGCAGGCCAACGTGTTCGTCGCCGACACCGACCTGAACATCGTCTACGCCAACGACCACGCCGTCGCCACCCTGCGGGCCATCGAGTCCGAGGTCGTGGCCGCCTTCGGCGTCAGCGTCGACGAGGTGCTGGGCGGGTCCATCCACCGCTTCCACCGCAACGCCAAGCGGGTCGAGCGGATCCTCCACGATCCCCATGCCCTGCCCCACGAGGCCCAGTTCACCTTCGGCTCCGTCACCCTGAAGGCCAGCATCAACGGCGTCGACGTGGACGGGCGGGTCGTCGGCTACGTCGTCAACTGGGAGGACGTCTCCGAGAAGATCAAGGCCGAGGCGGAGATGGCCAGGATCCAGTCGATGATGGAGAACGCCCCGACGAACATGATGTTCGCCGACAAGGACCTCGTCCTGCGCTACATGAACCCGGCGTCCCTCAACACCCTGCGGGCCATCGAGCAGTACCTGCCCTGCAAGGCCGACGAGATCGTCGGCCAGAACATCGACATCTTCCACAAGAACCCGGCCCACCAGCGCAACATCCTCGGGAACCCCGAGAAGTACCTGCCGATGCGCAGCC
>DASSMA010000064.1:0-338897 GCA_035689115.1 Acidimicrobiales bacterium
GTGTGGGACCCTCGGGGCGGCCGGCTACCCGGAGACGGCCGACGTCACCATCGCCGGCGCCGGCGGGATGCCGGCCAGCGGGGTGTCGGGGGTGGTGCTGAACGCCACCGTCACGGGCCCCTCCACCGCCTCGGTGCTCACCGTGTGGCCCTCCGACGTGGGCCAGCCGGGGGTGTCCAACCTCAACTACACCGCCGGCCAGACGGTGCCCAACCTGGTGGCGGTCAAGCTCGGGGCCACCGGCAAGGTGAAGATGAACAACGCCTTCGGCACCGTGGACGTGATCTTCGACGTGGACGGGTGGTTCAACGACGGGACGTCGTAGTCGAGCGGCCGTCAGGGCCTGTCGAAGATCCAGGCGACCACGAAGACGAAGCCCAGGAACAGGAAGCTTCCGGCCAGCCCCTCGGCCAGCTCCCGGCGGGAGTGGGCCAGGAGGGCGCCCTTCACCACGATGCTCACGACGAGCAGAGCGATGGCCGCGGCGATGCGGCCTCGACCGGGCCGGTCGCCTCTATCGCCGGTTCGCCGTCCCACGACCTTCGCCGGCACCCGCGGTGATGCTCTCGAGCTTCGCCTCGGCGAGTGCCGCCCGTGCCTCGGCAGCTTCCAGCCGGTCGAGGAGCGGGACGACGATCTGGACCATCGACGCGGCCCATTCGTGGAACGCAGGAGGGCCGGACTCCACGAGCGCCGCCCGGGCGATTCGGCCCCGGAGGCGCACCAGGTCGGCGGGCACGGTCTTGGCCAGGACGGTTTCCAGCGGCACCGTCCGGGTGCGGCCCACCAGCCGGACCTCGAGGTCGCCGGCCGAGACCATGCGGCCGACGGCCGACCGTGACACCTGCGCGTAGCGGGCGGCGTCGGCCACCGTCACCCACGTGAGGTTCCGCTCGGGCACGGCACGAGTGTCCCACCCGATTCCCGCCGCCGGCGGTCGGGACGTAGGGTCCGGCGGTGGCAGTGGTCCTGATCGCAGCGGGCGGCACCATCGCCAGCCGGCCGCGGCCCGACGGGGCGGTGGCCGTGGCCCTGTCGGGAGCCGACCTCGTGGCCCGGGCCGGGCTCGACCCGGCCGCGGTGGAGTTGGTCGACATGGCGCGGGGGCCGAGCTGGTCGCTCGCGGCCGACGACATGGCCGCCATCGCCCGGGCCGCCGTCGAGCGGTCGGGGCGGGCGCCCGTCGTCGTCACCCACGGCACCGACACGCTGGAGGAGACCGCCTTCCTGGCCTGGCTGCTCGGGGGGACCCGCCCCGTCGCGTTCACCGGTGCCATGCGCCACGACGCCCATCCGGAGCCCGACGGCCCGGCCAACCTGCGGGCCGCCGTCGCGCTGGCCGAGGCCGGCGTGGACGGTCCCGTCGTGCACCTGGCCGGCGAGAGCCACCACGCGCGGTGGGCGACCAAGACCGACACCACCGCGGTCACGAGCTTCCGGTCGGTGGGTGGCTCGGGGGTGCCGGCGCCGCCGCCGCCGGCCGGCGGGCGCCTCGTCACCGCCGTGGCCGAGGTCCGCTCGCACGTCGGCGTCGACGCCGGCGTGGTGGACTGGCACCTCGACCGGGGCGCCCGCGGCGTCGTCGTCCAGGGCACCGGCACCGGCAACGTGCACGGCGGCCTGGTGCCGGGCATCGAGCGGGCGCTGGCCGCCGGCGTCCCCGTGGTGGTCGCCAGCCGCTGCGCCACCGGCGCGGTGGCGCCCGTCTACGGCGGGCCGGGCGGCCTCCACGAGCTGGCGGCGCTCGGGTGCATCCCGGCCGGCGACCTCCCGGCCCACAAGGCCCGCCTCGCCCTGTGGGTGGCCCTCGGCGCCGACGACCGGCCCGAGGCGGTGCGCGCCTGGTTCGCGGCCCTGCTGGGGTAGCCGCCGGAACGGCGTGTCCGTTTCGGGAGTACGGTCGCGAAGGTGGACAGCGACGGGGGCGTCCTCCGGCTGCGGCCCGACGTGGCCCTGCACGTCGAGGTCGACGACGCCACGGCGTTCGGCAGCCCGCTCGGCCCCCGCCCCGACGGCGAGACGCGCCGGCGCTTCGCCGCCGTCCGGGACCACGTGGAGCGCCACGGCGTCGAGTCCCTGGTCGCCCGCGGCCCGGCGCTGCTGGCGGCGGCGGTGGAGGGCGGGGCCCTCGACGGCGTGGCCGCCGAGGTCGGGCCGCGGGGATGGACCCTCCGCGACGAGGTGCTCCACCCCGACCCGGCGCGCGCCCGCCCGTCGGCGCTGGTGGCGGCGACGGCGCCCGGCGACGGCGTGCGGCTGCGGGTGGAGGACGGGCTGTGGCCGGAGGTCCACAGCACGGTGGCCGCCCTGGCCGGCGCCGCCGGCCTGGCCCCGGGCACGGCGCTGACGCCCGACGAGCGGGTGCTGGTGCAGGCCCTCGCCGACGCCGGGGCGGTGGAGCGGGCGGCGCCCCTGCCCGGCGACCGGGCCCTCACCGAGCCGGGGCTCACCTTCCTCGGGCACAACGGCGTCGTGGTCCGCTCCGCCACCACCCGCGTGGTGGTGGACCCCTTCGTGTGCCCGGCCGAGCCCGGCGCCCCGTACCGGCCGCTCACCCTGGCCGAGGTGGGCCCGCTCGACGCCGTCGTCGTCACCCACAGCCACCCCGACCACTTCGCCCTCGCCACCCTCCTCCAGGTCCCGCAGGGGACCACGGTGGTGGTGCCCCGGGTCGAGCGGGAGACAGTGCTGTCGGTGGCGATGGGACAGCGCCTCCGCCAGCTCGGCTTCTCCCGCGTGGTCGAGCTGGGCTGGGGCGAGCGGTGCACGGTCGGCGACATCGAGGTCCACGCCCTGCCCTTCCTCGGCGAGCAGCCCACCGACGGGGCCGTGCTGCACCCCGAGATCCGCAACGCCGGCAACACCTACGTCATCCGGACACCGGCGTTCTCGATCGCCGCCCTGGCCGACTCCGGGCGCGACGGCACCGGCGACGTGAAGGACCTGGCCGTCGAGGCCCGGGAGCGGCTCGGCCCCGTCGACGTGCTGTTCTGCGGGTACCGGGCCTGGCAGCTGTACCCGGTGCAGCACCTGTCCTCCTCGGTGGCCCGCTACCTGCTGTTCGTGCCGCCGGCGCTGTGGGGCTGCCGCCTCCAGCTCATGAACGACGCCGACGACGCCGTCGACGTGGCCGAGCGGTGGGGGGCGCGGGTGCTCGTCCCCTACGCCGACGGCGGGGCGCCGTGGTTCTGGGAGCGCGGCCTCGGCCCCCGGCTCGACGAGGAGGCGGCCGAGATCGAGAGCGTGGACCCCTTCCCGGAGCGGGTGCTGGCCGCCGCCGCCCGCCGGGTGCAGGCGCCCTCGGGCGAGTGGCTCGGCTCGCCGGTTCCCGTACTCCTGTTGCGCCCCAACGATTCCCTGCTCGGCGTCGGCGCCCGCGAGCCGACCGTGCACCGCCTGCCGGGCAACGCCTGGCCCTACCGCCCGCTGGCGGTCGTCCGGTGATCGAGCGGTGGGGGGTCGCGCCGGACACCGACGTGGTGGTGCACGAGCCCGACGAGGTCCTCGTCCGGGCCGGGGATCAGCTGCTGCTCTACCGCGGCGTCCCCGTCGGGCTGGTGCGGGCGGTGGTGGACGCCGCCTCGCCGCCGGCGCCCCTGGGCGACCTGCTGGACCGGCTGCCGGCCGGCACCGACCGGGCGACCGCCGAGGACGTCGTGCGCCGGCTGGAGGGCGTCGTCTTCCGCCGGCTGCCCGACGAGGAGGACCGGGGGCCGGCCGCCCCGCTCGTCGTGGTCGTGGGCGACGGCCCGCTGGCCGAGGCGGTGGCCGGCGCGATGGCGGCGCCGGGCGCGCTGGCCGTCGCCGCCGCCGCCCTGCCGCCGGCGCCACCGACGCCGTCCGAATGGGAGCGGGCGGGCCCGGCCGCCGGCCACCCCGCCGGCGATGCGGATGCACTACCGGAGGGCGTCCGGCTCGTGGTGGTGGCGGCCGAGGACGCCCCCTACGGGGCGGTCATGGCGGTGGCGGCGGACGCCGCCCGGAAGCGCGTCCCGGTCCTGTTCGTGGTGCCCGACGGCGGCGAGGTCGTCGTCGGTCCCACCTTCGTCCCCGGCGCCTCGGCCTGCTTCGAGTGCGAGCGGCGGGCGGCGCTGCTCGGCCCGCGGGCGGGGGACGGGCTGCTGGCCGCCGCCCTGCCGGCGCTCACCCTCGGGCGCGCCCACCCGGCCCGCCGGCCGGCGGCCGCCGCCCTGGCCGCCGAGGAGGCCCACCGAGCGGTGCTCGACCCCGGGCGCGCCACCCTCCTCGCCGCCGCCGTCCGGGTGGGCGACCGCCCGCCGGCACCGGCACCGCTCCTGCCCGACGAGCGGTGCACCACCTGCGCGGCCGCCGCCCCGTCTCCCGACGGCCCGCTGGCCCGCCAGGCGGCGGTGGCCGTCGCCCTGGCCGCCGACCGGCGGGCCGGCATCCGTGTCCGCCCGCGGCCAGGACCGGCCGACGACGCGCCCCGCACCGTGGGCGTCATCGGCGGCGGCACCGCCGGCTACCTGGCCGCCCTCGCCCTGCGGGCGCGGGTCCCGTGGCTCGACGTCACCATGGTGGAGTCGACGCGCTTCGGCGTGATCGGGGTGGGGGAGGCCACCACGCCGCGGCTGGTGGAGTTCCTCCACTCGCCCGACGGGCTGGGGCTCGACATCGTCGACTTCCACCGCCGGGTGCTGCCGGTGTGGAAGCTCGGTGTTCACTACGACTGGGGGCCGCCGGGGGGCGACGGCTTCGCCTGGCCGTTCCAGTACGGGGCGGTGCACGAGGCCGTCTGCTACGGCGGGTCGCTCGACGACCACTGCCTGGCCGAGATGCTCATGCGGGCCCGCCGCGTCCCGGTGTTCGCCACCGGCGACGGCGGGGTGACGTCGCGCCTCGGCGCCGTGCCCTTCGCCTACCACCTCCACAACGCCCGCTTCCTCACCTACCTGCGGGAGACCGCCGACGCCGCCGGCGTCCACCACGTCGACGCCACCGTCGCCAGTGTCGAATGCACGCCGGCCGGCGACGAGGTCGCCGCCCTCGTCACCGACGGCGGCGGCCGGCTGGCCTTCGACCTCTACGTCGACTGCACGGGCTTCCGGTCGCTGCTGCTGGAGCAGGCGATGGGCTCGCCGTACCACAGCTACGCGTCCAGCCTCTTCACCGACGCGGCGGTGGTGGCCGACGTTCCCCACGACGGCGCGGTGAAGCCGTTCACGCTGGCCGAGACGATGGACAGCGGCTGGTGCTGGAACATCGCCTTCGAGGACGAGGACCACCGGGGCTACGTGTTCTCCAGCGCCTTCGCCTCGGTCGACGAGGCGGCCGAGGAGATGGCCCGCAAGAACCCGGGCATGGGCGACCACTGGTCGCTGCGCTTCCGCTCCGGCCGCCACGAGGACTTCTGGCGGGGCAACGTCATCGGCATCGGCAACGCCTACGCCTTCGTGGAACCGCTGGCGTCGACGTCGATCCACATGACGCTGCTGGAGCTGGACCTGCTCACCACCAACTTCCCGGCCTCCCGCCGGGACCGGGCGGTGCCCGACGGCCTCAACCGCACCCTGGGCCGCATGTGGGACAACCTCCGGGGCTGGCTGGCCGTGCAGTACCGGTTCAACACCCGGCTCGACACGCCCTTCTGGCAGGAGTGCCGCCGCACGGTCGACCTGGCCACCGCCGCCGACAAGGTGGCGCTGTTCCGGGAGCGGGCGCCGCTGGCCGTCGCCAGCCCGGTGGCCAAGGAACGCCTCGACCCGTTCTTCCTCTCCCGCTACGCAGCCGACTACTTCGGCCAGGACTACGTCTACGACGTGATGCTCGGCGGCCAGGGCGTCGGCGCCCGCTGGGTGCCGCCGGCCACCCCGCGGGCGGCGTGGGAGGAGGCCGTCCGCCGCCGGCGGGCGGTGGTCGACTACGCCCTGCCGGCGGCCGCTGCCCTGGAACTGGCCCGCGAGCGCCGGCCCGACCTCCTCGAGGCCCTGGTCGGCGGCCCCAGCTTCATCGGTGACGAGCTCTACTGAACGGCGGGCGCCAACTCCCGAGTACATAGGGTGCGGAATCCGCACCCTATGTACTCGGGATCGGCGGGGCGGGTCAGCCGGCGAACACCCGGACCTCCCGGAGGTGGCGGGCCGGGCGGTCCTTGGGCCGGCGGCTGAAGGTGCGGCCGTGCAGGAAGCGGGTGTTGTCGAAGGCGCCGAGCAGGTTGCGCTCCCACGGGATGCCGAAGGCGATGGCGGGGTCGTACATGGCGGCCAGCAGCGACCGCAGGGCGTCCTCGACCTCGTCGGGGGTGACGGTGGGGTCGTCGCCGTCGTAGCGCCACGGCAGGGGCTCGCCCTCGGCGTCCTTGAACGTCACCACCACCCGCCCCTCGAACTCCGACAGGAACGGGGGCGGGTCGTCGAAGCCGGCGTGGCGGGTGGCCGACAGGACGGCCGTCTCCCGACCGCTCAGCCGGTGCACCACGCCGGCCATCGGTACCAGCACGGTCTGGCCGCCGCTGTCGCGGTCGGTGGGCGCCACGCACTGGAAGAGCAGGTGCCGTACCTGGGTGTGCAGCGGGCGGCCGGCCAGCTCGGTGTGGAGCATCACGTAGTTCTCGGCGAACAGCAGGCGCCAGGTGCGGTCGTCGGTCTCCGCCTCGTCGGCCCGCAGGTTCAGGATCACCCGGTCCTCGACGTGATCGAGCAGGCGCTCGTCGGCGTGCTGCTGGAGGACGCCGAACAGGCCGGCGAGGGTGACCAGCTCGTCGTTGGTGAGCAGCCGGTCGAGGGCGGCGGCGGCGAAGCCCCGCCCGGCCAGGTCGGCGGCCAGCAGGGCGAACACGGCCGGCAGGTCGTCGGCCGGCGCCTCCACCGGCGGCCCGGGCGAGGGATACCAGGTCTGGCGGCGCAGGACCGCCTGGCGGGCCGGCACGTGGGGATCGCCGGGGCGCTCGACCAACACTCCTTGCACCGGCCCGAACCTTACGCCCGGCCATGACGGCCGTGCAGGTGCTTTCCCACGCCGTGCTGCGGGTCGCCGCCTGGCCGGTGGAGGTGGCCGACCGCTTCGCCGCTCCCGACCTGGCCGCCCGCACCGCCGCCCTGTCGGAGGCGTCGGCGGCGGCCGGCACGCAGGCGCTGGCGGCGGCCGACGCCCTGTACGCCGAGGTGCCCGGCGCCGGCCGGGCGGCCAGGCGGTGGCTGCTGGCCGCCCGCCGGGCGCTGCACGCCGGGCGGGTCCCGCCGCCGGCGCCAGCCGGCGTCGAGTGGCCGGCCGCCGCCGACGCGCTGGCCGCCTGCGCCGCCGAGGACGCCGCCGTCCGGGCCCTCCACGACCGGATCCTCGACGACCAGGCCGCCGAGCTGCGCCGGCTGGCGGGCGACGAGCGGTTCCTGCGGGCGCTGGCCGTCGAGAAGCCGGCGCTCTACCGGCGGTGGGCGGCGGCCCTGGCCCGGCCCGACCGCTGCCGGGCGGGGGAGCGCCGGCTGGAGGGCGCCGCCTTCCACCACCTGATGGGCGCCGCCGGCCGCCCCACGCCCCGGGGCGCGTGGGCGGGCGTGGCGCCGGTCGACCCGGGCGACGGGCCGCTCCGCGCCGAGCCGGCGCCCGCCCGCCACGAGGTGACGGTGGCGCTGGAGCCGTTCGCCGCCGTGCTCGACCGCTGGGCGGAGGCGTTGATCGCCGATCCCGACGTGGCCCTGCGGGCGGCGCCGACCCTGTTCGAGTCGGACGCCGGCTGGCGGCACGAGGGCCGGGACGGGGCGTGGGTCGAGGTGGCCGCCACCCCGGCCCACCGTGCCGTCCTTGCGTTCTGGGTCGACGGGCAGCCGAGGCCGGCCCGCCCCCTGCTGGAGTTCGCCGCTGCCGAGGGAGGCGACGCTGCGGCCGCCCGGGTCTCCGGCGTGGTCGCCGCCCTCACCGGCGCGGGGACGCTCGTCAGCGCTCTGGCCCTGCCCACCGTCGCCGCCGACCCGTGGGCGGCGCTCGACGCGGTGACGCCGCTCCTCCCGGAGGTCGAGCGCGCCGCGTGGGCGGCGGCGGTGGCGTCCGCCCGGGCCGGCTGCGAGGAGCTGGGCCGGTGCTTCGAGGCCCTCGCCCACTGGGAGGTGGCCGCCCGCAGCGACGCGGTCGCTGCCGCCGTCGCCCGCCTGTGGCGGGCCGGCGGCGTGCCCGGGGAGCCGCCGGAACCGTTGGTGCGGCTGGATTTCCGGGCCCCCTGGCGGGCGACGTGGGACGCTGCGGCACGCGAGGAGGCGGCTGCCGCGGTGGCCGAGGTGCTGCGCTTCCACGCCGCCGACGGGGCGGCCGAGCGGTACCGCCGGGCGTCGCCGTGCCCCACCGGGCCGGCGCCGGCTCTGGCCGCCCGGACGCCGCTGGTGCCGCCCGGCGCGGCGCACCGGCGGGCCGACGCCCTGCGGGCCCGCGGCTGTGACCCGGGGGACGAGGCGTGGGAGCAGGCGCTCGAACCCCACCACGGGTCCAACGTCCTCCGGCTCGACGCCGCCGCCGAGCCGGCGGCCGGCGCCGGCCCGGCCGGGTCGTTCCTCCTGCTGGCCGGGGCCGGGCGCTGGGCGAGGTGGGGCCGGCCCCAGCCCGGTCTGTTCGCCACCCGTCACGCCGCCCTCCTGGGCGGGGCGGACGGTCACCTCGAGCTGCTCGCCCGCCTCGGCGCCGTCCAGGTGTGGGGCGCCGACCCCGCCGAGCGCACCTCCGCCCTCCGCCCGCCGGCCGCCGCCCACCTGGCGGCCGACGGGCTGGCCGGCGTCGCCCTCGAGGGCGACGGCGACGGCCGGGTGTGGGTGCGCCGGCCGGGCTCCGAGGCACGGGAGCTCCCGGTCTACGACGCGGCCACCGCCGTCGGGCGCACCGACCGGTGCAGCGCCCTGCTCCTGGCGGCGGCCATGACCCACGGCTGGGAGCTGGTGGCGTGGGGCTTCCCGCTCCTCGGCGCCGAGGAGGAGCGGTGGCACCACCTGCCCCGCCTGGTGCTGCCGGGCGGCACCGTCCTGTCGGCCGAGCGGTGGCTGGTGCCCGCCGACGTGGTGGCCCGGCTGCGGGAGCTGCGGGGCTGGGAGCGCTACCGGGCCTGGCGGGAGGAGGCCGAGCGCCGCCGCCTCCCCGCCCTCGCCTTCCTGCGCTGGGAGCCCAACCCCACCGCCCCCGAGCTGCTCTTCCCGGCCGAGAGCCCGCTGGCCGTGCGCGCCCTGTTCGACCGCCTGCCCGCCGGTGCCGGCCCCCTGGTGCTCACCGAGGTGCCCGAGCAGGTGCGGTCCTCGCCGGTGGTGGACGGCGAGGGCGGCCACCACGTGGCCGAGCTGGCCGTGACGTGGGTGAGGGAACAGTGAGCGGGCCGGCCCGCCGACCCGGTGCCGCCCGCCCGGCGTTGATGTCGCCGAAACGGCGCGGCGGGCGCCCCGTTCTGGCGACATGAATGCACGAGGCGGGTGGGTGGGCGCCCACCTGCCGTGGGCGTCGCCGGCCGAGCGGCTGCGGGTGGTGGACGCGGCCGCCGGCGCCCTGGAAGGCACCGCCTGGTACACCCTCGACGGCGTGGGGGACGGGGAGACGGAGGTGGCCGTGCACGGTGCGCCGCCCGACCTTCCCGGCGCCGGGGACTGGCACGCCCCGTGCGCCGAGCGATCGGCGCTGTTCACCGACGGGCTGCCGGCGGCACTGGTCACCGATGTGCTGGTCGCCTGCACGGCTCGGGCGGTCACCGTGCTGCGCGCCACGGCTGCCGCCGGTCGCGGGCGGGCGGCTGCCGAGGACGTGGCCGACGAGGCGGCCTGCTGCTACGCCTCCCTGGTGGCCGGCGGCGACGAGCGGCGGGCGACCCTCGCCGCCCACCACGCCTGGCTGTGTCGCACGGCCGCCCGCCAGGGAACCAGCCTGGAGGGCGGGCCGGGCGTGCGGTCACGAGAGGCGGCGCCCGACGCCCGC
This sequence comes from Acidimicrobiales bacterium, assembly GCA_035689115.1. GTDB lineage: Bacteria > Actinomycetota > Acidimicrobiia > Acidimicrobiales > JAHFUS01. The sequence continues at coordinate 9,898 of DASSMA010000064.1, forward strand.
CTGGCGGCGCTGGGAGCCGCGCTGGACGAGGCGTCGGGCGCCGATCGCCCCCTGAAACAGAAGCTGGTGGCGCGCGCCGTCCACATCCAGGTGGTGCGGCTGCGCGGCCCGGACGACCGCTCGTTGCTGGCTCAGGAGGCGGCGCTGGTGGCCGCCCTGGCTGCTACCAGCAGCACATGATGGTGGAGCCCACCACCGTGCGGTTGAGCGCCTTGGCGTCGATGCCGCTGCGCAGGATCTCGGGCTCGAGGTTGGGCTTCTTCTCGAACCCGCTCTGCGACGGGTCGATGTGCACCGGCTGCACGAACGCGTCGTGCGACTTCCCCGCGTGCTCCACCATCCGGAGGGTTTCCTTCTCGTACTCCGGCTCCACCCGGCAGAGATCGAGGATCTCGTTGCGGATGAAGTAGGTGGTGCCGTCCTTGGCGGTGTAGACGATGCCGCCCTTGCTCTGGTGCGCCACTTTTTGGCTCCCCCTGTCTGCGAGCGGAACCGGTCCCCGCCGAACGACGGGAATGCCGCTCTCGTCGGAATTCTAACTAGGAATGACTGGAATGCAAGGGGCAGAATGGTCAGGTGACCTACGCCGGCGAGCGGGTGGTACACGACGCCGACTCCCACGTGATGGAGCAGCCCGACTGGCTGTTGCGCCACGCCGAACCGGCGGTGGCCGAGCGCCTCGGGCCGCTGTGGATGCGGGGGCTCGGGCAGTTCGCCGAGGACGTGGTGGCGGGCGTGGCGGCCGCCCGGCGGGATCCGGCGGCCGGCGCCGCGCTGGAGCAGGAACTGTTGCAGCGCAAGAACTGGTGGGCGCTCGGGGCATCCGATCCCGACGGGCGCTCGCGGGCCCTCGACCTGCTGGGCTTCCGGTCCCAGCTCGTCTTCTCCACCCACAGCAGCCGCTCCCTCCTGGCACCCCTGGGGCCGTCGGTCGGGAGCGACCGGGCCCCGCCCTCGGCCCTTCGCGACCCCGCCCTGCTGTACGAGGCGGCCGCCGCCCACAACCGGGCGATGGCCGAGTTCTGCGCCGGCGACCCCCGCCTGCTCGCCGTGGCCTGGGTGCCCCTCGACGACCCGGCTCGCGCCCTGGCGGTGGCCCGGGAGGCCGTGGCCCTCGGGTGCGCGGCGGTGGAGGTGCCGAGCGAGGCGAGGGGCGAGCGGTCGATCGCCCACGTCGACCACGACCCGCTGTGGCAGCTGCTGGAGCAGCACGGCCGGCCGCTGGTGCTCCACCTGGGCAGCGGCGGCGAGGTCCCGAACCCGGTGTTCGCCAGCACCGGCCTGCCGGTCCCCGACGACCCGATGGGCAACGCCGAGCCGCTGCGCCGCCTGCGGGTGGTCGGGCTGGCGGCGCCGGTGGAGATGGCGGTGGCGGCGCTGGTGCTCGACGGCGTGCTCGAGCGCCATCCCCGCCTGCGGGTCGGGGTCATCGAGCAGGGCGCCACCTGGGTGCCCGGCTTCGTCCGCCGCCTCGACCTGGCGGTGGAGCTGGACCGCACGATGCGCCACGCCGACTGGGCGCCCGGCGACCTGGCCGACGCGCCGAGCAGCTACGTGGCCCGCCAGGTGCGGTTCACGCCCTTTCCCGGCGAGCCGCTGGGCTGGATCGTCGAGCAGACCGATCCCGCCCTCTACATGTTCTCGACCGACTTCCCCCACGCCGAGGGCGGCGAGGACCCGCTCGGCCAGTTCCTCGCCGCCCTCGACGGCCAGCCGCCGGCGGTGGTCGACGCGTTCCTGTCGGCCAACTTCGAGGCCCTGATGGGCCCGGCCCTCTACGAGCGCACGGGTTCCTGAGCGTCGAGCGCCTGCACCCAGCCGGCCTCGCCCATGGCGTCGAGGAAGGCGGTGAGGGTGTCCACGTCCACCAGGGCCCCGGCCGCCAGCTCGGTGGCCGGCAGGCCGGGGACCCGGTCGATGCGCCCGAGCACGCCGAGGGTCCAGGGGTAGGTGGGATCGGGCCCGACCTGGGCGGCCAGCCGGCCGTGCCGGGCGAGCACGACGCCGCCGCCCCGCAGCGGCACTACCAGGCTGCAGCCGTCGGCCAGCGCCACCCTGGTGTCGGGCCGGAAGCGGGGGGCGGGCGGGGGTGGTGGCAGGTCCGGCGGCGGTGTGGCGCGACGGCGGTCCCAGTCGGCGGTGTCGAGGGGCGGGCCGGCCACGTCGAGCCCCAGCCGGGCGCACAGGTCGACGAGCAGGGCCTGGACGGCGGCGGGGGACGCCCCCGCCCGGCACGCGCCCACCAGCTCGGCGAGGACCTTCTCGTCGTCGTCGCCCAGGGCGTCCTGGCGGCGGAAGTGGGCGGCCAGCGCCTGCCACTCCACTGTGCGCACCGGCACGACCTCGGCCAGGAGGCGAAGCGCCCGGCACGACCAGAACCGGAAGTTCACCGACACGGCGGTGTCGGGATACTGCACCCAGTGCCAGGCGGCGGCCGGGATGTAGAGGGTCTCGCCCGGGTCGAGCACGCAGTGCCACCCGCCCGCCCACGCGAGGAAGGCGTCCAGCTCCGGCTCGGTGAGGTGCTGGAGGAACCAGCCGCTGGTGCGCTGGACGCCGGGGCGGTCCTCGGGCCGCAGCTTGCGGGTGTGGGCCGGGTCCACGACCACGTAGCGCTTGCGCCCCGTCACCTGGAGCATGAGCACGTCGCACAGGTCGCCGTCGTAGTGGAGGTGGGCGCAGCTGCCCGGGCCGGCGGCGAACAGGTGCGACACCACCTCGCCCGACCCGCAGTACGCCGGCGGCTCCAGGAGGCCGGCCAGCTCGGGCGGGCACGGCAGCTCGGCCGCCCGCTCCACCGCCGAGGGATCTGCGTCGAGGTGGTCGAGGAGGCGGCCGAACGGCCAGCGCCGGCCCGGCGCCTCCCCCTCGCCCCGCAGCAGGCGCTCCACGTCGCCCTCGCGGACCTCGACCGGCATGGCGCCCAGCTCCGTCCGGAGCACCGCAGGGTCCTCCAGGCGCCGCACCGGCGAGCCGTCGAACAGGCCGGTGATCACCACCGGCCGGCCCCGGAAGACGTACTCCCGCAGGAACGAATCGGGAGCCGGCGGCTCGATGCGGTCGACGTTGTCCAGCACGTCAGCCTCCTCGCATGCCTCGGTGGGGGTCCCATGCGGCGGCCATGACCCGCGCCACCTCGGCCTGGGCCGGCCCGTCCAGCCCCCAGCGCTGGAACGTGTGCTGCGAGACGAACGGCAGGATGGCCCGCCGCCCGGCGGTGAGGGCGCCCGCCTCGGCCGCCCGGCGCAGCCCGCCGGCCAGCTCCTCGTCGGCCGTGCGGTAGCCGGCCACGACCGACGCCGGCAGCGACTCCTCCAGCTCGTCGAGCGCCGGCCACCGCCCCACCGGGAGCGGCGCCGGCGGGATCCCCGCCAGCCGGTCCTGGACGTTGCGCCAGGTGTCCCAGACCTCGTCGGCGTCGCCCAGCGCCCGCCCGTACAGGTCGTTCGCCACAGCCGCGCACACTACGGCGGGATGGGGCGCTTCGCCCGTTGCGTTGGGCTCGGTGGCCAGGCGGAGCCAGGCGCGGGTGTCGGCGTCGAACCAGGCGTGCACGGCCTCCATGGCCGCCGGCCCCCCGAACTTGCGCTCCTCGGGCTCGTAGACGGCGGTCCACCACCGGGTGACGTGGCCGTCGCCGACCGGTCCTTCGAGGGCGGCCTCGACCGCCGCCCCGACGGCGGCCAGGTCGCCGGCGCCGAAGCGCAGCCGGAGGTCGGGAGGCTTGCGCTGGAAGAAGAAGCACGACACCTTGCGGGGCCCGGCACCGGGGTCGACGATCGGCCGCAGGGCGGCGAAGACGGCCAGCGCGGCGGGGCGGGCCGAGCCGGAGGCCGACCGGGCCAGGGCGGCGTCGACCTCCAGCCACGCCGTCGTCAGTTGCCCTCCAGGGCGGCGCGCACCCGGAGGTGCCCGGGCAGGGCGGCGGCGACCGTGAACCGGTGGGCCCAGGCCACCTTGTCGACCAGCGCCGAGCGGCGGGCCCAGGCGACCAGGTCGGGCCAGTCGGCGCCGGCCGCCCGCAGCCGCTCGACGGTGTCGCCGGCGGCCAGCAGCCCGTACGCCCGGCGCAGCCGGGCCACCTCCTCGTCGACCTCCTCGGGCGAGGGCCGGATCCCGAGGCGCTCCGCCTCCCGCTCCGCCAGCAGCTGCACCAGCACGTCGCGGTCGCCCGCCGCCGGGCCGGCGCCGGCGGCCGCCGTCTCGACCTCGGCGACCAGCTGGTCGAGGAACACCGTCCGCTCCACCGCCCAGTCCACCACGAGCGGCTCGGGGTCGGCGGCGGCGAAGGCGGCCACCTCGGCGAGCAGCCGGCGGGCGTCGCGCTCCTTGCGGCCGGCGCCGGCCGCGAAGGCGGCGAAGGCCGCCAGCTCGGCCGGGGGCGCGCCCCCGGCACCGGCCACCGCGGCGGGCACGGAGCGCAACGGGTAGGGGAGGGCCTTGGCGGCGGCGACGAGGGTTGCGCCGGTCGACGGCCCGACGGCGCCGGCGGCCACCGCCTGCTCGACGCGGTCGCGCAGGTCGACCATGGCCGTGGACAGGGGCGCGAACCCGGACTCGGCCGGCCCGTGGGCCACCGCCACCTCGTCGTCGTCGACCAGCACGCCGTCGCGGAAGTCCTCGTAGACGCGGCCCACGCCGACCATGCCGAAGTGGTCCAGCTCGGCGGCCCGCAGGGCGCCCATGCTCGCCCCGCCGAACACGTGCGCCCCGCCTTCCATGGCGACGAGAATCTCCTTGTGCCACACCGATGGCTGGCGGTCGAAGTACCCGTCGACGATCACGAGGACGTCGGGCCGGCCGGCCAGCGCCCGCAGCACGTCGCCCTGGGCGGCGGGTGGGCGGACGTCCACGTCGAGGCCGCGCAAGGCGCCGGTCACGGCCGGCGCGCCGATGGTGGGGCCGCAGAAGACGGCGACCCTCATCGGCCGGCGGCCGCCCTGGCCCGGGGACCGGGCGTGTAGGAGGGCGACTCGTCGGGGCCCTCGAGGCCGACCACCACCACCCGCACCACCGCCACCGGCCAGCCGGGGCGGGAGAGGTCGGCGACCAGGGCGGGGCCCACGCCGGCCCGGTGGAGGGCGGCGAGGACGGCGGCCACGTCGTGCTCGACCGTGGTCACCGGTGCCGGCGGCCGCATCGGCGTGGCGCCGCCGCCGGCCAGGCTGTCCCGCAGCGCCCGGCGGCCGGCGGCGTCCTGGAAGCCGCGGTAGCGGGCGCGGGTGAGGTCGTCGCGCGCCCCGCTGATGGTGGTGAGCCGGCTCTGGGCCGCCTCGGTGAGGGCCCGCCGGAGAGCCAGGTCGGGGTCGGGGCTGCACCCGGCGCCGAAGGCGGCCGGCTTGGGGTCGAAGTGGTCGTCGGCCAGGCGGTCGACGATGACCACCCGGTACACGGGGACGCCGACGTCGCTGGTGACGTCCCAGGCGGCGACGTCGATGCCGGCGGCCTCGAACAGGTCCAGCAGCCGCCGGGCGGCGGGGTCGGCCACGGTCGAGAGGTCGAGGCGGCCGGCGGCCGAACCGGCGGCCGACCACAGGGCGAGGGCGTCGCGCTCGATCACCTCGCACAGCCCGTGCAGCACCGCCTCGGCGGTGTTGTTGCCCGACGCCAGCCCGTTGGTGCTGGCCACGAAGCAGCCGCTCCCGGGGACGCGCGGCAGCACGGCGTTGGCGTGCACCACCTCGTAGGGGATCCACACCGGGCCGCCGCCGTCGAGGCGCCGGGCCTCGACCCACGGCAGGGGACGGTGGGGGAGGAAGCGGCCCTCGCGCGAGAGCGGCAGGCCGTCCACGTCGGCCACGTCGACCCGGCCGGCCAGGCCGGCCCAGGACTCGATGCGGCACGGCAGCGGGCACCGCTCGGCGTGGTCCAGCTCGACCGCCTCCATCACCGCCGACGCCCGCGCCGCGTCGTCGTCGATCCCCTTGCCCTGGCTCACCGACAGGGACCGGGCGTTGGGCCGGACCGCCGCCCAGACGGGGATGCCGACGTGGTCCAGCCCGGTGAGGTTGGCCACCCGCGTGACGCCCGCCTCGGGGAGGTACGGGGTCAGGCGGGAGAGCGTCTCCGCCGGCGGGCGGCCCCGGGGGCTGCACCCGTCGAACTTGGACGTCTCCGACAAGAGGTCCACAGGCCGATCATACGGTCGCGGTTCCGGCTCGTTCCGCCCGCCACGTCCACGCCCCGACAGCGACCGCCACCGCGCCGAGGACCATCGCCGCGCCGGGATCGGCCCATCGCAGCCCGACGGAGGCGGCGGCCGCCCCGCCCAGCGTCACCGAGGCCTGGGCGGCGCCGATGCCCGACAGGAAGCCGTCGCTGCGCAGGGCCGGGCTCCCGACCTCGGTGGCCAGGCGGCGCTTCCGGCGGCACAGCACGAGCAGCACGAGCAGGGACGCGGCGGCGATCGCCGTCCCGAGGGCGGACGACTCCGTCGCCCGGTCGGCGGCGAGGCGCACGGCCCCGGCGGCCATCGCCCCGACGCCGACGGCGAGGAGCCCGGCGAGCACGACCCGGTGGGCCAGCCGCTCCAGGTGGTCGGCCAGCGCCGCGTGCCGGAGCCCGTGGTGGAAGTGATGGGCGAGGGCCGCCGACCCGACGGCGTCGACGAGGCCGATGGCGCCGAAGGCGGTCAGGACGGCGGAGCCCTGGGCGACACCGATGGCGATGGAGGCGCTGCCGGCGACGAGTGTCCACGCCACGCTCTGGAGCGACACCGTTCGGGCGGCGTGGACGGCGGCCGGATCGGGCGGACCGCTGCCGGTGTGCCTGCCAATGGCCATGTCGACTCCTCACGACGCCGACCAGGCTTCCCGGCACACCCGACTTGTCCTCGACCCCGCCACCGGGGCGCTGCCCAGCGTAGCGGGGGTCGCCGGCGTTTCAGGAGAAGAAGGCGTCGATGGCGTACTGGTCGGGGCGGTGGTAGGTCCGCACGATCTTCCCGCCCACGATCTCGTGGGCCAGGACCTCCACGCAGTCGAGCGTCCGGGCGTTGTCGCCGGCCCGCACGTACTGGACCTGGACGGCGCCCCAGTCCGAGCCCAGGACGTCGATGAGCTCCAGCCGCAGCGTGCCGCCCGACAGCTCGTAGGCGCGGGCCAGGAACCCCAGGATCTCGGCCCGGCCCTTGTAGGTGCCGGCGACGGCAGAGCGGCCGGGCAGGTCCCACACGGCGTCGTCGGCGAAGCAGGCGCCGACCGCTTCGAGGTCGCCCCTGCTGAAGGCGGCGACGAGCGAGCGGGCCAGGGCGGCGTTGGGCTGGGCGGTCATGGCGTCCTCCTCGGATCGGGTCATGGGAAGAGGATGCGGCAGCGGCGGGGCCCGCACACCGGCCGGACGGCCGGTTTAAGCGATGCCCGCCAGCTGCGTGCGGTTGGCGGCGCCCGTCTTGGCGAGAAGGCTCTCGACGTGGCCTTTCACCGTGCGGGGCGACACGTAGAGCCGCTCGGCGATCTGGCGGTTGGTGAGGCCCTGGGCGACCAGGAGCAGCACGTCCATCTCCCGGCTGGTGACCCCCAGCCGCCGGAGGTCGGCCGGCACGGCCGACTCGCCCCGGCCCCGCCGGCGCCCTCGCACGCCGGCTCGCCTGGCCAGGGCGGCGCAGTTGCGGCTCAGGGCGTCGAAGCCCCGCTCGCCGAACCAGGCACCTGCGTCCTGCAGCCAGCGCGCCGGCTCGCCCCAGCCGTCGGCGACCGCCGCCTCGGCGGCCACCAGGCGGCCCAGGTGCACGTGGCCGGCGAAGGGGGGAACGGAGGCGAGCCGCTCCTCGGACCGGCGGGCCGAGGACCCGGCGCCCTCGGGGTCGCCCGCCCGTCCCCGGGCCACCGCCACGGCCAGGTGCCACAGCCCGTCGGGGCCGGTGGCCACGCGCACGTCGGCGTGCTCCGTCTCGTCGCGCGCCCGGGCGCCGCCGTCGGCCTCGAGGTCGTGGGCGGTGGCCAGGAGCGGCCACAGGTACCACGGCGGCAGGGGGGTGGCCCCGGGGAGCCGCCGCAGCGAACCGATCGCCTCCGCCCATTCGGCGAGGGCGCCGTCGCGGTCGCCGGCCAGCAGGGAGGAAAGGCCGCGAGCCGTGCCGATGGCCACGCCGGCGATCTCGGCGTCGCCGCCGGCGAGGGCGAGCGCCTCGTCGGCCGCCGCCCGGGCCCGCAGCCGCTCGCCTCCCACCGCATGGGCCTGGCCGATGAGGTTCCACGCCCACGCCTCCTGCCTGGCGGCACCCAGCCGGCGGGCGGTGTCGAGGCAGCGGCGGGCGGCGGCCAGCGCCGCCTCGGGTTCGAAGCGGACGCCCTGGACGGCGGCCAGGTGGAAGTCCACGGCCGACACCAGGCCCGGGGCGCCGGCGTCGATGGCCGCCTCCCTCGCCTGTTCGAGCGGCCCGATGGCGAAGGACCGGAGCTGCTCCACGGTGGCCAGCTCGTGGAGGGCCCGGGCCCGCCACAGCGCCAGGCCGTGCAGCTCGGCCGTGCCGGCGGCCAGCTCGAACCACCGCAGCGCCTCGTCCAGGTCACGGCGGCGGGCGAGCCGCCCGAGGACCTCGGCCGCCTCGCAGGCGGCCGGCGGGTCGGCGGCCGGGTCGGCCACCGCCCGGCGGGCGCCGGCCTCGGCGTCGTGGAACCGGCCGCGCTGGAACGCCACGAGCGCCCCGAGGGCGTCGGTTGCCGGCGTGGGGGCATCCGGAGTTCCGAGAAGGGCCTCGGCCTCGTCCCACCGGCCGGCGTTGGCCGCCGCCCGGGCCACGGCCGCGTCGCACGCCTGCCGCCTGGCGTCGCCGGCACCGGCGGCGACCAGCTGGCGACGGACCAGCGCGCCTTCCCGGCGGGCCCGGTCGGCGTCCCCGGCCAGCACCAGCGCCTGGAGGAGCGACTCCCGGACCGCCAGCTCGGCCAGCCCCGGGGGGAGGCGGGCGAGAGCCTGGTCGAAGCGGGAAGCAGCCGCCGCCGGGAGGCCCCGGGCCAGGTCCCTGCGCCCCGCCTGGTCGAGGAGGGAGGCCGCCCGTTCCTGCGAGCCGGCCCGTTCCGCCAGCGCGGCGCCGGTCTCGAGCTCCTGCCCGGAGGCCAGCGGGGCCTCGAGCCGGTCGAGGAGGCGGCTGGCGAGATCGCGGGCGGTGCCATCGGATGCCGATGCCGCCACCGCGTCGCGCACGAGGGCATGGGCGAAACGCACCCGGCCACCGCCCGGCTCGGCGGTGAGGAGGCCGGCGTCGAGGGCCCGGCGCAGCCCCTCCTCCACGGTGTCGCGGCCGAGCGCCGACGCCAGCAGGTCGGCGTCGAACTCGCGGCCGAGGAGCGCCGCGGCCTGCACCACTCGCCGGTCCCGGTCGTCGAGGGCGCCGAGGCGGGCGTCGACGCCCTCCTCCACGCTGGCCGGCAGGGCGGCCGCCCCGGCGTCGAACCGCCACGCACCGCCGCCGCCCGCCAGGGTGCCCCGCCGCTCGTAGGCGGAGAGAAGCTCCTCCACCAGCAGCGGTATCCCCTCGGCCCTGGCCAGGTCGTCGAGCAGGGCCTCGGGCGGGTCCCCGCCGAGACACGCAGCGGCCAGGGCACGGACGCCCTCGCCGTCCAAGGGCGCCAGTTCGACCAGGGCGGCGCCGCGCCGCTGCGCCAGCCGCCGTATCGACGCCCAGGGCGAGCCCTCCGGCCGGAGCGTCACCACCAGCGACAGCCCGGTCGCCACGGCGCCGTCGGCCAGGTACTCGATCGCCGAGACCGTCAGGTCGTCGGCCCAGTGCAGGTCCTCGACCACGAGCGTGCGGGCCCGCGCCGCCTGGTGCAGGGCGAGCAGCGCGTCGCCGACGTGGAGGGGCGAGGTGGCGTCCGCCGGCGGCGTGATGTCGCCCGGGAGCAGGAGCGAGAGAGCGCCGCGGTGCACCCGGAGCCTCGGGTCGTCGACGGCCGCTCCCATGCGTTCGAGCCCGGCGGCCAGCTCGGCCAGCGGGCGCAGCGGGGGGGCCGGCGGCGGCAGCGCCCGCCCGACCACGACTCCCGGCGCGGCCGCCGTGGCCGCCCGTACGACCGCCGACTTGCCCATGCCCGCCTCGCCGGCGACGACGACGGCGCCGACGCCGGCGACGATGTCGCCGACCTGGCGCAGCTTGGCTTGGCGGGCGACGAGGCGCGTGGCGCGCAGCACCGGGCCGGCGCGCCGGTTACTCGGAGGGCGGGGGGAACATGTACGGCCGCCCGTCGACGAAGAGCGAGACATCCATCGGTGGGAACGCTATGTGGTCTGCTCGCCCAGCCGGCGGGCATGGAAGCGGGCGACGCGGGCGCGGTTGCCGCAGGCGTCGGAGCACCAGGTCCGGCGCGGGTGGCTCTTCACGAAGAACAATACGCAGCCCGGTCCCGGGCAGGCCCGGAGGAGACCCCTGTGCGGGCCGGCGACGAGTTGGACGGTGGCCTCCGCCACCTCCGAAAGGGCCGCCGCCACTGCCGGCCCCCGCGTGGTGGTCTCGATGGCCGCACCGCCGTCCCATCGCAGCTGGGACCAGCGGGGGACCGCCCGGGCGGCCCGGTTGACGGTCTCGACCGCCTCCTCGGGCGGCTGACCGCCGCCGACGACGGCGGTCAGGACGGCGTGCACGGCGTCGCGCAGCCGCCGGGCCGACCGGAGGTCCGCCGCGTCCACGCCGAGCAGGTCGGCATCGTCGAGAACGACGCGGAACCGGGTCCGGTTGTCGCGGAGCCAGGCGCCGAGGTTCCCCGGTGAGCCCAGGCCGTCGCGCGGGGACCCCTGCACGGCATAGATCGTGTTGGCCAGTTCGATCGGCAGGGGCTCGCCCAGCAGCGGTGCGCCGCCAACGGGCAGGTCGGCGGGCGTTCCCATCGCCCTAATGGTAACGAACCCGTGATTCCATGTTGTCGCCCGCCCTCGGAAATGGTAAAGCTCTGTTAAAACCATTAACAACTGGGAGGAACCATGGGCCACACGTTCGCCTGCCGGGACAACGACCACGCGTGCCGCTGGAAGGCGTCGGCGGCAACCGAGGACGAGCTGATGGAGAAGGTCGCCCGCCACGCCCGTGCCAAGCACGGCGTCCAGGAGCTCACCCAGACGCTCGCCACCTTCCTGCGGTCTGGCATCAAGCAGGGCTGACGCGGCCGCCGCCTCCGAAGCAGCCGAACGATGGAGTTCGCCGACGAAACAGGGCGGCCAATAGGCTCGAAGATCCATGGACGGTCTCGTCGGCCTCGTCGTCGGTGCCGTCGTCGGCGCCATCGCCACCGCTGTGGTGTTCCTGGCGACCAACCGGCGGGGTGAGGTGGCGGCACCGCCTGTGCCGGTGTTCCGACCGGCGCCGGCGCCTCCTCCTCCGCCGCCCCCGGCGCCGGTGGTGCCTCGTTTCGAGCCCGCTCCGCTGCGGGCGCCGGAGCCGGCGTCCGCCCGCCGCCGGCCGGCGGAGACCTCGGATCTCGAGGTCGTCAGCCCCGATCGGCTCCCCCGCTTCGCCGACGTCGGGGGCATGGAGGCGGTCAAGACCGAGCTGAGCGACACCCTGGGCCCCGTGCTCGCCGATCCGGCGCAGGCCGTGCGTTACCGGATCACGTGGAACGGCGTGCTGCTCCACGGCCCGCCCGGGACGGGGAAGTCCTTCCTGGCCCGGGCCGCAGCCGGCGAGTTCGGGTGCAGCCTCGTGGAGGTCGACACCGCCGACCTCGTGTCGTCCGACCGGGGAGGCGGCCCGGCCCGGGTGGAGCGCGCCTTCGCCACGGCGGCCCGGCACCTGCCCTGCGTGCTGGTGCTCGACGAGCTGGATTCGGTCGCCGCCGACCGGGCCGACGCCACGGACCCGGGCGAGGGCTCGACGGTGCTCACCCAGCTGCTCCAGAGCATCGAGGAGTGGCGGAAGGAGCCCCGCCTGGTGGTGATGGCGACCACCAACGCCGTCGACGAGCTCGACCCGGCGGTGACGCGGCCCGGCCGCTTCGACCGGCACGTGCGGGTGGACCTCCCCGACCACGCCGGGCGGGTGGCGGTGCTGCGGGCCGCCCTGCGGGACCGCCCCCTGCAGGCCACCATCGACCTCGACACCATCGCCCGCCGCACGGCGAGGCAGACGCCGGCCTCGCTGGCGCAGCTCGTCGAGCTGGCCGCGCTGGCGGCGTTCCGCCAGTCGAGCGGCACCGGCCGGATCGTGCAGATCTCCTACGAGCACCTCGACGACGCACTCGAGCAGCGGGGCGGCAAGGACCGCCCCACGGTCGAGGAGTGGTCCTGGGAACGCCTGGTGCTGGACGAACGGGTGCTGGCCGAGCTGCGCCAGGTGCAGGAGCTGATCGAGGACCCCGAGAAGGCGGCCGCCTACGGCGTCGACCCCCCGAGCGGGCTCCTGCTGGTGGGGCCGCCCGGCACCGGGAAGACCACCATCGCGAAGGTGCTGGCGGCCGAGGCGGCCTGCTCGTTCTACCCGGTCACCGCCTCGGACCTCACCAGCAAGTGGGTCGGCGAGAGCGAGCGGGCGGTGGCCCGGCTGTTCCGCCGGGCCAGGGCCAACTGCCCGTCCATCGTGTTCCTCGACGAGGTCGACGCCATCGGCGCCGGCCGCGGCCAGCTCAGCGCCTACGACCGCCAGCTCGACCAGCTGCTGGCGGAGATGGACGGCATCTCCACCACGCCGGGCGTCTACGTCGTCGGGGCCACCAACCGGCCGCAGTCCGTCGACCCCGCCCTGCGGCGCGGCGGCCGGCTGTCACGCACGATCGAGCTGCCGCTGCCCGGCGTGGACCAGCGCCGCCGCCTGCTCGAGCAGCTGACGGCGTCCATGCCGCTGGTGGACGTCGACCTGGCGGCGCTGGCGGCCGACACCGAGGGACTCAGCGGGGCCGACCTCAAGGCTCTCCTCCAGCAGGCGGCACTGGAGGCGATGATCCGCCAGGCCGGTGCCGGCACCCGGTCGGACATCACCCGCGGCGACATCGAGCGGGCCCTGTACCTGGCCAACGGCCACGCGTCATCAGGGTCCCGGCCCCGCCGCCGGCGCCCCGCTGCCCCGTAGGGGGGCGCTCAGCACTCCCAGGGCTGGGCCCAGAGGCGCCCGAGGGTGGTCAGCGTCCGCCGCCGCACGTCGGGGTCCGCCGGCGGCGGGGGCGGGGCCTGGCCGGCCAGGAAGTCGGTGATCTCGGTTGGCAGGGGAGCGGGCGTGTCGTCCTCGTCGGCCCGCGTCCGGCCGGGCCGGAACCGCTGGAGCCGGAGGGCGTTGCTGACCACCGTCCAGCTGGAGCCGGCCATGGCCCCGGCGGCGAGGAGCGGGGACACCCGGCCGACGACCGCCAGCGGCACCATCAGCGAGTTGTAGGCGAACGCCCAGGCCAGGTTCTGCACGATGATCCAGTAGGTGCGGCCGGCCAGCTCGAGGCCGTCGGCCACCAGGCCGAGGTCGCCGCCCATGATGAGGACGTCGGCCGCCTCGATGGCGATGTCGGTGCCCGTGCCCAGGGCGATCCCGAGGTCGGCCTGAGCCAGCGCCGGCGCGTCGTTCACGCCGTCGCCGACGAAGGCCACCCGCTTGCCCTCGGCCTGGAGCCGGCGGACCTCGGCCACCTTCCCGTCGGGGAAGACCTGGGAGACGACCTCGTCGATGCCCGCCTCCCGCGCCGCCGCCTCGACCGCCGGCCGGCGGTCGCCGCTCACCAGCGCCACCGTGCGGTTCCACTTCCGGATCCGCTCGATGGCCTCGGCCGCACCGTCCTTCACGGCGTCGGACGCGCCGAGGAGCCCGAGCGGCACGTCGTCGCACCACACGGCGACGACCATCAGCCCCTCGGCGGCCAGCCCGTCGGCGCGGGCCTCGAGGTCGGCCGGCAGGCCGTCAGGCCGGCCGACGCGCACGACGCTGGAACCCACGCGGGCGGTGATGCCGGCGCCGACCTGGGCCTGGTGGTCGGTGGCCTCCGGGACGGGGAGGTGCCGGGCGCCGGCCGCGGCCAGCACGGCGGCGGCCAGCGGGTGCTCCGATCCGGCCTCGGCGGCGGCCGCCAGCCGCAGCACGTCGGCCTCGCCGGCGGCGGCGCCCACCACGGTGGTGACGCTCATGCGGCCCTCGGTGAGGGTGCCGGTCTTGTCGACGAGCACGGCGTCGATGCGGCGCGCCGCCTCGATGACTTCGCCGCCCTTGAACAGGATCCCGAGCTCAGCCGCCCGCCCGCTGCCCACCATGATCGCCGCCGGCGTGGCCAGGCCGAGCGAGCACGGGCAGGCGACCAGCAGGACGGCGGCGGCGAACATCAGGGAGTGGGCCAGGTCGGCCGACCACAGCCACCGGAGGGCGAACACGGCGCCGGCGAGGGCGAGGATCCAGGGGACGGCCACCGAGGCGATCCGGTCGGCCAGCCGCTGGATCGGGGCCTTGGAGGCCTGCGTCCGCTCCAGGAGCTGGACGATCTGCCCGAGGCGCGTCTCCTCGCCGACGCAGGTCAGCTCGACGACGAGCCGGCCCTGGCCGTTGATCGACGCGCCGACCACGGCGTCGCCGGGGCCCACGTCCTCGGGGACCGACTCGCCGGTGAGCACCGACAGGTCCACCGCCGAGGTCCCGGTCAGGACGATCCCGTCGGCGGCGATCTGCTCGCCCGGCCTCACCACCACGCGGTCGCCGATGGCCAGCGCCGAGCGGTCCACGGTCATCTCGCGGTCGCCGTCGAGGACCGTGGCGGTCGACGGCTGGCGCTCGAGGAGCAGCCGGGCGGCGTTGCCGGCGACCTTGCGGGCCCTGGCCTCGAGCACCCGGCCGACCAGGATGAGCGTGACGATGACCGCCGCCGTGTCGAAGTGGGCGTGCTGGGTGTGCGTGAGCACCGCCATGACGCTGTAGGCGTAGGCGGCGAGCGAGCCGGCCGCCACCAGGGTGTCCATGGTGTGGGCCCGGTGGCTGACCCCCCGCCAGGCGCCGCGGAGGAAGGGCCACCCCCCGTAGAACTGGACGGGGGTGGCGAAGAGCCAGGCGGCCCGCATGCTGGCGCCGGAGTGCGGGTCCACCAGCATCGAGAACACGAGCACGTACAGGGTGAAGAACACCGCCGCGGCCAGCCGCCGCTGGAGATCGCGCACCTCGGCGTCGCCGGAGATGCGCGACCGGTGGGGCGCCGCCCGGTAGCCGGCCGCCTCCACGGCGGCCACGAGGGCGCCGACGTCGGTGGTCCCGGCCTCGTCGCACTGCACCGCCGCCCGCCGCAGCGGCAGGCTCACCCGGGCGGTGCTCACGCCCGGCTGCTTCGCCAGGACGCGTTCGAGCCGGTTGACGCACGAGACGCACGTCATCCCCTCGATGTCGAGGACGACCTCCTGCCCGCTCACCGTCGCCCGACCGTCACATCGGCATCGGCGTGAGACCGGAGAGCAGCGAGTGGTCCAGCGCGGCGGCGACGGCCAGGGCCAGCAGCACTGCGCCCGCCGCCCAGCTGACCGGTCGGGGCCGCGAGCGCACCTTCTCGGCGAAGACGACCACCGCCAGCGCCGCCATGGCGGCGAGGTTCATCGAGCCGAAGGCGATGAGGACGGCCATCAGCGCCCAGCAGCAGCCCACGCACCGGGCCCCCTCGTGGGCGCCCGAGACCACCCGTGCCAGTGCGCCGGGGCGGCCGAGGGCGGTCGAGCGGCAGCGGGTGAGGGCCTGCTGCTTGAGCGGCGACAGCTGGTAGGCGCCGGCCACGGCGAGGATGGCGACGCCCAGTGCCGCCGCCGCGTCGGGCGCGTGGTCGACCAGGCGGCCGGTGGCGGCGAGGGCGGCGAAGAACGCCACGCCGTAGACCGTCCAGGGGCCGAGGAAGCCGAGGGCGAAGGGAACGGCGCCAGCCATCCGCCAGGCGGCCGTCACCGCGGTGCCGGCCGGCAGGTCGCGTGCCGCCGCGGGGCCCACGCCGGGCAGCATCATCGCCGCCATCATGGCCACCCAACCGCCCAGGAAGACCAGGAAGGCGGTGCCCATGGTGCCCGGCCCGACGCCCATGCTCCTGGCCATCGGCACCGTCACCGCCCAGGCGACGGCGCCGAGGGCCGCCAGCACGGCCCAGGTCGGCGCCAGCGCCCCACGACCGCCCTCGCCGGCACCGCTCGCTGCGATCGTGGTCATCTCTACGGCTTCGGTGCGCGGGCGCGCCGGCTGAGCGGCTCGATCGGGACGTGCAGCCCGCCGGCCGCGGCGGCCGCCAGCGGCAGCTCCTCGCCCAGCTCCTCGGCGGTGATCTGCTCGAGGTTCTTCTTCCTGGTCTCCACGCCGAACGCCATGAGCAGCACGATGCCGGCGATGAGGGGCGCGGCCCCGAGGAAGGCGGTCATCGAGATCGACGGGGCGGCGATGGCGGCCACGACGGCGAAGAGGATCATCACCCCGCCGAACTTGGTGGACGCGGCCGCCAGTCCCGTGCCCCGGGCCCGGATCCGGGTCGGGTAGACCTCGGCGGCGTAGGCGGCGGTGACGGCGGTGAGCGAGCTGATGCCCCAGATCGGCACGATGAGCAGCACGTGCAGCAGCAGGCTGTTGTGGGCCACGCCGTTGCCGGCGACGACGAAGCCGAGCAGGGCGGCGGCCGAGAGGCTGGCCATGATGATGATCGTCTTCTTGGAGCTCCAGAAGCCGTAGAGGAAGGCGATCGGGAAGTTGAGGGGGAAGCCGATCAGGGCCGAGTCCCGCAGGATCTTGGAGGCGTTCACCTCGTCGAAGCCGAGCTTCTGGAGGTTGGAGGGGATCCACTGCTGGAAGCCGTACTGCACCATGCCGATGCCGAGGGCCAGCATCACGATCACCACGGTGAGGCCGGTGAAGGGGCGGCCGAACAACTGCAGGTACTTGCCGTGCACGTGCTCCTCGACGTCCAGCTCCGAGGTGTCGACGTTCACCACCACCGCGCCGTAGCGCTGCATGACGGCCATGGCCTCGGCGTCGCGTCCCTGCTGGAGCAGGAAGCGCGGCGACTCGGGCATCCAGCGGTTGATGCCCACCAGCACCACGCTGATGGGGATGCCCACCAGCCACAGCATGCGCCACCCGAAGCGGTCGGGGGCGGCGATGGTGGACGACAGCCAGCTCATGATGATGTAGGCGCCCGCCACGTCGCCGCCGATCAGCACGATGATCCACCCCCGGTGCCGGCGGGGCATGGTCTCCGAGACCAGGGAGAAGATGATCGGAAGCATGCCGCCCACCCCGAAGCCCATGAAGAAGCAGGTGCCGAGGTGCATCCAGTAGGCGGTCATGCCGCCGCAGGTGGAGGTGGCGATGAACGTCACCGCAGCGATGAGGATCGAGGCCCGGCGGCCGATGCGGTCGCCCAGCCATCCCCAGATGAACGAGCCCAGCACCGTGCCGGTGATGCCGCACAGCGGGTACAGGCCGATGGGCCAGCCGGCGGCGTGAGGGTTGAGGGCCGACCGCAGCCCGTACTCCTTGGCCGCTCCGGGGGCGACGAAGGCGAGGGTGGTGGGCTTCATCACGTCGATGGTGACGGCGATGGCCATCACCAGGATGAGCCCGATATGGGCCCCCGTGATCGGCGCGTCGTCGAGGGCGGTCACCCGGATGCGCGACACGTTGCCCTGGGCGAAGCGGGAGGCCTTCGGGAAGACCCCGTAGGTGACCATCACCATCCCGACCACCATCAGCACCATGCCGGCGACCATGTCCGTGCTGACGGCCGACCCGGCCAGGCGGTAGTGGTCCTGGCGGGCCCCGATGTACTTGGGCAGCATCAGGACCGTGCCCGCCACCGTGAGCAGGGCGCCGAGCCAGAACGCCCTGGGGTGCTCGTAGGTCACCCCGAGGGCGCCTCGGCGCCCAGCCGCCGACTCCGTGCCGATCTCCATGCGTGCGCTCCTTTGGCCTTCCGGCCTCCCCGTCCGGGGCTCAAGATAACGACGGGCGCGACCGATCCCAAGAGGAATTTCCCTTGTCCCAGAACCGTTCCGAGGCAACGGGACCGACGAGGGCGCAGACGGAGGCCGGCGAAGCGGTGACACGCACGCTCCGTTCCGGCTGTCACGATCATCGGCCCTCCGGGCGACCCCGGGCAATGCCCCGGAGCACGCGACGGGTGTGCTCTTGCGCGCGCCGGCGCCGCGCAAGTAATTCTGCGGCGGACGCCGGGGGAGCCGCGCCCCTAGGCTCGGCAGTAGTGACGGCAACTGAGGACGGAAGGATCTCGGCGTTCGCCCGCATGCGGGAGGACGACCTGATCCGCCACCGCGTCGAGCTGCTCCGGCAGGCGCCGCTGTTCGGCGTCCTGCCGCCCCAGGAGCTGGGCGCCCTGGCCACCCAGTGCTACGCCCACCGCTACCGGAAGGGCGAGATGGTGTTCCGGGAGGGGGAGCCGGCCGAACGGATCCTGCTCATCGAGAGCGGCAGGGTGAAGCTGTTCAACACGTCACCCCAGGGGAACGAGCTGCTGGTCGCCGTGCTCGGTCCCGGCCAGATCTTCGGCGAGCTGGCGGTGATCGACCGCGGGCCTCGAGCCATGTCGTCGCGGGCCATGGAGGACGTCGCCGTCTTCTCCCTCGGGTCCGACCAGTTCTGGACGCTGCTCGAGAGCCACCCGGCCCTGGCCCGCCGGCTGCTCGAGCTGATGGCCAGGCGGCTGCGCCGGGCCGACCAGAACACCCAGGACCTCGTGTTCTTCGACGCCCCCACCCGCCTGGCCCGCAAGCTCGTGGAGCTGGCCGAGGAGCACGGCGAGCCCACCGGGCGCAGCGACGAGATCCGCATCACGGTGCGCGTCACCCAGGAGGAGATCGCCCAGATGATCGGCACCACGCGGGCCAGCGCCAACCGCCTCATCGCCAGCTTCAGCGAGCGGGGCTGGATCGACTGGAACGACGGCCAGCCCCTGCTGCTCAGCCCCGAGGCGCTGCTCCGCCGTTCGCGCTGAGGCTACCGGGCGGGCGCCGCCTGGGTGATCCGGCCCTGGGCCACCTGGTGGACGACGGCGGCGGCGTGGCGGGGCCGGCGCTCGTCGGCGAACCACGGCGCCTCGTCGAGGGCCCGGGCCATCTCGTGGTACCCGGCCTCGCGCCGGCGGGCGATCGACGGCCGGGAGAACTCGGCGTCGCTGGCCGACACCTCGTCGGGGTCGGGCTCGTAGACGAGGTGCACGATGTCGAGGGTGCCCCCCTGCTCGAATCGCACCAGCGAGGCCGGGTCGATGGCGGGGTCCTTGCGGGCCGCCGCCGGCACCTTGCTGCCGAGCACGCCGAGCTGGCGGGCCAGGTTGTGCCGGGCCACCACGCTCTCGATGTGGTAGGCGGTGCGGCTGGCGTACTGGATCTGCTTCTGCCGCCACAGGACCTCGTCGATGGTGGCCGGCACCCGCCCGGCGGCGTTCCAGAGGTCGATCATGAACACCAGGGTGCGCTCGGCCGGGAGGTCCTGCACGATGGCGTCGAGGGGCGTGTTCGACACCACGCCGCCGTCCCAGTAGGGCTCGCCGTCGACCATCGTGAAGGGGAACCCCGGCGGCAGCGAGCCGCTGGCCAGGACGTGCTCGGGACCGATCGTCACCTTCTTGTGCGACGGGCTGTCGAAGTTCTGGAAGAACCGGAACTGGCCGGTGGTGACGCTGGTGGCTCCCAGGCTGAGCCGGGTGGCACCGTCGTTGACCAGGTCGAAGTCGCACAGCTGCTCGAGGGTGGCCACCATCGGGCTGGTGTCGTAGAAGGCGGTGGCCCGGGGTGAGCCGGGCGGCGCCAGGTAGGGGCTCGGGGCGTTGGGGGTGAAGAAGTTGGGCTGGCCGAAGAGGAAGGCCTCGGCCGCCGACCCGGTGTTGAAGGCCCGGCGCATGGGGCCGGCGGGGAGCCACGACCCCCACTCGTCCGGGCGGGAGATCCGGTCCCACAGCTCCTCGAGGCGGGCCAGGCGGCGCTCCGGCTCGGTGCCGGCGATCACCGCCGAGTTGATGGCACCGATCGAGATGCCGCTGACCCAGTCGGGCGCGTAGCCCGCCTCCTGCATGGCCTGGTAGGCGCCGACGTGGTAGGCGCCGAGGGCGCCGCCGCCCTGCAACACCAGCACCACCTGCGTGTCCTGCCTGTCGGGCATCGTGCCGGCCTCCTCTGCGCTGAAGGGAACAGCCACCCTCCGCGCTAGCACGCCCCTGCCCGGTCGGACAAGCGCCGCCGCCGGCGGCGGTACGCACCATGGACGGAGGGCAGGTCGGCGGTCGCGTGCTTCTGGTCGCGGAACCGACAACGAAGCGTTGTCGGTTCCGCCACCAGTTCGGCCGAAGGTTGGGTCAGACGAGCCCGCGGTCGTAGGCGTAGGCGGTGGCGCCGGCCCGGGACGCGACCCCGAGCTTGGTGAAGATGTGGCCCACGTGGGTGGCGACCGTCTTCTCGCTGATGAACAGCTCCTGCCCGATCACCCGGTTGGTCTTGCCCCTCGCCAGCAGGCGGAGGACCTCCAGCTCCCGCTGCGTGAGCCCGTCGGGGGCGGCGTCGTCGGCGACGGAGCACAGGGCCCGTAGCGCGGCCAGCGCCTCGCGACCGGTGTCGGTCTCCATGGCCGCCGCGTCGGCGTCCCCGAGGGCGGCGCAGGCGCCGGCGACGAGCAGGCGCGTGCGGGCGGCGTCGTAGGGCACCCCCAGCTCGTGGAACTCCCGGAACGCCCGGCGCAGGGCGGCCAGGGCGCCGGCGGCGTCGCCGGCGGCGAGCAGCACGGCTCCCTCGGCCCGGGCCGCCTGGGCCCGCAGGAGGGCGGTGCCGAGCTGGGCGGCCACCTCCCGCAGCTCGCCGGCGGCGGCTGCGGCCGCCGCCCGGTCGCCGGCCGCCAGCGCGATCTCGACTGCGGCGTCGAGCATGCGCGCCCGGAACACCGGCCCCTCGGTCTCGGCCAGCACCCGCCCGATCATGGTGGCGGCCGTGTCGGCCCGCCCCTGGGCCAGCCGGAGGAGGGCCAGGCCGGGCTGCGGCTCGCGCCCGAGGGCGTGGGCCTCCTGGTAGGCGTCCTCGGCCCGGGGCAGGTCGCCGGCCAGGCGGAGGAGGTCGGCCTCCAGGAGGCGGGCGGCGGCCAGGGCGGCGGGTTGGATCGGGCGGGCCAGCCGGTCGGCGGCCCGACGCGCCTCCGCCCGCGCCTCGCCCCAGGCCCCGTCGACGGCCAGCGTCTCGGCCCGGTGGACCAGGCAGTGACCGCGGTAGAGCACCAGCTCCTGCTGGTCGTCGCACCAGCGGGCGAACGAGCGGGTCCACGCCCGGCACCGCACCACGTCGTACAGCTCCGAGCAGGCGTCGATGACGGTGCAGTAGGCGTCGCCGGTCGACAGCACCGACAGCTCGCCAGCCTCCATGGCCACCATCGCCCCGTCGAGCAGGGCCATGCCCTCGGCCACGTCGCCCAGGTAGACGAGCATGCGACCCTCGCCGATGGCGGCGAGGGTCAGCAGCTCCCGGTCCCCGAAGCGGGCGGCCACCTTCCCGGCCCGACCGAACTGGGCCTGGGCGCCGGCGACGTCACCGGCCTCGAAGATCCGGCACAGGCCGAGGGCGAGGTCCAGGTAGCCCTGTTCGACGCAGTCGATGCCGGCGGCGTCCAGCAGCTGGGCGGTGCGGTCGACCCACCCGCGGCAGCGGGGCACGTCGCCGGCGAAGGCGAGGCACTGGGCCAGCCGGATGCCGAAGTAGGCAGCCCGGTGGACCGACCCGTCGGCGACGCACACCTGGTGGGCCCGCACCCATGCGGCCGCCGCGTCGTCGACCTCGCCGGTGAGCCAGGCGCAGGTGCCGAGGCGGTCGAGGTCGTCGACGCCGAGGTCGGCGAACGGCAGCCCCTCCAGGAGCCGCCGGCCGTCGCCCCAGCGCCGGCCGGCGCACGCCTCCCGGGCCGCCTCGATGGCCTGTTGCACGGTGTCAGTGTCCCTTATCGAACCATCAGGCGAAGAACTTCTCGGCCGGCTGTGGGAGCACCCCGAGGAACATCCACATCTCGGCGATGCGGCTGCCGTCGAAGCGGTACACGAAGGCGTTGTCCGACTCCAGTTTGCCCCCGTTGCGGCCCAGGGTGGCGTGCTCCCACTCGGCCGCCCAGCCGTCGGCACCGACGCAGAATTTCTGGTCCAGGTCGATGTCCCCGCCGGTGGCCTCCACCAGGCCGCCCAGGACGCCGAGCAGGCCGCCGAGCCCGTCGTGGTCGCCGGCCGCCTCGTGGGGGCCGCGCAGGTGGAACACGAAGTCGTCGGTGAAGATCCCCGCCAGGGTGGCGTGGTCCTGGCCGAGGATGGCCTCGGTCATGCGGTTCACGGTTCGCACGTTGGGGTGCTCGCTCATCGGGATCCCTCCGGTCGGTGTGGCGGTCGTCGGCAGGGACGGTACGGACGGGGCCCGGCCGGCGCATCGGGAGGACCACCGAATCGGCGGCACCGGCGATATCAGTGGTTCTGCCGATGCGCCGGACCGCCTGGGCTCCGTACCGTCGCAGCCGACGACGACCCAACGGAGGCCGGGATGCCCACCGACACCACCACCCTCGACGACGCCGTCGCCCAGGAGCTGAGCGAGCGCCTGGCCGACGTGTTCCGCACCGCCGACGCCGGCGACGTGCTGAGCGACGACGTGTTCCTCGACGGCCATCCCCCGCTGTGGCGCTTCCAGCTCCAGGGCCGGGACACGTTCGCCGCCTGGCTCACCGGCTACTCGCCCGAGGGCGTCGAGACCACCGTGCTGCGGACCGTCCCCACGGCGACCGGCTTCGTCACCGAGCTGGCCGGCCGCCACGACGAGGGCGGGCGCGAGATCACCGACCGCAAGATCGTGCTGTGCGAGGTGCGCGACGGCCGCATCGCCGAGATGACGATCTACTGCAGCGGGGACTGGGACGCCGACCTGCGGGCCCGCCACGCCGCCGAGTCGCCGATCCTGCGCCCCTGAACGGTACGCTCGCCGGAGGCGATGACGTCGATCCGGGTGGCGCTCTGCGACGACCATGCCGTGGTGCGCGGCGGGCTGCGGCGGATCCTCGAGGACGAGGACGACATGGTCGTCGTCGGGGAGGCGGGCAACGCCTCCGACGCCGTCGCCCTGGCGAGGGCGGCGAAGCCCGACGTGTTCGTCATGGACGTCGGGCTCCCGGGCACCAGCGGCATCGAGGCGACCCGGATGGTGACCGGCGCCAGCCCCGGCACCAGGGTGCTGGTGCTCACCGTCCACGACGACGTGGCGTACCTCCGCAAGGCGTTCGAGGCCGGCGCCAGCGGCTACCTGGTGAAGGACGCCGCCGACGTGGAGCTGGTGCTCGCCGTCCGCCACGTGGCCGCCGGCCAGCAGTACGTCCACCCCAGCCTGGGAGCCGCCCTGCTGGACCAGCGCGCCAGCGCCGCCCGCCCAGCCGGGCCGGGCGGCGAGCTGTCGGAGCGCGAGGTCGAAGTCCTGCGCCTCGTGGCCCTCGGCAACACGAACACCGAGATCGCCGCCCAGCTCTACGTCTCGGTGCGCACGGTGGAGACCCACCGGGCCCACATCCAGCAGAAGCTGGGGCTCAAGGGCCGGGCCGACCTCGTGCGGATGGCGCGGGAGCTGGGCGTGCTGGATGAGGGCACCCGGTAGGCCGACGACCAATTCTCGGTATGGAAACTCACGCCGCAGCGTGAGTTTCCATACCGAGAACCCGCTCACCTTGACGGCGCCGGCGCCCGGGGCAGCTCGGCCACCACGGTGGTCCCCCGGCCGGGCTCGGAGAGGATCTGCAGCGTGCCGCCCACCAGCGCGACCCGCTCGTGCATGCCCTCGATGCCGAGATGGCCGCCGGGCGGGGGGTGGCGCGGTTCGAAGCCGGCGCCGTCGTCCTCGACGAGGACCCGCACCCGCGCCGGCCCGACGGCCACCGTGACGCTCGCCTCCGAGGCGGCGGCGTGGCGCACCACGTTGGTGAGGGCCTCCTGGGCGACCCGGTACACCACGGTCTCCACCGCCGGGTCGAGCCGCTCGCCGGCGTCGAGGCCGGTGACGGCCAGGCCGACCGGCAGCGCGGCGCGGGCGCCGACCGCCTGGGTGAGGCGCTCGAGAGCCGCAGTGAGCCCGATGTCGTCGAGCACCGTGGGGCGCAGCTCGAACGCCAGCTCCCGGGTGCGCCGCAGGGCGTCGGCCACCAGCTCGCGGAGCTCCTCGATGTAGGGGCCGGCGTCCTCGACCAGGCGCAGGCCGAGGAGCACGGACGTGAGGGCCTGCCCCACGTCGTCGTGCAGGTCGCGGGCCACCCGGGCCCGCTCCGCCTCCTGGGCGGCGATGACCTCGGCCAGCAGGGCCTGCCGGGAGCGGGCCCGCTCCTCGGCGGCCACCTGCTGGGTGACGGCCTCGACCCGAGCCCGCTCGGCGGCGACCAGCTCGGCGCTCTCGACCGCCCCGGTGGCGAACGCAGCGAGCGTCGCGGCCAGCGCCTCGTCCTCGGCGTCGAAGGGGCGGCCGTCACCCTTCTCGCTCAGGTACAGGTTGCCGTAGCGCCGGCCGCCCCGCATCACCGGCACGCCGAGCAGGGTGCGCATGGGGGGATGGCCGGCGGGGAAGCCGCAGGCCCGCTCCTCGGCGGCCAGGTCGTCCACGCGGAGCGGCCCGTCGGCGGCCAGCAGGTGGCCGAGCAGGCCGCGCCCCTCGGGGAGCCGGCCGATGAGGGCCACGGCGGCGGCGTCGAGGCCGTGGTGGACGAACCGCCGGATCCGCCCGCCCTCGTCGTAGGTCGCGAGGGCGGCGTAGCGGGCGCCGAGGACCTCGGCGGCACCGTCGACGATGCGCTGGAGGACCTCGTCGAGGTCGTGGGGACCCGTCAGCTGGAGGGCGGCGTCGAGCAGGGTCCTGAGCCGGGCCGGCCAGTACTCCACCTCGGGCACGGTAGCGGGAAGGGGCTACGCGGCCCGGAGCAGCGGGCGCTCGGCCAGGTAGGCGTCGCGGCATCCCGTCGAGCAGAAGTACCAGCGCCGGCCGCCGGCGTCCACGGCCGCCGCCGCGGTGGCGATGTCGACCGTCATCCCGCACACCGGGTCGGTGGCGGTCGCCGGCTCCTCGTCCTGCCCGCCGACCTCGACCTTCGGCTCCACCGGCTCCACCGCGACCGTCGGGAGGGGCCGCGGCTTCCAGCGACGGAGCCGGTTGGCGTTGCCGACGACCGACAGCGAGCTGGCGGCCATGGCGGCGGCGGCGATCATCGGGCTCAGCCGCAGGCCGGTGAAGGGGTACAGCACGCCGGCGGCGATGGGGATGCCCACGCCGTTGTAGATCAGGGCGAAGAACAGGTTCTGGCGGATGTTGCGCATGGTGGCCCGGCTGAGGGCGATGGCGGTGACCACGCCCTCCAGGGCTCCGGAGATCAGGGTGATGTCGGAGGACTCGATGGCCACGTCGGTGCCGGTGCCGATGGCCAGGCCGACGTCGGCCTGGGCGAGGGCGGGGGCGTCGTTGATGCCGTCGCCCACCATCCCGACCCGCCGGCCCTCCGCCTGGAGGCGGCGGACCTCGGCCGCCTTGTGCTCGGGCAGGACCTCGGCCACGACCCGCCGGATGCCGACGGCCCGGGCGATGGCGGCACCCGTGCGGCGGTTGTCGCCGGTCATCATCACCACGTCGACGCCCAGGCCGGTGAGCGCGGCGACCGCCGCCGCCGACCCGTCCTTCACCGTGTCGGCCACCGCCACCACGGCGGCCGGGCGGCCGTCGACGGCGACCAGCATCGGGGTCTTGCCCTCCGCCGACAGCCGCTCGGCAGCCGCCTCGAGGACCGTCGTGCCGACGCCGGCGTCGCCCAGCAG
Organism: Acidimicrobiales bacterium; assembly: GCA_035689115.1. GTDB lineage: Bacteria > Actinomycetota > Acidimicrobiia > Acidimicrobiales > JAHFUS01. The sequence continues at coordinate 35,607 of DASSMA010000064.1, forward strand.
GCGGGTGTTGCCGACCAGTACGTCGTGGCCGTCGACCCGGGCCCGCACGCCCTTGCCGGTGACCGAGTCGAACTCCTCGGCGTCGCCCACCGCGAGCCCCCTCTGGCGGGCCCCCTCGACGATGGCGGCGGCCAGCGGGTGCTCGGACGGGCGCTCGGCGGCCGCGACCAAGGCAAGCACGTGGTCGGAGGGCCCGTCCACGGCGACGACGTCGGTGAGGGCCGGCCTGCCGACGGTCACGGTGCCGGTCTTGTCGAGCACGACGGTGTCGAGGCGGTGGGCCGTCTCCAGCGCCTCGGCCGAGCGGATGAGGATGCCGGCGGTAGCGCCCTTGCCGGTGCCGACCATGATCGACAGCGGCGTGGCCAGGCCCAGGGCGCAGGGGCAGGCGATGATCAGCACCGACACGGCGCTGACCAGAGCCAGGGTGAACGCCGGCGACGGGCCGAACACGAACCACACGGCGAGCGTGACGACGGCGATGGCCATGACGGCGGGGACGAAGTAGCCGGAGATGGCGTCGGCCAGGCGCTGGATGGGCGCCTTGGAGGCCTGGGCCTGCTCCACCAGCCGGATGATCTGGGCGAGCATGGTGTCCCGGCCCACCTTGGTGGCCCGGAAGCGGAAGGCGCCGGTCTGGTTCACGGTCGCCCCGATGACGGTGTCGCCGGCCTGCTTCACGACCGGGATCGGCTCGCCGGTGACCATCGACTCGTCCACCGCCGAGCGCCCCTCCAGGACCTCGCCGTCCACGGGGACCTTCTCGCCGGGGCGCACCACCACGACGTCGCCGGCCTCGACCTCCTCGATGGGCACGTCGATCTCGCCGCCGCCCCGCACCACCCGGGCGGTGCGGGCCTGGAGGCCGATCAGGGTGCGGATGGCCTCGCTGGTGCCGGCCTTGGCCCGCACCTCCAGCAGGCGGCCCACCATGATCAGGGTGATGATCACGCCGACCGCCTCGAAGTACACCTCTCGCACGTCGGAGGGAACCAGGGACGGGACCAGCGTCACCAGCAGGCTGTAGCCGAAGGCGGCGGAGGTGCCCAGGGTGATGAGGGTGTTCATGTCGGCCGCCCGGTGGCGAAGGGTGAGCCACCCGGTGCGGTGGATGGGCCAGCCGCTGTAGAACATCACCGGCGCGATCAGGGCCAGCTGCACCCAGCGGTTGAGCAGCAGGTCGGGCACCCGGTTCACGTTGAACAGCTCGCTGGCCATGACGGCGAACAGCACCGGCGCGGTGAGCACGGCGCCCACCACCACCCGGCGGGTGAGGTCGGCCATCTCGGCCCGGCGGGCGGCGGACTCCCGGTCCTCGGCCTCGCCTGGGACCGGCAGCGGCGCCTCCACCGCCGTGGCCGCGGCCGGCGGGGCGGCCGGCGCCGGCTGGCCCTCGGCCTCGTCGACCACGAGGGTGCCGTGGATCATGTTCATGCCGCAGGCGAAGCCGTAGGTGCCGGCCCCCGCCGGCGGCAGCTCGACCGTGGTGGTGGCGTAGGCGGGGAGGGCCCGGGCCAGGGCGAAGTCGGAGAACACCACCTTGGCCGAGCAGTCGCCCGTCTCCTGGCGGTCGAAGTGCAGGCGCAGGGGGACGCCGGCGCGGGCGTGGATCACGTCGGGCGAGTACCCGCCGCGCACGACGACGGTGGCCTCCTGGACCCCGTCGCGCAGCTCGGTCCGCCCGCCGGCCCGGGGGGCGAAGAAGAACCAGGCGATGCCGGCCAGCAGGGCGGCGGCGCCGACCAGGACGGCGATGTCGAGCGGGGTCATTGGTGGACCATCCTTTCGTCTGGTCCACCAGTGAGTTGCTTGATGGACCGGCCTCCCGTCGGGCCTGTCATGGCGTCTCCTTCCCGTCGGGAGGGCAGGGGTCGTGGACGCAGCCGAGGATGGAACGCATGGCGGCACCCAGGTCCTCGCCCACGCGCTCGCGGGCGATGTAGGCGCCGGCGCCGCGGCCGAGGGCCTCGGCCCGGTAGCCGGCGTCGGGTTCGGGACCGACCACCACCACTCGGCAGGCCGGGAAGCCGTCCGTGCGGCAGCGCCGGAAATCGTCGGCGTCCACGACGGCCAGGTCGGGCCGGCGGCGCTGGAGCGCCGGCGCCAGCCGCTCGCCGGCCCCGAGGTCGCCGGCCACCCAGCAGTGGTACTCCTGCTCCAGCAGATCCCCGGTGAGGCGGCGCATCCCGGGATGGCGGATCGCCACCAGCACGAGGGGGTGCCCGTCGCACACCGGGCAGCGGGGTGTCGTCTCCTCGGGGGTCGGTGCCATCGGGTCCTCCTGCGACCAAGGATGCGGGCCGGCGTGGACTGGCGCATCCGCCCGCGCCACTGATCCCGGGTGACGGCGCCGTCCGTAGTCGCCCGCAGCCCCGTTCCGTACCCGGCTCGGATGGCGGCGCCCCGCCGGCAGCCGATGCTGGCACCGACGGAGCACGCCCGAGAAGGAGACCGTCATGAGCAATTACCAGCGATTCCTGGGGCCCGGCCTCGTCGTGGTCGCCGTCCTCGCCGTGGCGACGGCGCTCGGCGCCCCGATCCTCACGTACCTGCCGGTCGCCGTCGTGGCCCTGGCGTGCCCCCTGATGATGATCTTCATGATGAAGGGGATGCACGGCAGCCACGGCGAGAGCCACGAGCCGCAGGCCACCCCGAAGGAGGGTGACGGGCGGTGAACCCGCGGTCGGTCCGAGCCCACCCTCGCCGGGTCCCGCTCGCCCGCCGCAACCTGACGGCCGACCGCCGGCGCCTGGCCGCCGGCGTGACCGGCGTCGGCCTGGCCGTCATGCTGATCCTGCTCCTCGACGGCATGTGGGCAGGGATCCGCCAGCAGGCGACGCTGTACTCCGAGCGCTCCGGCGCCGACCTGTTCGTCCTCCAGCCCGGTGTCCGTGACCTCACCGCCGGCGCCGGCTCCCTTCCGCTTCCGACGGTCGACCAGGTGCGGGCCGACCCCGGCGTGGCCTGGGCCGCCCCCGTCCGCACCGCCTACGTGATCCTCCAGCTCCACGGCCGGAAGGTGCCGGCCTACGTGGTCGGCTCGGTGCCCGGCCAGCGGGGCGGGCCGTGGTCGTCGGCGTCCGGGCGGCCCCCGCGATCCGACGACGAGATCACCGTGGGGACGGTCCTCGCCCGGCGCCACGGCATCGGCGTGGGCGACCGGCTGGAGCTGCTGGGCCGGTCCTTCCGGGTCGTCGGCCTCTCGGACAGCAACGGCTTCATGCTGTCCTACGTCTTCGTCACCCACGACGCCCTCGACGGCCTGGCCGGATCGCCGGGCCGGACGAGCTTCGTGCTGGCCGGCGCCGCCGACGCCGGCGGGGCGACGGCCCGGCTCCGGGCGCAGGGACTCGACACCCTCGGCCGGCACCAGGTGTCGGTCAACAACCTGCGCTTCGCCACGGGCATCCTCGGCTCGCCCGTACGGCTCATGGTCGCCGTCGGCCTGGCCGCGGGGACGATGATCATCGCCCTCACCGCCTACACCGCCGTCGTGGAGCGCCGGCGCGAGTACGGGATCGTCAAGGCCATGGGCGGGACGGGCCGCTTCCTGGTCGGGCTGGCCGTCGCCCAGACGCTGACCCTGGCCGCCCTCGGGCTCGGCGCCGGCTGGCTGCTCTTCGTGGCCGGCCGGGGCGTCATCGACGCGTCGCGGCCGCAGTTCGCCATCGTGCTGACCGCCGGCGCGGCGGGCCGGGCGGTCGCCGCCGCCCTCGGCATGGCGCTGCTGGCCGCCGTCGTCCCCGCCCGCCGCCTGGCCGCCCTCGAGCCGGCCGCCGCCTACAGGTCCGCAGCATGAGGGGCCGGGTGCCGCTGGCCCGCCGGGCGCTGTTCCAGGACCGGCGCCGGGCCGCCCTGGCCGCCGGCGGCGTGGCCGCCGCCCTGCTCCTGGTCCTGCTCCTCCAGGGCATCTTCGACGGCGCCATGCGCCAGGCGACCGCCTACCTGCGAGCCTCGCCGGCCGACGTCATCGTGTCCCAGCGCGACGTGCGAACCATGCACATGTCGGTGTCGGCCCTGGACCCGGCCACGGACGACGCCGTCCGGGCCGTCGACGGGGTGGCGTGGGCCGAGGGCCTCCGGTACACCACCACGTTCCTCGTCGGAGCGGGGGACCGCCAGCAGCTCAGCTACGTCATCGGCTACGACACCGCCACCGGCCGGGGCGGGCCCCGGCGGCTGAGCGCCGGGCGGCCGCCCGGCCCGGGGGAGATCCTCGTCGAGCGCATCGCCGCCGACCGCCTCGGGCTGCGGCTCGGCGATCGCGTCGGCGTCTTCGGCGGCACCTTCCGGGTCAGCGGCCTGTTCCACGGCGGCACCACCATCGCCAACTCGGCGGCCTTCATCCGCACCGAGGACTTCGCCGCCGGAACGCCGAGCGCCTACGTGCTGGTGGGCGCCCGGCCGGGGGTGCCCGCCGGCGACCTGGCCCGCCGGGTGGCCGCAGCCGTCCCCGGCGACACCGTGCAGACGACCGGCCGCTTCGCCCGCGAGGAGGCCGCCCTCGTGCGCGACATGTCGGCCGACCTCATGCGGATCATGTCCACCATCGGCCTGCTCATCGCCCTGGCCGTCATCGCCCTGACGCTGTTCACCCTCACCCTGGCCAAGCTGCGCGAGCACGCGGTGGTGAAGGCGCTGGGCGGGCGCACCCGCCGGCTGGCGGCCGTCGTCCTGGCCGAGGCCGCCTGGTCGGTCGCCCTGGCCGTGGCCGTGGCCACCGCCGCCGCCGTGGTGCTGGGCGCCGTGGTGGGCCGGGTGAACCCCGCCGTCGCCGTCGCCGTCACGCCGGCCGGCGTGGTGCGCGTCGGGCTCTCCGCCCTGGCGGTCGGGGCGGTGGGGGCGATCGTCCCGCTCCGCCGGGTCGTGGCCGTCGACCCGGCCTCGGCCTTCCGGAGGGCGTCATGAGCACGGTGTCGGTGCGATCGCTGACCAAGACCTACGGCCAGGGCGACCTGGCCGTCGCCGCCGTGCGGGCCGTCGACCTCGACGTGGCCCCCGGCGAGGTGGTGCTGATCATGGGGCCGTCGGGAAGCGGCAAGACGACCCTGCTGCTGATGCTCGGGGCCATGCTCCGGCCGACGTCGGGGACCGTCACCGTCGACGGGGTCGAGCTGGCCTCGGCGGCCGAGCGCGACCTGCCGCCGCTGCGGGCCCGGCACTTCGGCTTCGTGTTCCAGGACTTCAACCTCCTTTCCGCCCTCGACGTGTCGGAGAACGTGGAGCTGGCCTGCAACCTGGCCGGCGTCACCGGCCGGCGGGCGCAGGAGCGGGCGAGGGAACTGCTCACCCGGCTCGGCCTCGGGGACCGGCTGCGCTTCCGCCCCGACCAGCTGTCCGGAGGCGAGAAGCAGCGGGTGGCGATCGCCCGGGCCCTGGCCAACGACCCCCCGTTCGTGCTGGCCGACGAGCCGACCGCCAACCTCGACTCCGCCCATGGCCGGGAGATCGCCCGCCTGCTGCGGCGCCTCGCCACCGAGGACGGCCGCAGCGTGGTGATCGTCAGCCACGACGACCGCCTGAGGGACATCGCCGACCGGGTGCTGTGGCTGGAGGACGGCGAGTTCCGCCAGCTCTCGCCGGCACCCGACCCGGTCTCGAGTACCTAGCCCTCCAACCGGCCGGTCCCGCCGTTGCCTTCCTTTCCGGAGATTGCTACGGTTCGGCCGTGGCCCCCAGCACGGGGGCCACGGTCCGGGGGCCGCGGTCTGAGGTGCGGCACCGGACGCCTCCACACGCGGACCGGTCACGGGCGCGCCGCCGGCGTCCGTGGGGACAGAAGGGGAGCCATGACGCACACCACCCACCGCTGCTACATCCTTCCCCCCGTCATCCTGACCCGGGTGGCCGAGCAGGGGACGGCCGAGGATCGCGACGCGGCCTTCAACACGCTGGCCTCCTCGGCCGGGATGCGAGCCCGCCGGGCGGTGCTCCAGCGCCTCGGCCAGGAGGTCAGCCCGTCGCTGATGGGCTCGCTGTTCAAGCCGAAGGGGGAGCGCCGCACCGTCTACGACATGGAGAACGGCGGCGGCGGCTCGCTCCCCGGCGTCAAGGTCCGCGGCGAGGGCGACCCGCCGAGCAAGGACACGTCGGTGAACGAGGCCTACGACGGGGCCGACGCCACCTACGACTTCTACAAGGACATCCTCGATCGGGACAGCCTCGACGGCAACGGCATGGAGCTGATCTCGTCGGTCCACTACGGCGTCGACTTCGACAACGCCTTCTGGCAGGGCACCCAGATGGTGTACGGCGACGGCAGCGGCCGCTTCCTGGTCAAGGGCAGCCTCACCTCCGACGTCTCGGTGATCGCCCACGAGATGACGCACGGCGTCACCCAGTTCACCGCAGGCCTCGTCTACAGCAAGCAGTCGGGGGCGCTCAACGAGTCGTGGTCGGACGTGCTGGGGTCGCTGGTCAAGCAGTACGTGAACAAGGAGACGGTCGAGGATGCCGACTGGCTCATCGGCGAGGGCCTGCTCGGCCCGTCGCTCGGGGGCACGGCGCTGCGGTCGATGAAGGCGCCCGGCACGGCATTCAAGTTCGACACCCAGCCCGACCACATGGACAAGTACCAGGACCTGCCCGACGACAACAACCCGAGGAACGACAACGGCGGCGTGCACATCAACTCGGGCATCCCGAACAAGGCGTTCTACCTGGCGGCCACCGAGTTCGGCGGGTACGCCTGGGAGAAGGCGGGACCGATCTGGTACCACGCCCTCGTCGACAAGCTGAAGCCGCAGGCCCAGTTCACCGACGCGGTTGCCGCCACCGTCGCCGCAGCCACGGAGTTGTACGGCGCGGCGGAGGCCAAGGTCGTGCAGGACGCGTGGAAGCAGGTCGGCCTCTGATCGGCCCTACGGTGGCCGCATGAAGGTGACGGTCGAGCAGGGCGGCGGCATGGTCCCCGTCGTGATCACCACGGTGGCCGACGCCGCCGCCCTGTCCGCCGCCGACGCCGCCACCCTCCGGGCCATGGTGGACGACGCGGGGCTGCTGGCCCTGGCATCGAGCGCCGGGGAGGCGCACCCCGACCGGCCCAGCTACCACCTGGTGGTCGAGCACGAGGGCGGCCGGCACGAGGTCGCCTTCGACGACGCTTCCATCCCGGACGCCGTGCGGTCCCTGGTGTCGTGGGTCTCCTCGGTGCCCGGCCACGAGGAGCACGTCGGGCCACCCGGCTGACCGATCCCGGCGCCCTTCGGTCAGGCGCGGACGGTGGCGGGCAGCAGGTCGGCGCCGTTGGTGACGAAGAAGCGCTCCACGACCTCGGGGCCGAGCGGCTCGAGCGACGCCAGGAACCGCGGCACCGGCGCCACCCCTCCCTCCTCGTGCGGGTAGTCGGTGGAGAAGACGTAGACCTCCGAGAGACCGCTGCGCTCGATCCACGTCCCCACGGGCTCGAAGGGGAAGGGCGCCACCCGGATCTGCCGGCGGACGTACTCCGACGGCTTGAGCGACAGCGTCCTCGACAGGAAGCTCGAGGTGGTGACCGCCAGGTTGTCCATGCGGTCGCACCAGGAAGCCACCCAGCTGCCCCCCGACTCCACCACGCCGAAGCGCAGGCCGGGGTGCCGCTCGAACACCCCGCCGAGCACCATGTGGGTGAGGGTGAGCTCGGCGTAGTAGTGGGCCGTCATCCAGATGAACGGCGGGGCGTGGAAGTTGCCCTCGTCGGGGTCGCCGGGCGGCGGCTTGAGGGAGCGGTGGGCGGCGGTGAACCAGTCGGTGTTGATGGTGAAGGCGGCGCCGGCCGAGCTGCCGTAGTGGAGCAGGGCGGGCACCCCGGCCTCGCCCAGCATGGCCCACAGCGGGTCCCATTCCGGCGCCGCCGGCGACAGGCCGGCGGGGGGGAGGATGCCGCTGAGGTGGATGCCGCCGGCCCCACCGTCGAGGGCCCGCCTGGTCTCGTCGAGGGCGGCGCTGCGGTCGTGGGTGTTGACGACGCAGACCGGGACGAGGCGGCCGGCGCCGTCCCTGGCCCAGTCGAGGACGTAGTCGTTGTACCGGGTGACGGCGGCCAGGGCCTCGGGGCAGGCGGCGTTGAGCGGGCCCTCCATGAACTGCGAGAAGACGAACTGGTGGCCGATGCCCATCTTCTCGACGGCGTCGACCCGGTCGCCGGCGATCTGGGCGCCGTGGGCGCCCCAGAGCTTCACCTGCCACACGTCGTCGCGGGCCTCGTCCCGGCGCCGGGCCAGCTGGCTCCCGTCGCCCGAGGGGTCGAGTCCCTCGTCCTCGACCATCTGCCGGATCTCGTCGACGGTGGACCAGCCGCCCCGGCGCGACTGCCAGACGCCACCGCCGGGCCCGGGCCCGAGGATCGCCTCCGCCTCGCGGGGGAACAGCATCAGGTGGGAGTCGAGGTCGACCATGCGACCCCTGATGTGGTCGGGGAGCATCCCCACTCCTTCCGGTTGCCGGCGTCAGCCGGCGACGAGCTCGCGGGCCGAGTCGAGCCGGCGCCCCGGCCGGCGGAGCTTGCCGAGGGCGGTGGCCTCGATCTGGCGGACCCGTTCCTCGCTGATGTCGAGGGACCGGGCGATGCTGGCGAGGGTGCGGGGCCGGCCCTGGTTCAGCCCGAAGTGCCAGGACAGAACCTGCCGCTCGCGGTCGTCGAGGACGCCCAGCAGGCCCGACACGGCTCGGGGCAGCCCGGCCAGGAGCACCTGGTCGGCCGGCGTGGGTGCCCGGTCAACCAGGCACTCCTCCACGGCCGACACCGACACCAGCCTCGGGCCGTAGCGAGGAGCGAGCGGGTCGTGGGCGGCGGCGTCGCCGGCGGCCCTGTTGTCGGCCGGGGCGGCCTTGGCCACGGCGGCGGCCATGGCCGCCCTGATCCACCAGCTGGCGTAGGTGGAGAAGGCGAACCCCCGCTCGGGGTCGAAGCGCTCCACCGCCCGCAGGAGGCCGAGGTTGCCCTCCTGGACGAGGTCGAGGAAGCTCACGCCCCGGTGGCAGTAGCGCCGGGCGATGGTGGCCACCAGGCGGAGGTTGGCCTGGGCCAGGGCGGCCGCCGCCGTGCGGCCGTGGCGGATGGCGGCGGCGCGGTCGGCCCGTTCGGCGGGGCCGGACTCCGGTTCGGCTGCCGCCCGCTGTCCGGCCCGGACGACGCGGGCCAGGGCGTTGACCTCGGCGCGGGTGAGGAGGCGGTGGCGGCCGACCTCGTTGAGGTACAGCGTGGCCAGGTCGAGGCCCTCGGTGGCGTGACGGTTGGCGACCATGTCAGATCGACCCCTCTGTGGACGGCAGGACCTCGAAGTAGTCGCCGATGACGAAGCGCTGCCCGGTGTTGACCGACCGCCCGTCGCCCTCGGCGTAGCGGGCGAGCGGGATGCAGCGGAAGTCGAAGCTCACGCGCGTGGAGCCGGTCTCGTTGGGCACGTTCCCGTGCCGCCAGCGCACGGCGTCGAAGGTGAGGAACTGGCCGGGCCCCAGCCGGGGGGCCGGGGCGCAGTCGCCCTTCCGGAGGGCCGTCTCGATCCAGATCGTGTTGCTCTCCCACGCCCGGGTGAGCGGCACCCAGAAGTTCAGCTCGCCGACGGGGTGGTTGTAGTCGCCGTCGGTGTGGAACTCGCCGACCGCCACGTTGGAGGGCAGGTGGATCCGGAAGGTGGGCACCCGCTGGACGCAGAACGGCTCGCCCACGATGCCGGCGGCCACGGTGGCGACGAAGTGGTGGTACAGCGGCCGGATGGCGTCGAAGTTCCGGTAGAAGCGCCCGTGGAAGTCCGTCGACTGGTCGCGCTCGCGGTCGAACAGGTCGTAGCGCCGGTCGTCGCCCAGGCGGGCCAGCTCGGCACCCTCGAAGATCTGCGACACGGCGGTCACGAAGTCGTGCTCGCGCCGGTCGTAGGAATGAATGGCCGGCGCGCAGGTGGGCGGCTCGTCGAGGACGGCGGCCGGCTGGCTCAGGACTCCACCGAGGTGGCTCACATCCGCTCCTTGTGCATGCTCTTGGAAGGGTCGACGTGCTGCTGGACCTTGAGGGTCCAGCGACCGTTGGTGGTGACGTGCAGGGCTGTCGGGCCCGTTGTGGTGGCGAAGCCCGTTCCCGTCTTCGGGCAGGGCGTGTCCACCACCGGGCGGGGGCCGGCGCCCTCCACGAGGAGGTGCCCGTACTCGCAGGACCACTGCACCCGCCACTCGACGGCACGGGCGTCGACGGCGAACGGTGCGGCCATCGCGCTCCCGTCGCCCTGGAGCTCGACAACGTCGGTCCACGTCGGGGCGGGCGCCGCCCCGGCCCCGGCGACGTGCCAGAGCCGGTCCCGGATCCCGTGCGCGCCGCCGATCACGGCGCCGGCGACCATGAGCGTGAGCCCGAGTGCCGCCAAGGCCGACCGGGCCCAGGCCCGGCCGGGCGCAACGACTTCAACCATGTCTCCCCATTTCCTTCTCTCGCGCCGAAGGACGCGGCGGGCGTGCTGCGTCGTTGGTGAAGTCCCCCCTACTGGCGATGCGGGTTGTGCATGAGCGAGCCGGGAGCCGTACCGGGTCCGGGCAGGTCGCGCTCGATCAGGACGATGCTCCTGTCGTTGGCGAGCCTGGCGGTGTCGATGCCCGCGGCCACGGCGAAGATCGCCGCGGCCAGAACCGCCGGCCGGGCCGCGGCCACCAGCAACCGGCGGGGCAGTGATGCATCGTTGGCGTCGACCGCTCGTTCGAGGAGGCGGCGCTCCGAGCGGTTGACCCAGTACTCGATGGCCGGCACCATCGCGCAGGCGACGGAGAGGCTGGCCAGGATGGCGACCTTGATGGCGAACTCGGTGTGCTGCGGGTAGACGAGGGCGGCGGTGACGACGGCGGTGAGGATGCCGTAGACGACCCGGCCCCGCCGGGACTTGGGGGCCGTCTGGGGGTCGGACATCATGAAGTAGACGTAGGCCCACACCTCGGGTGAGAGGGCGATGTTCACGAAGTACCCCCGGCCGCTGATGGCGTCCGGGCTCCAGGTGGCGTAGAAGCTCCGCCCGAGCAGGGCCCAGATCCCGATCAGGACGCCGAAGCTGGCCAGGAAGGCAGCGCCCATCGGCACCATTTTCACCGGGCGGAGGATCCACCAGCCGGCGAACAGGATCACGGCCCAGGCCAGCGCCGCCCGCCAGCCGCCGGGGGCCCACCACAGGTGCTCGGAGAACACGTACGCCGGCCCGATGACGAGCAGGACGGCCACCATGCCGACGTTGGACGGGTTGAAGATGTGTCGCTTGCCGTTGGGCCGGATGAGGTACTTGGCGGCCATCGACACGACGCCGGCGAAGACGAAGAAGTGGATCCCGCGGAGGCTCCAGAGGTCGCCGTGCCTCGTGCCCGAGGCCCGCAGGATGAACGCCACGCTGGCCCCCGTCTGGAAGGCGCTCGCCGGCCACACGATCATGTGCTCGCGGCGGAGCGTGAGCACGAACTCGATCACCCCGCAGACGAGCATGGTGATCAGGATCTGGGCGATCGAGATCTTGAAGCGGAGCACCGTCTGGCCGAGCAGCTGGATGGCGAGGATCGTGGCCGTGAGCCGCAGCCGCACGTCGCTCAGCTTGGGGAGGACGACGGGGTACTCGCGGCCCCGGATCGTGACCGAACGGCCCGGCGGCCGGGGCGGGGCGACGGCGACCGGCGGCGCCGTGGTGGCCGGCGTCGTCGTCGTGGTGGTCGTGGTCGTCACGGGCGGCGCCCGGCCTGCGTGCCCATTGACACAGGACATGGACCGCATTTCCTTGCGTCGCGCACCGGAGAAGGGTCGCCCATCCCGTATCCCCATTTCTGCCGTGCCTCGAAGAGAGGCGTGGGAAGTCCGACAGCGCGTGAGGCTAGGTGAGGCCCGCGTTCCAGGCAAGGGTTCATTTTCCATGGGTATTTCGTTTCAAACCCCCCCCCGTGAAGTCGCCCTCGCCACCCCCCCCGATTTCGATGGATACCCCCCCATCGGGGGGTATCCCACCGGCCAAGAGGCCCTTGGGATGGTCTCGACGTGTTCGTAGACTGGCAGGCGCAGGGAACGAGTGGGGACCGGATCGGCGGGCGTCCTCCGGTTTGTGCCGCGCCGACAAGCGGCTCGAAGACCGGTGGGGGTGCCAGCGCACGTCGCACCGGGCGTCGAGTCAGAGGGGTTTGGCATCGTGGAGGTTGCGCCTGAGGGGCTGAGGTCCTTCTTCGAGGCGGTCCTGCCCGTCCTGGACGAGCGGCAGCGGCGCCTCGTGGCAGGGGCCACAGCCCGGTTGCTGGGCCAGTCCGGCGTGGCCAGCGTGGCCAATGCCACCGGCATGAGTCGGAACACCATCAGCGGCGGCCTGGCCGAGGTGGCCAACGGCCGCCACCGCTCGCTTCCCGCCGGCCGGGTTCGGGCGCCGGGCGCCGGCCGCAAGTCGGTCGTCGACCTCCAACCGGGGCTGCTGCCGGCCCTCGAGGCGCTCATCGAGCCCTACGGCGCCGCCGGCGTCTCGTCGCCCTTCCGCTGGACGGAGAAGTCCACCTCGAGGCTGGCCGACGAACTGGCGGAGGCCGGGTTCCACCTCAGCCCCGACACCGTGGGCCGGGCCCTCAAGGCGGCCGGCTACCGCCTCCAGCCGGCGCTGCGGGGCTCCGAGGCCGGCACCGGGCCGACGCACCGGCAGTTCCACCACATCGCCGAGGAGGCGGCTTTCCGCCTCCAGGCCGGCGAGCCCGTGGTCATCGTCGACATGACCAAGAAGGAGGCCACCGTCGCGGCCCGGGACTGCGCGAGCGGTGGGGCCTCGCCCACGCTGGCAGCCACGGCGTCGAGCGCCATCTACGCCCTGAGCGGGGCGGACGGGTGGACGCGGGTCGGGGAGGACGACGTGGCGGCCGCCCTGGCGGTCCGGGCCGTGCGCCGGTGGTGGGAGACGATGGGCGCCGAGCGCCACGCCGGCGCCACGCGGATCATGATCGTGCCGTCGTCGCCGTTCTCGGCGGGCACCCGGCCGTGGGGGATCGAGCTGAACCGCCTGGCGCTGGAGACGGGGATGGAGCTCACGGTGTGCCGGTGCCCGGCGGGCACGGTGTGGTGGCCCCACATCGAGCAGCGGCTGTTCAGCTTCGTGACCGACACCAGGCCGGATCGCACGCCGGCCACCTACCGGGCCATCGTCGAGCTGTGCGGTTCGCAGGGCGGGAGCGTGAAGGAGCGGGCCGAGCTGGACGAGGAGCGCCCGCCCCGGCGGGTGGCGGCGGTGGCCTCCCCGTCGGACGAGATGTTCCTGGAGCGCGCCAGGAATCAATGGAATTACACGGTGTCGGTCCGTCCGTCGGCGACCGAACACGCGTCCTCGGCGGCGGCCGGGATGCAGGTATAAGCAATGAGGACGACGTCGCGTCAAGTTAATAATCGGCTGCCGCAGACCCCCCTAGCTGGTTGAGTCGGGGAAATGGATTTGTTAGAACCGTCCTCAATCGAGCCGGAGTTCGCTCCGGAGGGACGACAGGAGGAAGCCAGTGTTCGAGGCAGTCGAGGTTGCATTCCTGGACGAGACGGAGTGGGCGGCCGACGAGGTCAGCTTCTGCACCACCGGGAGCTCGTCGATGTGCGTGGAGGTCAGCGAGCTGGACGAGACCGAGTGGGCGGCCGACGAGGTCAGCTTCTGCACCACCGGCAGCTCGTCGATGTGCGTGGAGATCACCGAGGAGTAGCTGCCCCGGCGCCTCTTGCAGGCCGCATCGAGGCCGGGCCGCCGCTGGCGGTCCGGCCTCGGCGCGTGCGCGGGGAGGGCAGGTGACCGGGATCGCCTCGCCGGCACTCGACGGGTCCCTCCATTTCCACCGGGCGCCGCCCATCGGGGACCTCCTGGCCGCCGCCCACACGGCGGCCGAACGCCTCCTCGGGCCCTACGGCGTCGTGCGCCATTGCACGCAGTACCCGCAGGTCGAGGGCCTTCCCACGGCGCCCATCTTCGTGGCGCGAGGCCCGAAGCGCGGCTTCGGCGGCCGCAATCCGGGGTTCGACGTGGTGGGGATGGGCGTCTCCGACGACCGCGACGACGCCCGGCTGAAGGCCCTGATCGAGGCGGTCGAGCGGTACTGCTTCGCCTGGCCCCACGACCCGCTGCTGGTCGAGCGGCACCCGTACCGGGACGTGAGGGCGGTCGCCATCGCGCCGGAGCAGGTCCGGCCGTACTCCGGGGCGCAGTACCGGGCCAGGCCCTCCCTCCGGTTCCCGGGGCCCGACGACCCGATCGACTGGGCGTGGGCGTACTCGCTCACGCGGGAGTCGTTCGTGCTCGTCCCCGCGTCCCTGGCCCTGTCGTCGGTGGGCTTCCGTCCCCCGAACAACTACGTGGTGTCCGGGTCCAGCACCGGTGTGGCCTGCCACGTGTCGGTGGAGGCGGCCCTGCTCGCCGGGCTGCTGGAGGTGGTGGAGCGCGACGCCATCATGCTCCACTGGCTGCACAGCCGGCAGCCGCCACGGATCGTCGTGGACCCCGTCGCCGATGCCGAGCCGGCGGCGCTCCTGAGGGCCCATTTCGACCGGGCAGAGTTCGAGTTCACCCTGTTCGACATCACCGCCGACACGGGCATCCCCGTCGTCTGCTGCCGGGCCAGCGGCACCGACCCGGGCCGCCCTGCCTCGGCCTTCGGGGCGGCCTGCCGACCCGACCCGGCGGCGGCCGCCCGCAAGGCCTTGTTCGAGTGCGCCCAGGTGCTGGCCGGCCTCCACGGCCTCGGGTGCGACGCGCGGTCGTCCTTCCCCGCGTCCGACGTGCGGGACATCTGGGACCACGCCCGTTACTACGCCAGCGCCGCCAACGTCGGCGCCGTCGAGCACTTCGCCGGTTCCGCCGAGCGGGTAGGCCTCGGCGAGCTGCCCCGGCTCGGGACGGGCGACGCGGCGACAGATCTGCGCCGGTGCGTCGAGCGGCTGGCCGCCCTGGACCTCGAGGTGCTGTGCGTCGACCTCACGCCGGCCGACGTGGCGGCCGCCGGCCTGCGCACCGTGAAGGTGCTCGTGCCGGGCATGGTCGACATCAACGGCGACGCCCGGCTCCCACAGCTCGGGCCGGCGCGGTTGCGCCTGGCGGCCGGCGCCCTCGGCTGGCCGCCGTTCGACGAGGCCTCCGCCAACCCGGCCCCGTGCCCGATGTCGTGACCGGCGACCGCGGTGGCTTCCGGTGCGACATCCGCTACGAGCACGGCGACGAGCCGGCGCTCCCGGCCGCCGAGGTGCGCGGCCTGTGCCGGTTCGCCCGGCGGAAGGGGGAGGAGTGGGGGACGGCGACCTGCCGGTTCCTCGGCCTCGACGCCCGGCGGACGGTCACGCTCGTCCTGCGCCAGGGCACGGTGCTCTCCTTCGCCCGCGGTTCAGAAGTTGTCATCGGCGTGCGCCGGGGCACCGTCAGCGCCGCCCTCGCCCACGAACTCGTCCACGCCGTCGCCGGCCCGTCGCCCCTCCAGGCCTACGCCGAGGGGCTGGCCGTGTGGGCCGATGCCGAGCTGCGCCTGGCCGGGCCGGCCTGGCCCTTCTTCGGGCTCCGCCCCGACCGCTGGGTCCGGCAGTTCGTCGAGGACGGAAGCTTCGTGCCGCTCTCGGCGCTGCTGGACGGGCCCGCCACGCCGCCGTCGCCCGACACCGGCTTCTCCGACGCGGCGCGCGTCTACCTGGAGGCGGCCTCGCTGGTCGGCTTCATCGTGTCCCGCCTGGGCATCGACGGGTTCTGGCCCTACTTCGGCTCGGGCCGCCCGCTGGCCGCCCCGGGCCGGGCGACGGCGGCCCTGGAGCGGGCGTGGACGGACAGCATCGGCGGCGCCGTCACGCCGGCCGAGGCCCGCCTGCGCGACGCCGCCCTGGCCCGGATGGTGAACGGTCGCGACGGCCTCCCGCCGCGTCCTGCGGCGGCGGTGGTGGACCGGTGACCGAGCCCGTGCGCGTCCTGTTCGCCGGCGACCGTCCCGTGTGCACCCGCCTGGTCGAGGTGATCCGGGCGGCCGGCGACGAAGTGGTCGGCGTCGGCCTGAACAACCCGCCGCGCCTCGGTGGCGAAACGGTGCGGGCGGCCGCCGGCGTGGACGGCGGACGGGTCTTCTTCGGCCGCAGCTTCTCCAGCGAGGTGGCCCTCCGGAAGTTCGCCGGCCTCGAGCCCCACCTCGGCGTCTCGTGCGGCTTCGCACCGATCCTGCCCACCAGCATGCTGAAGCTGCCGCAGTGGGGCTGGGTCAACGTGCACCGGTCGTACCTGCCCTACAACCGGGGCCTCGACCCCCTCCAGTGGGCCGTGGTGGACGGGACACCGGCCGGTGTGTCGATCCACGTGATGACCGAGGAGGTCGACGCCGGCCCGATCATCGCCCAGGCGGAGATGCCGGTCCTGCCCACCGACGACTTCGACGCCCTCGAGGCCCGATCCGACCGCCTGGTGCTCGACCTGTTCACCGAGGCCTGGCCCAGGCTCCGGGCGGGCGGCGTGGAGGGGACGCCCCAGGACGAGGACCTGGCCACCTACCACACGTGGGCGGACTGCAAGGGCCTCCGCCAGCTGGACCTCAACGCCACCATGAAGGTCCGGCGGGTGCTCGACGTCCTGCGGGTGTACTCGGGCGCCGACTGGTCCTTCGTGGAGTTCCGCCTCGGGCTCGACCCCTTTCCCTACCGCGTGGGAGCCAGGGTCGTCCCCATGGCGGGCATCGAGCACGCGAGCCCGCGGCGCGGGCCGGGAGAGGACGGACGACGATGAGGCGATCCTGGCTGGCCGCCGTGGCCGCCGCCGCCCTGGCCCTGCCGGCGTGCAACTCGTCGGCCGGCGGCGCCCAGGGCATGGGCTCGTGGACCACCGTGGGCCGCATGCACACCGCCCGGGAGGGCGGCGGGGCGGGCCTCGGGACGGCCACCGCCCGCTTGGGCGACGGCCGGGTCCTCGTGGCGGGCGGCTACCGGAGCCTGTCGGGCCGCTTCGAGCGCAACGCCACCTTCTACCTCGAGAAGACGGAGATCTTCGACCCCGCCACGGGCAAGTGGCAGATGACCGGCAGCATGAACCAGCCCCGCTTCGGCGCCGCCGTGGTGACCCTGCCGAAGACCGGGAAGGTGCTGGCCGCCGGCGGCAGCGCCGGCGACGACGGGGTCATCAGCCCGTCGGCCGAGCTGTACGACCCGGCCACCGGGGCGTGGACGTTCACCCTGCCGATGGCCGCCTGCCGGGTGTCGCCCAGCGCATCGGTGCTGGCGTCGGGCGACGTGCTGGTGGTGGGCGGGGTGGGCTGCGACGGCGCCGCCCAGACCACCGCCGAGCTCTACCGGTCGACCTCCGGCGAGTGGGTCCCGGCCGCCCCGATGGCCACGCCGCGGTGGGGCCACTCGGCCACCGTGCTGGCCGACGGGCGCGTCCTCGTGGCAGGCGGGCGCTCGACGGCGGTGGGTGCGCCGACGGAGAAGGTCGAGGCGTCGGCGGAGATCTACGACCCCGCCGCCGACAGGTGGTCGCCGGCCGCGCCCATGCACGAGGGCCGGGTGCTCCACGCCGCCGGCCTGCTGAGCTCGGGCGAGGTCGTCGTGGCAGGAGGCCACCCGCAGAACCCGTCCGACCCCCACGCCGCCACCGCCAGCGCCGAGCTGTACGACGCCCGGGCCAATGCCTGGACGAAGACGGGGAGCATGCACGCCGGACGGGAGGAGGGCGGGTCGGCCGTCCTGGAGGACGGGACCTTCCTCATGGCCGGCGGCGGCCAGCAGGCGAGCGCCGAGATCTTCCGCCCGTCCACCGGCACGTGGTCGCTCACCGAGCCGATGAGCACCATCCACGACGACGCCCAGCTCACCGTCCTGCCCGCCGGCGACGTGCTCATCGCCGGCGGCTTCGTCTTCGGCAGCCACAACAGCTACCGCAACACCGACGTGGCCGAGCTGTTCCACCCACAGAAGGGCTGAGGCACCCATGACGCTCTCCGGTTCCCCAGGGCTCAGGCACCTGGTCCGCCACGCCGACGACCTGGTGGGCGGCCGCCTGCCCGGCCCCCGGTCCGGCTTCGAGAACGCCCGCCAGGTGGCGGCCGTCCTCGCCGACGTGCTGGGCGACGCCGACCTGCTCCCGGCCGAGCTGGCGGCGGCCCTGCCGCCCGACGGCTTCGGGAAGTACCTGCTCTTCGCCTCGCCCGCCTTCGTGGTGTTCGCCACCGTGACCGCTCCCGAGGTGGCTGCGCCGATCCACGACCACGGCTCCTGGGGAGTGGTCGGGCTGTGGCGGGGCCGGGAGGAGGAGGTCCGCTACCGGCTGTCGGCGGCCGGGGAGGGCCTGGCCGAGGCGGGCCGCAAGGGCTACGCCGCCGGCGACGTGATGATCGTGGAGCCGCCCCCCGACGACGTCCACCAGGTGTTCAACACGAGCGGGCGCCCGTCGGTGTCGGTGCACCTCTTCGCCGGCGACCTCGTGACGTCGGGCTTCCGGGTGTGGGCCGGCCCGGCGGCGAAGGCCAGGCACACCGGCCCCCTGGCCTACGACGACCAGCCCGCCCTCGGCACGGTGGGTGCCCGGTGACCGGCGGCCTGCCCGAGCGCCCGCTGCTCCCGGGGTTCTTCCGCGTCATCCCCATGGGCGACGACGCCGTCCAGCTGCGCAGCGCCGGCCGGGTGATCCGCCTGGGGGCGCCCGGCCTGGGTCGGCTCGGGCCGGAGCTGCTGGCCGCCTTCGACGGCCGGGCCACCGTCGAGGAGTTGAGCGGGCGGTTCCCGCTCGGGGCGCCGGTGGTCGAGGAGCTGGTGCGGCGCCTGCACGCCGGGGGTGTGCTGTCCGACGGCGGCGACGCCGGCGGAGCGGCCGCCGACACCGTCACCGCCGAGTTCTACGAGGTGGTGCAGGGCGGCCGGCGGGCGGCCGAGGCGCGCGCCGCCCTCGACGGGGCGCGGGTGCTCTTCGCCGGCCTCGGCCCGGTGGCCCGCACGGCGGCCCGCTGCCTGGCCGCGTCCCACGTCGGCGCGCTGGTGCTGGCCGACGGCGGCAGGGTCACCGCCATCGACCAGGCCATCGTCCCCGGCGGGCCGGCCGACGGCGGCCGGCCCCGTCCCCGGGTCGTGGCCGAGGAGTGCCTCCAGGCGGCCGAGGTCGCGACGCCGGGGGTCTTCCCGCCCGTGGTCGCCATGGAGGGCGAGGCGCCCATCGAGCGGATCCTCGAGCGTTCGGCGCCGCTGGCACTGGTGGTGGTCGAGGTCGACGAGTCGGGGGAACAGGCGGAGGAGGCCAACGCCGCCTGCCTCGCCGCCGGCGTGCCCGCCCTGTTCCATGCGGCGACCACCGTGGAGGGTGTCGTCGGCCCGGCCGTGGCCGCCGGCTCGCCGGGCTGCTTCGCCTGCCTGGTGAGCCGGCGCACCAGCCACCTGCGCCACTACGACGAGCACCTCGTCTACCAGGCCGGCCTGCGCACGGGCGAGGTCGCCGCCCGCCAGCCGGCCCTCCTCGGGGCCTGCGCCACCCTCGCCGGCGGGCTGGTGGCGGCCGAGGCCCTCGCCCTCCTGACCGGGTCGCCGGCCGTCACGAGGGGCGGGGTGCTCACCGCCGACTTCCGGACGCTCCAGGTCCGGCGCGACGCACTCGTCGCCGTCCCCGGGTGCCCGGCCTGCGGGCGCGACCTGGAGGTCGTCGCCGGCTCATGACCGCGGTCGGCACCAGGTTCCGGCGCTCGCCGCACTGCCTCCTCCAATGGGACGGCGCCGACCTGCTGGCGCGCAACTGCGACGACCAGCGCCTGTTCCGCATCGGCGAGGGCTACGTCGGCATCCTGCACCGCCTCTCGGAGTGGACGGCGGCCGACGACCTGGCGCCGCCGCCCGGCACCGACGGTGCGCGCCTGCGCGCCGCCCTCGACCGGCTGGTGGCCATGGGCCTGGTGGTGAGCGACCCGCCCGGCGAGTCCCGCCCCACCGCGACGTCGTGGGACCCGATCGACCTGGCCGTCCAGCGGCGCACGTCCCGTGGGGGCTACGACGCATCGGCGCCACGGCCGGAACCGCCGCCCCCGCCGTTCAAGCCGGTGCCGGGGTCGCCCGCCATCCCCCTTGAGCGCTCGGGGCTGGACGACCGCGTCAGCCTCGGCGCCGCCCTCGACCGGCGGCGGACGCAGCGCACCTACGCGCCTGGCGGCATCGGCCTCGGCGAGCTGGGGCGCTTCCTCCACGCCAGCGCCCGGGTCACGCGCACCAGCACCGACCCCGCGGCCGGCGCCCTGTGGCACCGGCCCTACCCCACCGCCGGCGCCCGCTGCGAGCTGGAGCTGTACCCGCTGTGCAACGCCGTCGACGGCCTCGAGCCGGGCGCCTACTTCTACGACCCGTGCAACCACGCGCTGCACCTGGTGCGCGGCCGCGACGCCTGGCAGGACGAGATCACCCGGCACGCCCGCCGCTCGACGGGCGACGCCACCAACCTCGACCCGCCGGTGATCGTCATGGTGACGGCGGTGTTCCAGCGCACCATGTGGAAGTACCGGAACATCGCCCTCAGCCTGATCCTGAAGGACGTGGGGGCGCTGTACCAGACGATGTACCTCGTCGCCACCGCCCTGGGGCTGGCGCCGTGCGCCCTCGGCGGCTGGACCGAGGAGGAGAACGCCCGCTGGCTGGGGCTCGACCCGCTGGACGAGTCGCAGGTCGGCGCCTTCCTCCTCGGCCGCCCGGCGGAGGACCCTGCGTGGTGAGCGGCGGACGCGCCCGGTCAGGCCCGGCCGGCGGCGGCCCGGCCGGCGCGGGCCAGGTGGAGGCGGGTGAGGGAGTCGTAGACGGCGAGCAGCAGCCGGGGGTCGGGCGGCAGGAGACGGGCCAGGGACTCGTCCACCAGGCGGACGGCCGCGTCGGCCGGCGCCGGGCCCAGCGCCCCCTCGGCCGCCAGCCGGCGCCAGCGGCCGGCCGCATCGGCGAGGGCGGCCGAGCGCTCCCGCAGCGGCCGCAGCAGCCCGGCGTGCGGGCCGGCGCCGGTGCGGACGGCGTCGCACCACGCCGCCAGGTCGGCCCGCTCGGCGCGGAAGCGGCGGCTGAGGTCGCCCTCCAGGCGGGCGTCGAGTCCGACGGCGGCGGCCAGGTGGTCCCGCCGCCGGCGCAGGGCCGCCGTTCGCTCGGGGCCGCCGGCGCCCACGTCGTCGAGGAGCAGGTCGGCGCCCGCCAGGGCGGCCCGCCAGCGCCGGTCGGCCCGCTCGTCGCCGGCCGGCAGCAGCCCCAGGACCCCGGCGGCGGCGTCGCTGTCGGCGGTGAAGACGGCTTCCGCCGCCTCCGCGCCGCAGGGCCCGCCGAAGCATTCCAGCGGCTGCTCGTAGGCATCCAGTCCGACGGCCCGGACGAGGCCGGTGGCCACCGCGTCGTGCAGCCCTGCCACCGCCTCCCGCAGGTCGGCCGGCCGGCCCCGCAGGCGGATGCGGACGTGATGGTCGGGGTCGGCGCCGCGCACGAAGTGCCAGGCCGCCGGCCCGGCCCGGTCGCGCAGCGGGACGAGGAGATCGGCCACCAACCCGTCGCCGGCCGACGCCGGCACGTAGAGCCTGGCGTCCAGCCACTGGCTCCCGGCGGGAAGGGAGCGGCGCGCGGCGGGGGACCACGCCGGCGGCGCGGCGAGCGGCTCGGCCGTGAACGGCACCACCAGCTCGTGGACGAAGGAACCCTCGGGCCCGCGGCAGCACAGGTCCTCGGGACCTGGGAACAGCTCCTCCAGCACCACGTCCCCGCTCGCTGGTACGGCGTCGACCAGGGCGTGGACCGCCAGGGGGTTGTCGAGGTCGACCACGAGGCCGCGGTCGCCGTCCTCCAGCGACACCAGGCGGGGGAGCCGGCGGGCGGCGCGCCAGCCGGCCACCCGGGCGAGGAGCTCGTGGTCGGGGCCGTCGGCCAGGTGCCGGACCTCGTGGCCGGGGACGCGCCACCGGGCCCGGGCCAGCACGATGCGGCCGGTGCGCACGCGCGGCAGGAACGGGGCGCCGGCCAGCCCTCCCCAGCTCCACGCCAGCCCGCCCTGCACCTCGGCCACCTGGAGGGCGCACAGGAACCGGTAGGCGGGCAGGTTGACGGCGGCCGTGAAGTCGTGGGCGGTCGTGGAGCGGGGCACCACCCGTCGCCCGAGCGAGGCCGACCGGAGCACGAAGCGGCCGTCGCGCCGCGAGAGCAGCAGGTCCGACGCCGGGATCCGGTCGCCGCCGGGGACGCCCGACCCGCCGAGGTACGGGATCTCGTGGCGGCGCAGGGCCGGCCGCATGACCACGTTGCCGAACTTGCCGGCGGGCAGGTGGGCCACCTCGGCCCACACGGCCTCGGGGTCGGCCGCCTCCTCGGCGGCCAGGTGCCGGCGGACGTGCTCCAGGAGGTCGGGGTCGGCGGCGCAGAAGCGGCCGAGCATCCACGCGCCGGACGGCCCGCCGGCCGCCTCCAGCACCACGCCGAACCGGCCGGCGTCGAGGTCGCCGGCGCTGCCGGCGGCGACGGTGGCCAGCACGGCGAAGGCGCCGGGGAGCGGCAGGGCGCCGCCGTCCGCCAGGGCGTCCACGTCGGCGTCGGTGAGGGCCAGTTCCACCTCGCCCGGAGGCAGCGCCGCCAGGAGCGGCAGGAGCACCGCCTCCCGCCGGCCCCATGCCGGCTCGGGTGGTCCGGCCGGCTGGCCACCGGGCGCCGGGGCGCCGTAGCCCACGCCGAGGTCCTGGTCGAGGGCCTCGAGCAGCGGTACCTCGCGCTCGCCGTAGCGGCGCTCGAAGGCGGCGGCGAAGCGCTCGAAGTCGGGACGCGGCGGGCGCCGGGCCAGGCGGTGCAGGATCCCCACCCCGCGGCGGAGCTCGTCGACGACGGCCGCACCGAGGGTGGCGGCCGGCGCCGGCTTCAGCAGCTGCACGCCCACCAGCCGGGCCCGGTCGACGCCCTCGGCCAGGTCGCCCAGGGCGGCGGCCACGTCGCCGTAGCGCCTGGGGTCGGCGCCCAACCCGCCGGCATCCAGGGCGGCCAGCAGGCCGGCGGCGACGCCCATCCGCTCGGTCACCTCTGCGCCCGGGGCGTGGCGGCGCAGCTGGCCGAGCAGCCCCGCCAGGGGGTCGCCGGCGGTGGCCGGCACCTGGACGGCGGGCACCAGGGCCTGGGCGGCCACCAGGTCGTCCGCCAGCGGCGTGCCCAACTCGGCCCGGGTGGCCCCGCCGGCGGCCCGGTCGAGCACGGCGTCCACGGCCGGGTGGCGCTCGGCGGCCACGAGGTGGTGGGTCGGCGCCGACCCGCCGCGCCGCTCCACCCAGCGCAGCTCGCCGGCCGTCCGGTACAGCGTGCTGGACGGCTCGTACGGCACGCCCTCGTCCTCGGCGACGGCCCGGCCGGCGGCGGACCGCAGGATGTCGACGTCGAGCGTGCTGTGGCGCTTGTACTCCTCCCGGCCGGCGAGCACGAGCCGAGTTCGCTGACCGACGGTGCCCACGGACACGCCGCCGAAGAGGGCGAACGGCGTCGGCCGCGACGCCATGCGCAGGAAGTAGCGGGCGAGGGCCCGCTCGATGCCGGGACCCCTGCCGCCCGTCGGGTCCCGCTGCCACAGCGGGAGCGCCGCCGCGAGGTCCGGGGAGCCGAGGAACAGGGCCTCCCGCACCTCGGGCCTGGCCAGGGCGGCGGCCAGACGCGACCGCAGGTCCGGGGCCGACTCCACGCCGTCGCCCCAACGCAGGATCTCGTCGAAGGGGAGGAGCGGCGTCCGCAGCACGAAGAAGCCGGCCGGCACCACGCGGCGCCGCACCCCGTCCGGGCGTCCCGGCGGGACCAGAGGGCGGCCGGGAACGCCGAGCTCGGCGATCGTGCGCCGGTTCAGCCCCCGCGCCGGCGGCCCGTTCCCGATCCCGGCCTGCTGGTCGGAGCCGTTGACAATGTTGGCCACCCTATTGGCTGGCCGTGATGCACAGCAAGGAGTCCCACGCCATGGCACAGGCCACCACCGGCGGCATCAGGGTGCCCCTCTCGCTCGTCCAGGAGCAGATGTGGAACCTCCAGCGGTGGGCCCCCGAGCCCGGGTTCTACAACGAGGCCCTTCGCCATCGCTTTCCGTTCGCCGCCGACCCGGCGGCGGTGGCCGGTGCCCTCGACCTGCTGGTGCAGCGCCATGAGTCGCTGCGCACGAGCTTCCCCACCTTCGGCGGCGTCCCGTACCAGTCGATCGCCCCTGCCGTCGACGTCCCCCTGGAGGTCACCGACCTGCGCCACCTCCCGCCGGCGCAGCGGGAGGCCGAGATGCGGGCCGTGCAGGCCGCCGACGTCGAGGCGCCCTTCGACACCTTCGGCGGGCCGGCGTTCCGGGCCCGGCTCTTCCTGCTCGACGACGCGACCAGCGAGCTGTGCCTCGTGCTCGACCACCTGGTGGCCGACGCCACCGCCGAGGCCATCCTCGGGAGCGAACTCGACGACGTGCTCGCGGCGTGGGCGGCGGGGGAGGACCCGGCGCTGGCCCGCCAGGAGCTCGACTACGCCGACTTCGCCGTGTGGCAGCGCCGGTGGATGACCGCCGAGCGGGTGGGCGAGCACGAGCGGTACTGGGTGGACGCGCTCCGCGGCATGGCGCCGGTCCGCCCCGTGCCGTACCTCGGCGGTGCCAACGACCCGATGGCGCTGGCGAGCTCCGAGCTGACCGCACCGCCGATGCAGTACGACTTCGTCCTCCCCGACGGCGTGGTGGGGGCCCTGCGCCGGCGCACCCGCACCTCGCCGTTCGTGATCGGAGCGGCCGCCGTGGCCGCCGTGGTGGCCAGGGCGACGGGCGACGGCGACACGGTGCTCCTCACGTCGGCGAGCGGGCGCGACCGGTCCGAGCTGGACCCCGTGGTCGGGCTCTTCGGGGGGACGGCGGTCCTCCGGGTCGACCTCTCCGGCGACCCCGCCTTCGAGGTCGTCCTGCGGCGGGCCCGGCGGGCCATGCTCGGCATCCTCGAGCACCAGCAGGTCCCGATGGCGCGCGTGTTCGACGCCGTGCGGGCGTCCGGCACGGTGCTGTCGCCGCTCGCCATCCCCGTCGCCGTGCACTTCTTCCACGCCGCCCACCACCGCTGGGTTCCGGGGACCTCGGTCGTGGCCCGGCCGCCGGAGCGCGAGGGCCCGGCGGTGCCCGAGCTGCCCGAGGCGTCGAAGCCGCTCGAGTTCCGGTTCTACGACGACGGCACCACGCTGTGGGGCAAGCTGCTCCACCACCCCGACAAGTACGACGGGCGGCTGGCGGCGTCGGTGGTGGCCGACCTGAAGGCGGTCCTCGCCGCAGCCGCCGGCGACCCCATGCTGCGGCTCTCCCAGCTGCCCGTGCCGGCGGCCGCCGTGCCGGCATGACACACGGGGCCGTGTTCGTGGTGGGCCCGGTCGCGGCCGACGTGGCGGCGGTGACGGCGGCCGTCGCCGGCCTCGGCTACGCCGACGCCGGGCCCGAGGTCCGCGCCCTGGACGCCGCGCTGGCGGGCACGGTCGACGTGCAGGAGGGCCAGCCGCGCCGGCGGCTCCTGGCCCGTCTTCGGGCGGCGCGGCCCGACCGGCCGTGGGTGCACGGGTCGGCGGGACTGGCCGACACCCTCCCGTTGTGGCGCGACGTCGCCGGCGACGACATCGCCGTCGTGCTCGTGCACAGCCGGCCTCCCCGCGCGGTGGCCGAGCTGGCACGCGGCGGCCGGCGCACGGAGGCCCTCGCCCTGGCCTGCTGGGAGCGGTCGCTGCGGTCCCTCGTCGAGGCGGCCGCCGGCCTGCCGGTGCTCGTCACCGGCGCCGAGCCGGCGCCCGACGAGCTCCGGGCCTTCCTGGGCGGAGGGTCCGGGGCACCGAACCGGGCCGGGTCCCTGCGCCCCTGCCCGGTGGTGACGCCGGCCCAGGCCCGGCTCGACGCCCTGCTCATCTCGCGGCGAGGGGTGCACCGCCCGTTCCGGGCCCAGGCTCTGCCGGCGGAGTCCCTGACGACGGATGCCCTGGTCGACGCCGAGCGCTGCTTCGAGCGCGAGCGCGCCGCCCTGGAGGGCGCTCTGGCCCGGTCGGTGGCCGCCCTGGAGGCGGCCACGCCGGCGCCCCCGCGCGCGCCGTGGTCGTTCGATCAGGGCTACGGCCCCGACGCGTCCGAGGACGAGGACGGCTACGCCCTGTGGGTCGAGCGCCAGCGGCCCCCCGTCCCCTCGGCGGCCGGCGACGCTGTGGCGATCGGCCTGGTGGTCGTCGTCCCCGCCGGCGCCAGCGCCGACGCCTGCGCCGCCTGGGCGGTGGAGCAGGACCACCGGGCGTGGGAGCTGTGCCTGGCGCCCGTCGGAGAGGCCCCCGTCGAGCACGTGGCCGCGACCGACGGCCGGATCCGCGCCTGCCCGCCGGCGAGCACGTCGGTCGCCGCCGCCAACGCCGCCGCCGCCACGGTGCAGGCCCCCTACCTCGCCTTCGTCGACCACCGCGACCGCCTGGCGGACGGCGCGCTGGCGGCGGTGGCCGCCGCCCTGGCCGCCGACCCCGAGGCGGACCTGCTCTACACCGACGAGGACGAGATCGAGGACGGGCGCCGCTCGCGCCCGGTGTTCAAGCCCGACTGGTCCCCCGACCTCCTCCTCGCCGCGGACTACGTCGGCCGGCTCCTGGTGGTGCGCCGCTCGCTGTTCGAGGAGCTGGGCGGCCTCCACGAGGCGGCGGCCGGGGCCGAGCACTACGACCTCGCCCTCCGGGCCTCGGAGCGGGCCAGGCGGGTGGCGCACCTGCCGGTGGTGGCCTACCACCGGGCGCCCCGGCCCCGGGCGGAGGAGCCGGCGGAGCGGGCGGTCCTCCGGGCGGCAATGGCCCGGCGGGGCGAGCAGGCCGTCGTGGAGCCCGGTCTCGTCCCCGGCACCCACCGGGTGCGGCGGGCGCTGCGGGCCGAGCCGCTGGTCAGCATCATCGTGCCCTTCCGCGACGGCGCCGGGCTCCTGCGCCGGTGTGTCGACTCCCTGGACGCCACCGCCGGGTACGCCAACTGGGAACTGGTGCTCATCGATAACCAGAGCTGGGAGCCGGAGACGCGGGCGCTGCTCGATCGGGTGCTGCGCGACCCGCGCTGCCGGCTCGTCTCCTACGACCACCCGTACAACTGGTCGAAGCTCAACAACTTCGGCGCCCGCCACAGCCGGGGCGACATGCTGCTGTTCCTCAACAGCGACGTGGAGGGGCGAGCCGACGGCTGGCTGGCCGCAATGGTGGAGCACGCCCAGCGACCCGAGGTCGGCGCCGTCGGCGCCCGCCTGCTCTACGGGGACGGCAGCATCCAGCACGGCGGCGTGGTGATGGGCCTCGGCGGCAACGTGGCCTGGCACGCCTTCTGGAAGTGCCCCGAGGAGCGTTCCGGGTACCTCGGCCACGCCCGCACCATCCGCAACTACAGCGTGGTCACCGGGGCGTGCATGCTCGTGCGCCGCGACGCCTTCGACGCCGTCGGGGGCCTCGACGAGGACCTCGCCATCCTCTTCAACGACGTGGAGCTGTGCCTGCGCATGCGGGATGCGGGCTACGTCGTCGTCTACACGCCGTTCGCCGAGCTCTTCCACTACGAGAGCAAGACGCGCGGCTTCACCGCCGAGGCGCCCGAGGTCGACCTCATGCGCCGGCGGTGGAGCCGATTGATCGACCGCGACCCCTACTTCAACCCCAACCTGGACGCGCGACGAGCCGATTTCGCGCTGCCCCGATGACACTGGAGATGATGACATGACCGACCTCCCGCTCCGCACCGCCGACCTGGTGTGCTCGCTGTGGCGCAGCACCGCCATCGAGGAGGAAGAACGGGCGGCGGCCGCCGCGGTGCCCAGGCTCGGGGCGACCACCCGGATGGTCCACGATCCCGACCTCCGCTTCCTGAACACCCACCGGGACGCCGACCTGCCGGACCTGATCGCCCACCTCGTCCCGTTCCTCAGCACCATGGCGGAGCGGCGCGACGACCTGGTCTCCGAGGTCCGGCTCCTGCGGGAGGCGATGGTCGCCCTGTCTCGACACCTGGAGGAGCGCGACGACGCCCTCCACCGCCTCCTCGAGGCCCGGCTGGACGGCATGGACCAAGGGTGACGAGGCGGGTCGCCGTCGTCGCCGCCCACCACGACGACGGCTGGTCCGAAGAGGCGCTGCTCGTGCGCCGGCTCTGCGGCGCGCTGGCCTGCTCGGCCGACGTGGAGCTGCTGGTGGCCGGCGGGCCGCCGTCGGGCGCCACCGACGGCGCGGTGCGGGTGCGCCGGTTCCCGTCCACGGCGGTGGACGGCCGCCGGGCGTCCGCCCTCCGCCGCGCCCTCCTCGGGCCCGAGCCCGAGGACTTGCCCATCTCGTGCTCGTGCACCGACGCCGTGCGTCGGCGGGCGGCGGCCGCGCTCCCCGGCGCCGCCCGGGAGGCCCTGCTGGTGGCGGGCGGCGGGTACTCGGACGAGCTGTTCCGCGAGCTGGCCGCGTCCCGCCACGACGTGGTGGTGTTCGTGGGCGCGGGGTCGGCGTCCACCTATTGGGGCATGCAGGCGGTCGCCGGCCGGCGGCCGTGCGTGGTGGTGCCGGCGGCGGCCGGCGACCCGGCGCTGTGGAGCCCCGCCGTGGACGAGGTGATCGACGCCGCCGACCGGGTGGTGGTCGCGACCGCTTTCGAGGCCGGCGTGGTCCGGAAGCGGGCGCCGGGGCTGAAGGACGACCTGCTGCACACGGTCGGCTTCGTCCTCCGGGTCAACGGGATGGCCCGCCGGGCCCCCGCCTACGGCCACGACGGCCGCCCCACCGTGCTGGTTGCCCGCGACTGGGCGCAGCCCTTCCCGCTCGACCGCCTGGTCGCCTGGTGCGACGCCCTGGTGGAGGACTTCGCCCCCCGCCTGGCCGTGCGCCTGGCCGGGCCGGGCGTCCAGGCCGTGCCGGCGCGGCTCCGGGCCGAGTTCGCCGCGTCGCGCACCGACGTCTGGCGCTGGATGGCCCACGCCCTCTGCCTGCTCGACCCCGAGCCCCGGCGCCTCCTCGGGCGCGAGGTCGTGGAGTCGATGGCGTTCGGCACGCCGGTGGTGGTGCCCGCCGACGGCGGTGCCACCCGCCTGCACGCCGACGCCGGCGACGGCGGGCTGTGGTACCGGAGCTACGCCGAGCTGCGGGCGTGCGTCGGTGCCCTGCTCGACGACGGCGGGCTGCGGGCGACGCTCGGTCGGCAGGCGGAGGCCTACGCCACCGGCGAGCTGGGCGACCCCGACGCCTTCGTCATCACCGTCGGCGACGCCGTCCTGGGGGTCCTCGGATGACCGCTTCCTTGGACCGTGACACCCTGGCCCCGGACGCAGCTGTCCAAGGACGCGTCGGGCAACGCGTGCGGTTGCCCGAGGGGGCGACGCACGGGACCGACGACCAGGCCCGGGTGGTGCTGGCCCTCGGCGCCCGCCGCTTCGCCATCGGCCCCCTGCTGCGGGGCACCACCGCCGCGCTGCGCGCCCTGGCCGCCGGCTTCGTCGACGCCGAGGACCTGGCCGGCCGGGCGGGGGACGACGAGGCCGCCGCCCAGCTCCGCCACGTCGTCGGCCGCCTGGCGGCCCGGGGCTGGCTGGAGCGGGCGGTGGTGCTGGACGGGGTGCGCCTGGCCACCCTGCGCCCCGTGGGCACGCCCGTGGCCGGGCCCGCGGCCGCCCTGGGCGCCGGGCGGCCCGTCGCCCTGTCCCGCTTCGCCGCCGCCCACCGCTCGGGCGCCTCGCTGGTGCTCACCTCGCCCCGCTCGTCGTGGAGCGTCGGCGTCGACGACCCGCGGGTCGGGTCGCTGGTCGCCCGGCTGGCCGCGCCGGCCGCCCCCGACGACCCGCTCGGCCTGCCGCCGGGCGCCGCCGCCGCCGTCCTCGCCCTGCTCGACGACGCCGGCCTCCTCGTCGCCGAGCCGGCCGGCGCCGGCAGCGGCGCCGAGGACGGCGACCAGGCGCTCGCCCAGTGGAGCAGGACCGACCTGGCCTTCCACGCCGCCACCCGCTACGGCCGCCAGGACGGTGGGTACGGCGGCACCTTCCCGCTGGCCGGCCGCTTCCTGCCCCTCCCCGAGCACGCGGAGCCGGCCGGCCCCTTCGTCGCCCTCGCCCGCCCCGGGCCGGCGGCCGGCGAGCCGTCCTTCGACGCCGTGCTGGACGCCCGCTGCTCGATCCGCGAGCACGACAACCGCTCGCCCATCACGGTCGCCCAACTGGGCGACTTCCTGTACCGGGCGGCCGGCGTGCGCCCGGCCACCGGCACCCGGCCGTACCCCAGCGGCGGCGGGCTGTACGAGCTGGAGCTGTACCCGGCCGTCGGCCGCTGCGACGGGCTGGAGGCGGGCCTGTACCGCTACGACGCGGTGGAGCACCGGCTGGCGGCGGTGGCCGACGGGCCGGCCGTCCGGCGCCTGCTCGACGACGCCCGTCGGCGCTGCCTCATGGCCCGCACGCCGCAGGTGCTGGTGGTGGTCGCCGCCCGCTTCGGCCGGGTCATGTACAAGTACGAGGCCATCGCCTACGCCACCATCCTCAAGAACGTGGGCGCCCTGTACCAGACGATGTACTGCGTGGCCACGGCCATGGGGCTGGCGCCCTGCGCCCTCGGCGGGGGCAGCGCCGACGCCTTCTGCGAGGCGGCCGGCACCGACTACCTCGTCGAGTCGAGCGTGGGGGAGTTCCTCGTCGGGAGCCGCCCGCAGGGGTGCGGGCGATGACCTGGCGGGCCGTCCTGCTGCTGGCCCGCCGGTCGGTGATCGGCCGCTTCCGCCACCCCAGCCTGTTCCTGCCCGACCTGGTGGGACCCATCCTGTTCACCCTCGTCCTGTGGGGGAGCTTCGAGCGCACCACGGTGCTGCCCGAGTTCCCCGACGTCAGGTCGTTCCTCGACTTCGCCCTCGTCGGCGCGGTGGTTGTCGGCGTGTGCTTCAGCGCCACCGACGTGTCCGACGACCTTCAGGCCGACATCGCCGGGGGCTTCTTCGACCGCCTCGCCGTCACGCCCGTCTCCCGCCCGGCGCTGGTGCTCGGCCGGCTGGCTGGCGCCGCCGCCTTCGCCGGCTTCGAGGCGCTGGCGATCATGGGCGTACTCACCGCCCTCGGCGCCACCATCCGCGGCGGCGCCGCAGGGGTCGCCGTCATCGCCCTCGTCGCCATGGTGCTGGCCGTGGGCACCGGCGGCATGGGCGCCAACCTCGCCCTGCGCCGGGGCATCGCCGAGCGGGCGGCGGCCATGTTCGTGCCCTTCGCCTTCGTGGCCGTGTTCCTGTCCTCCGCCTACTTCCCGCGCCAGTTGATGGACGGGTGGTTCAGGGCGGTGGCCGGCGCCAACCCGGTGTCCTGGGTGGTCGAGGACCTCCGGCACCAGGTCGTGGTCGGGTTCGACCCGGCCACCGCCGCCCGGGCGGCGGCGATGGTCGGCGTGCTGGCGGCGGCCGGCGTGGCCTGCGCGGTGCGGGCCGTCCGGGTCCGGGAGACGGCGGCGTGACCGCCCCGGTGGTGGGCGCCCGCGCCGTGGGTGTGCGGCTGGCGGTGCGCGACCTCACCAGGCTGCGACGCCACCCCGCCACCGCCCTCAACCTCCTGTTCCTGCCCGTGTTCCTCGTCGTGGTGTGGAGCCGCGGCTTCTCGGCGGTGGCCCGCCTCGACGGGTTCCCTGCCCGGACGGAGCTCGACTGGATCGTCCCTCTGGCCGTGCTCAGCGCCTGCACCTCGGCCGCCCTGATCACCGGGTTCGCCATGGCCCGCGACCTGGAGAGCGGGTTCTTCGACCGCCTGCTCCTCGCACCGGTGCGCCCGCTCGGGCTGGTGGCCGGCCCCCTGATCGCCGGCCTGGGCCGGGCCCTCGTCCCCCTCGTCGTCGTGCTGGCCGTCGCCCTGGGCCTCGGTGCCGACCTGCCCGGGGGCGCCGCCGGCCTGGCGACGACGGCCGCGGCGGCGGCAGGGACGGCCCTGTGCGCGTCGGCCTGGGCGGTGGGGCTGGCCCTCCGGCTCGGCTCCGTCCGCCGCTCGGTGCACGTCATGCAGACCGGCACGGCCGCGCTGCTCTACCTGTCCACCGGGCTCGCCCCCGTCGCCTTCATGAGCGCCTGGCTGCGGGCCGTGGCCCGGGTGAACCCGATGACCGCCGTCCTGGCCCTGGCCCGCCAGGGCTTCCTCGGGCCGGTCACGTGGGACCAGACGTGGCCCGGGCTGTGCGCACTCGCCGCCGGCGCGACCCTGCTCTGCGCCTTCGCCGTCCGGGGCCTGCGCCGCGTCCAGCCTTGAGGGGCCCTGCGAAATCCCGGTGGGGAAGCAGCGGCGCCGTTCTTAGACTGGACCTGCGCGGGCAACCCGGACGGGGAGCCCGCGCTTCGCTGTCACCGGGCGGTTGCCGGGGCACCGGCGCACGGGCCGCGGCGGCGAACTGACGGGGAGTGACATGACCGAGCACGGTTACAACCACGGCGGGGACGCAGCCCGCCCCGGGGGTCCCGCCGTCACGGTGGAGCCCGTGCCGGACGAATGGAACCGCACGGAGCGGGCGTACACGCAGGACGCCTGCATCCACCACCTGTTCGAGGCCCGGGCCAGGCAGGCACCCGACGCCGTCGCCGTCGTGTCGGACGACGGGCGGCTCACCTACGCCCAACTGGACGAGGCGGCCGGCCGGGTGGCCGCCCTCCTCCGCGCCGCCGGGGCCCGCCCCGGGGTGTTCGTGGCGCTCTGCATGGAGCACTGCGCCGACGCCGTCGTGGGGCTGCTCGGCATCCTGAAGAGCGGCGCCGCCTACGTCCCGATCGACCCGGCGTGGCCGGCGGAGCGGCAGCGGCACATCCTCGACTCGCTGAACGTGGTGGCCGTCGTCACCCGCCCGGCCCAGTACCGCCGGCTGTTCGACCTCCAGTGGGAGCTGCCCGAGCTCGACCGGATCCTCTGCCTCGGTGCGGCCGGCGACCTGCCGCCCGAGCCGGTCGACGAGGACGCGGTGCGCGGCCTCTGGGACCTCGTCGCCGGCGGGGCCACCGACGAGGTGGCGGCGGCCGGCTTCCGCCGCACCGACGGCGGCTCGCCCTTCTCGTGGGACGAGGTGGCCCAGTACCGCGACCACGTGGTCGCCCTCGCCACCGAACTGGTGGACGAGCGTTCGCGCGTGCTCGAGGTCGGCTGCGGGTCGGGCCTCCTGCTGCGCGCCATCGCTCCGGTCGTCGGTGCCTGCGTGGGCGCCGACCCGTCGCCGCAGTCCCTGGAGGCCAACCGGCGGTGGGCGGACGAGCGGGGCCTCGATCTCACCCTCGTCACGGCGTTCGCCCACGAGCCGGAGGCATTCGCGGCAGGACCGTTCGACCTGGTGCTGCTGGCCAGCACGGTGCAGTTCTTCCCCGGCCCCGCCTACCTGCGGCGGGTGCTGCGCCGGGCGGCGGCCGCCTGCGTGCCCGGCGGCCACGTGCTGCTGGCCGACGTCGTCGACCCCGAGCTGGTCGAGCAGCGCTTCGGAAAGGCGGTGGCCAGGGCCAAGCGGGACGGCGAGCTGCACCTGCACCCCAGCCAGCTGGAGGAGGTCCTGAGCGGCCTCGACGAGATCACCGGCTTCGAGATCCGGCGCCGGCGCGGCTTCCCCAACGAGCTGGCCTGCCGGTACGACGTGGTGCTGGAGGTGGCCGGGGCCGGTCCGGGCGCGCCAGTGGGGTCGGGGCTCCTGCGCACGGAGGCCGACCTGCCGGCCGTCCCGCTCGAGGGATCCGCCGGCGCCGCGCCCCACGACCTCGCCTACGCCATCTTCACCTCGGGCTCCACGGGCGTGCCCAAGGGCGTCATGGTCCAGCACCGGCCGGTGGTGAACCTGATCGAGTGGGTCAACACCACGTTCTCCGTCGGGCCCGACGACCGGCTCCTCCTCGTCACCTCGTTCTGCTTCGACCTGTCGGTCTACGACGTGTTCGGCATCCTCGCCGCCGGCGGGTCGATCCGGGTCGTGGCCGACGGCGACCTCCGCGAGCCGCGCCGGCTCCTGTCGCTGCTGTGCAGCGAGGGCATCACCTTCTGGGACTCGGCCCCCGCCGCCCTCCACCAGGTGATGCAGTTCGCCGACGGCGACCGGCCGGGGCTGGGGCCCGATCGGCTGCGGCTGGTGTTCCTGAGCGGCGACTGGGTCCCCGTCACGCTGCCCGACCACGTCCGCCGGCACTTCCGGGACGCCACCGTGGTGGCCCTGGGCGGGGCCACCGAGGCCACGATCTGGTCCAACTACTTCGTGGTGGGCGAGGTCGACCCCGTATGGCCGAGCATCCCCTACGGGCGCCCGATCCAGAACGCCCGCTACCACGTGCTCGACGAGGACCTGGCGCCGCTCCCGGTGGGCGAGGCCGGCGACCTCTACATCGGCGGCGAGTGCCTGGCCCTGGGCTACGCCGGCGATCCCGTGCTCACGGGAGCCAAGTTCGTCCCCGACCCCTTCACGTCCGCGCCCGGCGCCCGTCTCTACCGCACCGGCGACCGGGCCCGGTGGTGGGCCGACGGGAACATGGAGTTCCTCGGGCGGATGGACAGCCAGGTCAAGATCCGCGGCTTCCGCGTGGAGCTGGGCGAGATCGAGGTGGCGCTCTGCCGCCACCCGGCGGTGGAGGTGGCGGTGGTGGTCGCCCACGCCGGACCGGGCGGCGACCTCCAGCTCGACGCCTACGTGATCCTCCATGCCGGCGCCGACACCGGCGCCCTGGCCCTGCGCTCGCACCTGGCCGCCGCCCTGCCCGAGTACATGGTCCCGCAGACCTTCACGACCCTGAACGAGCTCCCGCTGTCGGCCACCGGGAAGGTGGACCGCAGGGGTCTCCCGGTGCCGACCGTCCCCACCGGACACGGCCGCACCGACCCGCCGGCGGACGAGATCGAGGCCCTGCTCGCCGCCCTGTGGTCCGAGGTCCTCCAGGTGGAGGGGATCGGCACGGAGGACAACTTCTTCGACCTCGGCGGGCAGTCCCTGGCCGCCGCCCGCGTGGTCGCCCGCCTGTCGGAGCTCCTGCCGGTCTCCCTGCCGCTGCGGGCGGTGTTCGACCACCCCACCGTGCGGGACCTGGCCGCCGCCGTGCGGTCCGGGCTCGGCACCGCCGGCACCGGGCCCGTCCCCGTGGTGGAGGACCGCCGCGCCCTCCCGCTCTCGTTCCTCCAGGAGCAGATGTGGGAGATGGAGCGCAACATGCCCGGCGGGGCCTGGAACGAGAGCTTCCACCACCGCCTCCCCGAACCGCTCGACGCCGGCGCCCTGGAGCGGGCGCTGGCCCACCTGGTGGAGCGCCACGAGGGGCTGCGGACGGTGTTCGTCGACGACGGCACCGAGGCGGTGCAGCGGGTCCTCGCCGGTGCCCGCATCGAGCTGGGCGTACTCGACCGGACGGCCGTGGCGCCCGAGGACCAGGACGACGAGCTGGCTCGCATCATGGAGGCGGACAACGAGGTGCCCTTCGACGCCGGCGTGGCACCGCTGCTGCGGGCCACCCTGGTGCGCTTCGGAGGTGGCCGCACGGAGCTGGCGCTCACCTTCGACCACCTGATCGTCGACCGTACCTCCGTCGACATCCTGCTCACCGCCCTCGACGACGCCTACGAGTGCTTCGCCACCGGTACGGCCCCGCCCCCTGCGGCCACCGATGTGCAGTACGCCGACTTCGCCACGTGGGAACGGGCGACGGTCACGCCGGAGATCCTCGACGAGCGGCTCGAGCACTGGCGCCGGCGCCTGGCCGGCATCCCGCTCGGGCTCGACCTGCCCTTCGACCGGGTCCCGGAGCACCGCGGGGCGGAGACCAGCTTCGTGGCCTTCGTCGTCCCTCCCGACGTCCATGCCTCGCTCAAGCGACTGGCGGTGGTGTCCAAGAGCTCGCTGTTCGTCGTCACGCTGGCGGCGGTCAAGGTGCTGCTCGCTCGCCGTACCGGCCAGACCGACCTGGTGGTGGGCACCCAGGTCACCGCCCGCGACCGGCCCGAGCTGGAAGCCACCGTCGGGCTCTTCACCGGGCCGGCCCTGCTCCGCAGCGACCTCGCCGGGGACCCCACGTTCGAGACGGTGGTCCGGCGGGTGCGCGACGGGGTGCAGGATCTCTTCGACCACCAGCCCTTCCCCTACTCGAAGATCCGCCAGGAGCTGGCCCCGGAGGCCCGGCGCCTGGGCATCCCGTCGTGGCGGGCCGTCGACCCGGTGGACGTGGAGTTCTTCTACACCCATCCCCGGCGCTGGTCGCCGGGGGTGAACATCGTGGCCACGCCGCCCACCGGCCGGTATCCCACCGCCGAGGACCGGGCCGAGTACTCGGAGCCGCTGGAGTTCACCTTCTTCACCGACGGCGAGCAGCTCTGGGGCAAGCTCACCTTCCCGCTGGACCTCTTCGAGGTGTCGACCGTCGACGGCCTGGTCGACGAGCTCCAGCACCTGCTGGCGTCGGCCGCCGCCCACTGGTCGTCCCGGCTCTCCTCGATCCCGGAGCAGCAGCGATGACCGACGCCGAGCTGCCGGAGGCCGACCGCCGGCGGGTGCTGGTGGAGTGGAACGACACCGCCGCGCCCTTCCCCCGGACCATCGGGGTCCACCACATGGTCGAGGCCCAGGCGGACCGCACGCCCGGCGCGGTGGCCGTGCTCGGCTCCGGGCGCTCCCTCACCTACGCCGAGCTCGACGCCGCCGCCAACCGGTGGGCCCACCACCTCGCGAGCCTCGGCGTCGGCCCCGGCGTCGTGGTGGGACTGTGCCTGTCGAGGACGGTCGACATGGTGGTCGCCCTGCTCGCCGTGCTCAAGGCGGGCGGCGCCTACCTGCCGCTCGATCCCGAGTACCCGGCCGAGCGGCTGCGGTTCATGCTGGAGGACTCGGCCACCACTGCGGTGATCTGCGAGGAGGCGCTGCTCGACCGGCTGCCGGCGATCGGCGGCCACGTCGTGTGCATCGACCGGGACCGGCCCGTCGCCGACGCCCTGCCGGCCGACCGCCCGCACGTCCCCTTCGACCAGGAGCAGGTGGCGTACCTCATCTACACCTCGGGCTCCACCGGCCGCCCCAAGGGCGTCCAGGTCCCGCACCGGGGCATGGTGAACCTGCTCACCGTGATGCTGGACCGGCCCGGGCTGCGCACGAGCGACGTCGTGGCCGCCGTGACCACCCTGTCCTTCGACATCGCCGGGGTCGAGGTCTGGCTGCCGCTCACCGTCGGCGCGCGCGTCGTCGTCGTCCCCGCCGAGGTGGCGGCGGCGCCGGGGCCCCTGATGGATCTGCTCGACGGCGCCGGGGCCACCGTCTTCCAGGCGACGCCCGCCACCTTCCGCATGCTGCTGGAGGCCGGCTGGCAGGGCCGGCCGGGCCTCAAGGTGCTGTGCGGGGGCGAGGCCATGCCGGTGTCGCTGGCCGCCGCCCTCCTGGAGCGCGACGTCGAGCTGTGGAACATGTACGGCCCCACCGAGACGACGGTGTGGTCGCTGACGGCGAGGGTCACCAGGCCCAGGCAGGCGCTCAGCATCGGCCGGCCGCTCGGCAACAACACGGTGTACGTCCTCGACCCGTCGCTGCGGCCGGTGCCGGTCGGCGTCCCCGGCGAGCTGCACATCGGCGGGGCCGGCGTGGCCCACGGCTACCTGGGCCGGCCCGGGCTCACCGCCGAGCGCTTCGTCCCGCACCCCTTCGACGACACGCCGGGCGCCCGCGTCTACAAGACGGGCGACCTGGTGCGGTGGAGCGACGACGGGTCCGTCGAGTTCCTCGGCCGGCTCGACCACCAGGTCAAGGTGCGGGGCTTCCGGGTCGAGTTGGGCGAGGTCGAGGCGGCGCTGGAGTCCCAGCCCGGGGTGCGGGCCGCGGTTGTCGCCGCCGGCGCCGACGCGCAGGGCACCACCCGGCTCGTCGCCTACGTGGTCCCCGGGGCGGACCCGCCCACCACCACCGAGCTGCGCCACCGCCTCCAGCTCACCCTGCCCGCCTACATGGTCCCGTCGCTCTTCGTCACCCTCGACGCCTTCCCGCTGACGCCGAACGGGAAGGTCGACCGCAAGGCGCTCCCGCCGCCCACCGCCACCCGGCCCGAGCTGCTCTCGGCTTTCGTGCCCCCCCGCACGCCGGCCGAGCGGACGCTGGCCGCGGTGTGGGGCGAGGTCCTCGGGGTGGACGGCGTGGGCATCGAGGACGACTTCTTCGAGCTGGGCGGCCAGTCCCTCCTCGCCCTTCGGGTGGTGGCCGAGGTGCGGCGGTCCTTCGACGTCGACCTGCGGCCGGGCGCCGTCTACGAGGCGCCCACCGTGGCCGAGCTGGCGGCGCGGGTGCTGGCCGAGGCCGACCGGGCCGAGGCGCCGGCGCTGGTCGCCCTGGACCGCTCGACCTTCATCCGATGAACAACGCTCTAGCGCGCGACCAGCGGGCGGCCCTCGGCGGCCAGCCGCTCCAGGAGGGCGACAGCGTCCTCGGGACCGGGCATGGCCGAGACCTCGTCCCGCACCGCGCCGGCGGCGGCCGCGTACCGGGGGTCGTCCAGCATGGCCACCGTTCGGGCCCGGACGGCGGCGGCGGACAGCGCTTCCGGGGGCAGCGAGCGGGCCACGCCCCGGGCCTCGCAGAGCATGGCGTTGCGGGCGTGGTCGTGGCCCTGGGGAAGGATCAGCAGGGGAACGCCGCGGCCGACGGCGGCGAGCATGGTGCCCGACCCGCCGTGGGTCACCGCCAGGCGGCAGTGGCGGAGCACCAGCGACGTGGGCAGGTAGCTGGCTACGTGCACGTGGTCGGGCTGGGGGCCGAGGGCGGCGGGGTCCTGGTCGTGGCCGACGGTGACGATCACGTTGACGGGCAGGTCGGCCAGACCCTCCAGCACGGTGGCGAAGAGGTGGGTGAAGCGGTTGCAGAACGTGCCGAGGGTCACCAGGACGGTGGGCGCCGGCGGCAGTGCCTCCACCCACGCCGGCAGCCCGCTCCCGCCGATGGCGTCGGCGGCGGTGGGCCGCAGCGGGTGGGCCACCGGCACGGAGGCGATGTCCGACGTCTGGAGCGACGGCGGGCAGATGTCGAGGTAGAGGCTCCCGAACATGCCGGCCAGCGGCGGCGGGTCGAGGCCCCGGCCGTGCCACAGGGGCGCGGCCGCCTCGGCGGCGGCCGCCAGGTCGTCGAGGTCGAGGAGCGGTCCCCAGCTGTGGTTGGCGGCCGGGATCCCGGCCAGAGCGGCGGCCAGCGGCCCGGCGAAGACGGCGGGGCCGTGCACGAGCAGGTCGGCGTGCGATGCGTCGACGGCCGCCTCCAGGTGGTCGAGCATCACGGGCGCCACGATGCGGGCTCCCACGTTCGCCAGCGCGAAGCGCAGCCGGTCCTCGAGGGGCACCGTCGCCCACTCCGGGAAGCGGGCGTCGAGCTCGCCGGCGATCTGCCGGCGGTCGAGGCCGGCGAGCAGCGAGGGGAAGCCCTCCGTCTCGACGCGCTCCCGGAACGACTGGGGGACGGCGAAGGCCACGTCGTGGCCGGCAGCGACGGTCGCCCGGGCGACGGGCAGGAGCGGCAGGAAGTGGCCCAGCTCGGCGGCGCAGGTGAAAAGGACTCGCACGCATCCCCCGTCGGCGGCGACGCTCGTCCCCGACCGCGCCCGATAGTAGTGCCACACGTAGAGACACGTGGGAGCGGGCGGTGAGCGGGTTGGGCGGCACCGGCCTGGCCGACGGCGCCGCTCCGGCCGAGCGCCGGCGGCGGCTCCGCGACAGGGTGGTGGCTGCCGTCGCCGGGCCGGCGGCGGGCGCCCTGCCCGTCGAGGCGGAGGGGCTGGTCCGGCGCTTCGGCTCCACCACGGCGGTCGCCGGCGTGGACCTGTCGATCGCGCCCGGTGAGGTCTTCGGGTTCCTCGGGCCCAACGGCGCCGGCAAGACGACGTGCGTGCGCATGCTGGTCACGCTGCTGCGGCCCACGTCGGGGTGGGCCCGGGTGTGCGGGCGAGACGTCGTGCGGGAGACCTACGCCGTCCGCCGGGCCATCGGCGTGGCGCTCCAGGAGGCGAGCATCGACCCGTTCATGACCGGGTGCGAGCTGCTCGACCTCCAGGGCGCGCTGCACGGCCTGAACCGGGCCCGGACGGCCCGCCGGGGCGGCGAGCTGCTGGAGCGGGTCGGGCTGGCGGCGGTGGCCGGCGACGCCGTGTCCACCTACTCGGGCGGCATGCGCCGGCGCCTGGACCTGGCCATGGCGCTCCTCCACGAGCCGGCGGTGCTGTTCCTCGACGAGCCCACCGCCGGCCTGGACCCCCTCAGCCGCACCACCGTGTGGGAGGAGGTCGCCGCCCTCAACGCCGAGCACGGCACCACCGTCTTCCTCACCACCCACTACCTGGAGGAGGCCGACCGGCTGGCCGGGCGGATCGCCATCCTGGACCACGGCCGCATCGTCAAGGAGGGGAGCCCCGAGGCCCTCAAGGCGGAGATCGGGGCGCCGGCCCTCACCGTCACCGTGCCCGGCGGCCGCGACGGCGAGGCCCGCTCGGTGCTGGCCGCCTTCGGCAGCGCCATCCCGGCGGCGCCCGGCAAGGCGGCGGTGCGGCTTCGCGGCGGGGCGCCGGAGCTGGCGGCGGTGGTGCGGGCCATGGACGCCGCCGGCCTCGAGGTGCGGGGCATCGAGGTGACGGCGCCGAGCATGGACGACGTGTTCGCGGCCGCCACCGGCCGCCCCATCTCGCGGGCCGGCGACCCGGAGCCGGCGTGACGACACCGCTCTCCAGAAGGCGTCGGGCGGGGGCGCGATGAGGCAGCCGGCGGTCGACGCGGTCGACCCCGACCCGCTCATGGACGAGCCCGTCCGGTTCCGGGTGGAGGGGCTGGCACCCGGGCGGGTGGTGTCGGTGCTGGCCCGGTGGGTGGTGGGCGACGCGCTGGTCTCGTCGTGCGCCGACTTCCGCGCCGACGACGACGGGGTGGTGGAGCCGGGCGCCCAGCCCAGCCTGGCCGGGTCCTACCGGGGAGAGGACCCCTTCGGCCTGTGGTGGTCGGCCGCCACGGCTAGCGGCGACCCGCCTCGCCGGCGGTCGCTGGAGCCGCTGTGGGTCTCCGTCGCGGTGGTTGCCGGCGGCGAGCGGCTGGCCGGCGCCGTGCTGCGGCGGCGGTGGGTCGGGAGCGGGGTCCAGGTTACGCCCATCGGCGAGGACGGCCTCGTGGCGACCTCCTTCCGCCCGGCCGGCACCGGCCCCTTTCCCGCCGCGGTGGTGCTCGGCGGCTCCCTGGGCGGCCTCGGTGGAGCGGAGACGAAGGCGGCCCTCCTGGCGTCGCGCGGCATCGCCGCCCTGGCGGTCGCCTACTTCGCGGCGCCCGGGCGCCCGCCCGACCTGGCGGAGATCCCGGTGGAGTACGTCGGCGCCTGCCTGACGTGGCTCCGGGCCCGTTCCCACGTCGACGCCGGGCGCCTGGCCGTGCTCGGCTCGTCCCGCGGCGCCGAGTTGGCCCTGCTGGTGGCGGCGGCGTATCCGCAGGTCCGGCGCGTGGTCGCCGCTGCTCCCAGCAGCGTGGTCTGGGGCGCCGTCGGTCGCGGCGCCGCGCCCGGCACGGCGGCGTGGACCGTCGACGGCCGGCCCCTGCCGACGATGCGCCACTGGCGGTCGGACCTGGCGGACGCCGCCTACGCCGGCGACCCCGTCCGGCTGGCGCCGCTGTTCGACGACGCCCTCGACGGCCAATCGTCGGCCGGCACCGCCGAGATCCCCGTCGAGCGTGCCCGCGGCCCGGTCCTGCTCATCTCGGGCGGCGACGACGCCATGTGGCCGGCCAGGCGGATGGCCGAGGCCGTCGAGCGCCGGGCGGCGGCCTGCGGGGGGCCGTCGGTGCGCCACCTCCACCACCCGCAGGCCGGGCACCTGTGCGCCGGCCCGCCCGGCACGGCGATCCCCACGGTGATCTGCCACCCTCTGGACGGCCGCCGCTACCTCATGGGCGGCACCCCGGAAGCCAACGCGGCGGCGGCCGCCTCCTCGTGGCAGCAGACCCTCGAATTTCTCCTCTGCGAGGTTGCCTGATGGTTCGCTCCGCGCCGTCCTGGCGCTGCGCTCACTTGTCGCCGGCGCCCTGGCGGGCGCGACGGCGACCGCTCCCACCCGTCGTCGTCCCCGGGAGCCGCCATCCACGGCGGCTGGTCGTGATGGTTCGCTCCGCGCCGTCCTGGCGCTGCGCTCACTTGTCGCCGGCGCCCTGGCGGGCGCGACGGCGACCGCTCCCACCCGTCGTTGCCTCAGTCGACCCCGTAGGGGTTGTCGATCACGAACAGCCAGCGCCCGTCGGCCTGCCGGCGCACCACGTCGGTGAACCGGCCGGAGAGCTCCACCGGGTTGCCGTCGGGGCCCGTGCCCTTCAGGTGCCAGCGGCCGCACACCAGCGCCAGGTCGCCGGCCTGCACCACGCGGTCGGGGATGCCGACGAGCGTGGGATCCATGGCCAGCAGCCCGCGCAGCGCCTCGCGGATCGCGTCGGTGCCCTCGGCCACGTAGGACAGCTGGACGAAGCTCGCCGTCGCTTCGAACAGGCCCACCGCGCCGGCGAGGTCGCCGGCGGTCACGGCCCCGGCCATCAGCGTGGACGTCTCGGCCGGCGTGCCGGCCAGCAGCATTTCGACCCCGGTCTCCTGTCTCACACCAGCACTATAGCGGCCACTATTCGCCGATTCTCGGGAGGAAACGCATCATGACCTGGAGGTCACGCACCGCCGTCGCCCTGGCGCTCGCCGGCCTGCTCGGCGCCTGCTCGGGGGGAGGGAAGGCGCCCCTGTCCGACGCCTACGTGACGAAGGCGAACGCCCTCTGCGCCCAGTGGACCAAGGACCTGAACGACCTCGGCTTCAACCCGCCGCTCAGCGACGTGAACCGGATGGTGCCGTTCACCAAGAAGCTGATCGCCCTCGACACCGGCTACACCGACAAGTTCAAGGCGCTGGACGCCACCCAGGACGAGAAGGCGGCGCTCGGGCCCGTGTACGCCGCCTTCGACACGATCAACGACGCCGAGGCGGGCGTGCTGAAGGCGGCGGAGGCCGGCGACCGGGTCGGGATCCAGACCTACCACCAGAAGTCCGTGAACACCACCACCGCCCTCAACAAGCAGCTACTCGACCTGCGGCTGAAGATCTGCGCCAGCTGAAAGGGAAGGGGAACCGTGTCCGTTTCGACATCCGCTCCGGGGCAAGCCGTCGAGTCGCCGGCGCCCGTCGCCGCGCCGCGCCGCCGGCCGCCCGCCGGCCGTTCGTGGCTGGTGGTGGCCGTCGCCGCCCTCGCCGTCGCCGGCACGCTGGCGGCGGTGGTGATCCGGTCGGGCGGCGGCCCGTCCGTGGCGCCCGCGCCACAGAAGTTCCCAGCGGTGCACAGCGCCCCGCGCACGGTGCCCGGGCTGACGGAGTTCAAGATCCCCACCGCCGGCGCCCACCCGTCGGCCATCACCAAGACGGCGGACGGCTCCATCTGGTACGCCGAGCGGGACACCAGCAAGATCGGCCGCCTCGGCACGGACGGGCGGATGACGGAGTGGGTCATCCCCACCCGCAACTCCAGCCCGCGCGGCATCGTGGCCGGGCCGGACGGCAACGTGTGGTTCGTGGAGCACGAGGGCCACAAGGTGGGGCGCATCACCCCGGCCGGCGTCATCACCGAGTTCAGGCCGCCGACCTCGCACTCCGGTCCGCACGACA
Organism: Acidimicrobiales bacterium; assembly: GCA_035689115.1. Taxonomy (GTDB): domain Bacteria; phylum Actinomycetota; class Acidimicrobiia; order Acidimicrobiales; genus JAHFUS01. The sequence goes on from DASSMA010000064.1 coordinate 79,120, forward strand.
TCCGGGTCGGTCCCGACGGAGCCCTGTGGTTCGCCGAGTTCAGCGGCGACAAGATCGCCAGGATCACCACCGACGGGCGGATCACCGAGGTGGCGAAGCTGCGGAAGGGGTCCCATCCCGACACGCTGGCGGTGGCACCCGGCGGCAAGGACGTGTGGTTCACCGAGTTCGACGGGAACCGGGTCGGGAAGGTGGCGGCCGACGGCAAGGTGACCGAGTACACGGTCCCCACCAAGGACAGCGAGCCCCACGGCATCGTGGCCGGGCCCGACGGCAACCTGTGGTTCACCGAGCAGAGCGGGCGGAACGTGGCCCGCATCACGCCGGCCGGCCAGATCACGGAGTTCCTGCCGCCGATCGGGCTCACCAGCCCGCACCAGATCGCCGCCGGCGCCGACGGCAACCTCTGGTACACCTCCGACGACCACGTGGGTCGGGTCACGCCGGCCGGCGACTTCCAGACCTTCTTCCTGCCGGTCGGCTACACGTACCCCACCGGCATCATCGACGGCGGCGACGGCACGCTGTGGTTCAACGAGTACTACAGCGACGCGGTCGCCCGGCTGAGCCTCTCGGCCACGTCGGCGGCCGGTCCGGCCGACCCCGCCTCGACCGGCCTCACCGTCGACGGCACCGGGTTCGCCGTCACCAAGGGCAGCTCGCCGGCGGCGCTCACCATGGGGCCCGACGGCGCCGTGTGGTACACCGAGATGGACGGCAACGCCATCGGGCGGCTGGATCCGGCCACCGGCCAGGTGACCGACTACCCGGCCCTCACCAAGGCGTCCCAGCCGTGCGTGCTCGCCTTCGACGCCAAGGGCAACGGCTGGTTCACCGAGGCCCACGTGGCCAAGATCGGCAAGGTCGTCCCGGGCCAGGGCGTCGTGGCCGAGTACCCGCTGTCGCAGGAGTTCGGCGATCCGCACGACATCGTGCAGGGCCCCGACGGGGCCATGTGGTTCACCGACCTGGGCGGCTCGGCCGTGGCCCGGATCACCGAGAACGGCGAGATCTCCCGCTACCCGACGCCCACGCCGGCGGCCGGCCCGGACTCCATCCGGGTCGGTCCGGACGGGAACCTCTGGTTCGTCGAGCGCGACGCCGGCAAGATCGGCCGCATCTCCAAGGCCGGCCGGATCGTCGAGTACGCGCTGCCCGGTCCGAACAGCCACCCCCACGGCCTCACGGTGGGCCCCGACGGCGCCATGTGGTTCACCGAGGAGGCGCCCCGGACGAAGACCTACGAGGGCCCGAGCGACATCGGCCGTATCACGATGGACGGCAGGATCACCGAGTTCCCGGCGGTGAACCACTTCGCCGTCGCCCACCAGCTCGTCACCGGCCCCGACGGCAACCTGTGGTTCACCGAGGACGGCGACCGGATCGGGCGGATGACGCCGGCCGGCGTGGTGACCGAGTTCCCGATCGGCCCCTACAACAGCCATCCGGCGGGCATCGTCGCCGCCGGGCGCACGCTGTGGTTCGTGAAGTTCGGCGCCGACGAGATCGGCAGGATCCACGTGTAGCGAGCCGAGCGCTCACTCCACCGCCGGGCCCCGAGGGTCGAGGGCGGCGATCACCACCCTGGTGAGCGCCCGCTGGGCCTCGAGGGTGAACGACATGCGGTTCCAGTGGAAGACGATCCAGAAGGGGAGGACCTGGCGGAGGTGCACGGGCAGGGTGCCGGCGGCCACGGCGGCGGCCACCTCGTCGGCCAGGGCGTCGACGCGGCGCTGGTAGCGGTCGAGGATCGCCTGCTCGCCGCGTGAGGCACCGGGCCACGGGCCGGGGAGTGCCCGGACGCCCCGCACCCACGCCACCGCGTCGGGTGCCAGGTCGGCCGGCGACTGCCCGGGCTGGTCGAGCACCCGGCCCGCCCACCGCAGGCGGCACCACACGTCCCAGCGCTCCCACGGGTCGGGCACGAGGCGGCCGAGCCAGGAGTCCACGAGGAGGAACGAGAACTCGGCGGGGCCCAGGGTGGCGGTGCCGTCGTGGCGGGCGCGCTCCCACGCCAGCACGGCCAGCGAGTCGGCCGTGAAGAAGCGGTGGGCCAGCGCCATGCCGGCGGTGCCGCCGAACAGATGCGACTCCGGGAGGTAGGCGCCGAACTGCCAGCGCTCGAGCGCGCCGTCGCCGACCATGGCGTCGAGCGCCGCCGCCACCGCCGCCCGGAGGGTGTCGCGATCGCCCTCGACCCGCAGGCGGACCCCCGGCGGCTTCTGCATGTGCCAGGCGCCCGACGCCGCTCCCGACGCCAGCCAGTCCTCGGCCCGCTCGGCCAGTGCCCCGGCCAGCACGCCGGCGGCCCCTGGCCGGTGGGGGAGGGCGAGGTCCGCCTGCACCCAGCATGCGGGTGCGACGGCCCCGTCGAGGGCGGCGAGGGCGGCGTCGCTGACGGCGCCCCGCCACGCCGCCAGCGCGCCGGCGGGGATGCCGCGGCGCTCGGCCAGCGCCGCCGTCTCGTCCTCGTCCCGCAGCAGCACCGACAGGATGAGGGCGGGGTCGTGCTCCGTCATCGGGGCGAACCTACGTCGACGGCGGACGGGAAGTTGGCCCTTGGGAACGCCCGGCGGCCCTCATTACCTTGTCGGTGTCGCGGTCGGGGCCGTCCCCAGCCGCGCTGCTGGGGGCCACGATCTTCATCCCGTTTCGGTTGCCACCGCGCAGGCGGCGGGCAGGAGGAGTCGCATCGATGCACGTCGGTCAGCTGCCGCACACCCACAGCCCATAGGCGGTGAGACGGGCGTTCACATCGTCGAATGCGTGGCCGTCGAGAGACGCCGGATCCTGCTCTGCACGGCGGAGCAGCGATTCGGCATCGGTGAAGAGGGCGTCGAGCGTGTGTACGTCGCCTTTCGGGAATCCGAGGGCACGGATCTCACGGATCTGGTTCCGGACGTTGGGCACGAACACCCGGGAGAAGGCGGTGGCCGCCTCCACGTCACCGGCCGCAGCGGGCGGTGCGGCGTTGGCCATCGCCTCGTTGCCCCGCGCGCAGATCGCGTTGGCCTCCTTGACGAATTCCGGCTTCGAGATCGACGCCTGTTTCTCCTCCCGGCCACAGCCGGCCGCCAGTGCCACCAGCACCAGGGTGGCGAGGTAGGCGCCCCGCACCCGATCGACTGCCATGCCGCCAAGGCTATCGGGCCAGCGGCGACCCGGCAAAGAGATGTGTCAAGGGGCGTCGGCCGTGCAAGTTGTTTTGCGGTGATGAAGGAGTCAGAAAAACGGAAATGCCGGAGTCCAAGAAGTTGACAATCCGGCGCCCCTGTCACTAGGGTTCCACCGGGTTTACTGGCAGCCGGCAATCGTCCGGCGATTGGGGGAAGAACAGGTGCGGCGTCTTGGGCTTGGCAGGAGGGGCACGCTCGGTGTGGTGGGCGGCCTCGGGGCGCTGCTGCTCGTCGCCGTCCTCGGCGCGGCGGCGCCCGGAGGCGCGGCGGGCGGCAAGCCCACCACCACCACGTCGGCGTCGACCACCACGTCGACCACGGTTCCGCCGTCGACCACATCGAGCTCGACGCCCTACGGCTTGCCCGACATCGACATCATCAACCTCACGATCACGGCGTCGCTGAGCAGTCTCAACGTGTCCGGGTCGTTCGTCGTGCGGAACACCGGGATGACGTCGAGCGTCGTCGTGCTCGACCAGACGATCACCCTCGAGTACAAGACCAGCAAGACGGCGCCCTACCAGCCGCTCCCCGCTCCCACCTGCACCTACTCGCCGTCGGCGCCGTACACGGTGGTTACGTCCCAGACGGTGACGTACAACTGCCAGATGGCGTCGTCGTTCCCGAGCAACGCCAAGTACGTGCGGGTCACGGTCACCGCCCACATCCAGGGCAATACGATGACCTACACCGACAGAGGCGACAAGGCGCTCTAGACCGGTAGGGGCGCCCGGGCCTTGGCCGTTCGTCCGTCCACCAGACCCCGCCGCCGGCTCGGCCGCCGGGCGCTCTTCGCCGTCGCCGGCGTCCTGGTCCTCGCTGCCGGCGGGGCGTCGGCGTGGGCGGCGGTGCTCGCCAGGAGCCACCTCGGCGACGCCAGAACCCACCTCGAGGCCGGTCGGGCGGCGCTCCTGCGTCCCGACGCGGCATCGGCCGCCGCGTCGTTCCGCCGGGCCGACCGCTCGCTGGCCGCCGCCCAGTCGCAGCTGGGGGCGTGGTGGGCCGCCCCGGGCCGGCTCCTGCCGGTCGTGCGCCAGAACGTGGGCGTGGAGGCCGCCGTGGCGAGGGCCGGGCGCCAGGTGGCGGCCGCCGGCCTGGTCGGCGCGTCCATGGCCGGCGGGCTGCCGCTGGACGGCGGCCGGCTGGCGCCGGAGTGGCGCGACGGCGCCGTGGCGCTCGATCCCATCGAGCAGGTGGGTCGGACCATTCCCCGGGTACGGGCCCGGCTCGTGACGGCAGAGCGAATCCTGGCGTCCAGCCCCCGGAGCCTGCTGCTGCCCGAGGTCAAGGGGGCCCGCTCCGACGCCCTGACCACCGTGGCCGATGCCCGGAGGAAGGCCGACGTGGCCGGAGCGGTGGCCTTCCTCGTTCCCCGGATGCTGGGCGCCGGGGGCGCGAGGCACTGGATCGTGGGGGCCGAGAACTCCGGCGAGCTGCGGGGCCGCGGCGGGTACATCGGCGCGATGGGCGTCCTCGAGGCCGACACGGGCCGCGTCCACATGGGGCCGTTCGTGGCCACCACCGACCTGCCGCCGCTGCTCGGCGTCTCCGCCTCCACGCTCCCGCCCGAGTACCGCCACTACGTCGACCTGGGGGCGCTGAACGCGTGGCCCAACCTCACCATGAGCCCGGACTTCTCGTCGGCGGCCGCGGTCCTGCTCGACAGGCTCGGCGCCTCGGGCGGCCCCATGGCGGAGGGTGTGATCGCCACCGACCCCCAGGCCCTGTCGTACCTGCTCTCGGCCACGGGCCCGGTGTCCGTCGACGGCCTGCCGGAGCAGATCACGGCAGACAACGTGGTGGGCTGGTCGCTCAACCGGGCGTACTTCGAGTTCCCCGACGACCGGACCCGCAAGGAGATCCTGGGCCGCATCGCGTCAGCTGTCTGGAGCCGGGCTCTCGCCGGGCAGGACGTCGCCGGCCGGCCGCTGGCCGCCGCCCTGGGCCGGGCCCTGGTCGAGGGGCACGCCCGGCTGTACTCGAAGGACCGGGCCGAGGAGCAGGCGATCGTCCGCGCCGGGGTGGGCGGCACGATCCGGTCGACACCCGGCGACTACCTGCTGGTGGTCGGCCAGAACATGGGCGAGAACAAGATGGACTACTACGTGCGGCGCGCCGTCAGCTACCGGGCGCGTGTGGACTCCGACGGCTCGGTGGAGAGCGTGCTTCGCATCTCCGTCCGCAACGAGGCGAGCCCCACGACGGCGATCCCCGACTACCTGGGCGGTCCCCGGCCTGCCATCTCCCTCCCGGCCGCGTCCGTGCGCACCTACCTGAGCGCCTTCGTTCCCGAGCGGGCCGAGCTGCAGGAGTTCAGCGAGGCGGGGCGGCCCAAGGACGGCTTCGACAACCGGCCGGAGCTCGGGAAGCGGCTGTTCGGCACCTATCTGGACGTCGGGCCGGGCGAGGAGCGGGAGGTCTCCATCCGCTACCGTGTGCCCCACGCCGCCGGGCGGCACGGCTACCGGCTCACCGTCCAGAACCAGTCGACGGTCCGTCCCGACGACCTGACGGTGGCCGTCGACCTGCCCGGTCGCGACGACCTGCGGTGGAAGGGTCCGTTGGTGGGCGACCGCAGTCTCGCCGCCTGAGCGGCAGAGGCGCCGGCGCGCCCGCTGTGACCTGCCCGTACCCAGGACCGGCGACATTATGTATGGTTAGTCACTAGTTGTCTCCAGTAGTGACCACGCTGGGGCTGACCCCGACGCAGGAGGGGTGAGGCGCATCCTCGGAGCGAAGGCGGAAGAGCAGGAGCGCGGCGCCCAGCAACGGGCGCGGCGGCCACGAGCGCCGGCGGCGCCTCCGCGGCGGGTGGGTGAGTTCTCCACGGAGTCGGGACCGTCGGTCCTCCCGGTCGCCCTCGACAGCTTCGTGGCCCGAGAGGCCGAGATGGCCGCCGTGCAGGCGCTGCTCGGGCGGTCGAGGCTGGTCACCATCACGGGCCCGGCCGGCGTGGGCAAGACCCGCCTGGCCGTGGAGGCCGCAATCGTGGCGGGCGACGACTACGACGACGGGGTCGTGTTCGCGCCGCTGGCCGGCACCTGCGACCCCGGCCTCGTGCCCCAGTCGGTTGCCTCCGCGCTCTCGCTCGCCGAGCAGCCGGGACGGGTTCTCGCCGACACGGTGGTCGACCACCTCCGCGACCGCCGGATGCTGCTGGTGCTCGACAACTGCGAGCACGTGGTCTCCGGCGCCGCCCGCCTGGTCGACACGCTGCTGCGTTCCTGCGCCGGGCTCGTGGTCCTCGCCACCAGCCAGGAGCCGCTGAGCATCGCCGGCGAGGTGGTGTGGGCGCTGTCGGCCCTCGCCGTGCCGGGAACGGGAGGCCCGGTGGAGGCGTCGCCCGCCGTCCGCCTGTTCTGCGACCGGGCGGCCGCCATCCGGCCCGGGTTCGCCCTCACCGCCGACACCGCCCCCGCCGTCGCCGAGATCTGCCGCCGCCTCGACGGCGTGGCGTTGGCCATCGAGCTGGCGGCGGCCAGGGTGGCCGTGCTGCGCCCGGCCGAGATCGCCGCCCGGCTGTCCGACCGCTTCAAGCTCCTGAGCGGCGGGAGCCGTCTGGGCCCGGCGCGGCACCGGAGCCTCCAGGCGGCGCTCGACTGGAGCCACGAGCTGTGCTCGGCCCCGGAACGGGCCCTGCTGCGCCGCCTGTCGCTGTTCCCCGCCGGCGCCACCCTCGACGCCGCCGTGGAGGTCTGCGCCGGCGGAGACGTGCCGCCGGCGGAGGTCTTCGACACGATGGCCGCCCTCGTGGCCAAGTCCCTCGTCGTGGCCGAGACCTCGGGGGTCGAGACGCGCTTCCGCCTGCTCGAGACCGTCCGCCTGTACGCCCGAGACCGGCTCGACGAGGCGGGCGAGCTCGAGGACGCCCTCCGTCGCCATGCGAGCTGGTACACGGACCTGGCCGAGTCGGCCGAGGTACATCTCACCGGCCGGGACCAGGGGAGCTGGCTGCGGCGCATCGAAATCGAACACGACAACGTCCGGGCGGCGCTCGAGTGGGCGATCGGCGGCGGCGACGCCGAGCTCGCCCAGCGCCTGTCGGGGGCGCTCACCTTGTGGTGGCGGGTGCGGGGGTACTTCTCCGAGGGCCGGTCGTACCTCGACGAGGCGCTCGCCGTCGGGCCGTCGACGCCCGACGGCGTCAGGGCCAAGGCGTTGTGGGGGGTCGGGTTCCTCGCCACCATGCTCGGCGACACCGACCAGTCGGCGGCGTGCCTCGAGGAGGCGCTCTCCCTCTACCGCCGCCTGGGCGACCGGAAGGGCTCGGCCCGCTCGCTGCTGCTGCTGGCCGACTGCCGGGTGCACTGCGACGCCTCCTCGGCGATGGCGCTCCTGGAGGAGAGCGCCGGCCTGGCCCGCGAGGTCGGCGACGAGTGGTGCCTGGCCCACGCCCGTGCGCTGTGCGGGCTCGCCCTCGTCATGCAGGGCGATCCGGTGGCCGCCCGGCCGGTGCTCGACGAGGCGGTGGCGGTTGCCCGCCGCAGCCACGACGACCAGGGGCTGCGGATGGCGATGGCGGTGCTGGGGCAGCTGGCCCTCGGCCAGGGCGACTACGACGTGGCCCAGCAGGCCTTCGAGGAGGTGGCCGTGGTCACCCGCGACCTGGGTGAGGTCTACGGCACCGCGGTGGCGTTGATCGGCCTCGGGGAGATCGCCCTGGCGCGGGGCGACTACGAGACGGCCAGGTGCACGCTGGAGGGTGGCGAGCGGGCCGGCCGGCGGACGGCCAACCCCGACGTGATCGTCACCGCCCTCGCTTTGCGGGCGGAGCTGGCCCAGGTCCAGGACGACATCGCGGCCGCCCGCCGGCTGTACGACGAGGCGGTCGCCTTCGCCAGCGACTCGGGCCACGTCTGCATCTCGGCCGTCCGGGGCCTCGGCGAGCTGGCGGCGGCGGAGGGCGACACCCGCCGCGCCGCCCGCTTGTTCGAGAAGGCGCTCGGAATGGCGGAGGGCTCGAACAACGACCGGAGCGTGGCGGCGATCCTCTTCGACATGGCCGAGCTGGCCCGGTCCACGGCGACGCGCGAGCGGGCCCTGACCCTGCACCACAAGGCGCTCGACCTCCGCACGCGCATGGGCGACTGCCGCGGCGTGGTGGAGTCGCTGGAGGCGCTGGCCGGGCTGGCCGCCGACGCCGGCGAACAGCGTGCCGACTACGGCGCCCGGCTGCTGGGAGCGGCGGCGCACCTGCGCGGCGATCGCGGGTATGCCCGCAGTGCGGCACAGCACCGCACCCACGAGGCCGACCTGGAGCGCCTCCGCGCCTGCATGGGGGCCGAGGAGCTCGACACGGCGCTGGCCCTCGGCGCCGAGCTGTCCGTCGAGGAGGCGGTGTCCTATGCCACGAAGGGCAGGCGCGGGCGCTCGCGTCCCACCACCGGCCTGGAGTCGCTCACCCGGGCCGAGCGCGACGTCGCCGCCCTGGCCGCCGCCGGCCTGTCGAATCCCGAGATCGGGGTGCAGCTGTTCATCGGCACCTGGACGGTGAAGGGCCACCTGAAGCGGGTGTTCGCCAAGCTGGGCGTGAGCTCGCGCGTCGAACTGGCCCGGCTCTGGATGGAGTCGGGAAATTGACCTGCGCTACGTGACCTCGAGGACGCGCCGGTAGAACGCCTCCACCTGGGCGGCCACGGCGGCGGGGGCGAACGCCTGGGCGCGGGCGCGCGGTGCCGAGCCGGCGGCGGAGATCGGGTCGGCGGCCAGGCGGCGCTCGTCGCCAGGCGGGTAGAGCAAGCCGTCGACGTCGTGGGTGCCGATCTCGGCGGGACCACCGGCGCCGGCCGCCCCCGGGAGCAGGGGCCGAACCGGCCCGCCGGCGGCGACCTCCCGCTCGGAGGCGACGGTCGTCACGCCGCCAGGCCGGTCGCGGCGGTGGCGTGGCGCTCGAGCCACGCCCCCAGCACGGCCAGCGCCCACACCGGGCGCCAGCCCACCCGGCGGGCGCCGTAGGCGAACCACAGCTCGCTCAGCCGCCGGCGGTCGAAGCCGAGGCCGGCGTCGCCCAGCACGTCGAGCGAGCCGAGGACGCGGGTGGCCAGCGGGCCGCGCATCCACCGGTCGAAGGGCAGCGTGAAGGTCTGCTTGGGCCGGCCGACCAGCGCGGCCAGGCCGGGGTCGGTGGCGGCGACGAGGCGGTCCTTCCCCCACGTCCGGGCGGCCGCCACGGCCACGACCCGGTCGTCGAGCAGCGGCACGCGCACCTCCAGGGCGTGGGCCATGCTCATGCAGTCGGTGTCCCGCAGCAGCTGGTAGGGCAGGTAGTTGGCGACCTCCAGCCGGCCGACCATCGCCGCCCCGGACAGTCCGTCGCCGGGGGGGACCTGCACCGGGTGGGACCGGCCGTTGGCGGCGCCCGGGCACAGGTCGTGCAGCTCGCCGGCGCCGAAGAGCCCCCGCACGGCGGCGTAGGCGTCGCCCCACCCGCCGGCCGCCGCCGCCTCGGCCGCCCGGCGGGCCCGGGAATGGGCCATCGGCGGCACGGCGCCGGCGGCGGCGTCGACGGCCCGGCGGGCGGGTGCGGGAAGGGCGCTCGCCGCCCGCCCGGCCCGCACCAGGCGGGGGACGTGGCGGAACGTCGAGTAGCCGCCGAACAGCTCGTCGCCGCCGAGGCCCGACAGGGCGACCACGGCCCCTGCCTGGCGCACGGCCCGCGAGACGACCCACGAGTTGACGCCGTCGACCGTGGGCTGGTCCATGGCCCCCACCACCGCATCCATGGCGCCCAGCACGTCCGCCCCGCTGGTGCGTACCACGACGTGGTCGATGCCCACCCGGGCGGCCAGGGCGGCGGCGCCGGCCGCCTCGTCGGGGCCGGTGTCGAAGGCCACCGTGTAGCCCCGGACCGCCGAGCCGGCGCGGGCGGCCAGCGCACCGACCACCGCCGAGTCCACCCCCGACGACAGGAACAGGCCGACGGGGACGTCGGCCACGAGGTGGCGGGCGACGGCGTCGTGCAGGGCGTCGGCCAGCTCGGCCTCGCCGTCGCCGGCAGCCGCGGCCGGCGGCGACCACCAGCGGGCGACCTCGGCGGCACCGCCCTCCCAGGTGAGCCGGTGCCCGGGGGGCAGCTCCCGCACGCCGGCCCGCACGGTGGCCGGACCGGGCACCCAGCCGAGGCGGAGGAAGCCGGCCAGGGCGCCGGCGTCGAGGTCGTCGCCCGGCTCGGCCAGCGCCTGGGTCTCCGAGGCGAAGCGCAGGCCGCGCCCGTCGGGCCGGTAGTAGAGCGGCTTGATCCCGAGGCGGTCCCGGGCCAGCAGCAGCCGGCGCCGGCGCTCGTCCCACACGGCGAAGGCGAACATCCCCCGGAGCCGGTGGACCAGGTCGTCGCCGTGCTCCTCGTAGAGGTGCACGAGCACCTCGGAGTCGGTGTGGGTGCGGAACCGGTGCCCGGCCGCCGCCAGGTCGTCCCGCAGCTCGGCGAAGTTGTAGATCTCGCCGTTGAAGACGACCCAGACCGTCTCGTCCTCGTTGGCCAGCGGCTGGTCGGCGGCCGGGCTCAGGTCGAGGATGCGCAGGCGGGTGTGGGCCAGCGAGCACTGCGGGAACGTGCGCTGCCCGGCGGCGTCGGGGCCGCGGTGGGACAAGCGTGCCGCCATCGTGGCCAGCGCGCCGCCCTCGGGGGCGACGCCTTCGGTATGGACCAGCCCGGCGATACCGCACATGCCGGCGAGCATAAAGGTCGCGGTAGGGGCCGAACAGTGGCGGGAAGAGCGAGAAGCCGCCTCTTCCGGAGGGGCGGGCGAGGCGGCTTCTCTGGCTGGGGATCCCTACCGTACGAACGGCGAGCGCGGTCGCGCCATGGGTCAAATGGCCACTTGTCGGCGGCGAGGGGCAGCGGCCCGGCCGGCGTGGCGATCGTCGGCATGGCGCGCATCCGTCGGTGACGCTCGACCGGGCGGCGCTGGGCGCCGTCTCCCTGCCGGCGGCGGCGCTGTACGGCTTCGCCGGTGCTGCCCTCGTGCTCGCGCTGACCCGGCTCCGGGCCGAGCAGACGAAGTCGTTCTGGAGCCGGCGGTCAGTCGCTGAGACGGGCGCGCAGCTTGCCCAGGCCCGAGCCCAGGGCGTCGCGCAGCTCGGCGCGGCTCATCCCGGTCTCGTGGTGGAGCTGTTTCATCGAGCACGCCGGCCGGCCGTCGAGGCCGTAGTGCCCGGTGATCACCTGCCGCTCGACGTCGCTCAGGCCATCCATCAGGTGGGCGGAGCCGGCGACCATCGAGAGCAGGTCCTCGTCGACCTCCGCCTGCGGGTCGACCATGTCCCATTCGCCGTCGGGGTAGGGCCATCCCCCGTCCGACGGCCAGAGGAAGGTCCGCATGGACCAGTTGTCGCGCCGCGGCGCGGGGGAGTCAACCCTGTTCTTCCAGCCAGCGGGCCAGCGCCTCGCCCTCCCGCTCGGCATGGGTGTGGAGACCGGCGACGATGGCCCGCTCCACCCGCCCCGCCACCAGGGGAAACCGGACCCGCAACTCGCCGTCTGCCACCCGGAGGGTGACGCCGGCCGCCATCTCCAGTTGGGTGACGTAGCTGCTCGACAGCCGGCCGGCGTAGTGGTCGGGGACGATGGTGTGCTCGCCCCGGTGGGCCCGGCGGTCGTAGGCGGTCTCCTCCACCCAGGTGAGGCGGTCGGGGTCGACCACGGCGGTGACGGCAGGGGAGAGCGCACCGGTGAAGCGGTACCGCACCCGCATGCGGACCAGGTCGCCGTCGCCGTCGTGGCCGAGCAGCTCGGGGGAGCCGAGGTCGGGCAGGTCGGCCAGCCGGGCCAGGAAGGCCGGGTCGAGGAGTGCCGCCTCCACCTGGGCCAGGGCGGCGGCGAAGCGCTGCTCGACGCGGAACCGCACGGCCCGCTACGGGCCGGCGGCGGCCAGCAGGGCCAGCAGCGCGTCGCCGTAGCGCTCGGCCTTCACCGGCCCGAGACCGGGCAGGGCCAGCAGCTCCTCCCGCGTGCTGGGCCGGGCCTCGGCCACCGCCGCCAGCGTGGCGTCGTGGAAGATGAGGTAGGCGGGCACGCCCGACGCCTGGGCGGTGGCCGACCGCCAGGCGGTGAGGGCGTCCCATACTTCGGGGGCAGCGTCGGGCGCCTGCGCCGACGGCGAGCGCCGCCGCGGCCCGGCACCGGGCAGCGCCCGCAGGCGGGCCCGCTCGGCGGCGATGCGGTGGCGCCAGTCGGAGGGCCGGCCGCCGGCGGCCATGGCCGCCACCGCCTCCTGGATGCCGTCGAGGAACGGCGAGGGCGTGCGGGAAACTGCCTTGGACCCGAAGGTGCGCCGCTCGGCCCACGTGCAGTGCACCTCGTCGAGCGCCCTGGTGAGCGCCACGTGCAGGAGGCGGCGCTCCTCCGCCTCGGCCGCCGGAGTGGTGGCGTGGCCGATGGGCACCAGCCCCTTCTCGAGGCCGGTGACGAACACGACCGGCCACTCCAGCCCCTTGGCCCGGTGGAAGGTGGTGAGCTCCACGGCGTCGGCGCCGGCGTCGGCGTCGTCGCCGGCCGACAGCCAGGCCACGAACCCGTCGACGGAGGGGCAGGCGTCGACGGCCGCGTAGTCGGTGCCGAGCCGGACCAGGGCGTCGAGATGCTCCCTGCGGTCGGTGGACCCGGCGGCGGCCAGCTCCTCGAGGTCGGCCAGCCGGGAGGCGAACGGCACCGCCGCCGGCATGGCGCGCAGATGGTCGAGGGCGGACCGCACCTCGGGCCGGCGCAGGAGGGCGCCGTCGCCGCTCACCCGGCACGGGATGCCGGCGCCCCGGATGTGCCCGGCCAGCAGGACCAGCTGGGCGTTGGTGCGGGCCAGCACGGCCAGGTGCGACCAGGGGACCCCGGGGCGGTGGGCCCGTCGGAGGGCCCGCGCCACGCCCCGCCCCTCGTCGGCGTCGGTGTCGAACTGGCGGACCACCGGCTGGGCGCCGTCGGCCCGCACGGCCACCACGTCGGCCTCGGGTCCGCGGGGCAGCACGGTGGCGGCCACGGCGACCACCTGCGGGGTGGAGCGGTAGTTCCGGTCGAGCCGCACCGTCTCGGCCCCGGGGAAGTGCTCCTCGAAGCCGGTGAGGAGGGTGGGGTCGGCGCCGTTCCACGAGTAGATGGCCTGGTCGGGGTCGCCCACCACGCACAGGTCGGTGCGATCCCCGAGCCACCCCTGGAGAAGGCGGAACTGGACCGGGTTGACGTCCTGGAACTCGTCGACGAACAGGTGCCGGAACCGCCACCGCTGGGCGGCGGCGAACTCGGTGTCGGAGTGGAGGGCGAGGGCGCACAGGTGCAGGAGGTCGTCGAAGTCGACGAGGCCCTTTCGGCGCTTGTCGTTCTCGTACCGCTCGTAGATGGGCGCCATGACGGCCGCCGGCACCGCCGGCCGCCGCCCGGTGGCCTCGACCTCGGCCTCGTAGCTGGTGGGCGTGACCAGCCGGGCCTTGGCCCACTCGATCTCGGCCGCCAGGTCGGCGACCTGGACGGTGGCGGCGGCGCCGGCGCCGGCCCGGGCCCGCGGGAGCAGCGGTGCCAGCAGGCGCCCCTTCTGCTCGAGCAGGGCGGGCGCCCGCTCGCCCCGATCGGCCCACCGCCGGCGCAGCTGGGCGTACGCCACCGCGTGGAAGGTGCCGGCCGCCACGGACTCGCGGATGCCGAGCGACCGGAGGCGCCCGCCCAGCTCGCCGGCCGCCTTCCGGGTGAAGGTGAGGGCCAGCACCCGGGCGGCGTCGGCCGACCCCGTGGCGACGCGGTGGGCGATGCGACGGGTGAGGACGCGCGTCTTGCCCGACCCGGCCGGCGCCAGGATGCACAGCGGCTGGGCCTCCGACACCACCGCCCGGTGCTGGGCGGGATCCAATCCGTCGAGCAGGCGTTCGATCGGTTCCACCCCGCCGAAGCTACAGAGGGGGTGTGACAGCCTGGTGGATGGTCGCGGGCGCCGGCGCCTCCGACCGCCGGCGCCGGCCCGCCCGAGGCGCCTGCCTCCGGAAACCGGAGGCATCCGCCTCCAACCCGCCAGCAGTCGCCGGCACCCCGGGCCCGGACGCGGAACGACCCCGAGTAGCCGGTTGGCTTGCGCCTCCCTGCTCCTCGGGGCCGGACCAATCCGATCACTGCTTCCGTTCGCCGGTGCACCTTGCGGCGCTCCGAACGTCCTTCCGCTGCGATCTTCCCTCCGGCCGTACAGTGCACCTTTGCGCCGTGGCGGCGGGCCTGGGGCCCTCCGGTCCTCGGTGCTCCGGCGCTCTGCCGTGCTGGAGTGATCGCAGTGTGGACCCTCGCGGGGCGGGCGTCAAGGGGTGGAACGCATTTCCTCAGCAAGTCCACCGAGGTTCCGCAATTTCCCCACACCATCCACCATGACCTCCACAGACGGGGGCGTCCGGTAGGTTCTGCCGGCGTGCTCAAGGCGTTCGCCAACGGTCAATTGTTCGGCGTCGCCTCGGGTGCGGGGCGGCCGTCGGTGCTCGCCCTCCACGGGTGGGCCCGCACCTCCGCCGACTTCGCCGCCACCCTCGACGGGCTCGACGCCATCGCCCTCGACCTGCCCGGGTTCGGCGCCACGCCGGCCCCACCCGAGCCGTGGGGTGCGGCCCGCTACGCCGAGGCGGTGGCCGCCGTCCTCGACGAGCTGGCCCTGCCGGCGGTGGTGCTGGGGCACTCCTTCGGCGGCCGCGTCGCCGTCCACCTGGCCGCCGCCCACCCCGAGGCGGTGGCCGGCCTGGTGCTCACCGGCGCCCCGCTCGTCCGCCGGCCGGGCACGGCGGCCCGCAAGCCGGCGCTGGCCTACCGCGTCGGCCGGGCGCTCCACCGCCGCCACCTGTTGCCGGAGTCGCGGATGGAGGCCCTGCGCCGGCGCTACGGGTCGCGCGACTACCTCGCCGCCAGCGGCGTGATGCGGGGCGTGCACGTCAAGGTCGTCAACGAGACCTACGAGGGGCAGCTGGCCGCCGTCGCCTGCCCGGTGGCGCTGGTGTGGGGCGACGACGACGCCGAGGTCCCGGTGGCGGTGGCCGAAGCCGCCGCCGGCCACCTGGCCAATGCCACCCTGACCCTCGTCCCCGGCGCCGGCCACCTCACGCCCCTCACCGCGCCGGCCGCCCTGCGCGACGCTGTGGTGCGCGTCAGGGCGGGCGCCCCGAAGCAGCGTTGAAGACCGAGGTCGCCACCGGAGCCGGGCTGGCGGCGGCCGCCCTCGCCGGCGTGCGGTGGCTGCGGGTGGCCCAGCGCGAGCACTACCTCCCCGGGTCGGCGACGCGGTTCGCCCTGCGGTGGTGGCGGCTCGGGGCCAACCGGGTGCTGGCGGTGGCCGTCGTCCTCGGCATCGTCCTCTCGCCCTGGTCGCCGCTCAGCGCGGTGGTGGCGTGCGGCGCCGTGGCCGCCGGCCCGTTCGGCCTGTCGCTGCGGGGGCGCACGTCGAAGCTGGCGTGGACCCGCCGGCTGCGCACCCTCGCCGCCGTGTGGGCCGTGCTCGAGCTGGTGATCGTCGGCGTCGGCCTGGCCGCCGGCGCCGGACCGACCGTCGCCGTGCTGAGCGCCGCCCTCACCCCCGTGCTCGTCGACGCCGCCCTCGCCCTCACCGCGCCGGTGGAGCGCCGCCTGGTGCAGCCCTTCGTCGAACGGGCCACGAGGCGGCTGGAGGAGATCCACCCCACCGTCGTCGCCATCACCGGCTCGTACGGCAAGACCACCACCAAGGGCTACGTCGCCCACCTGCTGTCGGCCACGAAGTCGGTGGTGGCCACCCCTGCCAGCTTCAACAACCGGGCCGGCCTGGCCCGGGCGGTGAACGAGCACCTCACGCCGGGCACCGAGGTCTTCGTGGCCGAGATGGGCACCTACGGCCCGGGCGAGATCGCCGAGCTGTGCTCGTGGTGCCCGCCCGACGTGTCGGTGATCACCGCCATCGGTCCGGTCCACCTCGAGCGCATGGGGAGCGAGGAGAACATCGCCGCCGCCAAGGCCGAGATCCTGGAGAAGGCGTGGCTGGCCGTGCTGAACGTCGACTACCCGCTGCTGGCGGCGCTGGCCGACAAGCGGGCGGCCGCCGGCCAGCGGGTGCTGCGGTGCTCGGGCAGCGGGGAGCATGGGGCCGACGTGCGCGTCGTGGACGGTGAGGTCCGGGCCGGCGGCCGGGCTCTCGGTCGCCTCCCCGGTCCCGCCGTCCACGCCGGCAACGCCGCCTGCGCGGTGGCGGTGGCCCTCGAACTGGGCGTTCCCGACGAGCTGCTCGCCGGCCGCCTGGCCACGCTTCCCACCGCCGAGCACCGCCTCAGCGTGGCCACCAGCGCCAAGGGCGCCCAGGTGCTCGACGACACCTACAACGCCAACCCGGCCGGCGCCGCCAGCGCCCTGGCCGCCCTGGCCCGTCACGGGGAGCCCGACCACCGGCGGGTCGTCGTGACGCCCGGCATGGTGGAGCTGGGGTCGCGCCAGCACGAGGAGAACGCCCGCTTCGCCAGGGCGGCGGCCGGTGTCGCCACCCATCTGGTCGTGGTGGGCCACACCAACCGGCCGGCGCTGCTCGAGGGGGCGGGGTCCGGAGGGGCCGAGGTGGTCGCCGTGGAGACGAGAGAGCAGGCTGTGGCCTGGGTACGCGAGCACCTGTCGGAGGGCGACGCCGTCCTCTACGAGAACGACCTGCCCGACCACTTCCCGTAAGGAGTCCCCTTGGCCAAGCCCGCCGTCCTCTTCGGAGGCCCGTCCCCAGAGCACGACGTGAGCGTCCTCACCGGGCTCCAGGCGGCGCGCGCCCTCGACGACACGATCGGCGTCTACTGGTCCAAGGACGGGCGCTTCTGGGAGGTCGACGCCGGCCTGGAGGCGAGCGCCTTCGTCGACGGCGTGCCCCGCAAGGCCGGCGCCCTGCGGCTGGTGGCCGGCGAGGGCCTGGTCGGCAAGCGCCGGCCCCTCGACCTGTCGGCGGTGGTGAACTGCTGCCACGGCGGGCCCGGCGAGGACGGCACCGTGCAGGGCGCCCTCGACCTGGCCGGCATCGCCTACAGCGGCCCCCACGCCGCCGGCGCCGCCCTCGGGATGGACAAGCTGGCCTTCGGCGCGGTGGTCACCTCCGCCGGCCTGCCCTCGCTGCCCCGCGTCGCCCTGGCGCCCGGTGCGGCGCTTCCCTGGGACGGCCCCTCGATCGTCAAGCCCCGCTTCGGCGGTTCGTCCATCGGCATCGAGGTGGTGGCCGACGCCGCCACCGCCCTCGCCCTGCTCCAGCGCAGCCCCCACCTGCGGGCCGGAGCGGTCGCCGAGCCCTACCGGGAGGACTGCGCCGACCTCAACGTGGCCGTGCGGACCTGGCCCTCGCTCGAGCTGTCGGCCATCGAGCGGCCGGTGCGCAAGGCCGGCGGCGACATCCTCGGCTACCAGGACAAGTACCTGGGGGGCGAGGGCATGGCCAGCGCGCCCCGCGAGCTGCCGGCCCAGATCCCCGACGCCATGGCCGGGCGGGTGCGGGAGATCGCCACCACCGTCGCCGGCCTGGCCGGCGTGCGGGGCGTCGCCCGCATCGACTTCCTCACCGCCGGCGACGAGCTGTACGTCAACGAGATCAACACCATCCCGGGCTCCCTCGCCCGCTACCTGTGGGTCGAGCCGGTGGTCCCGTTCCGGCGCCTGCTCGACGACCTGCTGGAGGAGGCGGTCCGCCGGCCGTCGTTCCACTGGACCACCCACGGCGCCGACGGCACCGCCCTCCGGGCCGCCGGCTCCATCGCCACCAAGCTGGCATGAGTTTCGCCTCGCCAGCAGAGCTTGCTCGGCGAGCTGGAAGCGCTGCGGCCGTCCGGCCAAGCCGGCCGTCCTCCGCCCGTTCCTTGCGGCCGGCATTCGAGGGGGCCGCCTCCGGCGGCGGGGGCGCCCGCCGGGCGTGATCGACGTCCCCCCGGAGCGTTTCGCCGACCTCGTGGGCGGCGCCCTCGACGGCCTCCCCGAGGAGCTGGGCCGGCTCATGGAGAACGTGGCCGTGGTGGTGGACGACGTGTCGCCGCCGAAGGGCCTCCTCGGCCTCTACCAGGGCATCCCGCTCACCGACCGCTGGGACTACGCCGGCGTCCTGCCCGACCGCATCACCATCTACCGGCGGGCGATCTGCTCGGTGTGCGACGACGAGGACGAGGTCGTCGACCAGGTCCGGGTCACCGTCGTCCACGAGGTCGCCCACCACTTCGGCATCTCCGACGAGCGGCTCGACGAGCTGGGCTGGGCGTAGGGTTCCGGGCGTCACCGCCCGGAAGGAGACCGAGGATGCGCTGGACGCTGCCTCCCGACAAGGTGCCCGCCGCCTGGTTCAACGTGCTGCCGACCCTGCCGGCGCCGCTCGACCCGCCCCTCCACCCCGCCACCCGCGAGCCCGTGGGGCCCGGCGACCTGGCCCCGTTGTTCCCGATGGCCCTCATCGCCCAGGAGATGAGCGCCGAGCCGTGGATCGACGTCCCCGGCGAGGTCATCGACGTGCTGCGCCTCTGGCGGCCCACGCCGCTGGTGCGGGCCGAGCGCCTGGAGCGGGCCCTGGGCACGCCGGCCCGCATCTACTACAAGGACGAGTCGGTGTCGCCGGCCGGGTCCCACAAGCCCAACACGGCGGTGGCCCAGGCCTTCTACAACAAGGCCGAGGGTGTGAAGCGGCTGGCCACCGAGACCGGCGCCGGCCAGTGGGGGAGCGCCCTCGCCTTCGCCAGCGCCCTCTTCGACCTCGAGTGCAAGGTCTACATGGTGCGGGCCTCCTACAACCAGAAGCCGTACCGCCGCATGATGATCGAGACGTGGGGAGGCGAGGTCGTGCCCTCGCCCGTGGCCGACCCCGACCACCCCGGCTCGCTCGGCACCGCCATCAGCGACGCGGTCGCCGACGCCGCCCAGCGGGAGGACACCCATTACTCCCTCGGCTCGGTGCTGAACCACGTCCTGCTGCACCAGACGGTCATCGGCCAGGAGGCCAAGGAGCAGCTGGCCCTGGCCGGCGAGGAACGGCCCGACGTGGTGATCGGCTGCTGCGGCGGCGGCTCCAACCTGGGCGGGCTCACCCTGCCCTTCGTCGGCGACGAGGGCGTCCGGCTGGTGGCGGTGGAGCCGTCGTCGTGCCCCACCCTCACCGCCGGCCGCTTCGACTACGACTTCGGCGACACCGCCGGGATGACGCCCCTGCTCCGCATGTACACGCTGGGCCACGAGTTCGTGCCCCCGTCCATCCACGCCGGCGGCCTGCGCTACCACGGCGACTCGCCGATCATCTCCGCCCTCGTGCAGTCGGGGCGGATGGAGGCCATGGCCTACCCGCAGTCGAAGGTCTTCGAGGCGGCCGTGCACTTCGCCCGCACCCAGGGAACCATCCCTGCGCCCGAGACGGCGCACGCCATCCGGGCGGTGGTCGACGAGGCGCTGGCCGCCAAGGAGGAGGGCAGGGCACGGGTGATCCTCTTCGGGTACTCGGGCCACGGCCTGCTCGACCTCTCGGCCTACGACGACTACCTCCACGACCGCCTGGAGATCTGACGAGGATGGCGCATTTCGCACTGGGGGCGGTCGGCGCCGACCGGCCGGGCATCGTGGCCGCCGTCACCGGCGCCCTGGTCGAGCACGGCTGCAACCTGGAGGACACCTCCATGTCCATCCTGCGCGGCCAGTTCGCCATGATGCTGATCGTGGCCGGCCCCGACGGCCTCGACGCCGCCACCCTGGAGGAGGCCCTGGCCGGCCCCGCCCGCGACCTCGACCTGGTGGTGGCGGTACGGGAGGTCGGCGACGAGGTGCCGGCCCACGGCGAGGGCGACGCGTGGTCGGTGGCGGTCTACGGCGCCGACCGCCCCGGCATCGTCCACCGCTTCACGTCGCTGCTCGCCGAGCGGTCGGTGAACGTGGTCGACCTCACCACCCGCGTGATCGGCGACGCCGACCGCCCGGTCTACGCCATGGTCCTCGAGGTGGCCCTGCCGGAGTGGGTCGACGGCGGTGCCCTGGCCGCCGACCTCGGCACGCTCGCCCGGGAGCTCGGCGTCGAGTGCTCGGCCCACCCGTCGGAGGCCGACATCCTTTGATCCGGCCGGTCCTCCGGCTCCCGGACCACGTCCTCAAGACGCCGGCCGCGCCCGTGGGCAGGATCGACGACGCCGCCCGGGCGCTGGCCCGGGACCTCCTCGACACCATGCGGGCGTCACCCCACTGCGTGGGGCTGGCGGCACCCCAGATCGGCGTGTCGCTGCGGGCGTTCGCCATCGACGTCTCCGGCCACCGCAAGGCCCGGTCGTGCCACGGCGAGGTGGTGCTGTTCGACCCGGAGATCGTCGTCGCCTCCGACCCCGTCCACGGCCGGGAGGGGTGCATGAGCGTGCCCGACCTCACCGGCGACGTGGCCCGGTCGTCGCTGGTGGTCGTCCGGGGCACCACCGTCGACGGCGAGGAGCGGGTCCTGCGCACCGACGCCTTCGAGGCCCGGGCCGTGCAGCACGAGGTCGACCACCTGGACGGCATCCTGTTCCTCGACCGGGTCAGCTCCCCCGACGCGGTGTTCCACCGCAAGGTGTACCGCTGACTTCTACGCTTGGCCCGTGCCGTTCCCCCGCAAGCTGCTGAACGAGGGCGAGGACATCGTCCTCGACCTGCACCCGCACTGGTGGTTCTTCGCCAAGTCGGTCGGCGCCTTCGTGATCGCCCTCGTGCTCCTCGTCGTGGTCTGGAGCGTGGACTGGCTCCGCCTGGGGCTGGCCGGCCTGCTGCTGGTCACCGCCGCCTGGGTGGCCGTCGTGTACTCCAAGTGGCGCACCACCAACGTGGTGGTCACCACCGACCGCCTCATCCACCGGACGGGCGTCCTCGGCAAGCACGGCAAGGAGATCCCGCTGGAACGGGTGAACGACATCTCCGTGCGCCAGAGCTTCTTCGAGCGCATGATCGGCGCCGGCAACGTCACCATCGAGTCGGGTGGCGAGCGGGGCCAGCAGCACTTCACCGACATCCCCAAGCCGTTCGTCGTGCAGAACGTCATCTACACGGAGATGGAGCGGGCCAAGGGGCGCGACGCCGACCGGGTCTCCGGTGGCCGCAACCGCGAGCTGTCCATCCCCGAGCAGATCGACCAGCTCGACGACCTGCGGCAGCGGGGGGTCATCTCCCAGGCCGAGTTCGACGCCAAGAAGGCCCAGCTGCTGGACCGGATGTAGATGGACGGCGGCGATCTGCGGGGACTCGGTGTCCGACCCGGGCAGCGCGTCCGCTTCCGCCCCCATCCCGGGGCGCGGTGGCGGGAGGGCCGGGCCACCGGGCTGGAGCGCGACGGCAGCGTGGGGGTGGTCGACGCCCGCGGCCTGGCCCGGGCCCTTCCCGTCGACCGCCTGGAGGTGCGCACCGCCGGCCGGGCCGGCGCCGCCCGGTGGGAACCGCTCGCCGACGTCGCCGCCCGCACCGAACAGCTCGACCTCTTCTGATGGTTCGCTTGGCGCCCTCCTGGCGCTGCGCTCACTGTCGCCGGCGCCCTGGCCGGCGCGACGGCGACGGCCATGCGGGTCGTCACGGTGAGGGAGCCGCCATCCATGGCGGCTTGGCGTCGGCCCTGTGACCCGCCTGGCTGCCCTGTTCCTCGCTCTGGCCATGGCCGGCCTGGGAGCCGGTCAGCGGCTGGGGCACGTGGCCGGCCAGTACGCCCAGGCGGCAGGGACGTCGTCGTCGTCCGGGAACGGCTCCTCGTCGGGGACGTCGTCGAACGGCTCCTCCAACGCCACGTCGAACGGGTCCTCCTCGAACCGGGGCACGTCGAACGCCACCTCCAACGGGGGCACGTCGAGCTCGGGAGCCGGCGGTCCGGGGGGGACGACGGCGACCACCGCCCCCCCCACCGGCGGCACGACGCCGTCCACCACCGGCCCGGCCATTCCCCAGCCGGTCACGACCACGTCGGTGCCCCCGTCGCGGGTGCGGGAGGGCAGTCCCACGAGCTGCGGCGCCGGCACGGCCGCCGGCGTGCTGTGCTTCGACGTGGGCAACGCCGACGGCGTCGACGCGGTCCGCATCCCGAACGGCGCCGGCGGCTTCGTGGTCGTGCCCATCGTGGCGGCGCCGGTCGTGGCGGTGGACAGCGGCACGTCCACCAGCGCGGCGAGCAACGTCGACCTGCGGGTCGGGGTCGACGTGCGCACGGGCGACGTGGTGCGGGTCGAGCGCCGCACGGACTCCCGGCGCCAGCTGGCCCTGGCCACCATCGGCATCCTGCTGCTGGCCGTCATCGCCGCCGCCTCCGTCTCCACCTGGATCCGTGTGCGCCGGCTGGAGGGCAGGTGAACAGCGTCCTCGGGAGCCGCTGCGGCCGCTTCACCGCCGGCTACCTGGTGCTGTTCGGGGCGGTGGCCGCCGGGCGGGGCGACCGCCGGTACGTCGCCTACCTGCTGGTCGTGGCCGCCCTCGGGCTGGCCCTGCGGCGGGCCCACCGCACCGCCCGGTTCCCCACCCCGTTGTGCGGCGCCCTCGCCGTCTGTGGGCTGCTGCACATGAGCGGGGGCCTGCTCCCGTCGCCGTCGGGCGCCCCCGTCCTGTACGAGACGTGGCTCGTGCCGGGCCTGGTCAAGTACGACCAGCTGGTGCACTTCTCGATCTCGGCCGTCCTCACGGTGGCGGTGTGGCACCTGGCCGGTGCATGGGTCGACCGCCGGCGGTGCGGCCCGTGGGCCCAGGCCATGCTGGCCGTCCTGGTGGCCCTGGGCTTCGGGGCCCTCAACGAGGCGTTCGAGTTCCTCTCCGCCCTGCGGATCCCCACCTTCGTGGGCGGCGCCGACAACACCGGCTGGGACCTCGTCTTCAACGGCTTCGGGGCGGTCGCCGCCGGCGTGTGGCTGGCCTGCTCCGCCGTCTCCCCGGCCCCCGTGGCCGAAGGCGTGCCGGCATGACGGACGGGGGCGACCGCGCCACCGAGCCCGTACGCCTGCTGCTCGCCGGCCTGGTGCGGGGCGACGACGTGTACGAGCTCGGGACGGCGCTCGCCGGCCTCCACCCCAGGCACGACACGTTCCCCGGGGAGGCGTTGATGGGGCTGGCCGTCGAGGCCCTCGACACCGCCGGCATCGACGCCGCCCACCTCCTCACCTACGAGGGGCTGCGGGAGCGCCACCTGCCCGAGTGCCAGTTCCGGGGCCGGGAGAACCGCAAGATCCAGTTCGCCATCCTCGCCACCGGCGCCCTTCGGGGCGGCATCGCCCCCGACCTCCTGGACGAGGTCCGGTGGTGGGGCACCGACGACTTCTGGTGGTACGCCATGGCCGCCGCCGTGGCGCTCGTCCGCAGCGTGGCCGAGGCCGTCGGCCAGCCGGTTGCGGCGTTCGCCGCCCGGCTGGCGGCCGCCCGGGGCCTGGCCCTCGACTAGCGCCAAGCCGAGCCGGCACGGACGGCGGCTCCCGGCCGGGCTGCGGTCCGGTGCGAGCGAACCAAACGGAATTCAGCCGAAGGCCGCGGCCCGCCGGCCGGCCGCCAGCTCGGCCAGAGCGGCGCCGGTGAGCCGCTGGTGGTAGGCGCCGACGGGGGCGCCGGCGGCGACGGCCTCGCCGACCTCGGCGCGCCGCCGCCGCAGGAGCGGGCCGCCGGCGGGCGTGTCGCCCACCGCCGCCAGCGGCAGGCCGGTGGACGAGGCGGCCCGGCAGGCGGCGCCGAGCGAGGTGCCGGCCCCGCTCCTCCAGAGCCGGGCGACGGCCGGCGGGAGGGGGAGCAGGCGGTGGACGTCGCCCGGCGTGGCGGAGACCTCGAGGACGTCGAGGTAGGCGTCGCCGGCCCCGTCGTACACGGCGGTGACCGTGCGGGCCAGCGCCTGCTCGAGGGGCAGGGCGCCGGCCGCCCACCGCCGCACCGCCCGCCCGGCCACCCCGCCGGCCGCCCACGGCGAGGCGTCGAAGTCGGCCCGCCGCCCGGCCAGCCAGGCGTGGAGGTCGTGGCGGTCGCCCGCCTCCCGCCGGCCGACGAGCACGTCGACGAGGAGGCGGTCCAGCTCGTACACGGGCAGGTGGCGGGTTCCCATGGCCACCTCGCCGTGGGGCTGGCGGTCCTTCACCGCCTCGTAGGCGAGGACGTGGGCGGCCAGCAGGTGGTCGAGGGCGCGCACCGTGGCGGCGACGGCGGCCCGCCGGCCGGGGGGGTGGTGGCCCGAGAGGTAGGAGAGCAGGGCGGTGGCGTTCAGCTGGTCGATGGTGACCCAGCGGCGGGTGCGGCCGGCGAAGTGCTCCACCGCCGTCTGGGCCCACAGGCAGAACCGCTCCGGGGCGTCGGGCCGCAGCCAGAAGTTCACGCCCATCCACGCCGGGTGGGCGAAGCGGTGGAGGACCACCACCGGGGCCACGCCGTGCTCGTGGCAGCTGTCGAGGAGCCGGGCGTAGCCGGCCACCGCCCGGGCGTCGAGTCGCCCGTCCAGGGGTTCGCAGCGGGCCCACTCGACCGGGATCCGCACGGACGTCACGCCGGCCGCCGCCAGCCCGGCCACCACGGCGTCCCACCGGTCCCAGACGCCGGCCGGCCGGCGGGCCACCCTGCCCTCGGCCTCCCACCACGACCAGCTGTGGGCCGGCTGGCCCGGGCCGTTGAAGCCGCCCTCCTCCTCGAAGCCGCCGACAACGGCGCCGAGCCGGGGGATCATGCGTCCTCGAAGAGGGTCTCGCCGCGCCGGAGGCGGGCGGCGATGCGCACCACCTGGGCCAGTTCCCGGCGGGTGGGGGTGTGGGCGGCCAGGAACCGGGCGCACCCGGCCAGGATGAGCGCCGCCTCCTCGGAGCCGGCCGGCCAGGCGGCCGCCTGGCGGACGGCGGCCTCGTAGGTCTGGTACCAGTGAAATCCGGCGTCCTCGGCCAGCAGGGCCCGGCCGAGGGCGGCCACCAGCGCCGCCTGGTCGCGCCCCGAGCGCACCCACCCGTAGGCGATGGCGCCGGCCTCGTCGACGCCGCCCTGGTGGTCCCAGCACCCGTCGAGCGCCGCCAGGTCGACGTCGCCGGCCGGCTTCGGAGGGCGGGCGGCGGGCACGTTGAGGAAGCGGTCCAGGTACACCCGCAGGGCGCCGTGCAGCGCCCCCCGCAGCAGGTCGACCGACGGCGCCCGCACCAGCGCCTGGTGCAGGGCGTTGCCGGCGGTGAAGCCGTGGTGCACGGAATCCCAGTCGCTGAAATCGTTCTGCGTGTGGAAGCGGGTGATGCGCAGAGCGGCGGCGTAGGCCACGGCCCGGCCGACCTGCTCGGGCCGGGCGCCGGCGGCGACGGCGGCGCACAGCGCCTCGACGACCTCCACGGGGTCGTCGCCCAGGAGGGCCCACGCCAGTCCCGTGACGTCGTCCCAGGTGCCCCGCCGGCCCTCGCCGGCGGCCACCAGGTCGGGGAGGCGGGCGGAGGCACCGGCCACCAGGGCGGCCAGGTCGTGCGGGTGCCGCCACTCGCCCTGCTCCTCCGAGCGGCCGGCGCGGGCCGTGCCCGGCACCAGCGACGACAGCACCGCCGGCGCCGACGCCGGCCCCAGCAGGGCCACCGCCTCGAACGCCTTGTTGGTGAAGTCCAGGGTGTGGCCGCCGTCGAGGAACACGTGGTCGGTGGCGGCCGCCGTCATCAGCTCCTCGACCTCGGCCAGGGGCACCCCGGCGTCGAGGGCGGTGAGAAGGGTGCGCTCGGCCGCCCCGGCGCTGCGGGTCTCGATGCTGCGCCGGTACCACGCCTCCAACCGCCCGGGCGTGACGCCGGCCGAGCCGAGCGGACGCAGGGGGAAGCTCGGCGGCCGGCCCCGCGTGTCCCGCGAGACGAAGGCCAGCCCGTGCACCATGGCGAGGGCCCGGTCGTCGAGGTGGAGGTGGGGCACGACGTTGGCCATGGCGACGAGCACGGTGAGGCCGGCACCCCACCCGGCGTCCCGGTAGGTGGTGCCGAATTCGACGCCGGTCCGCACGATGTCGGCCACCGGCACGCCGGCCTCGAGGAGGGCGAGCGTGGCCTTGGCGGTGACGAGCGTGAGGCCCTGCTCCAGTCCCTCGAGGAGGCGCCGGCGGTGGTACTCGACGTCGGGACGGCCCGGCTCCTCGACCACCACGACCACCTGGCCGTCCTCGACCTCGACCGGGTAGGCGCGCACGTCGTCGGCGAACAGGTTCATGGTGCCGCCCGAGGACAGGTCGAACCGGGCGTGGTGCCAGTGGCAGGTGACCAGGCCGTTCTCGACAGTCCCGCGGTGCAGCGGGAAGCCCATGTGGGGGCAGCGGTCGTCGAGCGCCCACGCCCGGTCCTCGTGCCAGAACACGCACACCGGCTGGGTGCCGGCCTTGCCGGTGAGGCAGCCCCTGGCCCTCAGGTCCTCGACGCTGCCGACGGTCACGCGCACGCCGGCAACCGTATGTCCCCCGCACCTGCGCGAGCATCGCGGGCATGGCGACCCTCGTCTCGTTCCACGCCCACCCCGACGACGAGGCCATCGCCTGCGCCGGCACCATGGCCCGGGCGGCCGCCGAGGGCCACCGGGTGGTGCTCGTGGTGGCGACCAGGGGCGAGCACGGCGAGGTGGAGGACGGGTTCCTCGACCCGGGCGAGACGCTGGGCGACCGTCGGACCAAGGAGACCCTCGAGGCGGCCCGCATCCTCGGTGTGCACCGCGTCGAGTTCCTCGGCTACCGGGACTCCGGCATGATCGGCACGACCGAGAACGAGGCGCCCGGCTGCTTCTGGCAGGCCGACCTCGACGAGGCCGCCGGCCGCCTGGCCGCCATCCTCGGCGAGGAGGGTGCCGAGGTCCTCACGATCTACGACGACCACGGCAACTACGGGCATCCCGACCACATCCAGGTCCACCGGGTCGGCCTCCGGGCGGCCGAGCTGGCCGGCACGGCGCGCGTCTACGAGTCCACCATCAACCGCGATGCGGTGATGGCGATGATGGCCCAGGTCGTCGAGGAGGGCGGCGAGCTCCCCGAGGACTTCGACCCCGACTTCGACTTCACCCAGTTCGGGTCGCCGGCCGCGGTCATCACCACGAGCGTCGACGTCAGCCCCTACCTCGAGCAGAAGCGGAGCGCCATGGCCGCCCACGCCAGCCAGATCGGCGAGGGTTCGTTCTTCCTCAGCATGACGCCCGAGGTCTTCGCCGCCTCCTGGGGCACCGAGTGGTACATCCGTCGCGGCGCCCCAGCCGGCACCGCCGAGGACTGGCTCTTTCCGCGTTGACCTGGACCCACACGGGCTACGCCCAGCGCATCCACTTCGGCCCCGGGATGGTGGAGCGGGTCGGCGACGTGTGCCGGGCGCTCGGGATGCACCGCGTCCTGGTGGTCACCACCGACGGCCGGCGCTCGTCGCCCGACGGCGCCCGCCTGCTCGACGCCCTCGGCTCGTCGATCGACGCAGTGGCGGTGTTCGCCGGCGTCCGGTCCCACGTGCCGGCGGCGGCGGTCGACGCGGCGGTGGATCAGGCCGCCGGCGTCGACGGCGTCGTGTCCTTCGGGGGCGGCTCGTGCGCCGACCTGGCCAAGGCCGTCTGCCACGCCGCCGAAGGCCCCGGCGACGTGCGGGAGGAGCCCGCCACCTACGCCGACCGGCCGGCGCTGCCGCACGTGTCGGTGCCCACCACCTACTCGGGGGCCGAGCTGACCCCCTTCTACGGCACGACGGGCCCCGACGGCCGCAAGCGGGGCGCGGGTGGGCCCACGCTGGCGCCGCTGGCGGCCGTGTACGACCCAGTCGTCACCCTGGGCACGCCGGCACGGGTGAGCGCCGAGACGGGGATGAACGCCCTGGCCCACGGCGTGGAGTGCGCCTACTCGCCCACCCGCTCGCCCGAGGCGGAGGCGGTGGCGCTGGCCTGCGTGGAGCGGGTCGCCGCCGCCCTTCCCCTCGTGGTCGACCGGCCCGGCGACCTCGAGGCCCGGACCGCCATGCTGGCCGGGGCGGTGCTCGGCGGCCGCTGCCTCCAGAACGCCGGGATGGGCGTGCACCACGGCCTCTCGCAGCTGCTGGGCGGCCGCACCGGGCTGCCCCACGGCCTCATGAACGCCGTCGTCCTCCCGCACGCCATGGCCTTCAACGCCGGGGCGGCGGGCCCGGCGGCGGCCCGCATCGGCGCCGCCCTCGGCGACCCGGCCGACCCGGCCGGCGCCCTCGCCCGCCTCCGCGACCGTCTCGGCCTGCCGGCCACCCTCGCCGAGTGCGGCGTCACCGAGGAGGACCTCGACGCGGTGGCGGCGGCGGCCCCGTCGAACGCCAACGTGGCCCGGAACCTCCGGCCCGTCACCGTGGACGACGCCCGGGCGATCCTCGCCGCCGCCTTCGGGCGATGAGTCACGCCGGCCGGCGTCGTCCAACCTGACATGACAGCGATCGTCGACCTCGAACCCGCCGCCCGCCGCCTGGCCCGCCTCGTCGAGGGGGTGCCCGACCGCGCCCTGGGCGGGCCCACACCGTGCCGGGACTACACCGTGGGTGACCTCGTCGAGCACATCGGCGGCGCCGCCCGCTCCTTCCGGGCCTCCGCCGTGAAGCAGCCGCTGGGCGCCGCCAGGCCCGGCGACGCCTCGCGGCTGGGCCCCGACTGGCGCACCGCCATCCCCCGGGACCTCCTCGCCATGGCCGAGGCGTGGAAGGACCCCGAGGCGTGGGCCGGGATGACGGGCGCCGGCGGCATCGACCTGCCCGGCGAGGTGGCGGGCGTCGTGGGCCTGGACGAGCTGGTGATCCACGGCTGGGACCTGGCCCGGGCCACCGGCCAGCCCGACGGCTACGACGGCCCCGGCCTCGAGGCGGTGCACGGCATGGTCAGCCAGCTCCGGGCCGCCGGCGTGGAGGGCATCTTCGGGCCTCCGGTCGAGGTCGCCGGCGAGCGGCCCCTCCTGGAGCGGATCCTCGGGCTCACCGGCCGGGACCCGGACTGGCGCCCCCCGGCCTAGGCCGTGCCAAGATCGCCGCATGTCCGTCGTCCGCATCAACGCCATCACCGTGCCCGCCGACATGGCCGACGCCATGGCGGCGCGCTTCGCCGCCCGCGCCGGGCAGGTGGAGAAGACGCCGGGGTTCGAGGAGTTCCAGCTGCTGCGGCCGAGCGACGGCCGCGAGACGTGGCTCGTCTACACCAGGTGGGCCGACCAGGAGTCGTTCGACGCCTGGGTGTCGTCGCAGGCGTTTGGGCAGGGGCACGCCCGGCCTGAGGGCGCCCAGGCGCCGGTGGCCACCGGCTCGGAGCTGTGGGCCTTCGACGTCGAGCAACACGCCACGCGGGCGTAGCCTTAGTCCATGTCCACCGAGGAGCCGCCCCGCTGGCGGGGCATCAATCATCTGGCCCTGGTGACGCCCGACATGGACGCCACCGTCCGCTTCTACCACGGGGTCCTGGGCATGCGGCTGGTCGCCACGCTCATGGCCGGCCCCATGCGCCACTACTTCTTCGAGATCGGTCCGCAGAACACCGTCGCCTTCTTCGAATGGCAGGGCGCCGAGATCTTCGCCAAGCAGGCCGGCGTCCCCACCCCGAGGACCGTGCAGCTCGACCACCTCTCGTTCAACCTGCCCGACGAGGAGGCGCTGCTGGCCCTGCGCGACCGGCTCACGGCCGCCCACTGCGGGATCACCGAGGTCATCGACCACGGGATCATGCACTCGGTGTACTTCACCGACCCCAACGGCATCGCCCTCGAGGCCTCGTGGTGGGCGCTCGACGTCACCGGCCGCCCGGCCGACTACGCCGACAAGCAGATCTTCTCCGACCCCGACCCGGTGCCGGCCGTCACCGAGTTGGCCGACAGCGGCCGCCTCGCCTGGATGCCCACCACCGAGCTCACCGGCGACGAGATCGTCGACCCCTCCTAACCCCTCCACCCAACTGCCGCCCACCCTTCTGCTCGGGTCGCTGCGCGACGTCCACGAAGGGTGGGCGTGGGTGGTCATCATCGGCAACGGCCTGGCCGGGGCCTGGGCCCTCGGCGCCCACAAGGTGGAGGCCCTGCGCACCCGTGCCCTCTGGTGGTTCACCGTGTTCGTCGAGGTGGCGGTGTTCGTGCAGGTCGGCCTGGGCGTGGCCATGGTCGCCGGCCAGAAGCTCCACGCCGCCCAGTTCCACATGTTCTACGGCTTCGTGGCCGTCATCTCGGTGGGCATCCTGTACTCCTACCGCCAGCAGCTGCGCCACCGCCTGTACCTGCTCTACGGGTTCGGCGGCCTGTTCGTGATGGGCCTCGGGATCCGGGCCATGATCGTGGGCGCGCGCTGACCACCGGCCAGCGGCGGGAGCCCTACAGGTGCACCACGGGGCAGGTGAGGGTGCGGGTGATGCCGTCGATCAGCTGGACCTTGCTCACCACCATGCGCCCCAGCTCGTCGACCGAGGCTGCTTCCGCCTGCACGATCACGTCGTAGGGCCCGGTGACGTCGTCGGCCGACACGACGCCCTCGATGCGGGCGACCTGCTCGGCGACCTGCGCCGCCTTGCCGACCTCGGTCTGAATGAGCACGTACGCGGTGACGGCCACTGGCTTGCCTCCTCGATCAACCTGGCGGGCGCCCGCACTCTACCGTGGAGGCATGCCGACGACCCCCGAGCTGATCCCGCGCGACGTCCTGTTCGGAAACCCCGAGCGGATCCTGCCGCGCATCTCGCCCGACGGACGCAAGCTGGCGTGGGTGGCGCCGGTCGACGGCGTGCTCAACGTGTGGGTCGGCGACGTGGGCTCGGAGGACGCCAAGCCGGTCACCGACGACCGCGACCGGGGGATCCGCCAGTACTTCTGGGCCCACGACGGGCGCCACCTGCTCTACCTCAAGGACGAGGGAGGCGACGAGAACTGGCGCCTCCACGCCGTCGACCTGCTCTCCGGGTCCATCCGGGACCTCACGCCCTTCGAGGGCGTGCAGGCCCAGGTGGTGGAGGTGTCCCAGCACCACCCCGACGTCGTGCTGGTCGGCCTCAACAAGGACAACCCCCAGCTCCACGACGTGTACCGCGTCGACCTGGCCTCCGGCTCGCTCGAGAAGGTGGCCGACAACCCCGGCTTCATCGGGTGGGTGGCCGACCACGACCTGGCCGTGCGCGCCGGCATCGCCCCCACCCCCGACGGCGGTATGGCGGTCATGGTGCGGGACACCCCCGAGGGGGAATGGCGGCCGCTGCTGGTCGTCGGCCAGGAGGACGCCCTCAGCACCTCGCCGGTGGCGTTCAGCCGTGACGGCCGCTCGCTGCTGTGCGTCTCGTCCAAGGAGGCCAACGCCGGCCGCCTGGTCGTCATGCCGCTCGACCCCGCCGGCGAGCCCGAGGTCGTGGCCGGCGACCCCCGCTTCGACGTGTCGGAGGTGCTCATCCACCCCGACACCCACCAGGTGCAGCTCGTGGGGTTCCAGCGCGAGCGGCTGGAGTGGGAGGCCGTCGACCAGTCGCTGGCCGGCGACCTGGCCGCCATGCGGGCCCTCCACCCCGGCGACATGCGGGTCGCCAACCGCGACGACGCCGACCAGGTGTGGCTGCTCGGGTTCACCGCCGACGACGGCCCGGTCTCCTACTTCTCGTTCGACCGCCGCACCGGCGAGGGCACCTTCCTGTTCCACCACCAGCCCGAGCTGGCCCGCTTCCAGCTGGCCGCCATGGAGCCGTTCACCTACACCGCCACCGACGGCCTCCAGGTGTCCGGCTACCTGTCGTTCCCGCCGGGCGCCGACCGCCGCTCGCTGCCCACCGTCCTCGACGTCCACGGCGGGCCGTGGGCGCGCGACATGTGGGGCTTCCACCCCGAGGCCCAGTGGTTCGCCAACCGCGGCTACCTCTGCATCCAGGTCAACTACCGGGGCTCGATCGGCTACGGCAAGGACTTCACCTGTGCCGGCGACCGCGAGTGGGCCGGCGCCATGCACCAGGACCTGGTCGACGCCGTCGCCTGGGCGGTCGGTCAGGGCTACACCGACCCCGAGCGGGTGGCCATCTTCGGCGGCTCCTACGGCGGCTACGCGGCGCTGGTGGGGGCCACGTTCACCCCCGACCTGTTCCGCTGCGCCGTCGACATCGTGGGCCCGTCCAGCCTGAAGACCCTGATCGAGAGCATCCCGCCGTACTGGGCCCCGCTGGTCGCCCAGTTCCACACCCGGGTCGGCAATCCCGACACCGAGGCCGACTTCCTGTGGTCCCGGTCGCCGCTCTCCCGTGTGGACGCCGTCCGCATCCCGCTGCTCATCGCCCAGGGCGCCAACGACCCCCGGGTGAAGCAGGCCGAGTCCGAGCAGTTCGTGGCCGCCCTCCGGGAGAAGGGCATCGACCACGAGTACATGCTGTTCGAGGACGAGGGCCACGGCTTCGCCAAGCCCGAGAACCGCCTGCGCTTCTACGCCGCCGCCGAGCGCTTCCTCGCCAAGCACCTGGGCGGCCGCTCCCAGGACTGACCCCACCGTTTCGAGTACATAGGGTGCGGAAACCGCACCCTATGTACTCGGGACGCGTGGGTCAGGCGCCCGCGGCCCGGTCGGCGAGGGCGTGGAGCTGCTGCCACAGGGCGGCGGGGAGGCGGTCGCCCAGGGCGGAGAAGTGCTCGGCGATGGACGGCACCTCGTCCTCCCACTCGCCGGGGTCCACCCGCAGCAGCTCGGCCATGTCGTCCTCGGACAGGCCGAGGCCGCTCACGTCGATGGAGCCGGGGGCGGGCAGGTACCCGATCGGCGTCTTCACCGCGTCACCCCGGCCGGCGGTGCGCTCGAACACCCACTCCAGGACCCGGCTGTTCTCGCCGAAGCCGGGCCACAGCCAGCGGCCGTTGGCGTCCTTGCGGAACCAGTTGACGTAGAAGACCTTGGGCCGCTTGTCGGGCTCGAGGCCCTCGCCCACCTTGAGCCAGTGCCCGAGGTAGTCGGCCATGTTGTACCCGCAGAACGGCAGCATGGCGAACGGGTCGCGGCGCAGCTTGCCGACGGCGCCGGCCTGGGCGGCGGTGGTCTCCGACGCCATGACCGAGCCGAGGAACACCCCGTGCTCCCAGTCGAACGCCTCGGTGACCAGCGGGATCACCGAGGAGCGCCGGCCGCCGACCAGGATGGCGGAGACGGGCACGCCGGCCGGGTCCTCCCACTCGTGGGCGATGGCCGGGTCCTGCGCCGCCGGCGCCGTGAAGCGGGCGTTGGGGTGGGCGGCCGGCGAGCCCTTGGCCGGCGTCCAGTCGTGGCCCCTCCAGTCGGTGAGGTGCTCCGGTGCGCGGGCCGTCATGTCCTCCCACCACACGTCGCCGTCGTCGGTGAGGGCGGTGTTGGTGAAGATGCAGTTGGCCGCCATCGTGAGCATGGCGTTGGGGTTGGTCTTGGCGCTGGTGCCCGGGGCCACTCCGAAGAAGCCGGCCTCCGGGTTGATGGCCCACAGCCGCCCGTCGGGGCCCGGCTTCATCCAGCAGATGTCGTCGCCGATGGTCTCGACCTTCCAGCCGGGGAGGCTGGGCACGAGCATGGCCAGGTTGGTCTTGCCGCAGGCCGACGGGAAGGCGCCGGTGACGAAGCGGGTCTCGCCGGCCGGGCTGGTGAGCTTGACGATGAGCATGTGCTCGGCCAGCCAGCCCTCGTCGCGCGCCATCACCGAGGCGATGCGCAGGGCGAAGCACTTCTTGCCGAGCAGGGCGTTGCCGCCGTAGCCCGAGCCGAACGACCAGATCTCGCGCGTCTCGGGAAAATGGACGATGTACTTGTTGTCGGCGTCGCACGGCCACGCCACGTCGGCCCGGCCGGGCTCCAGCGGCGCGCCCACCGAGTGCAGGCAGGGCACGAAGGCGCCGTCGTCGCCCAGGACCTCCAGGGCCCCCCTGCCCATGCGCGTCATGATCCGCATGTTCGCCACCACGTACGGCGAATCGGTGAGCTCGACGCCGATGTGGGCGATGCCGGACCCCAGCGGGCCCATCGAGAACGGCACCACGTACATGGTGCGGCCCTTCATCGAGCCCCGGAACAGCTCGGTGAGCGTGGCCCGCATCTCCACCGGGTCCCGCCAGTTGTTGGTGGGGCCGGCGTCGGCCTCGTCGGCCGAGCAGATGAACGTGCGGTCCTCCACGCGGGCGACGTCGCCGGGGTCGGAGCGAGCCCAGTACGAGTTGGGGCGTTTGGCGTCCGAGAGCCGGGTGAACGTGCCGTTGTCGACGAGCAGCTGGCACAGCCGGTCGTACTCCTCGGCCGACCCGTCGCACCACTCCACCCGGTCCGGCGTGGTGAGCGCGGCTACCTCCTCTACCCACTCGAGGAGTCCCTTGTGGCGGGTGGGAGGGGTCATACGGCAATGGTAATTGTGAGGCGTGTGGCCCGCGGAGGCGTGGGAAGGCGCCGGCCAGAGGCCGCCCGCCGAGTCAGCTCCTGACGGCGGGCGGGTCCGGCGGGGCCCCCATGTCGACCTCCGAGCCCAGCCGCAGCCGGCTGGCCCGGCCGGCCGCGTCGAGGTCGAACACCACCCGCTGGCCCTGGCGCAGCATCCGGAAGATGGAGCCGGCCAGGGCGTCGGGCGACAGGTCGAACTCCTTGCGGTCCGTGTCGCGGATGACGACCCCGTCACCCGTGTGAGGGTCGTACGACTTGACCACGCCTTGCATCTGCGCTGCTGCCTCCCTCTAGTGCACCGTCTCGGAACTATCACTGGGGTCTCGCCGGCGACGGCTGCGTTGCTCCTCGCCGAGATTGCGCAAGGCAGTCCCGGCTCCGGTGCGCCTTGCCGGCGACGCCGAGCGCTCGGCGACCCCACCAGGCTATTCCCGAGACGGAGCACTAGGCTCGGCCAGTGGAGGCTACCGGAGCGCCCGGGTGACCGGCGAGTTCGCCGTCATCGAGGGCCTGCGCCGGCGGCTCCCGGGCCCGCCCCCCGGCGAGACCTGGATCGGCGACGACGCCGCCGTGGTGGCTCCGCCCGCCGGCCGCCTGCTCCTCGCCGCCGACGCCGTGGTCGCCGGCGTGCACGCCGACCTGTCGCTGGTCGGCCTCGACGACCTCGGGTGGAAGGCGGTGGCCGCCAACGTCAGCGACATCGCCGCCATGGGCGGCCGTCCCCTCCACCTCCTCGTCACCGTGTGCGCCCCGCGCGGCACCGACGTCGACGTCCTCTTCGCCGGCGTGGCCGAGGCGGCGGCCGCCTACGGCTGCCCGGTGGTGGGCGGGGACCTCGCCGGCGCCCCCGAACTGGTCGTCGCCGTGGCCGTCACCGGCACCACCGGCGACGGGCCGGCGGTGCTGCGCTCCGGCGCCCGCCCCGGCGACCGGCTGTTCGCCACCGGTCCCCTCGGCGCCTCGGCCGCCGGCCTGCGACTGCTGCGGGCCGGTGCCGCCGGCGACGACCCGCTGGTCCGGGCCCACCGCCGGCCCGAGGCGCGCGTCGCCGGGGGAGCCGCCGCCCGGGAGGCCGGCGCCACGGCCATGGTCGACGTGTCCGACGGCCTGGCTGCCGACGCCGGCCACCTGGCCGAGGCGTCGGGCGTCGGTCTGGCCCTCGACCGCGTCCCCGTCGCCGCCGGCGCGACCGGGGACGAGGCCCTCGGCGGGGGAGAGGACTACGAGCTGGTCTTCGCCGCCCACGACCCGGTACGGGTGGCCGGCGCCTTCGCCGCCGCCGGCCTGCCGCCGCCCGTCGAGATCGGCCGGTGCACCGCCGACCCGGCCGAGCGCACCCTCGCCGGCCGCCCCCTGCCGGCCGCCGGCTGGGAGCACGACTTCCGGTGAACCGCCGGCCCGTCGCCCTCACCATCGCCGGCACCGACTCCGGCGGGGGCGCCGGCGTGGCCGCCGACCTCAAGACCTTCGAGGCCCACGGGGTGTGGGGGACCTGCGCGGTGACGGCGGTGACGGCCCAGGACACCACCGGCGTGCACCGGGTGGAGGCGCTCTCGCCGCAAATGGTGCGGGCCCAGGTCGAGGCGGTGGCCGGCGACATCGGGGTCGACGCGTCGAAGACCGGGATGCTGGCGTCGGCCGAGCTGGTGCTGGCGGTGGCGGCCGCCGTCCGGGACGCCGCCATCCGCAACCTCGTCGTCGACCCGGTCCTGGCCGCCTCCGACGGCACCACCCTGCTCGACGGCGTCGAGGCCCTGCGCGACGGGCTGCTGCCGCTGGCCACCGTCGTGACCCCGAACCTGGCGGAGGCGGCCGCCCTCGCCGGCCTCCCGGTCGAGGACCGGGCCGGCATGGAGGCCGCCGCACGGGCGCTCCTGGAACGGGGAGCCAGCGTCGTCATGGTCACCGGCGGCCACCTGGCCGGAGACTCGTCGCCCGACGTGGTGGTCACGGCCGGCGCCCCGGCCCTCTGGCTCGAGGGACCGCGCCTCGACGCCCGCCACACCCACGGCACGGGGTGCGTGCTGTCGGCCGCCGTGTGCGCCGAGCTGGCGCGCGGCATGGACCCCGTCGACGCCTGCGTGGCCGCCCGTCAGTTCGTGGCCCGGGCCATCGCCTCCGGCGTCCCCCTCGGGCGGGGCACCGGCCCCGTGGATCCCGGCTGGGAACGGGCCGTCAGTGGGAGGCCTTGACGACCTTCCCGGCCCGGATGCACGACGTGCACACGTGGAGCCGCCTGGGGCTGCCGCCGACCATGGCGCGGATGCGCTGGATGTTCGGGTTCCACCGCCGCTTCGTGCGCCGGTGGGAGTGACTGATGCTCATTCCGAAGGAGGGATGCTTCCCGCACACCTCGCAGACCGCTGCCATGGGGCTCGACGTTACTACCATCCGCCGTGGTGGAACCCCTCCAGCGTCTCAGCCCCGTCGACCTGCGCGCCGCCGTGACGGCCTACCGCGACGCCCTGCGAGCCCACAAGGAGGCGATCAACCGCCTCAACGTGTACCCGGTGCCCGACGGCGACACCGGCACGAACATGACGCTCACCGTCGAGGCGGTGGTGGCCGAGCTGGACGGGACCGACGACATGCCGGGCACCTGCACGGCCATCGCCCATGGTTCGCTCATGGGGGCCCGGGGCAATTCGGGGGTGATCCTGTGCCAGGTCCTGCGGGGCCTGTGCGAGGTGTGGAAGGGCGTCGAGTCGGTCGACGCGGCCATCCTGGCGGAGTCCCTCCGGGCGGCCAGCGACGCCGCCTACCAGGCGGTGGCCCACCCGGTGGAGGGCACCATCCTCACCGTGGCGGCCGCCGCCGCCGGCGGTGCGGCCCAGGCGCCGGCCGACCTCACGGCCGTGCTGCACGCCGCCCGGGAAGCGGCCCAGGAAGCGCTGGAGCGCACACCGGAGCTGCTGCCGGTGCTGAAGCAGGCCGGCGTCATCGACGCGGGCGGCGCCGGCTTCGTCCTCCTGCTCGACGCCTTCCTCAACGTCGTGGCCGGCCACGCCCTGCCCGAGCCGGCGCAGACGGCCGACGCGGCGGCGGCCGTGGCCCACGCCGGCGGCGTTGCGTCCGGCTCCCACCACGGCGAGGGCGGGCGCTACGAGGTGATGTACCTGCTGGAGGGCACCGACGAGGCCGTCGCCGCCCTGAAGGAGGCGTGGGACGACATCGGCGACTCCATCGCCGTGGTCGGCGGCGAGGGCCAGTGGAAGTGCCACATCCACACCGACGACGTCGGCGCCGCCGTCGAAGCCGCCCTCGACGCCGGCGGCCGCCCCCGCCAGATCCTCGTCACCGACCTCGAGGGCCAGGTCGAGGAGCAGCGGTGGGTGCGCGAGCACCAGGCCCCGGCCGACCCGGCGGTGCGCACCGCCGTGGTGGCGGTGGCCAGCGGGGCGGGCGTCACCGAGATCTTCCGCTCCCTCGGCGCCGGCGTGGTGCCGGGCGGGCAGTCGATGAACCCGTCCACCGCCGAGCTGCTGGCCGCCGTGGAGGCGGTGCCCGCCGACCAGGTCGTGCTCCTGCCCAACAACGGCAACATCGTCCCGGTGGCGAAGCAGGTCGACGGCCTCACCGCCAAGACGGTGCGGGTCGTGCCCTCCCGGTCCGTCGCCGAGGGGCTGGCCGCCATGATCGACTACGACGCCGGGCAGGACGCCGACGGCAACGCCGGCGCCATGACCGAGGCCGCCGGCCGGGTCGTCCCCGGCGAGGTCACCCGGGCGGTGCGGGCCGCCCCGTCCGAGGCCGGCCCCATCGCCGAGGGCGACTGGCTCGGCCTGTCGGCCGAAGGCATCGAGGTGGTGGCCCAGAGCGCGGCCGCCGCCGCCACCACCCTGCTCGACAAGCTGGTCACCGCCGACCACGAGCTGGTCACGGTCCTGGCCGGCGAGGACGCCGACCCCGCCGACGCAGCCGCCGTGCAGGCCTGGCTGGAGGAACACCGGCCGGGAGTCGCCGCCGAGATCCACGACGGCGGCCAGCCCCTCTACCCGTTCCTCTTCTCGATCGAGTGAGCCCCCGCCGGCTCAGCACGCTGGCCGCCATCCCGGTGGGCGAGCTGCGGGGCGTCGGCGAAAAGCGGGTCGAGGACCTCGCCAAGCTCGACATCGAGGTCGTGCTGGACCTGCTCATGCACTACCCCCGCCGGTACGTGGACCGCACCAACCAGGTGACGATCCGGGACCTGACGGTGGGCCAGGAGGGCATGGTGCTGGGCGTCGTGAAGCGGGTGTCCAAGCGCCGCACCCGCCAGGGGCGCAGCCTCGTCGAGGTCGACGTGGGGGACGGCAGCGGCTACCTGCGCTGCGTGTTCTTCAACCAGCCGTGGCGGGCCTCCCAGCTCAAGGCCGGCACCGAGGCGGTGTTCTTCGGCCGGCTCGACCTCTTCCAGGGCCGGCGGCAGATGACCAGCCCGGTGGTCGACCTGGTGGGCGACCGCACCGGGAAGATCGTCCCGATCTACTCCCTCTCCGAGAAGGCCAACGTGCAGACCTGGGACCTGGCCACCTGGGTGGAGGAGGCCCTTGGCCGGGCGGGGGAGTTCGCCGACCCGCTGTCGCCCCGGTGGCGCGACGAGCTGCACCTCGCCGGCCGGACCTGGGCCTTCCGCCAGATCCACCTGCCCGAGTCGATGGGCGCCGCCCAGACGGCCCGCCGGCGCCTGGCCTTCGACGAGCTTTTCCGCCTCCAGGTCGCGCTGGTCCTCCGCAAGCGGGCGGTGGAGCGGGCGTCCAAGGGCATCCGCCACGTGGTCGACGGCGAACTGGTCCGGCGCTTCCACCGCAGCCTGCCGTTCGCCCTCACCGACGCCCAGAGCCGGGCCTGGACCGACATCGCCGGCGACCTGGCCGGCCCCCACCCCATGCACCGCCTCCTCCAGGGCGACGTGGGCGCCGGCAAGACGGTTGTGGCCGTCACCGCCCTCCTGGCCGCGGTGCAGGGCGGCCACCAGGGGGCGCTCATGGCGCCCACCGAGGTGCTGGCCGAGCAGCACTACCTCTCCGTGCGGGACCTGCTGGGCGGCCTCGAGGTCCCCGACGAGGGCACCCTCACCGGCGACCGGGCCCTGCGGGTGGAGCTGCTCACCAACCGCACCCCTGCCGCCCGCCGCACCAAGCTGCACGACGCCCTGCGCACCGGCGGCGTCGACATCCTCATCGGCACCCACGCCCTCCTCACCGAGCACGTGGCCTTCGCCGACCTGGGCGTGGTGGTGATCGACGAGCAGCACCGCTTCGGCGTGGAGCAGCGGGCCGCCCTGCGGGGCAAGGGGAGCGACCCCGACGTGCTGGTGATGACGGCCACGCCGATCCCCCGCACCGCCGCCATGCTCGTCTACGGCGACCTCGACCTCACGGTCCTCGACACGCTCCCGCCCGGGCGCACGCCCGTCGTCACCCGCTGGGCCCGCACCGAGGAGGAGGAGGGGGCGGCGTGGGCGGCGGTCCGCGACCAGGTGGAGGACGGCCGCCAGGCGTTCGTCGTGTGCCCGCTCATCGAGGAGTCCGAGCGGATCCAGGCCCGGTCGGCCACCGAGGAGTTCGACCGGCTGCGCACCGAGGTCCTCCCGGGTCTGCGCCTGGGCCTGCTCCACGGGCAGCTGTCGGCCGGCGACAAGGAGGAGGTGATGGGCGCCTTCCGGCGGGGCGACGTCGACGTGCTGGTCGCCACCACCGTCGTGGAGGTCGGCGTCGACATCCCCAACGCCACGGTGATGGTGGTCGAGGACGCCGCCCGCTTCGGGATGGCCCAGCTCCACCAGCTCCGGGGCCGGGTGGGGCGGGGGGCGGCGGTGTCGTGGTGCTACCTCCTGGGCGAGGCGCCCACGCCCGACGCCGTGGAGCGGCTGGCCGCGCTGGTGGACACCACCGACGGCTTCAAGCTGGCCGAGGTCGACCTCGACCTGCGGGGCGAGGGCTCCATCCTCGGCACCCGCCAGAAGGGCCGCAGCGACCTGCGCCTGGCATCGCTGCGCCGGGACAAGGACCTGGTCGTGGAGGCCCGCCGGGTGGCCACCGCCGTCGTCGACGGGGACCCGTTCCTGGCCGGCAACGAGGTCCTGGCCGACGAGGTCCGCCTGCTCATCGACGAGGAGGACGCCGAGTTCCTGTTCAAGTCCTGAGGCGGGGGCCCGAGGTAGCGTCGGCGCCCATGGCGGACCCGCCCCTCGTGGTCGTCGACGAGGTGCACAAGTCGTTCGGCGACGTCGAGGCCCTCCGGGGCGTGAGCCTCACGGTCGACCGGGGCGAGGTGGTCGTGGTGGTCGGCCCGTCGGGCTCCGGCAAGTCCACCCTGTGTCGCTGCATCAACCGCCTCGAGCCGGTGGACTCGGGCACCATCAGCATCGACGGCGTCCCGCTGCCCGAGGAGGGCCGGGAGCTGGCCCGGCTGCGGGCCGACGTCGGCATGGTGTTCCAGTCGTTCAACCTCTTCCCCCACAGGACGGTGCTCGACAACGTGACCCTCGGGCCGGTGAAGGTGCGGAAGATGTCGAAGGCCGACGCCCGGGCCCGGGCCCTGGACCTGCTCCAGCGGGTGGGGATCGCCGACAAGGCGGGCCGCTACCCGGCCGAGCTCTCCGGCGGCCAGCAGCAGCGGGCGGCCATCGCCCGCGCCCTGGCCATGGGCCCCAAGCTCATGCTCTTCGACGAGCCGACGTCGGCCCTCGACCCGGAGATGATCAAGGAGGTGCTCGACGTCATGGTCGAGCTGGCGGCGGCGGGAACCACGATGGTGGTCGTCTCCCACGAGATGGGCTTCGCCCGGTCGGCTGCCCGGCGGGTGGTCTTCATGGACGAGGGCCGCATCCTGGAGGACGCCCCGCCCGACCGGTTCTTCTCCGCCCCGGCCACCGACCGGGCCCGAGATTTCCTGTCGAAGATCCTCGCTCACTGAATGAAGTAGACATTCCCGCCAGCGACCATGAGGAGGCAGCGGTGAGGCGACCTGGACGGCTCGTGCTGGTGCTGCTGGCGGCGACGCTGCCGCTCGCGGCGTGCGGCGGCGACAACAAGTCCGACGAGGCCGGGGGGACCACCACGACGGCGGCGTCGATGCCGAAGTTCGAGGCCGGCACGACGATGGCCAAGCTCCAGCAGAAGGGCAAGATCGTCGTCGGCACCAAGTTCAACCAGCTGGGGTCGGGCCTGAAGAACCCCGTCACCGGCAAGCTCGAGGGCTTCGACATCGAGATCGCCAAGCTCCTCGCCGCCGGCATCTTCGGCGGCAAGGCCGAGGACATGGGCGACAAGATCGAGTTCAAGGAGACCATCTCCGGCGTGCGGGAGGCGGTCATCCAGAACGGCGAGGTCGACATGGTCGTCGCCACCTACACGATCAACGACACCCGCAAGACCCAGGTCGACTTCGCCGGGCCCTACGTCATCGACGGCCAGACGGTGATGGTGAAGTCCGACAACTCCACGATCAAGGCGCTCGCCGACCTGAACGGCAAGAAGGTCTGCACCGGGCGCGGCTCCACGACGCCGGCCAACCTCCAGAAGCTCCAGATCACGCCGTCGGAGGTGGTGCTGCGCGACACCTACCCGGAGTGCGCCGACGAGCTGCGCCAGGGCCGGGTCGACGCCGAGGTCACCGACCGCGGCATCCTCCT
This sequence comes from Acidimicrobiales bacterium, assembly GCA_035689115.1. Taxonomy (GTDB): domain Bacteria; phylum Actinomycetota; class Acidimicrobiia; order Acidimicrobiales; genus JAHFUS01. The sequence continues at coordinate 121,135 of DASSMA010000064.1, forward strand.
CGGCCTGGCCTCGTCGAGCAACGGCGCCTTCAAGCTGGTGGGCATCGACGTCAGCAAGGAGCCGCTGGGCATCGGCCTCAAGAAGGGCGACGACGCGTTCCGCGACTTCCTCAACACCCGGCTGGAGCAGATCGAGAAGAGCGGCGAGTGGGCCAAGGCCTACGCCGCCACGCTCGGCAAGCTCGGCCTGGCCACGCCCGAGCCCCCGCCCGTCGACCGCTACCCGAGCACCGGCACGGCCACCAGCCTGGCCACCACCACCACGACGGCCGCCACCACCACCACGTCCTGAGGGTCCCTGACGTGGGGGTCGTGCGCGACAACCTCGACGTCTTCCTCCTCGGCATGCGCACCACGGTGCTGCTCACCGTGCTGTCCTACGCGGCGGCGCTGGTGATCGGCACCGTGGTGGCCGCCTGCCGGGTGAGCCCGGTGCCGCCGCTGCGGGCGGCCGGCACGGCCTACGTGGGCGTGGTGCGCAACACGCCGCTGGCGGTGCTGATCATCCTGTTCTTCTCCGGACTGCCCGACGCCGGGGTCATCGTGCAGTCGCGGTTCGTGTCGGCGGTGATCGTGCTGTCGGCCTACACCGGCGCCTTCGTGGCCGAAGCCCTGCGCGCCGGCGTCAACTCGGTGTCGCGCGGCCAGGCGGAGGCGGCCCGGGCCCTCGGCCTCACCTTCCCGCAGGTGCTGTGGCTGGTGGTCATCCCCCAGGCGTTCCGCACCGTGGTGGCCCCCCTCGGCAGCATCTTCATCGCCCTCATCAAGAACAGCTCGCTGGCCGCCCTGATCTCGGTCCACGAGCTGGCCTTCACCACCCAGGAGCTGCTCAACGAGACCGCCCGGCCGATCCCGGTCTTCGCCGGCGCGGCCGCCGCCTACCTCGCCCTCGCCCTTCCGAGCGGGGTGGCCGTGGCCCGCCTCGAGCGGGCGCTGGCGATCCGCCGGTGACGGCCACCGCCTTCGCCGACGGGCTCGGGCCGCGGGGCCGCCGCCGCGTCCTCGTCGCAACCGTCGTGTCGTCGCTGCTGCTCGCCGCCCTGGTGGCCGCCGGCCTCCGCCGCCTTCAGGCCAACGGCCAGCTGCGGGCCGAGAACTGGCGCCCGTTCACCGACGTGCGGGTCCTGCGCTTCTTCCTCGGCGGCATGATCAACACGATGCGGGCGGCGGGTGCCGCCATGGTCCTGGCCCTCGCCACCGGCGGCCTGCTGGCGCTGGCCCGGCTGGCCCGCACCCGGTGGCTGCGCTGGCCGGCGACCGCCTACGTGGAGCTGTTCCGGGGGCTGCCGCTGTACGTGCTCATCCTCTTCTGCGGCTTCGGGTTGCCGGCGCTCGACATCCACCCCGGCCCCTTCCGGGCCCTGGTGCTGGCGCTCACCCTCTACAACGGCGCCGTCCTGGCCGAGATCTTCCGGGCCGGGATCCTCTCCCTCGACCGCGGCCAGAGCGAGGCTGCGTTCTCGCTGGGGCTGGTCTACCGCCAGGCGATGGCGTACGTCGTGGTGCCGCAGGCGGTGCGGCGCATGGTGCCGGCCATCGTCAGCCAGCTGGTCACCCTGCTGAAGGACACCTCGCTCGGCGTGGCGATCTTCTACGAGGAGCTGCTCAGCCGGGCCCGCATCAACGCCGTGTTCACCCAGCGCACGCTGCCGTCGCTGGCGGTGGTGGCGGTGGTCTACATCGTGCTCAACGCCACCCTCAGCCGGGTGGCGTCGCGCCTCGAGGCCCGCCAGCGGCGCCGCTACGGCGCCGGGCGCATCGCCGTCAGGGGGGTGGAGGACCTGGCGGTCACCACCGCCAAGGGGGCGGCAGCCGTGGAGGGCGACGGGCTCACGTAGCCTGCGCCGGTGCGCGTGGTGGCGGGGTCGGCAAAGGGCAGGCGGCTCAACGCGCCCGACGGCCTGGGCGTGCGGCCCACCGGCGACCGGGTCCGGGAGGCGGTGTTCGACATGCTCGCCTCCCTCGACGTGGTGCAGTACCGGCGGATCGCCGACCTCTTCGCCGGGACGGGGGCCATGGGCATCGAGGCGCTGTCGCAGGGCGCGGCGGCCGCCTTCTTCGTGGAGCGGGAGCCGGCCGCCCTCGACGTGATCCGCACCAACCTGGTGGTCACCGGCCTCTACTCCCGGGCCACCGTGGTGCCCGGCGACGTGCTCGACTGGCTGGCGACGGCGCCCCCGGTCGACGTGGCGCTCATCGACCCGCCCTACGCCTTCGAGGAGTGGCCGGCGGTGCTGGAGCGGGTCCAGGCCGGCACCCTGGTGCTGGAGAGCGACCACGAGCTCGACCTGGGCCCCCGCTGGGAGGCCCTCAAGTCGAGGCGCTATGGCGGTACGGTGGTCACCCTGGCGCAGCCAGCCGCCGCCCCCCCAGCCGACGAGAAAGGCAGCGAGTGAGGACCGCCCTGTTCCCGGGCTCCTTCGACCCCCTGCACAACGGGCACCTTGAGGTGATCGAGACGGCCGCCAAGCTGTTCGACTCGGTCATCGTGGCCGCCCTGCGCAATCCGCAGAAGGGCGAGCCGCTCTTCAGCCTCGAGGACCGCCGCGAGATGATCGACGAGTCCCTCACCCACCTGCCCAACGTGCGGGTGGAGTTCTTCGGGGCGCTGGTGGTCGACGTGGCGAGGGAGGTGGGGGCCGACGTCATCGTGAAGGGCCTCCGGGTGGCGTCCGACTTCGAGCACGAGCTCCAGATGGCCCAGATGAACGAGGCGATCTCGGGGATCGTCACGGTGTTCATCCCTTGCGCCACCTCGTCGTCGTTCATCGCCTCGTCGCTGATCAGGGAGATCGCCCGCCTGGGAGCGCCGGAGCGGGTGGGCCCCATGGTCCCCGAACCGGTGGCCAAGCGACTCCAGGAACGGTGGTCCTGATGGAGAACGGCGACCAGGTGGACACCGAGACCCTCCTCCGCCGGGTCATCGAGATCGTCAACAACGCCAAGCCCATGCCGCTGTCCACCACCGTCCGGGTGGAGAAGGACGAGGTGCTCGAACTGCTCGACGACGCCCTCGAGCGCCTCCCCGAGGAGATCCGCAAGGCGCGCTGGCTGCTCAAGGAGCGCGAGGAGTACCTGGCCCAGGCCAAGCGCGACGCCGACGAGATCCTCGACGCCGCCCGGGTGCGGGCCGAGCGGATGGTGCAGCGCACCGACATCGTGCGCACGGCCAACCAGGTGGCCCGCAAGACGGTCGACCAGGCCCGCGAGGAGGGCCGGCGCCTGCGCCACGAGGCCGACGACTACTGCGACCAGAAGCTGGCCGCCTTCGAGATCGTCCTCGAACGCACCACCAAGACGGTGCAGGCCGGGCGGGAGAAGCTCCGGGCCACGGTCGACGACCCCGATGCCGCCGTCGGCATGGGCCCCGACGCCCTCGGTGCCGCCGAGGGCGTCGACGACGCCTTCTTCGACCAGGACCAGCAGCATCCGTAGACTTCGCTCTCTATGGTTCGCTCCGCCCCGCATCCACTGGTCTGGTCGGTGAACCGGTACGCGTGGCGCACCGGTGCACCGACCAGGGCAGGTTGACGTGGCTGGCAGCCCCTTCGTCGTGGGCGTCGGCCCTCTTCTGCGCGTCCCCGGCGACCGCCGCCGGGAGGTGCGGCGCGGCCCGCTGCCGGGCCTGGCCGTCACCGGGGCGGCGGTGCCCGACGACGCCGAGGTCGAGGTCGACGTGATGCTCGACGGCGTGCCCGGCGGGGTGGTCGCCACCGGCACCGTCACCGCCCCGTGGCGGGGCCAGTGCCGGCGCTGCCTGGCCGACGCCGGCGGCACGGTCGCCGTCGAGGTCAGGGAGGTCTTCGAGGAGGCTGGCGACCCCGAGCAGACCTATCCGCTGCGCGGCGACCGCATCGACCTGGCCCCGCTCGCCCGTGACGCCGTGCTGCTCGAGCTGCCCCTCGCCCCCCTGTGCCGCGACGACTGCTCCGGCCTGTGCCCGGTCTGCGGCGCCGACCGCAACCAGGCGCCGTGCGCCTGCGACCCCACGGCCGGGGACCCCCGCTGGGCGGCGCTCGACGCCCTCCGACCCCAGCGCTGAACGAAGCACCACCACCGGAACCGAGAGAGAGCCCATCATGGCCGTCCCGAAGAAGAAGACCTCCAAGGCCAAGAGCCGCAGCCGGCGGGCCAGCAACTGGACGCTGGCTGCGCCGCCCCGCAGCACCTGCCCCCAGTGCCGGCAGACCAAGCTGCCCCACGTCGTCTGCCCGAACTGCGGGTGGTACGGCGGCCGCCAGGCCATCGACGTCGAATAGGAAGCCGATGCTTCCCATAGCTGTCGACGCCATGGGGCACGACCGGGGCCCCTCCGACATCGTCGCGGGCGCCCGCCGGGCGGCCGAGCAGGGCGCCCCGGTGGTCCTCGTGGGCCGGCCGGAGGAGCTGGGCGACACGGGCGGGCTGGAGGTGTGGCCGGCGTCCGAGGTCATCGAGATGACCGACGACGTGGCCGCCGCCGTGCGCCGCAAGAAGGACTCGTCGGTGGTGCGTTCGGCCGAGGCGGTCCGCGACGGCCGGGCCGGCGCCATGGTGAGTGCCGGCAACACGGGCGCCGCCATGGGGGCCGCCCTCCTGCGGATGGGCCGGATCCCCGGCATCAGCCGGCCGGGCATCGCCACCACCTTTCCTGTGCCGGGGTCGGGTCCCACCGTGATCCTCGACGTCGGCGCCAACCCCGAGTGCTCGCCCGAGATGCTGGTGCAGTTCGCCCAGATGGGCGCCGCCTTCTGCTCGCTCCGCCACGGCATCGAGCGCCCCCGCACCGCCCTGCTCTCCAACGGCGAGGAGTCCTCCAAGGGCACGTCGGCGGTGAAGGCGGCCCACGCCCTCCTGGCCGACCCCACCGTCCTGGCCGGGTCGGGCGGCACGTTCATCGGCAACGTGGAGGGGCGGGACCTCCTCACCGACAACGTCGACGTCGTCGTCACCGACGGCTTCACCGGCAACGTGGTCCTGAAGGCCCTGGAGGGCGGCATGAAGTTCATGCGCCGGGCCCTCTTCGGGATCATGACGTCGACCCCGGAGGCCCAGAAGGCCTCCGAGGTCCTCCTGCCGCTGCTGCTGCCCCTGGTGAAGGAGATGGACCCCGACACCTACGGCGGCGCCGTCCTCCTCGGCGTCGACGGCGTGTGCATCATCAGCCACGCCTCGTCGAGCCCGGACGCGGTGTGCAACGCCGTCCTCCTGGGCCGCGACATGGTGGCGTGCGGCCTGGTCGACCGGCTTCGGCAGTCGCTCAAGGTCTGAATACCACCGGGAGTGGTCGCCTGACGCTGTCGGCGCGCGAGCAGGACGGCGGGCGCAGGAACTACCATCCCGGCGTCGTCACCGTCCCAGGAGCACTGCAATGCCCGCCGAAACCCATGTCGAACGGGGCCCGATGGACCGCCAGGCCGTGTTCGAGCTGATCCGCGACCGCCTGGCCGACATCCTCGAGATCGAGCCGGGCGACATCGCCGAGGGGGCCTCGTTCAGCGAGGACCTGTCGGCCGACTCCCTGGCCCTCATCGAGCTGGTGGAGGCCCTGGAAGAGGAGCTGGGCGAGCGCACGGTCGGCTTCCGCATCGACGACGAGGATTTGGAGGACCTCCGCACCGTGCGCGACGCCGTCGACTACGTCGTCGCCAAGCTGGAATCGTCCTGACCCAGCCGCGGCCAGCCCCCGATGCCGACGTGCTCGCCCAGCGACTGGGCCGGCGGTTCTCCGACCCGGCCCTGCTCGCCCGCGCCCTGGCCCACCGTTCGTGGTGCGCCGAGGTGGCCGGCGACGAGTCGAACGAGCGGCTCGAGTTCCTGGGCGACTCCGTGCTCGGCCTCGTGATCACCGACCACGTGTACCGCACCTACCCGGCCCTGCCGGAGGGCGAGCTGGCCAAGGTACGGGCGTCGGTCGTGAACTCGGCCGCCCTGGCCGAGGTCGCCGCCGAGCTCGACATCGGCGCCCACCTCCGGCTCGGCAAGGGGGAGGACGCGTCGGGGGGGCGGGAGAAGCCGTCCATCCTCGCCGACGCCATGGAGGCGATCATCGGCGCCATGTACCTCGACGGCGGCTGGGACGCGGCAGCCGCCCTGGTGCTCGGCCTGCTGGGCGAGCGGGTGGCCGAGGCGGCCGCCGGCCCCGGCGGCCAGGACTACAAGACCCGCCTGCAGGAGCTGGCCGCCCGCACCTTCGACCAGCTGCCCCGGTACCACGTCGTCGACGAGGGCCCCGACCACGCCAAACGCTTCTACGCCACGGTGTCGGTTGCCGGCACCGAGCGCGGCAAGGGCGAGGGCCGCTCGAAGAAGCAGGCCGAGCAGGCCGCCGCCCGGGCCGCCTGGGCGTCGCTCGCCTTCCCGCCGGAACCGACGGCCGAGGAGGCGGCCGGTGCCTGAGCTGCCCGAGGTCGAGACGCTTCGCCGGGACCTCGAGAAGGAGGTCATCGGCAAGCGGGTGAAGACGGTGGAGGTCACCGGCGCCCGGGCCATCCGCCGGGCCAGGTCCAAGGCCGAGTTCGTCGGCCGCCTGGAGGGCCGCAAGATCGCCGGCGTCACCCGCAAGGGCAAGTACCTCCTGGTCACCCTCGACCCGGCCCCGGGCCCCACCGGTGAGAAGCAGGCCGACGTGCTGGTCATCCACCTGGGCATGAGCGGCCAGCTGCTGCGGGCCAAGTCGGCGAAGGAGCCGCTGGCCAAGCACACGCACGTCGTCCTCACCTTCAGCCAGGGCGGCCAGCTGCGCTTCGTCGACCCCCGCACCTTCGGCGAGCTGTTCCTCACCGCCGCCGACGACGTCGAGAAGGCGGTGCCCGAGCTGGCCCACCTCGGCTTCGACCCGCTGGAGGACGTGATGAGCTGGAACCGCTTCAGCGACCTCCTCCACGCCAAGAGGACCAAGCTCAAGCCGCTCCTCATGGACCAGACGTTCATCGCAGGGATCGGCAACATCTACGCCGACGAGATCCTGTGGAACGCCGGCCTCCGCTACGACCGCCTGTCCGACTCCCTCTCGTCGCAGGAGGTTCGCCGCCTCTACCGCTCGCTGGTGGAGACGCTCCAGGACGCCATCAAGCACCGCGGGTCGTCGCTGGCCGACGAGCAGTACCGGGACCTTTTCGGCGAGGTCGGCGACTTCCAGAGCCAGCACAAGGTGTACGACCGCGAGGGCCAGCCGTGCCGGCGTTGCAGGAACCCCATCGCGCGCGTCAAGCTTGGCGGCCGATCCACCTTCCTCTGCGAGCAGTGCCAGGTATGACGACACCGTTCTTCCGATCCTGCTTCCATCCGAAAAGGCTCACCAACGGCATCTGCGCGGCCGACCTGGTGCGTAGCTGGGCCCGCCACCACCCGCCCGACGACGTCCAGCGGGCGGTCGACCAGATCGGCGGGCTGCTGTCCTCCGGCTTCAGCGACGACCGGCTGCGGGTGCTCGTGCTGGGCTCCGCCGGCTGCGGCTTCGACCCCGGCCTGCACGGCCTCACGATGTACCAGTGGCTGGGCATGGTGCGCGACGTGCTGATGGGCCGCACCGACTTCGGGCTGCCGGCCGCCGCCTTCGAGCCCATGGCCCCCTGGCCCGGCCAGGAGCCGGGCGCCTTCGACGCTCTCCGTAGCCTGCTCGACTGCTTCCACCGCGACTGGCGGGCCGACTCGCCCACCTTCGAGGGGGTCGTCCAGCGGTTCGTGGAGGAGGAGGGCCCCCGCCTCACCGCCGAGCTGGTCGACGACATCGACCGCATGCTCGACCTCGGGCTCGACGAGGAGCGGCTGCGGATCATCGTCCTCGGCCGCTGGCGGTCGTCCTACGACCCCCGCCCCGACCTGCCCGGCGGCCAGACCATGGCCCAGTGGCTCCGCTCCGTGCGGGGCGTCGCCGTCTCGGCCTCCATCACGCTGGAGACCGCGTAACCATCCCCCCCGGGGGCCAGGGCGGGCGGTAGCTTCGAGCGGATGTTCCTGAAGTCGCTGACCCTGAAGGGCTTCAAGTCCTTCGCCGAGGCCACGACCCTCGACTTCGAGCCGGGCATCACCGTGGTGGTGGGCCCCAACGGCAGCGGCAAGTCCAACATCGTCGACGCCGTGGCCTGGGTGCTGGGTGCGCAGGGGCCTCGCACGGTGCGCTCCTCGCGCATGGAGGACGTGATCTTCGCCGGCACCGCCAACAAGCCGGCGCTGGGGCGGGCCGAGGTCTCCCTCACCATCGACAACACGTCGGGCCTGCTCCCCGTCGACTTCACCGAGCTCACCGTCACCCGCACGCTGTTCCGGTCGGGCGACAGCGAGTACGCCATCAACGGCGTCCCCTGCCGCCTCCTCGACGTCCAGGAGCTGCTGTCCGACACCGGCGTGGGGCGCCAGCAGCACGTCATCGTGTCGCAGGGCCAGCTGGCCGCCGTGCTCGACGCCCGGCCGGAGGACCGCCGGGGGATCATCGAGGAGGCGGCCGGCGTCCTCAAGTACCGCCGCCGGCGGGAGAAGGCGGAGCGCCGGCTGGAGGCCACCGAGGGCAACCTGGTCCGCCTCCAGGACCTGCTCCGCGAGGTACGCCGCCAGCGCCGGCCGCTGGAGCGCCAGGCCGACGCCGCCCGCCGCCACGACGCCGTGGTCGAGGAGCTGCGGGCCCTGCGCCTGCACCTGGCCGGCCGCGAGCTGGTGGCCCTCGACGAGCGCCGGCGGGCGGCGGTGGCCCGCCGGGCCGAGCTGGCCGGCACCGAGGAGAAGCTGCGGGCGTACCTGTCGGGCCTGGGCGGCGAGATCGCCGGGGCCGAGGCCGAGGTGGCCCGCCGCTCGGCCGACGACCCGAGCGACGGGCTTGTTCGCTTCGAGGGCCTCCGCGAGCGGGCCCGGGGGCTGGCCGCCGTGCTGGCCGAGCGCCGGCGGTCGGTGGAGCGGGAGCTCCAGTCGTCGGTCGACGCCGACGTCGTCGCGTCGCTCGAGGCCGAGGAGTCGGCGCTGGCCGCCGCCCTGGCGGCGGTGGAGGGGGAAGCCGGCGCCCTGGCCCCCGAGGTAGAGCGGCTGGTCGCGGCCGAGGCCGAGCTGGCCGGCGAGCGGGCCGGCTTCGAGGCCGAGTGGGGTGCCGTCGAGCCGGTGCCGGGTTCCCGCGCCGCCGAGGTGCGGGGTGAGCTGGGGGCCCTTCGCCGGGCCGCCGAGCAGCGGGCCGCCGAGCGCGAGCGGCTGGCCGCCCGCCACGCCGCCGCCGCCGAGCGGGCCGCCGCCCTCACCGCCGAGGCCGCCGCACTGGCGGCCGAGGTCGAGGAGCTGGGCGAGGCCGCCGGGCGTCTGGCTCCGGCCGTCGCCGAGGCCGAGGGCGTGCGGGCCGCCGCCGAGGGAGCCCTCGACGCCGCCGAGGCGGCCCGCCGGGCCGCCGAGGAGGCCCGCCACCGCTGGGCGGCCCGGGCCGAGGCCCTGAGCACGGCCCTCGACGCTGCCCGGGCCCGCGAGGGCGCCGAGCGGCTGGCCGGGGTGGCCGGCGTCGTCGGCACCCTGGTGGAGCTGGTCGAGGTCGACGAGGGGTGGGAGGACGCCTTCGAGGCGGCGGCCGGCGAGGCGGTGGCGGCCGTCGTGGTCGAAGGGGTCGACGCCGCCCGCACCGCCCTGGGCGCCCTGCGCCGAGACGACGAGGCGTCGGTGGGCGCCGCCGTGCTGGCCCTGGGCGGGAGCGGCACGCCGGCGAGCGCCGCCCTGCACACCGCCGCCGGCGAGCCGGTGCGGGCCCACGTGGCGTCGCGCCACCCCGGCGTCGAGACCCTGCTCGACACGCTGCTCGGCCACGCCGTGGCCGTCGAGGGCGGCTGGGAGCGGGCCCTCGACCTGGCCCTCGACGATCCCGGGCTGGTGGTGGTCACCCGCCAGGGCGACCGCTTCGCCGCCGGCGGCTGGCGGGTGGGGTGCTCGGGCACCGTGGCCATGCGCAGCGCGCTGGCCGAGGCCCAGGCCCGGGCGGCCGAGGCGGAGCACGAGGCGGCGGGGGCGGCCGGCGCGGTGGAGCCGGCCCGTGCCGCGGTGGCCGCGTCCCGGGCGGCCGAGGCCGACGCCGTGCGCCGGCGCGACGCCACCGACAACCGCCTGGCCGGCTCCCGCGCCACCCTCGAGCGCCGCCGGGCCGACCTGGCCGAGGCCGAGGTCGAGCGCGACGCCCTGCGCGACCACCTCGGCGAGCTGGCCGAGCGCCTCGACGCGTCCGAGGAGCGGGCCGGCGAGCTGGCCTCGCTGCTGCCCGCCCTGGAGGCGGAGGAGGCGGCCGGTCACGAGCGGGCGGCCGCCGCCCGGGTCGCGCGGGCCCGGCTGGAGGAGCGGGCCGCCGCTCTGGTCGCCCTCCGCACCGACCTGGAGGTCCGGGCCGGGGCCCTGGAGGAGCGGCGGGCCATGGTCGCCGCCCGCCGGGCCGAGGTCGCCCACCGCCTGCGGCGCAGCGGGGGGAGCCCCGATGCGGCGGCCGCCCGGCGAGCCGCCCTGGAGCGGCGGGCGGCGGTGCTCGAGCGGCTGGCGGCGGCGGTGAGCGGTCGCCTGGAGCTGGTGGAGGCCGGCCTCGGGCGCCTGCACGAGCACCGGCGCCGGCACCGGGAGGCGCTCCGAGAAGCTGCCGGCCGCCTCGACGCCTTGCGGGCGAGGCGGGCCGAGGCCGAGCAGCGGCTGGTCCAGGTCGCCGACGGGGCCCACCGGGCCGAGCTGGAGGCGTCGGAGACGGCCGTGCGCCTGGAGGGTGCCGTCGAAGCACTGCGGCGCGACCTCGACACCGACCCCAACACCGCCACCGCCACGGTCTGCCCGCCCCTGCCCGACGGCGTCGGCGCGGCCGAGCGGGCCGCCACCCTCGAGCGCGACCTCCGGACGATGGGGCCCGTGAACCCGCTGGCCCTCGAGGAGCTCACCGAGCTGGACGAGCGCCAGCGCTTCGTGGAGGAGCAGCTCGACGACGTGAAGGGCAGCAGGCGGGAGCTGTCCAAGGTGATCGCCGCCGTCGACGCCGAGATCGCCTCGTCCTTCGCCGCCGCCTTCGCCGACGTGTCCGAGTCCTTCACCGAGCTGGTCACCCTGCTGTTCCCGGGCGGCAGCGGCCGGCTGCGCCTCACCGATCCCGGCAACCTCCTCGACACCGGCATCGAGGTCGAAGCCCGCCCGTCGGGCAAGGCGATCCGCAAGCTGTCGCTCCTGTCGGGCGGCGAGCGGTCGCTCGTTGCGCTGGCCTTCCTCTTCGCCGTGTTCCGGAGCCGGCCGTCGCCGTTCTACCTGCTCGACGAGGTCGAGGCGGCCCTCGACGATGTCAACCTCCACCGCTTCGTGGGCCTCATCCACGAGTTCCGGGCCCACGCCCAGCTCCTGGTCGTCACCCACCAGAAGCGCACCATGGAGGCGGCCGACTGCCTCTACGGCGTGAGCATGGCCCCCGGTGGCAGCTCCAAGGTCCTGAGCGAGCGGGTCGCCGCCGGCGGCTGACCGCCTCCTTCAAGCCCGGGGGCGGTTCCTGCCGACAACCCGGGCATGACCATCGCCCGCCGGCGCCTCGGTGCCCTCGCCCTCGCCGCCGCCTTCTCCGCCCTCCTCGCCGCCTGCGGCGGGGGAGGCGGATCGTCGGCGCCGGCCGCCCCGCCCGGGGCCAACGTCGACCCGAACTCCGGCAACGTGATCACCGGCCCCATCAACAAGGCCAAGGATGTCGCCGGCGAGCAGGAGTCCCACGACCAGTCCGAAGAGCAGCAGATCGACGGTCTCCAGCGCTGAGCGGGCGAACTGGTAGCGATACCGACAACCTTGCGTTGCCGCTACCGCTACCGGAACCGGGGCGCGCCGGCTCTCCTAGGCTCGCCCCATGGAGCTCCTCCTCGTCCTGATCTTCCTCGTGGCCATGGCGGCGACGACGGCGATCGTCGTCCGCCGGCGGAGTCGGCGCATCGAGCTGGAGCCGCCCCCCACCCGGCCCAAGGAGGCGCCCCGGCCCACGGTGGAGGCGCCGCCGGAGGTGGAGGCGCCCCCGGAACCGGTGGTCGAAGCCCCGCCCGAGGTGGTGGTCGAGGAGCCGGAGGTCGAGGTCCTCCCCGAGCCCGAGGTCGTCGAGCGCCCCCGCTTCCGGGACCGCCTCGGCAAGGTCCGCAGCCTGCTGGCCGGCTACGTCTCGTCGGTGCTGTCCCGCTCGACCATCGACGACGAGACCTGGGACGACCTCGAGGAGGCCCTCATCCGGGCCGACGTGGGCGTCGGGCTCACCGGCGCCATGCTCGACGAGGTGCGCACCCGGGTGAAGGCGGAGGCCATCACCACTCCCCAGCAGCTGCTCGAGGCGGTGAAGGACGACCTCAAGCGCCACCTTTCCGAGGGCGACCGGACGCTGCGGCTGGGCGAGGGCGGTCCCACCGTGTGGCTGTTCGTGGGCGTCAACGGCGTGGGCAAGACCACCACCATCGGCAAGCTGGGGCTGCGCGAGGCGGCCGCCGGCCACAAGGTCGTCATGGCGGCCGGCGACACCTTCCGGGCGGCGGCGGCCGAGCAGCTGGGCATGTGGGCCGACCGGGTGGGCGCCGACCTGGTGCGGGGCGCCGAGGGCAGCGATCCCGGCGCCGTGGTGTTCGACGCCGTGGAGCGGGCGGCCGCCCGGGGCGCCGACCTGGTGCTGGCCGACACCGCCGGCCGCCTCCACACCAAGGTCAACCTCATGGACGAGCTGAAGAAGGTCCGCCGCATCGCCGAGCGGCCGCCGGCCCAGCTCACCGAGGTGCTGCTGGTGATCGACGCCACCACCGGCCAGAACGGCCTGGTGCAGGCCCGCGAGTTCACCAACGCGGTGGAGTGCACGGGCGTGGTGCTGACGAAGCTCGACGGTACGGCGAAGGGCGGCATCGCCCTGGCCATCGCCTCGGAGATGAACCTCCCCATCAAACTGGTCGGGCTGGGGGAGAAGGCCGAGGACCTGGTCGAGTTCGACCCCGACGAGTTCGTCGACGCCCTTTTCTCCTGATTCTCAGTCACCCGGAACCGGGCGACCCGGTACGGTCGTCCAACGGGCATGCGAAACCGAGCCGTCGTCGCCGCAGCCGTTGTCGCCTTCGCCGTCGGGGTGGGCGTCGTCGCGGTCGTCGCCGGCCGGGGGGGCGGCGGCGCGGACCTGGTGCGGCTGCCGGCGGCCACGGGATCGGCCACGGGGACGGCCGACGCCGCCGCCCCGACGGCCGAGCGCTCCATCGGCGCCCTCGCCCCCGTCATCCCCCTCGACTACACGGTGAAGGGGTCGCTGCCCGACCTGCCGTCGTCGGCTGCCGCCTACCGGCTCCCGACCGACACCACCGCCGACGCGGTGAAGCGCCTGGCCGCCGCCCTCGGCGTCGACGGGGAGCCGCAGCCCACCGCCGGCGGGTGGGTCGTGCACGACGCCGAACGCAGCGTCCAGGTGATGAAGGCCCCGGGGGCGCCCTGGTCGCTCAGCCGGTGCCCGGAGGCCATGACCGTCTCGTCCGACGGATCCACCGCCGGCGTCGTCAAGGGATGCGAGGTCGCGGCGGCCATCGCCGGGTCGGGCGGCACCGCCGTCGACCTGCCGGCGACTTCGCCCCAGCCGGCGCCGTGCCCGGCCGACGCGACGTGCGCCGCGCCGCCGGCCACCGCCGTCCCCGAGCCGGTCCCCGGCACCAAGCCCGTTCCCGACGCGCAGTCGGCCGGACCTCCTCTCGCCGGGCCCCCGGTGTCGGTCGTCCCGCCGGACCAGCCCCCGGCCCGCCCCGACCTCCCCTCCCGCGAGGAGGCCACCCGGGTGGCCAAGGAGGCGTTCGCCCGCCTGGGCGCCGGCGACCAGGGCTTCCAGCTGGAGGACAGCTGGTCGAACTGGTCAGCCAGGGTGGACGGCTTGGTCGACGGCGCCGCCGTCCCGGGCCTCGGCACCTGGCTCGGCATCGGCCCGGGCGGCGTCATCGAGTACGGGAGCGGCATGCTGGCCCGGCCGGAACGGCTCGGCGACTACCCGCTGGTGAGCGTGCAGGCCGGCCTCGACCGCCTCCGCCGCGGCTTCGGCGCCGGCGTCCGCCCGATGGCGGCCGACGGCACGCCCGTGCGGGACGGGGTGGTGCCGCCGGCGGTGGCGGTCGCGCCGGCCGAGCCGGGCCCGCCGGTCACCATCGAGCAGCCGGTGCCGGCCGAGCCCCCCGTCACGCACCTGGTGATCACGGGCGCCCACCTCACCCTGCTCCAGGTGGGCGACGCCCTGGTGCCCGCCTTCGCCTTCGACCTGGAGAGCGGCGGCACCACGTCGCCCGTGCCGGCCGTCACCGACCAGTGGCTCGACCAGCAGGCCCGGTCCCTGCCGCAGCCAGCGAAAGGCTGATGCGGCCCGGGTAGCGTCGTCGGATCATGGATCTCCGCGCGCTGTCCGACCGCCTCAAGACCCAGACCGGCCGGTGGGTGCTCGACCAGGGCCGGCGCCTGGTGCCCCGGTTCGGCTACACCCTCCAGCGCCAGGCGCTCTACTGGCCGCTGAACCCGGCCGACCAGTCCTACACCCGGCCGGTCACCGCCCTCTCCGAGGGCAACGTCGCCTTCGCCGGCTTCCCCGTGCCGCCCCCGCGCCTGTGGGCCGACTACTGCACGACGGCCGAGTCGTGGGTGGCCAGCGGCGAGGCCGACGGGCGCACCATGCGCGACCTGGTGGCGGCCGCCGGCGCGCCGATCGGCGGCTGCCGGCGGATCCTCGAGATCGGCTGCGCCACCGGTCGGATCCTGCGCTCGCTGGCCGACGTGGCGGCGGGCGCCGAGGTGTGGGGGATCGACGTGTGGTCCGACGCCGTCGAGTGGTGCCAGCAGAACCTGGCCCCCCCGTTCCACTTCGCCACCACCACTTCGGCGCCCCACGTGCCGTTCGAGGAGCGCTCGTTCGACCTCGTGTACGGGGGGTCGGTGTTCACCCACATCGCCGAGCTCACCGAGGCGTGGATGCTCGAGCTGCACCGGGTGCTGCGCCCCGGCGGGCACCTGTACATCTCGCTCAACGACCGGGCCGCCGCCGCCATCTTCGAGGGCGAGGCCACCGCCGAGGAGATGGAAGGGTTCGTGGAGCGGGTGGGGGGCCGGGAGGCGTGGGACAACTGGGTCGCCACGCTCCATGCCGACCCCGGGTACGCCCGGTTCCTCTCCGGCGAGGCGTCCATGCTCGTGCTGGGCCGCACCACGATGCCGCACGTGCTGTGGGACGCCGACGTGCTGTGCGACCGGGTCGCCTGGGGGTTCCGCCGGCGCTCGCTCACCCGGGCCGGCTACGGCCACCAGAGCACGCTGCTCCTGGAAAGGATCTAGTCCAGTACCCTGAGCAGCCGCATGTTCGAGAGCCTGTCAGACCGCTTCGAAGGGATCTTCACCCGGCTGCGCAGCCGAGGCCGGCTCAGCGAGGCCGACGTCGACGAGGTCCTCCGGGAGATCCGCCTGGCCCTGCTGGAGGCCGACGTCAACCTCCGGGTGGTCAAGGGCCTGATCGGACGCATCCGCGAGCAGTGCGTGGGCATCGACCTGTCGCAGAGCCTCACGCCGGCCCAGCAGGTCATCAAGATCGTCCACCAGGAGCTCATCCAGATCCTGGGCGGCGAGACGCTCAAGATCAGCTACGCCTCCAAGCCCCCCACCGTGGTGCTCCTGGCCGGCCTGCAGGGCTCGGGCAAGACCACGGCGGCCGGCAAGCTGGCCCGGTGGTTCAAGCACAAGGGCCGCCAGCCCCTGCTCGTCGGGGCCGACCTCCAGCGGCCGGCCGCCGTGGAGCAGCTGCGGGTGCTGGGCAGCCAGGCCGGCGTGCCGGTGTTCAGCGAGCCCATCGGCCCGGTGGCGGTGGCCGCGAAGGGGCTGGAGGAGGCCCGGCGCCTCGGGCGCGACGTCCTCATCGTCGACACCGCCGGGCGCCTCAGCATCGACGCCGAGCTGATGCAGGAGGTCAAGGACATCTCGGGGCGGGTGTCGCCCCACTACACCTTCCTCGTCATCGACGCCATGACCGGCCAGGACGCGGTGAACACGGCGGAGGCGTTCCACGAGACCCTCGCCCTCGACGGCGTGATCCTCACCAAGCTCGACGGCGACGCCCGGGGCGGCGCCGCCCTGTCGGTGAAGGAGGTGGTGGGCAAGCCCATCGCCTTCGCCTCCATCGGCGAGAAGCTCAGCGACTTCGACACCTTCTACCCCGACCGCATGGCCAGCCGCATCCTCGGCATGGGCGACGTGCTCACCCTCATCGAGAAGGCGGAGCAGGCGTTCGAGCAGAAGGAGGCGGAGCGGGCCGCCCAGGCCCTCATGGAGGGCACCTACACCCTCGACGACTTCCTCGGCCACCTCCAGCAGATCAAGAAGATGGGGAACCTGTCGGGCATCATCAGTATGATCCCGGGGGTTCCGAAGGAGCTGAAGCAGGCCAAGATCGACGACCGGGAGCTGGCGCCGATCGAGGCGATGATCCGGTCGATGACGCCGGCCGAGCGCTTCGACCCCAAGATCATCAACGGCTCCCGGCGGCTGCGCATCGCCAACGGGAGCGGCACCACCACCTCGCAGGTCAACCAGTTGCTCAAGCAGTTCAAGGAGATGCAGGCCCAGATCGGCGCCATGGGCCTGAATCGCATGATGAACAAGAAGCGCGGCAAGAAGGGCAAGAAGGGCGGCCGGGTCACCCCGCCGAAGCTCCCCTCGATGCCGAACCTCAACTAGGAGAAGCGAATCTCGTGGCAGTGAAGCTCCGGCTCATGCGGATGGGCAAGAAGAAGCAGCCCACCTACCGGGTCGTGGCGGCCGACAGCCGCTCACCCCGAAACGGCCGGTTCATCGAGATCCTCGGCACCTACGAGCCGAGGGCGGAGCCGTCCCGCATCACCATCGACACCGACAAGGCGGTGGCGTGGCTGAAGAAGGGCGCCCAGCCCACCGACACGGTGCAGAAGCTGCTCAAGATCTCCGGGGCGTGGGAGCAGTTCAAGCCCGGGGTGCCGGCCTGATGAGCGACGTCGACGAGCTCGACGACGACGACGGCGCCGACGACGAAGTCGACGAGGGGGCGGGCAACCGCCTGGTCGGTGCCATCCCCCGCAACGTGGCCGAGTACGTGGCCCGCAACCTGGTCGACGAGCCCGACGCGGTGGTCGTCGAGCTCGACGAGGGCCGGGGCCGGGTCGACCTGCGCCTGCACGTGGCGCCCGACGACATGGGCAAGGTCATCGGCAAGCGGGGCCGGGTGGCCCAGGCGATCCGCACGGTGGTGCGGGCGGCCGGCGCCCGCGAGGGCGTGGAGGCCAGCCTCGACATCGTCGACTGAGGGCCAGCGCCGCCTGGAGGTCGGGCGGGTGGTGAAGCCCCACGGGCTTCGCGGCGAGGTGGTCGTGGAGCTGGTCACCAACCGCACCGAGCGGCTGGCCGCCGGCACGGTGCTCGACAGCGACCGGGGGCCGCTCCAGGTGGTGCGGTCGTCCCCGTTCCAGCACCGCTGGATCGTGGTCTTCGCCGGCGTCGCCGGCGTCGAGGCGGCCGAAGCCTTGCGGGGCACCGTCCTGCGCGCCGAGCCCCTCGACGACGACGACGCCCTCTGGGTCCACCAGCTGGTGGGCGCCGGGGTGGTCGACGTGGCCGGCACCGCCTGCGGCACGGTCGTGGCGGTCCAGGCCAACCCGGCCAGCGACCTGCTCGTGCTCGACGGCGGCGCCCTGGTCCCGCTGCGGTTCGTGGTGTCGTCCGAGCCGGGCCGAGTGGTCGTCGACCTGCCGCCCGGGCTCCTCGACCTCTGATGCGGGTCGACGTCTTCACCATCTTCCCCACGCTGGTGGACGGGTGGCTGGGGGCCAGCCTGATCGGCAAGGCCCGGGCGAGGGGCGTGCTGGACCTGCGGGTGCACGACCTGCGCTCGGCCGCCACCGACCCCCACCGCAGCGTCGACGACGCGCCCTTCGGCGGCGGGGCGGGGATGGTGCTGGCCCCCGAGCCGGTGTTCGGGGCGGTGGAGGCGGTCGAACCGCCCCGTCCGCTGTTCCTCCTGGCCCCCACCGGGCGGCGCTTCGACCAGGCCATGGCCCGGGAGCTGGCCGGCACCGGGGGGTTCTCGCTGCTGTGCGGCCGCTACGAGGGGGTGGACCAGCGGGTCGTGGACCACCTCGTCGACGGCGAGCTCTCCATCGGCGACTACGTCCTCGCCGGCGGGGAGGCGGCGGCGGTGGTGGTGGTGGAGGCGGTGGCCCGCCTGGTGCCCGGCGTCATGGGGAACGAGGCGTCGGCGGTGTCGGAGAGCTTCAGCGACGGGCTGCTCGAGGAGCCCCAGTACACCCGCCCGGCCGACTTCCGGGGGTGGGTCGTCCCCGAGGTGCTGCGCTCGGGCGACCACGGCCGGGTCGCCCGCTGGCGGCGGGCCCAGGCCCTGGCCCGCACCCGAGCCGCCCGGCCCGACCTGATCGATCGGCGCGGGGGCCTGACGGCCGACGAGGTGCGGCTGCTGGAGGAGCACGGGTATCCTGTCTCCGCCCCCGGCGACACGTATGGGTCCCGTCGCGACCCCGGGGGCAGCCGACGAGGAGCGTGACGCCCCATGAACCCCACCGATCTGGTCGACCGACGGAGCCTGCGGGACGACATCCCCGTGTTCCGGCCGGGTGACAACGTCAAGGTCCACGTGCGCGTGGTGGAGGGGTCCCGCGAGCGGGTCCAGGTGTTCCAGGGCGACGTCATCGCCCGCAAGGGCGACGGCGTCCGCGAGACGTTCACCGTGCGCAAGACCAGCTTCGGCGTCGGGGTGGAGCGCACCTTCCCCGTGCACTCCCCGGTGCTGGCCAAGATCGAGGTCGTCCGCAACGGCGACGTGCGGCGGGCCAAGCTCTACTACCTCCGGGAGCGCTCCGGGAAGGCGGCCAAGATCCGGGAGAAGCGAACCGTCCGTTGAGCCCGCCGGCCGCGTCCGGGGGGGACGGCGGCGGCGGCGGGTTCTGGCGTTCGGCGCGTGAGCTCCCGCTCCTCGTCGCCTGCGCCGCCCTGCTCGCCTTCCTGCTCAAGTCGTTCGTCGCCCAGGCCTTCTACATCCCCTCGGGCTCGATGCTGCCCCAACTGCACATCAACGACCGGGTCGTCGTCTCCAAGCTGGCCTACCGGCTCCACGCCCCGCGGCGGGGCGACATCGTCGTGTTCGACTGCCCGAAGGTGTCGTGCCCGTCCGGCCCGCCCAAGGACGACGGCGGCGGCCTCCGCAAGGCGGCGCGCAAGGTGGCCGAGGGCGTCGGCGTCGTGCAGCCGTCCACCGAGGAGTTCATCAAGCGGGTGATCGGGCTGCCCGGCGAGACGGTGGAGGGGCGCAACGGCTCGGTGTACGTCGACGGCCGGCGCCTGAAGGAGCCCTACCTGCCCAAGGGCACCGTCACCACCGACTTCGCGCCGATCACGGTGCCCGCCGGCCACCTGTGGGTGATGGGCGACAACCGGGGCAACTCGTCCGACAGCCGGGTGTTCGGGCCGATCCCGAGGTCCACCGTGGTGGGCCGCACCGTGGTCAAGCTCTGGCCGGCGGGCGACGCCTCCTTCCTGTGAGAATCGTGTCGCAAGCAGCGCTTGCTCGGCGAGCCAGCCGTGCCGGCCTCCGGCCGGCGCTCAGGCCGCCGACCGGCGAAGCCGGATCGGCGGGTTCCCCCGGGGGGCTGTGCCCCCCGGAGCCCCCGTGCCGCCAGCCGAAGGAGGCCGCCTCCGGCGGCGGATCACGTCCGTCGGCGACCCGCACCGTTCCTCGCGCCCGCAAGGTTCGTCGCTCCGGCACAGCCCGCCCGGGTCTCGCCGTACGATGTCCAACGTGAGCGCCGAGGATCTGGAGCGGTACGAGAGCGAGATCGAGCTCCAGCTGTACCAGGAGTACCGAGCCGTCCTCCCCATGTTCCACTACGTCGTCGAGACGGAGCGGCGCTTCTACCTGGCCAACGACGTGAAGATGGAGGCCAAGGGGGACGGCAACCGGACGTACTTCGAGATCGAGCTGGGCGACGCCTGGGTGTGGGACATGTACCGCCCGGCGAGGTTCGTCTCGTCCGTCCGGGTCGTCACGTTCAAGGACGTGAACGTCGAGGAGCTCCCCGAGAAGGAGTTGTAGTTGGTGGCCGATCGGCGCCGTGTTCTCGGCGCCAGCGGCGAGGACGCGGTCGCCGCCTGGTACGTCGACCGGGGCTACGAGGTCGTGGTGCGCAACTGGCGGTGCCGGGAGGGCGAGCTCGACCTGGTGGTGCGCGACGGCCGGGCCTTCGTGTTCTGCGAGGTGAAGACCCGCACCACCGACGCCTTCGGCGCCCCCATCGAGGCGGTCAACAAGGCCAAGCAGGAGCGGCTGCGGCGCCTGGCCGCCCGCTGGCTCACCGAGGCGCCCCTGCGGCCCCGGGAGATCCGCTTCGACGTGGCGTCGGTGATGGGCGACTCCATCGAGGTGGTCGAGGGCGCTTTTTGAGCGACCCGGAGGGCGTGGAGGTCCGGCGCGTCCAGCCCTACCAGGCGGTCAAGGAGTACCTGTGCCCGGGGTGCAACCAGGCGATCGCCGCCGGCACCGGCCACCTCGTCGTCGTCCCCCTCGACGCCCCCGACCTCCGGCGCCACTGGCACACCCCGTGCTGGGACAACCGCCACCGCCGGCGCCCGGGACGGTAGGTTTCGCCGGCGGCCGCACGAGGCGCCGAAGGCGCCCCATCGGCTGCCGGCAAGGGGGTGTGGGGTGCGCAGCCCCCCCACAAGAAGCCGCCGATCCGGCTCCGCCGGTCGGCGGCCTCAGAGCCGCCGGAGGCGGCACGTTGAACTCGCTGAGCAACCTCTGGTTGCGAAGCGACACCTAGAAACAGAAGGCGCCGGCCCGCACGTCGAAGAAGCCGCAGCGGTCGGGGCCGTCGACGTGGGCGTAGAGGGCCCGGAGCTCGGCGGTGTCCTCGGCGTCGGGCTCGTCGGGGCCGCCGGTGTGGAACATCACCGAGCCCAGGCGCTCGCTGTGGAGCAGCCCCACCGCGTGCCCCAGCTCGTGGGCCGACACCACCCGCCGGCGGGCGGTGTCGAACTCGCAGTCACCGCACACCAGCACGGTGGCGCGCCCGATGTGGGGCTGCTGGTGGTCGGACCCGAGCTCCACGCGTGTGACGCCCTGGCGGTCGACCTGCTGGCCCTCGTTGAGGCTGGCGGACGAGGTCTGGCAGATCTCGATGAGGTCGTGGTCGTCGCCGCACGGGCCTGACCCCGCCGTCCACACGAGGCGCAGGGGGGTGCCGGCGGCGGCCCGGTTCCACACCTCGACGGCCCGCTGGTCGGCCCGCTGCCATGCCGCCTCGCCCGTCCGGTCGACCACGACGATGGGCGCGCCGCCGGCGGTGGACCAGTGGGCCTCGCCGGTGAGCCGAGACAGGGCCGAGGCCACGCTGTGGTCGAACGCCAGCCCGAAGGCGGCGACGAACAGCAGAGCGTTGGCCAGGCCGAGGGCCCGCTGGAGGAACGGCCGCGCCGTCACCGCCGGCCGCCCAGCGACTCGGTTGTCCGGGGGTTCGCGCCCATGTTCGACCTTTCGGGTGTCACACCTGACCGGTACGCTTGCCTCCGACGCTTCGAGCGGCTCGCGGCAGAGGCCCTCCTGTTGTTCATCGGTACCCAGGAGGCCCTTTGTGATCGCATCCGTCCCATCTGCAACCGTCCTGGGCGTCGACGGGCGGCCCGTCACCGTCGAGGTCCACGTCACCACGGGCATCCCCGGGTACACGGTGGTCGGCCTCCCGGACACCGCCTGCCGGGAGTCGCGGGACCGCATCCGGGCCGCCTTCCAGTCGAGCGGCCTCACCTGGCCGATGAAGAGGATCACGGTCAACCTGGCGCCCTCCGGGGTCCGCAAGGGCGGCCCGGGGCTCGACCTGCCCATCGCCGTGGCTCTCCTCGTGGCGGCCGGCGAGCTGGCCCTGGAGCTCATCGCCGGCACCGCCTTCGTGGGCGAGCTCGGGCTCGACGGGCAGCTGCGGCGGGTGGCGGGGATGGTGTCGCTGGTCGGCGCCCTCGCCGCCCGATCCGTGGTCGTGCCCTCGGTGTGCGCGGCCGAGGCCGTCCTGGTCGGCCGCCACTGCGTCCGCAGCGCGCCCTCACTGCGCGCGGTCATCGACGCTCTCCGTGGCGACGAGCCGTGGCAGGACCTGCCGCCCGCCGCCGACGACGTCCCCACGCCGGCCGGCGACCTGGCCGACGTGCGGGGCCAGCGCTTCGCCCGCTGGGCGGTGGAGGTGGCGGCGGCCGGCGGGCACCACCTGCTGCTCACCGGACCGCCCGGCGCGGGCAAGACGCTGCTGGCCCGCCGGCTGGTCGGCCTGTTGCCCCTGCTGTCCGGCGACGACGCCCTCGAAGCCACACGCGTGCACTCGGCCGCCGGCCTGGAGCTCCCGCCCGGCGGTCTGGTCCGCCGCCCGCCGCTCCGGGCGCCGCACCACGGGGCCTCGCCGGTGTCGCTCATCGGCGGCGGTTCGGCGTGGCTCCGTCCCGGCGAGATCTCCCTCGCCCACCACGGCGTGCTGTTCCTCGACGAGCTCGGGGAGTTCCCGGTGGCGGTCCTCGACGCCCTGCGCCAACCACTGGAGGAGGGGGTGGTTCGGGTGTGCCGGGCCAAGGCCAGCGTCACCCTGCCGGCCCGGTTCCTGCTGGTCGCCGCCATGAACCCGTGCCCGTGCGGCGAGGGAGGCCGGCCGGGTTCGTGCCGGTGCAGCGACGCCGCCCGTGCCCGGTACGGCCGGCGGCTGTCCGGTCCGCTCCTCGACCGCTTCGACCTCCGGGTCCCGGTGCGCCGCCCCGACGTCGCCGCCCTGCTCCGTGGTCCGGCCGCCGAGTCCACCGCCGACGTCGCCCCCCGGGTGGCGGCCGTCCGGGGGCTGGCCGCCGAGCGCGGGGTGCGGTGCAACGCCGAGCTCCCGGCCACCCACCTCGACCGGGTCGCCGCCCTCACGCCGGCCGCCTGGCGGGTCCTCGAGCACAAGCTGCGCACGGGCAGCCTCAGCGCCCGGGGCCTGCACCGCGTCCGCCGGGTCGCCCGCACGCTGGCCGACCTCACCGGTGCGCTCGCCGTCGTCGACGAGGAGCACGTCTGCGGCGCCCTCGAGCTGCGGGCCGAGCTCGACGCCCTCGAGGCCGTCTCGTGACGCCCGCCCGCCGGCCCCCGAGGCCGGTGCCTCCGGAAACCGGGGCCATCCGTCTCCACCCGGCCCCTGCCGGCCACCGGGGGCGGCCATGACCGGCGACCGGCCGCCGGAGTGGGCGTACGCGGCGGCGCTGGCCGGCCTGCCCTACATGGCGTGGGACAAGCTGGCCGGCCTGCTGGCGGACGGGAGGCCCAGTGCGGCGTGGCGGCGGGTGGCGGCCGGCGGGGCCGGGCAGCCGTGGCGGCACGCGGCGGCAGCCACGTCGGTGGCGGAGGTGGAAGCGGCCCACCGCAGGGCCGGCGTGGCCGTGCACCTGGCGGGCGACGCCGCCGTCCCCGCCGCCCTGGCCGCCGACCACGAGGCGCCGGCCGTGCTGTTCGTGCGCGGGGACGCCGGCGCCGCCTCGGCCGGCCCGATGGTCGGCATCGTGGGCACCAGGCGGTGCACCGGTTACGGGCGCGACGTGGCCCGCCAGCTGGGCCGGGAGCTGTCGAGCGCCGGCGTGGGGTTGGTGTCCGGGCTGGCCCTGGGCATCGACGGCGCGGCCCACGAGGGGGCCCTGGCCGCCGGTGCCGCGCCACCGGTCGCCGTGGTGGGCAGCGGGCTCGACGTCGTGTACCCCCGCCGCCACGCCGGCCTGTGGGAGCGGGTCGCCGCCGCCGGTGCGCTGCTGTCGGAGGCCCCGGCCGCCGCCCGCCCGGAGCCGTGGCGGTTCCCGGCCCGCAACCGGCTGATCGCCGCCCTGGCCGACGTCGTCGTCGTGGTCGAGTCGCACGCCGCCGGCGGCTCGATGCACACCGTGCGGGCAGCGGCCGAGCGGAGCGTCACCGTGATGGCGGTGCCGGGCCCGGTGCGCAGCGCGGCCTCGATGGGCACCAACCGGCTGCTGGCCGACGGCTGCCCGCCGGTGTGCGACACCGGCGACGTGCTGGTCGCCCTGGCCCTCGAGCGGGCCGGCGCTCCGCCCCCCGCCGACGGGCGCCGGCAGCCCGAAGCCGAGGACGCCGCCGTCCTCGAGCTGCTCGGCTGGGAGGCGGTGAGCATCGACGAGCTCCTCGCCGGCACCGACCTCACGCCCGGGCGGCTCTCCGTCGCCCTCACCCGTCTCGAGCACGACGGGTGGGCGCGGGGCAGGGCCGGCTGGTGGGAGCGGGTCGGGCCGTGAGGGGCGGTGGAGGTGCTGCCGCAGGGAAAGCGGGGTGCCGGCGCCTACACTGCGCCCAGGCACGACTTCGCGTCGTCAAGGACGGGTGTGGAGCACGAAGACCAGAAGGTTCTCGACGAGCTGTGGAGGGAGTACAAGTCCACGGCGTCCCAGCGCGCCCGCGACCGGCTGATCGTCCACTACTCGCCGCTGGTGAAGTACGTCGCCGGCCGCGTGTCGGTGGGCCTCCCGCAGAACATCGAGCACGCCGACCTTGTGAGTTACGGGATCTTCGGACTGATCGACGCCATCGAGAAGTTCGACATCGACCGCAAGATCAAGTTCGAGACTTACGCCATCGCCCGCATCAAGGGGGCCATCATCGACGAGCTGCGCTCGATCGACTGGGTGCCCCGCTCCGTGCGGGCCAAGGCCCGCAGCGTGGAGAAGGCCTACGCCACGCTCGAGGCCAAGCTCCTGCGCACCCCCACCGACGCCGAGGTGGCCGAGGAGATGGGCATCAGCGAGAGCGAGCTGCACACCCTGTTCACCCAGATCTCCTTCGTCGGCCTGGTGGCCCTCGACGAGGTGTTGTCGGTGGGGGAGCGGGGCGAGTCGGCCACCCTCGGCGACACGATCGCCGACAAGGGCCAGGGCCCGGTGGCCCAGTTCGAGGTCGAGGAGATGAAGCAGATCCTCGCCCAGACGATCAACCGGCTCGGGGACCGGGAGAAGATCGTCCTCACCCTGTACTACTACGAGGGCCTCACGCTGGCCGAGATCGGTGAGGTCCTCGGCGTCACCGAGAGCCGGGTGTGCCAGATCCACACCAAGGCGGTGCTCCAGCTGCGAGCCCGCCTGGCGCCCGAGCGCGAAGCGTCGTAACCCCCTCTCCCCGTCGCCTTCCCCTCGCCGTTCCGTCCACCTCCAGGGGAAGCCCATGCGCCACGTCCTCGCCGCCGCCATCGCCGCCGCCATCGCCGCCTCTGCCGGTCCGGCCCTCGGCGCCGCCGTCGCCGAGCCGGTCCAGTACCGCCCGCCCGTCGACGCCCCGGTGATCGACGGTTTCCGTCCACCGGCCACGCCCTACGGGCCGGGCAACCGCGGCGTCGACTACGCCACGAACCCGGGTGCGCCGGTGACCGCTGCCGCCGGCGGGGTGGTCACCTTCGCCGGCCGGGTCGGCAGCGGCCTCCACGTGGTCGTCCTCCACGCGGACGGCATCCGCACGAGTGTCTCCTTCCTCGCTTCGGTCGACGTGCGGCGCGGCCAGCGGGTGGCGGCGGGCGAGCGCCTGGGCACGGCCGGCCGGTCGCTCCACTTCGGGGCGCGCTCCGGCGACGCCTACCTCGACCCGCTCGAGCTGCTGGGAGCCGGTCCGGCGGCCGTCCGCCTGGTGCCCGATGCCCCGGGGCGCATGGGCACCGATGCCGGCGAGCGCCAAGGCCTCCGCAGGTCCCTCGCCGGCGCAGCCGGGGCGCGCGAGGCGGTCGCCGCCACTGCGGTGGACTGGGCGCGCCCGTCCCCTCGCGCCGCTCCCGGGCGGCGGCGGCTGGCCCGCCTGGATCGCCTGGTGGTCTAGGAGCGGCCGCGTCGTGGCCCGGTCGGGCCATGCGCGGATTGGTTCTTGAGCAGAGCCCTCGGCGTCTTCATCCTTGGCGGATGACCCATCCGCTCGTGCCGGTGATCCAGGACCTCTCGCGCGCCCGCGACCTGCCCACCGTGCAGGCGATCGTCCGCCGGGCCGCCCGGGAGCTCTCGGGTGCCGACGGGGCCACCTTCGTGCTGCGCGACGGCGACAAGTGCTTCTACGCCGACGAGGATGCCATCGCCCCGCTGTGGAAGGGCCAGCGGTTCCCGCTCGAGGCCTGCGTGTCCGGGTGGGCCATGACCCACCGCCAGCCCGTCGTCATCGGCGACATCTACGCCGACGACCGGGTGCCGGCCGAGGCCTACCGCCCGACCTTCGTCAAGAGCCTGGTCATGGTTCCCATCCGGAGCGACGACCCGATCGGGGCCATCGGCACGTACTGGGCCCGCAAGCGACTGGCCGCCGCCGAGAAGGTCGAGGTCCTCCAGGCCCTGGCCGACTCCACGGCCATCGCCATGGAGCATGTCCGGATCCTCAGCGAGCTCGAGCGGCTGGTCACCGACCGCACGGGCCAGCTCCTGGCCCGCACCGAGGAGGCCGAGCAACTCACCGAACTGCTCCGCTCCGAGGTGGCGGAGCGCACGAGGGCGGAGGAGGAGGTCCGGCGGCTGTCGCTCACCGACGAGCTCACCGGGCTGCTCAACCGGCGCGGCCTCCTGGTGCACGCCGAGCGGGCCCGGAAGCTGCCGCAGCGCCGGGGCGTCGCCTGCGTGCTGCTCTTCGTCGATGTCGACGGACTCAAGGCGGTGAACGACGGTCTCGGGCACGACGCCGGCGACCGCTTGCTACGGCGGGCGGCTGCCGCCATCGACGGCGCCCTCCGGGAGGTCGACGTCGTCGGCCGGTGGGGCGGCGACGAGTTCGTGGCCTTCCTGCCCGACACCGACGACCCGACCGAGCCCGTGGCCAGGATCCGCCACGCCGCCGCGACCGCCGACGTCCCGGTGCAGCTGTCGGTCGGGGCCAGCGTGGTGGACCCCGCCGACGGGCGGTCCTTCGAGCGGCTGGTCATCGAGGCCGACGAGGCCATGTACCAGCAGAAGAGGGCCCGCCGCCTCACCGCCCCCGCCTCGTCGGTGGCCTGACCGAGGAACTCGGGGGCCTCCCGGCGCCCGAGGCGTTACTGTCTGCGGGCCATGGACGCCGCCCAACTCCGGCCGCTGTCCGTCGGAGAGGTTCTCGACCTCGCCATCAAGATCTTCCGGGAGCGCTTCAAGCCGATGGCGAAGGCCGTCGCGGTCGTCGTCGTTCCCGTGGCCATCATCTCGGCCCTGATCCAGACGTCGGTGGCGCCGTCGTCCGACGGCTTCACCGGTCCCGTCGGCGCCACGGGCGAGCCCACCTTCGACGCCCACCAGTTCTGGACCTTCATGGCCGGCACCCTGACCGCCGCCCTGCTGCTCGGCATCGCCGGCCAATTGGCGACTGCTGCCTCGTTCAAACTGGTCGCCGGTTCGTACCTCGACGAGCCCCCCGACTGGCGCGCCTCGCTGTCCCACGCCGTGTCGCGCCTCGGGTCGCTGCTCTGGCTGGCCCTCGTCACCGGGTTCCTGCTGTTCCTCGGGTTCCTCGCCTGCGTCGTGCCCTTCTTCTATCTGTACGGGGCCTGGGCGGTCGCCGTGCCGGTCCTGCTGCTCGAGGACCATCGTGGGTACAAGGCGCTCCGCCGCTCCCGCCAGCTGGTGCAGAACCGGTGGTGGCCGGTGGCGGGCGCCCTCCTGGTGTCCTCGATCCTGGCCGGCGTGGTGGCGGGGCTGTGCAGCGGGCTCTTCAGTTTCCTGGCCGCGTCGGGGGACAGCGAGGTGGCCAGATTCGTCGCCAACGCCGCCGGCACCATCGTCAGCACCGTCCTCACCACGCCCTTCACGGCGGCCGTGATCATGACGGTCTACTTCGACCTGCGGGTCCGCAAGGAGGGCTTCGACCTCGAGCTGCTGGCCCGCCGGATCGGCGTCGAGCCGCCGGCTGTCACCGGCGCCGTGGGGTGGGGCCCGCCCGGGTACGGGCCGCCTCCCGGCTACGGGCCGCCGGCGGGCTGGCAGGCCCCGGGGACGCCGGGGCAGTGGCCACCGCCGCAGGGCCAGTGGCCGCCTCCTGGCCAGGGTCAGCCCCCGTACTGGCCGCCGCCCCCCGGGTCCGCGCCGCCCCCCGGTCCACCCGGGCAGTGGCCCCCTCCCGGCCAGCCCCAGCGGCCGCCCGCCCAGGGCCAGCCCCCATACTGGCCGCCGCCTCCAGGAGCGGGGCCACCGCCCGGGCAGCCCGGCCAGTGGCCGCCCCCCGCCCAGCCCGCGCCCCAGCCCGGCCAGTGGCCGCCCCCGTCGGCGACCCAGCCACCGCCCGAGCCGGGCCAGTGGCCGCCTGGGCCCAGGACCCAGCCGGCGCCGCAGCCACCGCCCCAGCCGGGCCAGTGGCCGCCCCCGCCGGCGCCGCAGCCACCGCCCCGGCCGACCCAGCCACCGCCCCAGCCGGGTCCGCCGGAGGCGTCCGCTCCTCCCACGTCGCCGTCGTGGCCGCCGGCCGCCTCCGGCCGGCCGTCGTGGCCGCCGCCGCCGGCACCGCCGCCCGGTTCCCAAGATGCGCCGTGGGCATGGCCGTCCGACCGCGGCCCGGGCGCCGGCGAGGCCGGCACCGACGAACACGAGGCCGGCGACGAGCCGCCCGACCCGCCGCCGGGGCCCCCTGCCGATGGCTGAGCGGCGCGCCGGCCGGCGGCTGGTGGCCGCCGCCGTGCTCGCCGCCGTGCTCGCCGTGGGAGTCGGGCCGGCCGGCGCGTCCGACGTCAGCGCCGCCCAGTTGCGGGACCTGGCCGCCCGGGCCGAGCAGGACAGCTCGGCGCTGGCCCAGCTGCGCCAGGTGGACCGGGTGGACGGCCAGCCCGTCGACGTCGGGCGGGCCCTGGCGGGCGCGTCGGGACCGGCCCTCCAGGCCCGTCTGCGCGCCCTCGCCGAGGGCAGCCAGGCCTCGTCCGACCAGCCGGCCGACCCGAGCGCCCGCGCCGCCCGGATCCTCGACGAG
Source organism: Acidimicrobiales bacterium (assembly GCA_035689115.1). Taxonomy (GTDB): domain Bacteria; phylum Actinomycetota; class Acidimicrobiia; order Acidimicrobiales; genus JAHFUS01. The sequence goes on from DASSMA010000064.1 coordinate 150,035, forward strand.
CGGCGCTTCCACCGCAGCCGGGTCCCCCGGCCGTTCCGCGGGATCTTCCGCACCATCGGCGGATGGCTACAGCCGGTGCTGTCGCCGGTTGGGCGCTTCTTCAGCCGGCATTTCGGCCGGCAGTTCCACAACAGGAGAACGGCCTTCGCGGTGGGCCTGGCGGTCATCCTGGCGGCGGTGGTGGTGAGCCTCCGGCTCATCCGCCGCCGGTCGTCGGCCGGCGTGGAGCACGCCGGGCGGAGATCGGGCGGCGGCCGGCCGGCCGATCCCGAGGAGCTCGAGCGCCGGGCGGTCGAGGCCGAGCGGGCGGGCCAGCTGGACCTGGCTCTGCGGCTGCGCTTCCGGGCCGGCCTGCTGCGCCTCGACCTGGCCGGCGTGGTCCACGACCGCCCCGCCCTCACCACCGGCGTCCTCACCCACGAGGTGCCGTCGCCGGTGCTGCACGACCTGGCCGTCGCCTTCGAGGAGGTCGCCTACGGAGGCCGGCCGGCGTCGCCCGACGACCTGGCCGCCGCCCGCTCGGGCTGGCGGCGCGTCCTGGACGAGGCCCGGCGGTGACGGCGGTCGCGCCCGCCCGCTCGCCCGGCGACGCCTGGCGCAACCTCCCTCGCTGGTCCCGGTGGCTGCTGGGCGGCGCGGGGGCCGTTCTCGCCGTCAATGCCGCCCTGGCGGGGCTGTCGGCGGCCACCGGAGGCGCCGGCCCGGGCGGGCCCCCGTCGTCGTCCTACGCCACCTCGGAGTCGGGCCTGGCCGCCTACGCCGAGCTGGTGCAGGAGGCCGGGCACCCGGTGCGGCGCCTGCGCCAGACGCTCGACAAGGCGGGCCTCGACCCGGCAGGGACCGTCGTCGTGGCCGACGCCCCCCGCCTCACCGGGCCCGAGCTGCGGGCCCTGGGCCGGTTCGTCGCCGCCGGCGGCCGCCTGATGGTCGCCGGCGACGGCGCCGACATGGTGGCCGGCGCCCTCACCGGCCGGTCGGTCACCACCACCGACGGCGACGCCGTGCCCGCCGAGCCGCTCGTCCCCGCCCCCGAGGTTTCGGGGGTCGAGTCGGTCGAGGGCGACGGCGGGGCGGCCTTCGACGACGCCGGTGCCACGCTGCCCGTCCTGGCGGGGTCCCACGGGGTGCTCGCCACCGTCGCCTCCGTCGGCCGGGGGCGGGTCGTCGCCCTGGCCGACTCCAGCCCGCTCCACAACGAGTGGCTGGCCGAGGCCGACAACGCCGCCTTCGGGCTCGACCTGGCGGGGGAGCGGGGTCGTCCCGTCGCCTTCGCCGAGGCGCCCCACGGCTACGGCGCCGGCGAGGGCTGGTCGGCCATGCCCGCCGAGTGGCGGTGGGCGGCGATGCTCGGGGTGGTGGCCGTGGCGGTCGCCATGTGGACATGCGGCCGCCGCCTGGGGCAGCCCGAGGTGCTGGAGCGCCAGCTGCCGCCGCCCCGGCGGGCATACGTCGACGCCCTGGCCTCGACCCTCACCCGCACGCGTGAGCCGGCCGAGGCGATCGGCCCGCTCCAGGCCGCCGCCCGCCGGCGCCTGACCGCCCGCACCGCCCTCCCGCCCGACGCCGGCCCCGAGCAGCTCCGGGCCGCCGGCGCCAGGGCCGGCCTCACCGACGAGGAGGTGGGCGCCCTGCTGGCGCCCGTCGCGACAGACGACGCCGTACTCGCCGCCGGCCGGGCCCTGGCCCGCCTGGAGGGCACCGGCCGATTGACCTCTACCGGAGAAAGGGTTCACGAGTGACCGACGGCGTCCTGCTCGAGTTGCGCCGGCGTGTGGGCGCCGAAGTGTCGAAGGTCGTGGTCGGCCAGGACGACGTCGTCGACCTGCTGCTGGCGGCGATGGCGGTGGGCGGCCACGTGCTGCTGGAGGGCGTTCCCGGCGTGGCCAAGACGCTGCTGGCCAACGCCGTCGCCCGTTCCCTCGGGATCCAGTTCCGCCGGGTCCAGTTCACCCCCGACATGCTGCCCTCCGACATCACCGGCACCATGACGCTGCGGGACCGCCAGGTGGTGTTCCGGCCCGGGCCCGTGTTCACCAATCTCCTGCTGGCCGACGAGGTGAACCGCACGCCGCCCAAGACCCAGGCCGCCCTCCTCGAGGCCATGCAGGAGCGCCAGGTCAGCGTGGAGGGCGAGCCGAGGCCGCTGCCCGACCCCTTCCTGGTCGTCGCCACCCAGAACCCGATCGAGTACGAGGGCACCTACCTCCTGCCAGAGGCGCAGCTGGACCGCTTCCTCGCCAAGGTCGACGTCGGCTACCCGCCTGAGGCGGCGGAGGTCGCCATGCTCCGCATGACCCGCCGCGGCGTCGACCCGGCCACGCTGGCCGACGTGGTGGCGGTGGCCGGGCCGGACGCGCTCGTCGCCGCCCGGGCCGAGGCCGACGCCACCGTCGTCAGCGACGACGTGACGGCGTACGTGGCCGCCCTCGTGCGCCGCACCCGCGAGCTGCCCAGCGTGGCGCTCGGCGCCAGCCCCCGCGCCGCCGTGCACCTGCTGGCCGCCAGCCGGGCGGCCGCCAGGCTGGCCGGCCGCGGGTTCGTCACCCCCGACGACGTCGTGCGGGTGGCCCCCTCCGTGCTGCGCCACCGCCTCCTGCTGCGGCCCGAGGCCGAGCTCGAGCGGTACCGGCCCGACGACGCGGTGGCCACCGCCGTCGGGTCCGTTCCCGTACCGCGATGAGTCCGGCGCCGCGCGCCGGCTGGGTAATGGGCGCCCTGGCCGTGGCGGCGGTGATCGTGCCGGTGCCGCTGGTCCTGCTCGCCGTGCTGGCGCTGGCCACCGCCACCGTGGTCGACGCCCTGGCGGTGCGCCGGCTACCGGTCGCCGAGCGGCGGGTGGCGGCGATCCTGGCGCGGGGGGTGCCGGCACCGGTGGCCGTCGAGGTGGCGCCCGGGCGCCGGGTGCGGGCCCGCCAGCCGTCCACCGCCGACCTGGTGGTCGAGCCGCCGGAGGCGGCCGGCGGCCTCGAGGCGGTGCTCCTGCCGCGCCGGCGCGGGCGCCACATGCTGCCGCCCGCCGCCGTCCGCAGCACCGGCCCGCTCGGGCTCGGGCGCTGGGACCACCGCGTCACCGGTCCCACCGAGGTGCTCGTCTATCCCGACCTGCCGGCCGCCCGCCGCCTGGCCCTGGCCGTCCGCCAGGGGCGGTTCGGCGGCGAGGGACGGCGCCGGCGGGGCCACCTGGGCCTCGGCACCGACTTCGAGTCGATCCGCGACTACTCGCCCGACGACGACATCCGCCAGGTGAACTGGCAGGCCAGCGAGCGCCTGGACCGGCCCATGAGCAACCAGTACCGCGTCGACCAGGACCGCGACGTGGTGTGCCTGGTGGACGCCGGCCGGCTCATGGCGGCGCCGCTCCCCGGGCCGCCGGTGCAGACGCGCCTCGACGCCGCCCTCGATGCGGTGGCCGCCGTCGCCCTGGTGGCCGACGAGCTGGGCGACCGTTGCGGGGCGGTGGCCTTCGACGCCGCCGTGCGCCGGCAGGTGGCGCCCCGCCGCAAGGGCGGCCGGCCGGTGGTGGAGGCCCTGTTCGACCTGGAGCCGGCCGGCGCCGACAGCGACTACGAACTGGCCTTCCGCGCCGTCGCCCGGGCCAAGCGGTCGTTGGTGCTCGTGTACACCGACCTGCTCGAGGAGGGGGCGGCCCGCCCGTTGCTCGAAGCCATGCCCGTGCTGGCCCGGCGCCATGCTGTCGTCGTGGCCAGCGTGGTCGACCCCGACCTGGCCGCCATCGTGGCCACCCCGCCGGTCGTGCCGCTCGACGCCTACGAGGCGGCGGTGGCGGTGGAGGTGCTCGACGCCCGGGCCCGCGTGGCGCACCAGCTGGGTCGGGCCGGCGCCGAGGTGGTGGAGGCGCCGCCCGGCCGGCTGGGCGCGGCGTCGGTGGCGGCCTACCTCCGCCTCAAGGACCGGGCGCGGGTGTAACTCCCGAGGCGGCGGGCTGCGGGCGACCCCGCACCCATACCAGCGTCCAGAAGACGGCGCCGAGCCCCAACCCCACGGCGAGGGCGGGCCCCATGCCCCAGCCGGCAGGGGTGACGAAGCCCTCGACCACCCCCGCCAGCACCAGCCAGGGCGCCGTGCCCAGGGCCAGCTCGGCCGCCGCCCGCGCCTCCCGGGCCAGCGCCGGCCCCCGAGGGCCGCGGCCCGGGTCGACGAGCGCCCAGCCGAGCCGCAGGCCGGCGCAGCCGGCCACCACGATGCACGACAGCTCCAGCACCCCGTGGGGGATCACCAGCTGCACGAAGGTGCTGGTCTCGCCGGCGCGCCCGGCCAGGCCGCCGAGCACGCCCACCAGGAGCCCGTTGTAGATGAGGGAGACGGCGGTGATGAAGCCGGCCGAGATCCCGCCGGCGAAGGCCATCAGGGTGACGCGGATGTTGTTGGTGAAGATCTGGGCCGACAGGGCGCTGCTCTGGCCGGTGCTCAGGCCGAGGTCGGTGCCGTTCACACGGCGCTGGTCCTTGTGTTGGAACTTCCCGGGCACGAGCGTGACGGCGGCGGCCGGGTCGTCGGCCGCCCACACCGCGCCGAGGCCCATCGGCGCGAACACCAGCAGGGCGGCGATGAGCAGGGGGAGCGGCCGCTCGGCCACCCGCCGCCAGTAGCCGCGACCCAGGAAGTGGGCCACCGAGCCCCGCCGGCCCTGGGTGGCGTAGACGAGGTGACGCGACCGGCCCACCAGGTCCTCCAGCATGGGGACGGCCGGCTCCATCGGGAAGCGCCGGCGGGCCAGGGCCAGGTCGGCGGCGGCCGAGCGGTAGAGGGCGCCCAGCCGCCGCACGCCGGCGGCGCCGAGCCGCTCGGGGCGGCCGCCGGCGACGGCGACGAGGTGGCGCAGCTCGGCCCACGCCGGCTCTCGGTCACGGAGGAATCGGTCTAGGTTCATCGCTCTTGTCATACGAGGATCGCATCTCCATCGCCACCCCGGAGGGTGTCGATCTGGAAATCACGCTGGCGGGCGTCGGATCGCGCTGCGTCGCCAGGCTCATCGACCAGTCCATCCAGGCCGCGATCTTCCTCGCCGTGTTCCTCCTCCTGGCCGCCCTCGGCAGCACGGTCGCGCCCAACCCAGAGGACGAGACCACGGGGGCCGCAGGTGCCGCCGTGGCGGTGGTCGTCGTCTTCCTGTTCCTCCTCCAGATGGGCTACGACGTGCTCTTCGAGACCCTGGCGTCGGGGCGCACGCCCGGGAAGCGGGCGACGGGGCTGCGGGTGGTGCGGGGCAACGGTGCGCCCGTCGGGTTCGTCGCCAGCGCGGTGCGCAACCTCCTTCGCCTGGTCGACTTCCTCCCCGGCATGTACGGCGTCGGGATCGTGGCGATCCTGGCCAGCAGCCGCAACCAGCGGGTCGGCGACATGGCGGGCGACACGCTCGTCGTGCGGGAGCGCAAGCTCGCCCCTGCGGTCACGGCCTGGACGCCCGCCGTCCCGCCGCCCTACCACTGGGACGTCTCGGCCGTCACCGCCGAGGAGGTGGCCACCATCCGCCGCTTCCTCGACCGCCGGGCCAGCCTCACCCCCGACGCCCGCTACCGCCTTTCGGTCGACCTGGCGAACCGCCTGTGGCCCAAGGTGGCGGGCGCCCCCGGCGACCTGCACCCCGAGCACTTCCTCGAGCAGGTCCTGGCCGCCAAGTCCTCTCGGCTGTAAGGGAGGCGGGGTCCGGCGCAGGCATCGATGCGCCGACCGGCCTGGTCCCCTACGATCCGGCGGTGGTCATGCCGCTCGTACACCGCCGCTCGACGGTGGAGCTGCGGGACATGCGCCTGGGCGCCGCGCCCATGCTGGCCGCCGCCGCCGTCCGGCCGCTGCTGCCGGGCCAACCGGGGCTGCCGTGCCCGCTGCGCTCCCTCACCGGCATCCCGTGCCCGCTGTGCGGCGCGACCCGCAGCGTCACCGCCGCCGTCCACCTCCACCTCGGCCAGGCGTTCCACTGGAATCCCGTCGGCATCGTGGCGGTGGTGGCGGCGGTCGCCCTCCTGGTCACGAGGGTGAAGTGCGTGACCATCCCGGCCTGGGCCCCGCCCGTGGCCGTCGCCGCGCTCTGGGCGTGGCAGCTGTGGCGGTTCCCCTCCGGCTGACGCAACGGAAAGGACGACCAGATGGCCGAGTACAGCAGCATGCCGCCCCCGCCCCCGCCCGGTGGGGGCCCGAGCGGTCCCCGGGCCGGCTTCGGCGAGCGGTTCGCGGGGTGGCTCATCGACAGCATCATCATGGGCGTCGTCGCATTCATCCTCTACGAGATCCTGGGCGCCGTCGGCCAGGCGCTCGGGTTGCTCCTCTTCTTCGGCTACATCGTCTACTTCCAGGGCAGCTCCTCGGGGCAGACGCCCGGGATGAAGGTCATGAACATCCGGGTGATCGACTTCGCCACCGGCGGCCCGATCGACCGTGGCCGGGCGGCGCTGCGCGGCGTGGGCTACCTGGTGTCGGGATTCGTCTGCTACCTCGGCTACCTCTGGATGCTCTGGGACCCCGAGAAGCAGTGCTGGCAGGACAAGATCGCCAACACCGTGGTCGTGCCGACCTCGGCCTACCCGGTGGCCGCCTGGCCCGGCTGATCGCTGCGGGCTGGGGTTCGCCGGGCCGTTCCGCCTAGCCTCAGGCCGCATGCGAGGCGGCGGGACGGCTCGACGGGCCCTGGCGGCCATCGTGATCCTCGTCCTGGCGCCGGCCACCCGGCCGGCGTCGGCCCGGCCGCGCCGGCCCCCGCAGCCGCTCCGGGGGTGGGTCGTCGACCGGGTGCGCTTCGAGAACCTCGACCCCGGCGGGTTCGTCAACGTCGCCGGCACGGGCGACGTCCGCGGGGTGCTCGACGTGGTCCCCGGTGCCGGCGGGGTGGCGGTTGTCAACGAGCTCGGGCTGGAGGATTACCTCCAGGGCGTGGCCGAGGTCCCGGCCACGTGGCCCGTCGAGGCGCTGCGGGCCCAGGCCATCGCCGCCCGCACCTACGCGCTCTACACGCTGGCCAGCGAGACGGAGACGGCCGCCACCGCGGTCGGCGCCAAGATCTGCGCCACCGACTCCTGCCAGGTGTACGCCGGGGTGGCCAAGGAGCGCCAGGACGCCGGCCCGCGGTGGGTCGACGCGGTGCGCTCCACCGCCGGCCAGGTGCTGCTCTACAAGGGGGCGCCGATCCTGGCCATGTACTCGTCGTCCAACGGCGGCCGTTCGGTCGCCGGCAGCCGGCCCTACCTGAAGTCGGTGAACGACCCGGACAGCGCCCGGATGCCCTACGGCCACTGGGCGGTGTCGTTCGGCTACGCCCAGCTCGGCTCGGTGTTCGGGGCGCCCGGCCCGGTCACCGCCGTGCGGCGGGTGGGCGACACGATCACCCTCGACTGGGGCGCCCCGGGCGCGCCCGCAGGGCAGGTGGCCGTGCCTGTCGCAGCCTTCCGGGAGCGCATGAACGCCGCCGTGCCGCCCCAGGGCGACCTGCCCCGCACCGTGCCGTCCACCATGTTCACGGTGAACGGCGACGACCAGGCGGCCGTCGCCACCCTCGACGGCCGGGGCAACGGCCACGGCATCGGCATGAGCCAGTTCGGCGCCCTCGGCAAGGCCATGCGGGGGCTGCGGGCGGCCGACATCCTGGCCGCCTACTACGGCGGCATCCGGCCGTCCGCCGCCCCGCCCGGGGCGCTCCCCGGCGCCATCCGGGTGGCGCTCGACACCGGGGCCCCGGCGGCCACCGTGGGCGGCACCGGCCACTTCCGCGTGATCGACGGCACCGGGTCCCCGCTGGCCGTCGTCGCCACCGGCGGGTGGCGGGTGGTGCCGGCCGGCCAGGGCAAGCTGCGGGTCATCCCGCCCGCCGACCAGGAGGCGGCGCCGGTCCTGGAGGCGTTCGCCGTCGGCACGGGCGAGGCCCGGTTCCGCCTCGGCTCGGCCGCCCTCGTGCGGGTGCGGGTCGAAGGCGACCGGCTGCCGGTGCCGGCCGAGACGCCCACCACGCCCGCCGGCCCCGGCGACGTGGCCGTCCGCCTGCCCGAGCTGCCCGGTGCCGGGCGCTTCACCGTGTCGGTGGTGGCCGACCGGGGCGCCGGCCGGGTCACCACCGCCGCCGCCCCCCTCGTGGTCCGCTCGGTGCAGACGGCCTCGGCGGTGACGGCGGCGGCCCCCGAGGGCCCGTCGGGCCTCCCCCGTCCGGCGGCGGTCGCCTGGGGCCTGCTGCTGGCAGTCGGCGGCGCCTCCCTGCGGGTCGCCCTGCGCTGGCCGGTGCTGGCCCGCACCAGGCCGGCCCACCGCCGGCACCGATAGACTGGTCCGACCGGTGCTGCTCCTGGCGCCGGCGACCAACGCCCCGCCCCGTGCCACCCACGGTCGCCGCCACGAGCGGCGCGGCACGACGGCAGCAACCCAACCGTCGGGAGGAACCAACATGGCAGTCGTCACCATGAAGCAGCTGCTGGAGGCCGGGGTCCACTTCGGCCACCAGACCCGGCGCTGGAACCCGAAGATGAAGCGGTTCATCTTCGGCGAGCGCAACGGCATCTACATCATCGACCTCACCCAGACGCTCCAGCGCATCGAGGTCGCCTACTCGTTCGTCCGCGACCTGGCGGCCGAAGGCGGCACCATCCTGTTCGTCGGCACCAAGAAGCAGACCCAGGACCCTGTGGCCAACTACGCGGCGAAGTGCGGGATGCCGTACATCAACGAGCGGTGGCTGGGCGGGATGCTCACCAACTTCACCACCATCAGCGGCCGGGTGAAGAAGATGACCGAGTACGAGCGCATGCGGGCGGCCGGCGACTTCGACGCCATGCCGAAGAAGGAGGCGCTCATCCTCAGCCGCGAGCTGGAGAAGCTCCAGCGCAACCTGGGCGGCATTCGGGGGATGACCCGCCTGCCCGACGCGGTGTTCGTGATCGACACCAAGAAGGAGCACATCGCCGTCACCGAGGCCAACAAGCTGGGCCTGCCCATCGTGGCCGTGGTCGACACCAACTGCGATCCCGACGTGATCCAGTACGTGATCCCCGGCAACGACGACGCCATCCGGGCCGGCTCGCTGATGTGCCGCATCGTGGCCGACGCAGTCGAGGAAGGGCGCTTCATCGCCTCCCGGAAGGCGGTGCGATCGGTGCCCGCCGCCGGCCCCGCTCCGGCGCCGCCCGACCCGGCCGAGGAGGCCAGGCGGGCCGAGCGGCAGGCGGAGGCCCGCCGCCAGGCGGCCATGGAGGCCCAGCAGCGGGCGGATCGCCTGGCTGCGGCGCGCGCCGCCGAGCCGGCGGCAGAGGCGCCGGCCCCCGAAACGCCGGCCGACACGGAGGAGGGGTAGACGATGGCCGACTTCACGGCCAGGGACGTGCAGGCGCTCCGGCAGTCCACCGGGGCGGGGATGATGGACGCCAAGCGGGCCCTCGTGGAGAACGGGGGCGACTTCGAGGCGGCCGCCAAGTGGCTGCGGGAGAAGGGCCTGGCGTCCTCCGCCAAGCGGGCCGACCGGGAGAGCACCCAGGGAGCGGTGGCCATCGCCCGCTCGGGCGACGTCGCCGCCATGGTGGAGCTCAAGTGCGAGACCGACTTCGTGGCCAAGTCACCCGACTTCGTGAGCCTGGCCGACGAGCTGGCCCAGCTGGTGGCCGACGAGGGCGAGGGCGCCGTCGCCCAGAAGAAGGACGCCCTCGACGGCCTCAAGGTCACCCTGAAGGAGAACATCGACCTCGGCCGGGTCGAGCGCCTCGAGGCGGCCGGCGGTCAGGTGCTCGACACCTACCTGCACGTCCAGAACGGGCGGGGGGTCAACGGCGTGCTGGTGGTGCTCCAGGGCGCCACCCAGGAGCTGGCCCACGACGTCGCCGTCCACGCCGCCTTCGGCCGCCCCCAGTACGTCACCCGGGACGAGGTGCCCGAGCAGCTGGTTGCCGACGAGCGGGCCACCCTCGAGAACACCGCCCGCAACCAGGGGAAACCCGATGCCGCCCTGCCCAAGATCGTCGAGGGCATGCTGAACGGCTGGTTCAAGGAGCGGGTCCTGCTCGACCAGCCCTTCGCCAAGGACGACAAGAAGTCGGTGGCCGAGGTCCTCGGCGACGCCAAGCTGGTGCGGTTCGCCCAGGTGGTCGTCGGGGGTTGACCGCCTCGACCTGGCGGCGGGTCGTCCTCAAGCTGTCGGGCGAGGCCTTCGCCAGCGCGGCGTCCGACGAGACCATCGACGGCGCCGTCGTCGACCGGCTGGCCGGGGAGATGGCCACCGCCCGGGCCGACCTCGGGGTGGAGATCGCCGTGGTGGTCGGCGGCGGCAACATCTGGCGGGGCACCACGGGCGCCGGCCACGGCATGGACCGGGCCACCGCCGACTACATGGGCATGCTGGCCACCGTCATCAACGCCCTCGCCCTCCAGGACGCCCTCGAGCGCCACGGGCAGCCCACCCGGGTGCAGTCGGCCATCCAGATGGCGGAGATCGCCGAGCCCTACATCCGGCGCAAGGCGATCCGGCACCTGGAGAAGGGCCGCATCGTGGTGTTCGCCGCCGGCATGGGCAACCCCTTCTTCACCACCGACACCCCCGCCGCCCTCCGGGCGGTGGAGATCGAGGCCCAGGTCCTGCTGAAGGGCACCCACAGCGGCGTCGACGGCGTGTACTCGGCCGACCCGCGGGTCGACCCCACCGCCACCCGCTTCGACGAGATCACCTTCAAGGAGGTGCTCGACAAGGACCTGCGGGTGATGGACCTCACGGCCGTCACCTTCTGCCAGGACAACGGGCTGCCGGTCCGCGTGTTCGACGTGATGACGCCGGGAAACGTCCGAAAGGCCCTGGTCGGCGACCCGATCGGTACGCTTGTCGGGTGACCGACGACGATTCGCTGGTGGGAGCGGTCCTCGACGACAGCCGTGACCGCATGCGCAAGGCGGTGGCGCACCTCCAGGGTGAGTTCTCCACCGTGCGCACCGGCCGGGCCTCGCCGGCCCTCGTCGAGAAGCTCCGGGTCGACTACTACGGCTCGCCGGTACCCCTCCAGCAGCTCGCCGGCTTCAGCGTCCCCGAGGCGCGGCTGCTGGTCATCACGCCCTACGACAAGAGCTCTCTCAAGGCCGTCGAGAAGGCCATCCAACAGTCCGACCTCAACATCAACCCCAACAACGACGGCACGGTGATCCGCCTGGTGTTCCCGCCCCTCACCGAGGAGCGGCGCCAGGACCTGGTGAAGGTCGTCAAGCACAAGGCCGAGGAGGCCAGGGTGGCGGTGCGGGCGGTCCGCCGCGGCGCCCGGCACGACCTCGAGGCCCTGGAGCACGACGGCGACATCACCGTCGACGACCTGGAGCGGGCGGAGAAGGACATGGAGCGCATCACCCACGAATACGTGGCGGAGATCGACAAGATGGTCCAAACCAAGGAGCACGAGCTCCTCGAGGTGTGACGTGAGCGACGACGACGAGTTCGACGAGCCCGAAGAGGCCGCCCCAAGGGGGCCCCGCCGCCAGCGGGGTGAGGGCGTTCGCATCATCGGCGCCGAAGAGGCGGCCCGCGCCCTGAAGGAGGGCCAGGTCGCCGGCAAGCGGCCCGACGACGCCCCACGCTTCGGCGACGTCCCCGAGCGGCCCTCCGGCCCGAAGCCGGCGCAGCGCTTCCCGCTGCCCGACGCCGTCGACCCGGCCGACGCGGTCGTCCGGCCGGCCGTGGCCGGGCCCGGCCCCGAGATGCCGCACTGGACGGAGCCGCCCACCGGCGAGGTCCCCCGCATCCTCGACACGCCCGAGGACGACGACATCGAGGCCTGGTCGGGCTTCTCGGCCACCGCCCCGCGCTGGCGCGACCAGGACTCCGACTGGGACGGCTCGGACCTCGGCGACGTGGCCGCCCTCGTCGACGACGACGACATCCGCCTGGGCGCCCTCGACGAGGGCCGCACCGAGCACTCCGACCTCTACTCGTTCGACGAGCCCGAGCCGGCACCGGTCGAGGCGGCGGCGCCCGTCACCACGTCCATCCGCACCCGCCAGGTGGCGCCGCCCGACCCGCCCCAGCGGCCGGCGTCCGGCGGCAGCCACCGCGACATGCGCACCGCTGTCGGCATCGGGGTGGGCCTCGCCGTGCTGGCGCTGGTGCTGTTCAAGGCCGGCCCCAAGCCGGCCCTCCTCCTGGTCACCGCCGTGGTCACCATGGCTGCCGCCGAGGCCTACGACGTGCTGCGCCGGGCCGGGTACCGCCCGGCCACCCTGCTCGGCCTGGTGGGCGTGGTGTCGCTGCTGCTCGCCACCTACAGCGAGCGGGCCGTGGCCCTGCCGGTGGTCACCCTCATGATCGTCTTCACGTTCCTGTGGTACCTGTTCGGCGTCGTCCGGGCCCGGCCCATGGTGAACGTCGCCGTCACGCTGTTCGTGTTCGCGTGGATCGGCATCCTCGGGTCCTTCGCCGCCCTCCTGCTGTCGATGCCGAACCGCGAGGGCATCGCCTTCCTGCTGGCCGCCATCGTGGCCACCGTCGCCAACGACGTCGGTGCGTTCTTCTTCGGCAGCCAGCTGGGCAGCCGGCCGCTGGCACCCGAGATCAGCCCCAACAAGACCGTCGAGGGAGTCGTCGGCGGGGCGGCGGCATGCGTGTTCGCCACCGTCCTCCTCGTCGGCGTGATCCCGGGCCTGCACCCGTGGACGGCGGGCAGCGCCCTCGCCCTCGGCGTGGTGGTGTCGGTGGTGGCGCCGCTCGGCGACCTGTGCGAGTCGATGATCAAGCGGGACCTGGGCGTCAAGGACATGGGCGCCCTCCTGCCCGGGCACGGCGGCGTCCTCGACCGCTTCGACGCCATGCTCTTCGTGCTCCCCGCCACCTTCTACCTGGTCAAGATCCTCAACATCGCGTGAGCATTGCCGAACGGCGCTGGCCGGCGCTCGCCGCCGGAGGCGGCCCCCACGGCTGGCGCCAAGAGGAAGCGAGCGGAGGGCGACCGGCTCCGCCGGTCGTTCGGAGCACGATCAGCTCGCCGAGCAACCTCCGGTTGCGAGGCGAGACATGACCACTGTGGCCCTGGTCGGGTCCACCGGCTCGATCGGGACCCAGGCCGAGGACGTCCTCCTCGCCCACCCGGACCGCTTCGAGGTGGTGGCCATCGGGTCGCGGCGGTCGACGGCGGTGCTGGCCCGCCAGGCGGTTTCCCTCCGGCCGAAGATCGTGGCGGTGGCCGACGCAGAGGCGGCCTCCGGGCTGGCGCCACTGCTGCCGCCCGGCACCGAGCTGCGGGCCGGTCCCGATGCCCTGGCCTCGATCGCCACCGATGCCGACGTGGTGGTGAACGGGGTGGTGGGGTTCGCCGGCCTGCCCGTCACGCTCGCCGCCCTCGTTGCCGGCCGCCGCCTGGCCCTCGCCAACAAGGAGTCGCTGATCGCCGCCGGCCCGGTGGTGCAAAAGGTGCGGGCCACGCCGGGCGCCGAGATCGTGCCGGTCGACTCGGAGCACTGCGCCGTGCACCAGTGCCTGCGCGCCGGGCGGGGCGAGGTCCGCCGTCTGCTCCTCACCGCCTCCGGTGGTCCGTTCCGCACCAGGGCGGCGGCCGACCTGGCGTCGGTCACCATCGACGAGGCGCTGGCCCATCCGACCTGGGCCATGGGCCCGAAGATCACCGTGGACTCGTCCACGCTGATGAACAAGGGGCTGGAGGTGATCGAGGCCCACGAGCTGTTCGGCACCCCCTACGACGCCATCGAGGTCGTCGTCCACCCCCAGTCCGTGGTGCACTCGATGGTGGAGTTCACCGACGGCTCCACGATGGCCCAGCTGTCGATGCCCGACATGCGCCTTCCCATCGCCTATGCCCTGTCGTACCCCGATCGCTCGCCGGTCGCCTTCGGCGCCATCGACTGGGCCAGCCTGGGCCGGCTCGACTTCGCCCCGCCCGATCCCGGCACCTTCCGGTGCCTGGCCCTGGCCTACGAGGCGGGTCGCCTCGGGGGCACGTCGCCGGCCGTGCTGAACGCCGCCAACGAGGTGGCGGTCGACGCGTTCCTCAACCGGAGGCTTCGGTGGGCCGACATCCCGGCGGTGATCGAAGACTGCCTCGGCGCGCTCCCGGGAACGAAAGCCGACACGGTGGACGTTGTCCTGGAGGCGGACCGCACCGCCCGGGCTCGGGCCCTGGGCGCCGTAGAGAGGCGATCGACCGCAGCGTGACCGACACCCTGACCCCCCCTCCCGAACAGCGGGAGACGCGGCCGCCCAGCCAGGGCCGGGCCCTGGCCCGCCTCGCGCTCATCGTTGTCGCCGGCCTGGTGGCCGCCTACATCACCGGCGTCACCAGCACGGTGCTGGTGGTGGGCGCCATCATCGCCATGATCATGCTCCACGAGCTGGGGCACTTCATGACCGCCAAGTGGGCGGACATGAAGGTCACCGAGTACTTCCTCGGCTTCGGCCCCCGCCTGTGGTCCATCCGCAAGGGCGAGACCGAGTACGGGGTCAAGGCCATCCCGGCCGGCGGCTACGTGAAGATCATCGGCATGAGCAGCATGGACAAGGTCGACCCGGCCGACGAGCCCCGGACGTACCGGCAGAAGTCGTACGGACGGCGCATGTCGGTGGCCGTGGCCGGCTCCACCGTCCATTTCATGATCGCCTTCGTGCTGCTCCTGGTCCTCTACGGCGTGGTGGGCGTGCCGAACTACTCCAAGCCGTTCTCGGTGGGCACGATCAGCCGTTTGGAGTCCGGGCCCAGCCCGGCCGCGGAGGCGGGGTTCAAGCTGGGCGACACGGTCCTCGCCGTCGACGGCAAGAAGGTCACCTGGGAGGACGTGCCCCCCTACATCCGCACCCGGCCGGGCAAGCCGGTGGTGTTCGACGTGCTGCGCGACGGGAAGCGGCTCCAGCTCACGGCTACGCCCGTCGACCTCAGCAAGGTGGTGGTCGAGGGCGACCACGCACCGGTCTCCACCACGCCGCGCGGCTTCGTCGGCATCGGCGACCCGAAGTTCCCGACGCACCGGCTCGGCCCGGTGGGCACCGTGACGCACTCGGTCACCGGCCTCGGCCGGGCCACGGTCGAGACGCTGAAGGCGCTGGGCACCATCTTCTCGCCGTCCGGCGCCACCTCCTACAGCAAGCAGCTGCTGAACCGCCCCCAGCCCACCAACGGCGACGACAACGGCGGGAACAACCGCTTCCTGTCGCCCGTCGGGTTCGTGCGGGTGGCGTCGCAGGCGGCCGACACCGGCTGGCGTGAGGTGCTCACCCTCCTGCTCAGCATCAACATCTTCGTGGGGATCTTCAACATGATCCCGCTGCTGCCCCTCGACGGCGGGCACGTGGCCATCGCCACCTACGAGCGGTTGCGGTCACGGCGGGGCCAGCGGTACTACGTCGACATCGCCAAGGTCATGCCGCTCACGTACATGGTGGTCCTGCTGCTGGCGTTCATCGCCATCTCGTCGCTCTACCTGGACATCGTCCACCCCATCGCCAACCCCTTCCAGTAAGCGGCGTTCGACCCGCGCCCGCCTACCCTGGTTCCATGCTCCTCGCCCCTCGCCGGCCCACCCGCCGCATCCAGGTCGGGTCGGTGGCGGTCGGGGGCGGGGCACCGGTGAGCGTGCAGTCGATGACGATCACCAAGACGGCCGACGTGGAGGCCACCCTGGCCCAGGTGTACGCCCTGGCCGGTGCCGGCGCCGACATCGTGCGCTGCACCTGCAACCACCAGGAGGCGGCCGAGGGCCTGGCCCGCATCGTGCCCCGCTCGCCCGTGCCCATCGTGGCCGACGTCCACAACGACTGGCGGATGGCCATCGCCGCCCTGGAGGCGGGCGTGCACTGCCTCCGCCTCAACCCCGGCAACATCCGCAACCCCGACCGCATCCGGACCATTGCCTCGGAAGCCCGCGACCGGTCGGTGCCCATCCGCATCGGCGTCAACGCCGGCTCCCTCGACAAGGACCTGTACGCCAAGCACGGCGGGGCCACGCCCGAGGCGCTGGTGGAGTCGGCCATGCTCGAACTGGCGCTGTTCGAGGAGGTGGGCTTCGACGACGTGAAGATCTCGGTGAAGGCGTCCAACGTTCCGCTGATGATCGCCGCCTACCGGCTGCTGGCCGAAACGGTCGACCACCCGCTCCACCTCGGCGTCACCGAGGCCGGGCCGCCGCCGGCCGGGCTGGTGAAGGGCACCGCCGGGATCGCCACCCTCCTGGCCGAGGGCATCGGCGACACCATCCGCTACTCGCTCACCGCCGACCCGGTGGAGGAGGCGAGGGCGGGCCGCATGCTGCTGGAGGCCCTCAACCTGCGGGAGCGCAAGGGCGTCGACCTCATCGCCTGCCCGTCGTGCGGGCGGGCCGAGATCGACGTCATCCAGGTGGCCAAGGACGCCATGGCCGCCTTCGAGGCCGAGAAACTGCCGGTGCAGGTGGCGGTGATGGGGTGCGTGGTGAACGGCCCCGGGGAGGCACGGGAGGCCGACCTCGGCATCGCCGCCGGCCGCAAGCGGGGCCACCTGTTCGTGAAGGGCCAGGTCGTGCGGGTCGTGCCCGAGGACGAGATGGTGGAGGCGCTGCTGGCCGAGGCCCGCCTGCTGGTCGAGCAGGGGGTGGAGGCGAGGCTGGCGGCCGCCGACGCCGGCGCCGCCGCCGAAGCGGAGGCCGACCGGGCGGCGCTGCTCGACGAGCAGGGCGACGACGCCAACGCGTCCGAGGTCGCCGTCGAGATCATCCGCAAATCGCTCGACGAGCTGTAGGTCGAGTCCTACAAAGGGCCCATGGAGCTGCGAGCGGTCGCCGCCGATGAGATCGACGAGCTGGTCCGGGTCGACAACTGGGCGTTCTCGTCCGCCCCGCCCGACGCCGAGCGCATGGCCGAGATCCGCCGGTTCCTCGAGCCCGAGCGCACCCGGGTGGTGTTCGAGGGCGGGCGCATGGTCGCCGCCTCGGCGTCGCTCACCTTCGAGCTCACCGTGCCCGGTCGCACCGTCACGCCGGCCGCCGGCATCACCTACGTCGGTGTCATCCCCACGCATCGCCGCCGCGGCCACCTCACCCGCATGATGGGGGCGCTGCTCGACGACGCCGCCGAGCGCGAGGAGCCGGTGGCCGTCCTGCTGGCGTCGGAGAGCGTGATCTACGGCCGCTTCGGCTACGGCCTGGCGTCGAGCCACGTCTCCACGGAGATCGCCAGCCGCTACGCCGGCTTCCGCCCCGAGGCCCCGTCGGCCGGCGGGCGCATCGAGCTGCTGGACGGGGAGGCCGCCGGCAAGGTCGTGCCCGGCGTGCTCGACGCCGCCCGGCGCCTCCAGCCGGGCGACATCCGGCGGCCCGACGCCGCCTGGGAGAACATCCTTCGCGACCCGGAGCAAGCCCGCGACGGCTACAGCACCGTCTTCTACGCCGTCCACGAGTCGACGGCCGGCGAGGCCGACGGCTATGCCGCCTACCGGGTGAAGCACACCTGGGAGAACGGGCTGGCCGACGGCCGGGTGCGGGTCGACGAGCTGGTGGCCACCTCGACGGCGGCCGAGGCCGACCTGTGGCGCTACCTCTTCTCCGTCGACCTCACCGAGACGGTGGAGTGCGAGATCCGCCCGGTCGACGACCCGCTGCGGTGGATGCTGGCCGACCCTCGCCGGCTGCGGTTCACCATGGTCGCCGACTACCTGTTCTCCCGGCTGATCGACGTGCCCGCCGCCCTGGCCGCCCGCCGCTACGCCGTCGACGGCGCGCTCGTGCTCGAGGTCCACGACGCCTTCCGCCCCGGCGCCGGCGGCCGCTTCCGGCTCGACGGCGGCCCCCACGGCGCCGAGTGCCGGCGCACCACCGACGAGCCCGACCTGTCGCTGTCGGCCGAGGACCTGGGCGCCCTCTACCTGGGTGGGGTGCGGGCGTCCACCCTGGCCGCCGCCGGCCGGGTCACCGAGCACCGCCCCGGCGCCCTGGGCCGGGCCGACGCCATGCTCCTCAGCACGCCGGCCCCCTTCTGCCGCACCCACTTCTGATCGGGAGTGGCGGGCCCCGGCCGGTAGCCTCACGCCATGCGCATGTCCCGGCTGCTGCTCCGCACCCTGCGGGACGCCCCGTCCGACGCCGAGGCGGTGAGCCACCAGCTCCTGGTGCGGGCCGGGTACATCCGGCGGGCGGCCTCGGGCGTCTACACCTTCCTGCCCCTCGGCTGGCGGGTGCTGCGCAACGTGGAGCGGGTGGTGCGCGAGGAGATGGACGCTGCCGGCGCCCAGGAGATGCTCATGCCCATCATCCAGCCGGACGACCTGTGGGCCCAGACCGGCCGGCTCTCCACGATGGGCGACATCATGTTCCGGCTGGAGGGCAAGGGCGGCGGCTTCGTGCTCGCGCCGACCCACGAGGAGCTGGTCACCACCACGGTGGCCGCCGAGGTCGACTCGTACCGCGACCTGCCGCTCAACGTGTACCAGATCCAGTTCAAGTACCGCGACGAGGCCCGCCCCCGCTTCGGCCTGCTGCGCGGCCGCGAGTTCATCATGAAGGACGCCTACTCCTTCGACGCCAGCCAGGACGGCATGCGGACGTCCTACAAGCTCATGTACGACGCCTACTGCCGCATCTTCGACCGCTTCGGGCTCTCGTACACGCCGGTGGAGGCCGACGCCGGCGCCATCGGCGGCGACGTCAACCACGAGTTCATGGTCCCGAGCGGCATCGGCGAGGACCGCTTCGCCCGCTGCACCAAGGGCGACTACGCGGCCAACGTCGAGGCGGCCACCGCCGGCGAGCGCGAGGCGGTCCACCAGCCCGAGCAGGCCCTCGAGGAGCACCACACCCCCGGCCGTCCCGGCATCGACCTGGTGGTCGACTTCTTCGCCGACCGGGGCCTCACGGCCGGCGGCATGCTCAAGTGCATCGCCCTGGCCGACGGCGCCCGCAACCCCGTCGTCGTCCTCGTCCCGGGCGACCGCGAGGTGCGGGTGCCGGCGGGCATGCGCCCCTTCGAGGACGACGACTTCGCCGCCCACCCCGAGCTGGTGAAGGGCTACATCGGCCCCATGGGGCTGGCCGACAGGGGGGTGCGGGTGCTGGCCGACTTCGGCGTGCGGGCCGGCGGCCCGTGGGTCACCGGCGCCAACCGAGCCGACCACCACGTGAGCGGCGCCACCCTGGGCCGCGACTTCGAGGTGGGGGAGTGGGGCTCCTACGCCGTCGTGGCCGCCGGCGACCCTTGTCCCCGCTGCGGCGCGCCCCTCGAACTGGTGCAGGCCGTCGAAGCCGGCCACACGTTCCAGCTGGGCCTCACCTACTCCACCAAGATCCCCGGCGCCACCTTCACCGACGAGGAGGGCGCCGAGCACCCCTACTGGATGGGGTGCTACGGCATCGGCATCACCCGCGCCCCCGCCGTCATCGCCGAGGAGCACCACGACGACGCCGGCCTGGTGTGGCCCGACGAGGTGGCACCTTTCGCCGTGCACCTGCTGGCCCTGGGCGCCGGCCGCAACCCCGAGGCCGCCGAGGCCGCCGACCGCCTCTACGGCGAGCTGTCGGCCGCCGGCGTCGAGGTCCTCTACGACGACCGCGACCTGTCCCCCGGCGTGAAGTTCGCCGACGCCGACCTGCTGGGCGTCCCCACCCAGCTGATCGTCGGCGCCAAGGGCCTCGGCCGGGGGGTCGTGGAGCGCAAGCGCCGCCGCACCGGCGATCGCGACGAGATCCCGCTCGGGGACGTGGTCGCTGCCATGAGCACCAGCGAGGGCGGTGGCCGCCGGCGCCTGGACTGAGGGCCGGTCCGAGCCAGCGAGGCGGGCGGCCCGCCGGTGCCTGGACTGAGGGCCGATCCGAGCCGGAGGCGAGGAAGCGCTGCGCAGCAGCGCGCTCGGACCGAGGGAAGGCGCCGGCAAGGGGGCCGCCCCGCCGAGCAATCCAAGAACGCTGCCCGCAAAGCGGGCAGCGCTATACTGAGCAAGCTGCTTTGGTGAGAATTCGGTCACGGAGCGTGGGCGGGTGCCCACGCTTTTCTGTGTGGATCCGGACGAGAGGAGGAAGGGATTGGACGCCGCCAACCGGGTGCGTTCGCTGGTCGAGCCCGCGCTCGAGGCCGACGGGTTGGAGCTGGTCGACGTGCTGTTCGCCGGTGGCGTCCTCCAGGTCTTCGTCGACCGCCCCGGCGGCATCGACCTCGACACGATCAGCGCCGTAACCACCACCGTCTCCAACCTGCTCGACGAGCACGACCCCGTCCCCGGCCACTACACCCTCGAGGTGTCGAGCCCCGGCCTCGAGCGCCCGCTGCGCCGGCCGGACCACTTCCGCCGCTTCGTGGGCACCACGGTCGCGGTGAAGACCAGGCCGGGGGCCGAGGGGGATCGCCGGGCCAAGGGCGTCCTGGAGGCGGCCGACGACGAGGGCGTCGTGGTGGCGGGGCGCCGTCTGCTCTACGCCGACATCGAGCGGGCCCACACGGTTTTCGAGTGGGGCCCTGCGCCGAAACCGGGCCACCGCCCGGCGGGGAGGAAGGCTGCGTCATGAAGGGCAACTTCGAGTTCATGGAGGCGCTGCAGCTCGTGGCGCGCGAGAAGGGGATCGGGGTCGACACACTGCTCGACGCCCTGGCCAACGCCCTCGTCGCCGCCTACAAGCGCATGCCCAACGCGGCCGAGGAGGCCGTGGTCACCATCGATCCCGAGAGCATGGAGGTCCGGGTCTACGCCCAGGAGCTCGACGAGGACGGCACCGTCGTGCGCGAGTGGGACGACACGCCCGACACCTTCGGGCGCATCGCCGCCCAGACGGCCAAGCAGGTGGTGTTCCAGCGCATCCGCGAGGCCGAGCGGGACCTCAAGTACGAGGAGTACGCCGGCCGGGAGGGCGACATCGTCACCGGCATCATCCAGCAGAGCGACAACCGCTACACCCTGCTCGACCTGGGCAAGGTGGAGGCCCTGCTGCCCCAGGCCGAGCAGGTGCCCTACGAGCGCTACGAGCACGGGGCGCGGCTGAAGGCCTACATCGTGGAGGTCCGCAAGACCACCAAGGGGCCCCAGATCGTGGTGTCCCGCACCCACCCCGGCCTCATCAAGCGGCTCTTCGAGCTGGAGGTCCCCGAGATCAGCAGCGGCGTGGTCGAGATCAAGGCGGCCGCCCGCGAGCCGGGCCACCGCACCAAGATCGCGGTGTGGTCCAACGACCCCAACGTCGACCCCGTGGGCGCCTGCGTGGGCGCCAGAGGGGCCCGCGTCCGGATGGTCACCAACGAGCTGCGGGGGGAGAAGGTCGACATCGTCCCGTTCTCCGAGGACCCCTCGGAGTTCGTCATGCGGGCTCTCCAGCCGGCCAAGGTGAAGGAGGTCCGCCTCGACGACGACACCGGCACCGCCACCGTCGTCGTCCACGACTACCAGCTCTCCCTGGCCATCGGGAAGGAGGGCCAGAACGCCCGCCTGGCCGCCCGGCTCACCGGCTGGCGCGTCGACATCAAGAGCGAGACGCAGCTGGCCGAGGAGGAGGCCGGGTACCAGGGCGAGGAGTGGGCCGAGGGCGAGTGGGTCCAGGGCCCCGACGGCGAGATGGTGTGGCAGCCGGCCGAGGGCGGCGAGGCCATCTCGGCCGAGCAATGGGAGCACGGCGGTGAGTCGGAGGCTGGTGCCGGCGGCGAGGCGGCCCCCGCAGAGGCCCCGCCCGAGGAGGCCGCCGCACCCGCCGAGGCGGCCGAGCAGGCGGAGCAGCCTCCGGAGGCGTCCGCCGGGGAGTCGTAGCGCCCCCCCGCCGGACCTGCATCGGCTGCCGCCGGGTGGCGGCTCCCACCGAGCTGGTACGGGTCGTCCGCACTCCCGACGGGGGGCTGGCGGTGGGCCGGGCCCTGCCCGGGCGGGGCGCCTGGCTGTGCGCCGGCGCCGGCGGCTGCGTCGACCTGGCCGAACGCCGGCGGGCCTTCTCCCGGGCCCTCCGGGGGCCGGTGGAAGGGGCGGCCGTGGCCGCTCTTCGTGCCCAACTCCGAGAACGTGCGAGGATAGAGGACTGCGACTTGCGCAGTTGAGAGAGGACTGAAGGACCAGTTGCCCAAGAAGATCCGCGTCTACGAGCTTGCACGCGAGCTCGGACTGACGAACAAAGAGGCGCTCGACCTGTGCGTGGCGTTGGGGATCGGCGTGAAGAGCCACTCCTCCAGCATCGAGGACGCCCAGGCCGACCGCGTCCGTCGCCGGGCCGATGCCGACGGCCTGCGCCGGCCGGTGTCGCCGGAGGAGCCGCCGCGGGGCGCCTCCGACGCCGCGTCCGCCCCGGCCGACGGCCGCCCCGACGAGCGCCCCGCCTCCGGCCGGGACCCCCGCCTCATCGTGAGCCGCCCGACCCCCCAGCCCGACGTCCTCGAACCGCGCCCGGCCGCCCCGCCCCGCCCGCCCGTGCAGCCCGCTGCTCCCGCCGCCCGTCCGGAGGGCCCGCCGCCCGCCGCCCCGGTGGCGCCTGCGGCCCGCATCGAGGCACCGCCGCCCGGCCGACCGGACACCCCGCTCGCCCCGCCCCGGCCCGAGGCACCGCCGCCCGCCCGCACCGAGGCTCCGCCGGCAGTGTCCGGCCGCCCCGACGGGCCCGGTGGTCGCCCCGCTCGTCCCGAGGGCCCGCCGCCCGGTCGCCCGCCCCGCTCGGAAGGCCCGCCGCCCGGCCGTCCGGCCGCCGGCCCCGGCCGCCCCGAGGGCCAGCCCGGCGGTCGCCCGGCCGAGCGCCCCCCGGCCCCCCGTCCGGCCCAGGCGCCGGCGGCTGACGCCCCGCCCCGCCCGCCGGCTCAGGGCCAGGCGCTCCGCCCGCCGGCTCCGCCCGCCGGCTCCGGCCAGCCGCCGCGACCCGGCGGCCCGCCCGTGTCCCGGTCGGGCAAGCCGATCCCGCCGCCCCCCGGCCGGCCCCCGCTGTCGCGCAGCGGCAAGCCCATCCCCCCGCCGCCCGGCATGGGCGGCAGGGCCGCACCGGCCGGTCCGTCCCGCGGCGGGCCCGGCGGCCCGCGCCCGGGAGGCACCGGCGGCCCGCCCCGCACGGGTGGTCCGCGTCCCGGCGGCTTCGCGCCCCGACCCTCCGGCGGCCCGCCGGGTGGCGGCGGCTTCGGAGGACGCCCGCCCGGCGGCGGCCCCGGCGGCGGCGGCGGTCCCGGCGGCCCCGGCTTCGGCGGTCGCCCCGGCGGCGGCTTCGGCGGGCGCGGCCCCGGCGGCGGCCCCGGCGGCCGCGGTCGCCCGCCCCGGCGCAAGGGTGGAAGGCGCAGGCGGCCGCTCGAGGAGCTGGAGCCGTTCGACCCCAGCAAGGGCTACGCCCCCTCGAGCCAGCCCGTCCCCACCGGCGAGATCATCGTCGAGCGGGGCTCCACCGCCCAGGACCTGGGCCCCAAGCTCAACCGCTCGGCCGGCGACATCGTGCGCTTCCTGTTCCTCCAGGGCGACATGGTCACCGCCACCTCGGCGCTGTCCGACGAGGCCATCGAGCTGTTCGCCGACGAGGTGGGCGCCACCGTGCGCCTGGTCGACCCCGGCGAGGAGAAGGAGGCCGCCCTCCAGCGCAAGTACTTCGACGACGACGACGAGGACGAGGACGAGAGCCTGCTCCGCCCCCGCCCGCCAGTGATCACCGTCATGGGCCACGTCGACCACGGCAAGACCCTGCTGCTCGACCGCATCCGGGAGTCCAACGTGGTCGCCGGCGAGGCCGGCGGCATCACCCAGCACATCGGCGCCTACCAGGTCGAGAAGGACGGGCGCCTCATCACGTTCATCGACACCCCCGGCCACGAGGCCTTCACCGCCATGCGGGCGCGGGGCGCCGACGTCACCGACATCGTGGTGCTGGTCACCGCGGCCGACGACGGCGTGATGCCCCAGACGATCGAGGCCATCAACCACGCCAAGGTCGCCGACGTGCCCATCGTGGTCGCCATCAACAAGGTCGACCGCGAGCAGGCCGACCCCACCAGGGTCATGCAGCAGCTCTCCGAGCAGGGGCTCACCCCCGAGCAGTGGGGCGGCGACACGATCATGGTGGAGATGTCGGCCCTCCAGAACCTGGGCGTCGACGACCTCCTCGAGCAGCTGCTGCTGGTCGCCGAGGTCCAGATCGCCGACACCCTGATGGCCAACCCCGACGCCAAGGGCCGGGGCGCCGTCCTGGAGGCCAACCTCGACCCCGGCATGGGGCCGCTGGCCACCGTCATCGTCCAGAACGGCACCCTCCGGGTGGGCGACCCCGTGGTCGCCGGCGCCGCCTCCGGCAAGGTCCGGGCCCTGATCGACGACAAGGGCGACAAGGTGAAGGAGGCCCCACCCTCCACGCCGGTGCAGGTGCTCGGGTTCGCCACCGTCCCGAGCGCCGGCGACGACTTCCGGGTCACCACGTCCGACAAGGTGGCGCGCGACATCGCCGAGCAGCGTGAGCAGCGGTTCCGCTCCGCCGACCTGCGCAAGACGCCCTCCATCGTGGGCAGCACCACCAAGCTGGAGGACATCTTCGAGCAGATCCAGCGGGGCGAGACGGCCACGCTGAACCTGATCCTCAAGGCCGACGTCCAGGGCTCGCTGGAGGCGGTCACCGAGAGCCTCCGCCGGCGGGAGCGCGACGAGGTGAAGCTCAACTTCGTCCACCGGGCCGTCGGCGGCATCTCCGAGAACGACATCCAGCTGGCGTCCACCTCGGGCGCCACCATCATCGGCTTCAACGTCCGCCCCGACCGCAAGGCCCGGGCCCTGGCCGACGCCGAGGACGTCGACATCAGGACCTACGAGATCATCTACAAGCTGATCGAGGACATCGAAGCCGCCATGGTCGGCATGCTGGCGCCCGAGTTCGAGGAGGTCGTCACCGGCGACGCCGAGGTGCGCGAGGTGTTCAGCGTGCCCCGGGTCGGCAAGATCGCCGGCTGCTACGTGCTCAACGGCGTCATCACCCGCGGCTCCAAGGTGCGCTTCCTGCGGGAGGGCACCGTCATCTGGAACGGCACCATCACGTCGCTCAAGCGCTTCAAGGACGACGTCCGGGAGGTCCAGACCGGCTTCGAGTGCGGTATCGGCCTGTCGGACTTCCAGGACCTCAAGCCCGGCGACGTCATCGAGACCTACGAGGAGCGCGAGATCCCACGCACGTAGCCCATCTTCGGATCGAGCTGCACATCCCGGACAGCCACTCACTGAAGGACAAACGGGCGGTGGTGCGCCCCATCCTCGAGGGCGCCCGCCGCCGGTACCAGGTGGCGGCCGCCGAGGTCGCCTACCAGGACAAATGGCAGCGGGCGGCCCTCGGGTTCGCCGCCGTGGGCGCCGACGCCGGCCACGTGGAGCAGGTGCTGGCCGCCGTGGAGCGGTTCGTGTGGTCGTTCCCGGAGGCCGAGGTCGTCGTCTCCGGCCTCGAGTTCGTCGGGGTCGACGATGCCTGAGCGCCCCGGCAGCCGCCGCTACTCCCGGGTCGCCCGGGTCAACGAGCTGCTCCGCGAGGTCGTGGCCGACGAGCTGGAGCGGGAGTCCGACGCCGACGAGCGCCTGGCCCTGCTCACCGTCACGGCCGTCCACGTCGACCCCGACCTGCGCCACGCGAGGGTTCTGCTCAGTTCCCTCCCTCCCGCTGCCGAAGAGGCTCTCCAGGAACACAGGACCCGATTGCAGGGGGCGATCGCCCGCCAGGCGAGGCTGAAGCGCACGCCTCAACTTTCCTTCGCCCCCGACCCTGCGGTAGAGAGTGGGAACCGGGTGGAGGATCTCCTGCGGGACCTGCGGACGGTGGAA
The DNA here is from genome assembly GCA_035689115.1 of Acidimicrobiales bacterium. GTDB lineage: Bacteria > Actinomycetota > Acidimicrobiia > Acidimicrobiales > JAHFUS01. The sequence goes on from DASSMA010000064.1 coordinate 175,684, forward strand.
GGCGGTGAGGATGCTCGAAGCTGAGCTGGACGAGGCGGCGGCGGCGATCGAAGCGGCATCCGAGGTGGCGCTGGCGTGCCACACGATCCCCGACGGGGACGCCCTGGGATCCCTGCTGGCCATGCACGAGCTGTGCCGGGCCAACGGCGTGCTGTCGGTGGCGTCGTGGTCCGAGCCGTTCGACGTAGGGCCGCACTACCGGTTCCTGCCGGGGTTGGAGCGGGCCATCAAGCCGGGCGACTTCCCCGAGGCGCCCGACCTGATGATGACCTTCGACTGCGGGTCGGTCGAACGCCTGGGACAGCTGGCGGAGCCGGCCCGGTCGGCCGCGAGCCTCGTGGTCGTCGACCACCACGCCACCAACGACCGGTTCGGCACCATCAACCTCGTGGACCCGTCGGCGGCGGCCACCGCCGTGGTGGTGCGCCGGCTGGCCACCCGCCTCGACTGGCGGCTCACCCGCGACGCGGCGGTGTGCCTGTACACGGGGCTGGTCACCGACACCGGGCGGTTCCAGTACTCCAACACCACGCCGGAGGTGTTCGCCCTGGCCGAGGAGCTGGCCGGGTTCGACCTGCCCATCGCCGCCATGAGCCGCCAGCTGTTCGAGGAGCACCGCTTCGAGTACCTCCAGCTGGTGGGCGAGTGCATCGCCCGGGCCGAGTTGGACGCCGACCTCCACCTGGTGAGCACCTGGGTCACGGTCGAGGACCTGCGGGCCCACGGCTGCCGGCTGGAGGAGAGCGAGGGCCTCATCGACATCATCCGGCGGGCCGCCGAGGCCGAGGTGGCCTGCGTGCTGAAGGAGACGCCCGAGGGCGTCCGGGTCTCCCTGCGGGCCGCCACCGACACCGACGTGGCCGCTGTGGCCGCCCGGTTCGGCGGGGGCGGCCACCGCTACGCGGCCGGCTTCGTCAGTGGCGGCACCGTCGCCGAGGTCCTCGACGCCATCAAGGCGGTCCTGGCGGAGAACCCCCCGGTCCTGCACGCGCAGTGACGCCGGTGGTCGACGGCGTCGTGGTCGTCGACAAGCCGGCGGGGTGGACGTCGCACGACGTGGTGGCCAGGTGCCGCAAGATCTTCGGGCAGAAGCGGGTCGGCCACGCCGGCACCCTGGACCCCGACGCCACGGGCGTGCTGGTGGTGGGGCTGGGGCGGGCCACCCGGCTCCTGCGCTGGGTCACCGACCTCCCCAAGTCGTATTCGGGCGAGCTGGTGCTCGGCGTGGCCACGTCCACCCTCGACGCCTCGGGCGAGGAGACGGGGCGGTGGGACATGGCGGGCGTCCCCCTCTCCGACGTCGTCGCCGCCGCCGCCCGGTTCGTCGGGGAGATCGACCAGGTGCCCCCCATGGTGTCGGCCCTGAAAGTGGGCGGTCAGCGGCTGCACGCCCTGGCCCGGGCCGGCGTGGAGGTGGAAAGGGCGCCGCGGCGGGTCACCGTCCGGCGCTACGACGTCGGGCCGGCGGTCGAGCCGGGCGTGTTCCGGATCGACGTGGACTGCTCGTCGGGCACCTACGTGCGGTCGCTGGCCGCCGACGTGGGCACCGCCCTGGGCGGGGGCGCCCACTTGCGGGCCCTGCGCCGCACGGCGGTGGGCCCGTTCACCGTCGACGCCGCCGTCCCCCTCGACGACGTGGGCTCGGAGGTGGTGCGCCCGCCGGCCGCCGCCGTGGCCCACCTGGCGCCGGCGGTGGTGGGACCCGAGGTGGCGGCCGCCGTCGCCACCGGCAAGGTCCTCCCCCTCGACCAGCTGGGCGCCGCCGGCGCCGGCCCCTGGGCCGTGCTCGACGGCGCCGGCGCCCTGCTGGCCGTCTACGAGGCCCACGGCGCCGGCCGGGCCAAGCCGGCCGTGGTGCTCGTCTCGTGATCGTGGTCTCGGATCCGGACCCGGCAGGGTCCGATTCCGAGACCTCGGCCGAAGGCTTCTAGCCTCGGCCCGTGGAGGTCATCACCGAACCGGCCGCCTGCCCCCGGCCGGCGCAGGGGACGGTGGTCACCATCGGGGCCTACGACGGCGTCCATTTGGGGCACCGGGCGCTGCTGGGGCGGGTGCGGGCCATGGCCGACTCCCTCGGGGCGGCCGCCGCGGTGGTCACCTTCGACCGCCACCCGGCCACCGTGGTGCGGCCCGAGTCGGCGCCCCGGCTGCTCACCGACCTCGACCAGAAGCTGGAGCTGCTGGCCGGCACCGGGCTCGACTACGCCTACGTCGTCCGCTTCGACGAGGCCCGGTCGAGCGAGTCGGCCGAGGACTTCGTCACCGAGGTGCTGGTCGGCTGCCTGGCCGCCCGGGCGGTGGTGGTGGGCCACGACTTCCACTTCGGCCACGGCCGGCGGGGCGACGTCCCCCTGCTCCAGCGCATGGGCGCCGGCCTGGGCTTCGACGTGCTCGGCATCGCACTCGCGGGCGAGGGCGGCGACGCGGTGTCGTCCACCCGGGTGCGAGGGCTGCTGGCGGCCGGCGACGCGGCCGGCGCCGCCGCCCTCCTCGGCCGCCCCCACGAGGTGCGCGGGGCGGTGGTCGAGGGCGACCGGCGGGGGCGGGAGCTGGGCTACCCGACGGCCAACGTCGCCGTGCCGGCCGACATCCTGCTGCCCGCCGACGGCATCTACGCCGGCTGGTACCGCCGGCCCGACGGCAGCACCCACCCCGCCGCCATCTCCCTCGGCCGCCGGCCCACGTTCCACCCCGACGCCGCCGCGTCGGTGCTGGAGGCCTACGTACTCGACTTCGCCGGCGACCTCTACGGCGAGGAGGCCGGCGTTCGGTTCGTCGCCCGCCTCCGGGGCGAGGAGCGCTTCGACTCGGTCGACGCCCTGATCGCCCAGATGGACGCCGACGTCGGCGCCGCCCGCCAAGCGCTCAGGTGACTTTGGACATCTGCGCCCGGGGGGTGGGTGCAGATGTCCAAAGACGTTCAGTCGTCGGCCGGCGGGGCGGCCCGCCGGCGCTTGCGCTCGGACTGCCGGCGCTTGTCCTGGAGCCGGCGCTCCTGGGAGGCCCGGGACGGGGCGGTGGGCACCCGGGGGCGCTCGACCCGCAGGGCGGCGGCCAGGCGGGCGCCCAGGCGTTCCAGGGCCAGCTGGCGGTTGCGGGCCTGGGAGCGCTCGTCGGCGGCCACCACGCGGACCACCGGCCCGAGGCGCTCGAGGAGGCGGGCCCGCTGGCGGGGGCCGAGGCTGGGGGAGCCCTCGACGTCGAAGCGCAGCTCCACCCTGGTGTTCGCCGTGTTGGCGTGCTGGCCGCCGGGTCCGCCGGCCCCCGAGAACCGCCACTCGAGCTCGGCGGCGGGGATGCGCAGGGTGCGGGTCACCCGCAGGTCGCCGTCCACGGCGCCGAGCCTACGGGGACGGTTCGTCGGGCTTCGGGACCGGCTGGTAGCATGCGGAACGGCCCGGCGCCCGCCGGGACCGCTTCGCGAGGCAGATGCTGAGGTTCCCGATCCATGCCTGACAAGTCGGCCGTCATCGCCGAACACCGGCTCCATGAGACCGACACGGGGTCGCCCGAGGTGCAGATCGCGCTGCTGAGCCAGCGCATCGACCACCTCACCGCCCATCTCAAGATGCACAAGGGCGACCACCACACCCGCCGGGGGCTGATGAAGATCATCGGCCAGCGCCGGCGGCTGCTCGACTACGTGCGGTCCAACGACGTCGAGCGCTACCGGCAGATCATCGGGCGCCTCGGCCTCCGCCGGTAACCGACAAGCGCAGTTTCCCCGAGCGGCCCGAGGGCCGCTCGTTTCGCAACCAGAGGTGTGCGACGGTGTCCAGCTGCCAGTGGCGACGGGCCCGCCCGGGAGGGGTGGGAGCGTGACCACTGGGAACTGGCCCGGCCGCCGCCCTTCACGAGAGGAGCGCAAGTGGCAGACGCCATTTCCGTCTCCGGTCCCGTCAGCGGGACCGACAAATCACTGTCCTTCGAGACCGGCAAGCTGGCCGGCCAGGCCGACGGCGCCGTCGTGGGCCGCATCGGCGACACGGTGGTGCTGGTCACCGCCACCGCCGCCAAGACCCAGCGGGAGGGGATCGACTTCTTCCCCCTCACCGTCGACGTCGAGGAGCGGATGTACGCGGCCGGCAAGATCCCCGGCTCGTTCTTCCGCCGCGAGGGCCGGGCCACCGACCAGGCCATCCTCACCTGCCGGCTGATCGACCGGCCGCTGCGGCCGTCGTTCCCCGACGGCTTCCGCAACGAGGTCCACATCGTCGCCACCGTGCTGGGCGCCGACCAGGAGAACCCCCACGACGTGGTGGCCATCAACGCCGCCTCGGCCGCCCTCATGGTGTCGGGCATCCCCTTCGACGGCCCCATCGGCGCCGTGCGCATCGCCTACGACATCGACGGCGGCTGGGTCCCCCACGCCACCTACCAGGAGGGCGACGCCGCCACCTTCGAGCTGGTGGTGGCCGGCCGGGCCCTCGACGACGGCGACGTCGCCATCATGATGGTCGAGGCCGGCGGCACCGAGAACGCCTGGCGCTACTACCAGGAGGGCGCCCCCAAGGTCACCGAGGAGGTCATCGCCCAGGGCCTGGAGGCGGCCAAGACCTGGATCAAGGAGTCGGTCGCCCTCCAGCGCCAGCTGGTCGAGGCGGTGCCGGCCAAGGAGGCGATGGAGTTCCCCGTCGCCGTCGACTACGGCGACGACGTCGCCGAGGCGGTGAAGGAGGCGGGCGGCGACCTGATCGCCCAGGCCGTCACCATCCCCGGCAAGGCCGAGCGCAACACCGCCCTCGACGAGGCGGCCACCACCGTCAACGAGAAGCTGGCCGCCGCCTTCGAGGGCCGGGAGAAGGAGATCAAGGCGGCGATCAGGAGCCTCACCAAGGCGCTGATCCGCAAGCGGATCGTGGAGGACGGCTTCCGCATCGACGGGCGGGGCCCGGCCGACATCCGGCCGCTCAGCGCCGAGGTCACGCTGCTGCCCACCGCCCACGGCTCGGGCCTGTTCCAGCGGGGCGAGACGCAGGTGCTGAGCGTCGCCACCCTCGGCATGCCCCGCATGGACCAGCTGCTCGACACCATCGGCACCGACGAGCGCAAGCGCTACATGCACCACTACAACTTCCCGCCCTTCTCCACCGGCGAGACGGGCTTCATGCGGGGGCCGAAGCGGCGGGAGATCGGCCACGGCCTCCTCGCCGAGCGGGCCCTCCTGCCGGTGGTGCCGCCGCTGGAGGAGTTCCCCTACGCCATCCGCGTGGTGAGCGACGTGCTGTCGTCCAACGGCTCCACCTCGATGGGGTCGGTGTGCGGCTCCACCCTGTCCCTGATGGACGCCGGCTGCCCCATCAAGGCACCGGTGGCCGGCATCGCCATGGGCCTCGTCTACGCCGAGGGCAAGTACACCACCCTCACCGACATCCTCGGCGCCGAGGACGCCTTCGGCGACATGGACTTCAAGGTGGCCGGCACCGCCGACTTCGTCACCGCCCTCCAGCTGGACACCAAGATCGCCGGCATCCCCGCCGACGTGCTCGGGCAGGCCCTCCAGCAGGCGCGCGAGGCCCGCCTGAAGATCCTCGACGTGATGGCTGGCGCCATCGCCGAGCCGCGCGACGACGTGGCCGCCAGCGCCCCCAAGATCGTCAGCATCACCATCCCCGTCGACAAGATCGGCGAGGTCATCGGGCCCAAGGGCAAGGTCATCAACGCCCTCCAGCAGGAGACCGGCGCCGACATCAACGTCGACGACGACGGCATGGTGGGCACGGTCACCATCGGCGCCAAGGACGGCGCCGCGGTGGAGGAGGCCCGCCGGCGCATCGAGCTGATCCTCGATCCGCCCAAGGCCCAGATCGGCGCCATCTACACCGGCAGGGTCGTCAACGTCACCAAGTTCGGCGCCTTCGTCAACATCCTCCCGGGCCGCGACGGCCTGGTCCACATCTCCAAGCTGGGCCGGGGCAAGCGGGTCGAGCGGGTGGAGGACGTGGTCGACCTGGGCGACGAGATCACCGTGCGGGTCGACGACATCGACCAGCAGGGCAAGGTCTCGCTGTCGCCCGTCGGCGACGGCGACGAGGCCGGCGGCGGCGACGCCCCGGCCCCGGCCCGGGCACCCCGCCCCGAGGCCTCGGAGTCGGGCGCCGAGACGGTGTCCTTCGAGGACGCCTGGTCGGCCGAGGCGGAGAAGGAGTTCGGCGACCTGGGGCCGGCGCCCGTCGGCGGCACCCCCCGGAGCGAGGGCTTCGGCGGCGCCCGGCGCGACGACCGCAGCGACCGGGGCCCCCGGCGCAACCCGCGCCGCGGCGGCGGAGGAGGCCGGCGCTGAGCCTCACCATGTCGTGATCGAGACGACCACGCTGGACAACGGGATCACCGTCGTCACCGAGCGCATGCCGTGGGTGCGCTCGGTGAGCGCCGGCTTCTGGGTCGGCACCGGGTCCCGGGACGAGGGCGAGGGGCTGTTCGGCGCGTCGCACTTCCTCGAGCACCTGCTCTTCAAGGGCACGCCCACCCGCACCGCCCGGGGCATCGCCGAGGACGTCGACGCGGTGGGCGGCGACATGAACGCCTTCACCACCAGGGAGTACACGGCGTTCTACCTCCGCGTCCTCGACGACAGCGTCGACCTGGCCCTGGACATCCTCTCCGACATCCTCTGGAACCCGGCGTTCCGGGCCGACGAGGTGGAGGCCGAGCGCCAGGTGATCCTCGAGGAGATCCTGATGCGGGCCGACGAACCCGCCGACCTGGTGCACGAGGTCTTCACCGAGGCCCTCTTCCCCGACCACCCGGTGGGCCGGGAGGTGCTGGGAGACGAGCCGTCCATCGAGAACATGAGCAGGGAGGCCATCGCCGCCTTCCACCGCCACCACTACCGGCCCGGCAACATGGTGTTCGCGGCCGCCGGCAACCTCCACCACGAGGCTCTGGTCGAGGGCGTGGAGCGCCGCTTCGCCGGCGGTGCCGGCGGCGCGGCGCCGGTCCGGACGGCGCCCGTGGTGCCCCCGCGAGGGTGGGCGATCGACCCCCGCCCCACCGAGCAGGCCCATCTGGTGGTCGGGATGCGCGCCTTCGACGTCCATTCCGAGGACCGCCACGCCCTGTCGGTGGTGAACCACGTCCTGGGCGGCGGCATGTCCTCGCGGCTGTTCCAGACGATCCGGGAGGAGCGCGGCCTCGCCTACTCGGTGTACTCCTACCGCAGCCTGCTGGGCGACACCGGCATGCTGTCGGTGTACGCGGGCACCATGCCGGCCCGGCTGCGCGAGGTCCTCGACCTGGTGCGCGACGGCATCGACTCCATCGCCGCCGGCGGCATCACCGAGCGGGAGCTGGAGGTGGCCAAGGGTCACGTGGTGGGCGAGCTGGCCCTGTCGCTCGAGGACTCGGCCGCCCGCATGAGCCGCATCGGCCGCTGCCAGCTGATCCACGGCACGGTGCCCACCGTCGACGAGGTGGTGGCCAGCGTCGCCGCCGTCACCCTCGACGACGCCGCCCGGGTGGCGGCCGAGGTCCTCGGGAACCCCCAGGTCGTGGCGGTCGTCGGCCCGGTCGACGACGGCTTCGCCGACGCCGCCCAGGTAGCCTGAGCCCGTGCTCCGCGTCGGGGTGTTCGGCGCCGGCGGCCGGATGGGTTCCACCGTCTGCCGGGCGGTGGCCGACGACCCCGATCTCGAGCTGGCGGCCGCCGTCGACCCGTACCACGTCGGGATCGACCTGCGGCAGCTCATCGGCGACGGCGGCGTGGGCGTGCAGATCGCCGGCGACGCCGACGCCCTCAGCCGGGCCGGGGCCGACGTGGCCGTCGACTTCACCGCCGCCACCGCCGCCCGGGCCAACCTGCGGTGGTGTGCCGAGCACCGGGTGCACGCCGTGGTGGGCACCACCGGCCTCACCGGCGACGACCTCGACACCCTTCGGCGCCAGTTCGTCGACGGGGTGAACTGCGTGGTGGCGCCGAACTTCGCCATCGGGGCGGTGCTCATGATGCGCTTCGCCGAGCTGGCGGCGCCGTGGTTCGAGACAGCCGAGGTCATCGAGCTGCACCACGACGCCAAGGTCGACGCCCCGTCGGGCACCGCCATGCTCACCGCCGAGCGGATGGCCGCCGCCTCGCCCGACTGGGCGCCGGACCCCACCACCGACATGGTCGTGCCGGGGGCCCGGGGCGGCCCCGGCCCCGGCGGCATCCACGTCCACTCGGTGCGCCTGCGGGGCCTGGTCGCCCACCAGGAGGTCCTCCTCGGCACCATGGGCCAGAGCCTGTCGATCCGCCACGACTCGTTCGACCGCAGCTCCTTCATGCCCGGGGTGCTGCTGGCGGTGAAGGCGGTGGGCGACAGGCCCGGCCTCACCGTGGGCCTCGACGCCCTGCTCGGTCTGTAGGCGCCGCTACTCGTCGTCCTCGGTCTCGGCCTGGGCCTCCTCCAGCTCGTGCTCCATCGTGGCGACCGATTCCAGCTCCGAGGTGCCCTTCTTGCGGCTGGTGACGATCTGGATGGCCACGATCACGACGGAGACGATCGTGAGGGGCCACTGGTAGCGGTGGAGGAAGCGCAGGACCGCCTCGAGGGGGTCGGAGAACACGTTGCCGAAGATCCGCAGCAGGATCATGGTGACGACGGTGCCGCCCAGGTTGAGGGCGACGAACACGCTGGCCCGCATCTTGGAGGCGCCCGCCAGCACCGAGACGATGGCGTTGGGAGCGATGAACACCATGGGGTAGGCGGCCTTCTGGAACCAGCCCTCGAACACGCTCACGCCCGAGGAGTCGCCCAGCTTGCGCTCGATCCAGCGCACGCCGGCGTCGCCGTAGCGGCGGCCGAGGACGAAGTAGAGCGGGTCGGACAGCATCTGGCGGAACACGCCCACCGTGAAGAACGTCACCACGTCGAGCTTGGGGGAGACGAGCGCCAGGTACCGCTTGCGGGTGTTCATGAGGATGAGCCACACCGGGTGGTGGGTCGCCAGCGTGGAGAAGAAGGCGTCGCCGGCGTAGGCGAGGGCGGTGAGGGCGATGATGGGCGCCAGCAGCAGCCACAGCGACAGGCGGCTGTAGGTCGGTCGGGGCTCGTCCAAGGCGGCGACGCTACCGGGCCGGGCCCGATTCCGGAGAAAGGGCGCCCGAATGCACAGAACGGACGCTTGGAATGATCTACCATTGGGGCGGCGATCCCTGCGGACGGGATCGCATCCACCCCCGGGGGTAATCCATGCATACTTCGGCCCAGCGCGGCGGCTGGCGCCATGTCACCGCCACAATCGTTGGCGGCGCCGGTCTGGCCGCCCTGATCACCGTCACCGCCCAGCCGGCCGGTGCCGGCCGGTCCATCGGCAGCACCTACGCCTTCTCGGAGGGCACGGGCCAGATCACGGTGGACCGCTCCACCTACCACCTCGACGGCGTCCTCGGCAGCTCGGACGCGGTCGAGGACAGCGATCCCACGTGGATCAAGGGCGCCAGCAGGTCGACCAAGGCCCTGCACTTCGACGGCGGCGACTTCGTCACCGTGCCCGACTCGCCCGCCCTGGAGGGCCAGCGGATCACCGTCGGTGCCGTGGTCCGGGCCACCGCCCCGGGCGCCTATCGCTACGTCCTGTCGAAGGGCGCCGTCGGCTGCGAGATGGCCTCCTACGGCCTGTACACCGCTGCCAGCGGCGGCCTCACCTTCTACGTGTCGAACGGCTGGTCCTTCACGTCGTCGCCCGACGCCGGCCCGGCCCTGTGGGACGGCGCCTGGCACACCGTGTACGGCACCTACGACGGCGCCACCGTGCGGCTCTACGTCGACGGGGTGCAGGTGGGCGACGGCACCGCCTCGACCATCACCGTCCAGTACGGCTTGGCCGGCGACAACCGCGTGTTCATCGGCAACTTCGGCGGCGCGTGCGCATCACCGCCCGGGTTCGTGGGCGACATCGACAGCGCCGCCGTCCTCCACGACGTCGTGCGCTGGAGCCCGCCCAGGGGCTGATCAGGAGAGAGGCCAGGGGCGGGACCAGACGAAGACCCGGGCGTCGGTGGTGCGGGTCCAGCGCAGGGCATCCGCCGACCGCCAGATCGCCGCCCGCCGGCGGCCGGCCCCCCGAACGGGGTGCCGGCGAGGACCCACCCCGGTCCGTGGGCCTCGGGCCCGATGGCCGCCGCCAGCATGCCGCCGGCCACCAGGAGCACGGTCACGGCGACGGCCGGGCGGCTCGTGCCTGGAGCGGCCGGGCCGGGCGGCGGCCAGGAGGCGGGGCGAGGCAGGCAGGGGCCGGCGGCGTGGTGGTGACGGTGGCCCGACCGGGCCAGCGCGGCGCGGCGGGCACGACGGGGCAGCCCACGACGACAGCGGCGGCGGTGGGCGGCGGGCTGGCGGTACCCGTCGTGCGCCGGCCGCCGTCGTGGCGGCCGGGCGCCACGGGCACAGCGATCGGGCCGGAGAGCACGACCGGGACGGGCTCGGCGGTGGGGACGGTCGCCGGCTCGCAGGCGGCCAGCGCGAGCAGGGCGCCGGCGACGGCGAGGAGCACGAAGCATCGCGGCATGTCCCGTACTGTTTCATATTCTTTCATGTCTCGCCGGTGGTTTTTCTGTCCACAGAGGGGCAGCGACGGTCCCGGCTACGCTCGGGGCGATGCCCGACGATCGGACCCGACGGTGAGCGAGGGCGGCCCCCCGGGGCGCTTCGGCGGCGTGCTCACCGCCATGGTCACGCCCTTCGACGCCGAGGGCGGCCTCGACCTCGACGGCGCCGCCACGCTGGCCCGCTGGCTGGTCGACAACGGCAGCGAGGGGCTCGTCGTGGCCGGCACCACCGGCGAGGCCCCGGTGCTCACCGACGACGAGCGCTGCGACCTGTTCCGGGCGGTGGCCGAGGCGGTCACCGTGCCGGTGGTGGCGGGGGCCGGCACCAACGACACCGCCCACTCGGTCGAGATGGCCGAGCGGGCGGCGGCCGCCGGCGCAGCGGCCATCCTGGCCGTCACCCCGTACTACAACCGCCCCTCGCAGGCCGGCATCGAGGCCCACTTCCGGGCGGTGGCGGCCGCCACCGACCTGCCCGTCGTGCTCTACGACATCCCGGTGCGCACGGGGCGCAAGATCGCCCACGACACGCTGCTGCGCCTGGCCCGGGAGGTGCCCACCGTCGTGGCCGTCAAGGACGCCGCCGGCAACCCCGCCGGTTCGGCCCACCTCATCGCCGAGGCGCCCGGCGGGTTCGAGCTCTACAGCGGCGACGACGGCCTCACCCTGCCCCTGCTCGCCGTCGGCGCGGTGGGCGTGATCGGCGTGGCCACCCACTGGACGGGCCGGCTCCACGCCCGCATGTTCGAGGCGTTCGTGAAGGGCGACGTCGATGAGGCCCGGCGGCTCAACGCCACCATGCTCCCGTCGTTCGCCTTCGAGACGGGCGACGACGCCCCGAACCCGCTGCCCACCAAGGCGCTGCTCCGCGTGCTCGGGCTCCCGGTGGGGGAGTGCCGGCTGCCGATGGGGCCGGCGCCCTCGGGGCTCGAGGACCGGGCCCGCGAGGTGCTGACCGCCCTGGGCGACGCGGCGCCGCCACCGCATGGCTGACCCGGTCCGCATCACCTTCCTCGGCGGCCTGGGGGAGATCGGCCGGAACTGCGCCGCCTTCGAGCTGGCCGGGCGCATCCTGCTCCTCGACTGCGGGCTCATGTTCCCCGACCTCGAGATGCCGGGCGTCGACCTGGTGCTCCCCGACTTCACCTGGCTGCGCGAGAACGCCCACCGGCTGGAGGGGTGCGTCATCTCCCACGGCCACGAGGACCACGCCGGCGGCCTGTCGTTCCTGTTGCGGGAGCTGGAGTTCCCGATCTACGGGTCGGCCCTCACCCTGGGCCTGGCCCGCAACCGCATCGAGGAGGCGGGCGTCCTCCACCGCACCGAGCTGATCCCGGTGGCCGACGGCGAGCGGCGCATGATCGGGCCCTTCGACGTCGAGTTCATCCCCGTCACCCACTCGGTGCCCCACGGCTTCGCCACCGCCTTCCACACGCCCCAGGGCGTGATCCTGCACTCGGGCGACTTCAAGCTCGACCTCACGCCGGTCGACGGCCGCATCACCGACCTGGCCCGCATCGGCGCCATGTCCTCGGGCGAGGGCATCCGCCTGCTGCTGTCCGACTCCACCAACGCCGAGGAGCCGGGGTTCACCCCGAGCGAGACGTCGGTGGGGGAGTCGCTGCGCGACCTGTTCCGCGACAACCCCGACAAGCGGGTGGTCGTCACCTGCTTCGCCAGCCACATCCACCGCGTCCAGCAGGTGGCCGACGTGGCCATCGCCAGCGGCCGCACCATCGCCACGCTGGGCCGCTCGATGGCCAAGAACGTCGCGCTGGCGAGGGAGATGGGGCTTCTCCGCATCCCCGACCGCTCCATCGTGGAGATCGACCGCATCGGCGACCTGAGCCCGTCGAAGGTGTGCGTGATCTCCACCGGCTCGCAGGGCGAGCCCATGTCGGCACTCGCGCTGATGGCGGCCGGCGAGAACAAGCGCCTCCAGGTGGGCGAGGGCGACCTGGTCATCCTGTCCAGCCACGCCATCCCCGGCAACGAGATGAACGTGGGCAAGGTGATCGACGGGCTGCACCGACGGGGTGCCGAGGTCGTCCACACGGGCATCGCCGACGTCCACGTGAGCGGTCACGCCATGCAGGGCGAGCTGGCCACGCTGCTGGCGGTGGCCCGGCCCGAGCACTTCATCCCGGTCCACGGCGAGTACCGCCATCTCACCCACCACTGCCGGCTGGCCATGAAGATGGGCGTGGCCGCCGACAAGGTGCTGCTGGCCGAGGACGGCGACGTGGTCGAGCTGTCCGACGCCGGCATGGAGTTCGTGGGCGAGGTGCCGGCCGGCTACCTCTACGTCGACGGCATCGTGGGCGACGTCGGCCACGGCGTGCTGCGCGACCGGCGGGTGCTGGCCGAGGAGGGCGTGGTCCTCGTCGTCATCACCGTCGACGCCCGCTCTGGCGAGGTCCTCACCGGCCCCGAGATCATCACCCGGGGCTGGGTCTACGAGGCCGAGGCCGAGGGCCTGCTCGAAGAGGCCCGCAAGGTGGTGCGGGCCCGCATCGAGGAGGTCGCCCTCGAGGAGGGCGGCACCGACTACGAGGTGATGAAGCGCCACGTGCGCTCCGCCCTCGGCAAGTTCGTCAGCGAGCGCACCCGCCGCCGGCCGATGATCGTCCCCGTCGTCATGGAGGTCTGAGCCGGTTTCGAGTACATAGGGTGCGGAAACCGCACCCTATGTACTCGGGAACGCGGGGTGCCGCCGTCCCCCTGGTGGAGATGGGGCTGCTGTTACTGTTGTGGCCACTGTGACCGCCACCAAGCGTCCCGCCCGCCGCAAGCCGGCGCCCAGGAAGCCCCCGCCCAAGAAGCCGGGGCTGCGGGAGCGGCTGGCCCACTCGCTGGGGCGCCAGGCCGACGACGTGTGGGGCGTGGCCCTCCTGGTCGTCGCCGCCCTGCTGGCCCTCGGGGTCTACGTCGACCTGGCCGGCCCGGCCGGCAGCGCGGTCGGCACGGCCACCGGCCTGGCCCTGGGCTGGGCCCGCTTCCTGGTGCCGCCGGCGGTGGCGGCGGTTGGGCTGTCGCTGGTGCGGGGCCGGCAGCGGGCGGAGCCGGCGCGGGTGGTGGTGGGCTGCGGCCTGGGAGTGGTCGCCGGCGCCGGCCTGGCGCACCTGCTGGGCGGTGGGCCCCGGTGGGACGCCGGCGGCGCCGGCCTGCGGCGGGCCGGTGGCGAGGTGGGCGTTGTCGTCGCCGGCCCCCTGCGGGCCCTGCTGTCGCCCTGGGGCGCCGCCCTGGTGCTGGTGAGCCTGGCCGCCGTCGCCGTGCTGGTGCTGACCCGCACGCCGGCGCGCGAGGCGGCCGACCGGCTGCTGGCCGGCGCCCGTTGGGGGGGCCGGGCGGTGCGGTCGGCGTTCCGCCGGCTGACCACCCTGGGCCACGGCGAGGAGCTGGACGCCACCGCCGGCCGCCATCCCTCGGCCCGCCCGGCACCCGAGCCCGAGGCGGTCGACGAGCCGGCGCCCGTCCCCGTGGTCGAGGAGCCCGAGCCCGCGCCGGTCGCCGTCGAGCTGCACGTGCCCGAGGGCCCGGCGCCCAGGACCGACCAGCTGGAGATCGACCTGGGGCCGGCCGCGTCGGCCGCCGCGTGGCGGCTGCCCCCGCTGGCCCTGCTCAAGCGGTCGAAGAACCAGGAGGTCGACCACCGGGTGCTCGACGCCCGCGGCCGCACCCTGGAGGAGGCGCTGGCCGCCCACGGCGTCGACACCCGCCTGGTGGGCAAGACCGTGGGCCCCACCGTCACCCGCTACGAGCTGGAGCTGGGGCCGGGCGTGAAGGTGGCCCGGGTCACCAGCCTCCAGAAGGACATCGCCTACGCCATGGCCGCGCCCGACATCCGGCTGCTGGCGCCCATCCCCGGGCGGTCGGCCATCGGCGTCGAGGTGCCCAACGTCACCCGCCAGCTGGTGGCCCTCGGCGACGTGCTGTCGTCGCCGGAGGCCAAGGCGTCGTCGCACCCCCTGGAGGTGGGCCTCGGGCGGGACATCGCCGGGCGGGCGGTGATGGAGAGCCTGGCCGCCATGCCCCACATCCTCATCGCCGGGGCCACCGGCGCCGGCAAGTCGAGCTGCCTCAACTCGATCCTCACGTCGATCCTGGTGCGGGCCACGCCCGACCAGGTGCGCATGATCCTGGTCGACCCCAAGCGGGTGGAGCTGGGCCAGTACAACCGCCTGCCCCACCTGCTCACGCCCGTGGTGGTGAACCCCCGCAAGGCGGCCAACGCCCTGCACTGGGCGGTGGCCGAGATGGAGCGGCGCACCGACCTGCTGGCCGAGGTCGGCGTGCGCGACATCGCCGGCTACAACGCCGCCTTCGACCGGGGCGACCTGGCGCCCGACAAGACCCGCGGCGTGGAGTACCAGCGCCTGCCGTTCGTGCTCGTGGTGGTCGACGAGCTCAACGACCTGATGATGGTGGCCGCCCGCGACGTGGAGGAGTCCATCTGCCGCATCGCCCAGATGGGGCGGGCCTTCGGCATCCACCTGGTGATCGCCACGCAGCGGCCGTCGGTCGACGTCATCACCGGCGTCATCAAGGCCAACGTGCCGTCCCGGCTGGCCTTCGCCGTGTCCTCCCTGGCCGACAGCCGGGTGATCCTCGACCAGGCCGGCGCCGAGCGCCTGGTGGGCAAGGGCGACATGCTGCTGCTCACCGCCTCGTCCAACATCCCCCGCCGCATCCAGGGCCCCTGGGTGGGCGAGGACGAGGTGCGGGCGGTGGTGGGCCACTGGCTGCGCCAGTCGCAGCCCCGCTACGTGGAGGGCGTCGAGGGCGAGGCGGCCGACGGCGACAAGGGCGGCGCCGGGGCCGGTCCCCGCCCCGACGAGGACGACGACGAGGGGATGCTGGCCGCCGCCATGGACCTGGTGGTGCGCTCGCAGCTGGGCTCCACCTCCATGCTCCAGCGCAAGCTCCGGGTTGGCTTCGCCCGGGCCGGCCGCATCATGGACCTGCTCGAGCAGCGGGGCGTGGTGGGCCCGTCGGAGGGGTCCAAGCCCCGGGCCGTGCTGATGACGGTGGAGGAGCTGGAGTCCCGGGAGGGGAGCGCCGCCTCCGCTTAGGGACTGGGAATCAACTACGTGAGTGAAGAGGCGACGCCGGTCTGCTTTTCCATGGGAAGTGGAATCGTTGGAGCAGAGCGGTTGTAGGAGCCGAACGAGAGCAGACCGGCGTCGCCTCTTCCGAGCAGGTAGTTGATTCCCAGGCCCTTAGAGGCCGTGCTCCATCCGGAGGCCGGGGATCTCGACGGCCGGCGGGAAGCTCACCGACTCGACGATGGCCTTGAACTCGTCGGGCAGGGCGTCGAGGGCGATGTGGCGCTCGCCCGCCACGGTGGAGACCGGGCTGCCCATCTGGGACTCGTCGACGCGCAGCTCGACGCCGAAGAAGCGCTCGAAGGTGGACTGCTTGCCGCCGATGGAGAACGTGGCGCCGACGGGCGCGTGCACCTCGAAGCCGGAGCTGGTGAAGAACTGCTTGGTGCGGGACACCTGGGCCACCGCGACGGGCACCTTCACCTCACGGGGGGCCTCGCCGGGGGCGGGCGCGATGTGGATTCCCTCGGGGACGTCGATATGGGGCGTCTCAGGTGCCACCGGCTCGTCGTCCGGTGCCCGCTCGTGCGCCGGCTTCAGCTGTACGACCGCAGAGAGCCAGCGGTCGACCTTTTCCTCTTCGTCGTCGGCCACTGGCCCAGCCTAGTGGCGGATCCCGCCTACCCGGTCAGGTAACAGTCACCGTGAGGAGCTCGCCGGTGTGGGGCTTGGCGGACGGCCCCTCGCTGTCGTCGGGCCGGCGGGCGCAGCCGATGAGGTACTCGCCCGGCGTCAGCTGGGCGGTGACGAACACCGCGTCGCCGGCGGCGACGTCGAAGGTGCTGGCGGTGAGGACGCCGGGGGCCGCCTCGGTGTACCCCTTGGGCGGGGCGGCCGTGCCCTGGAACAGGCCGGAGAAGAACGCGTCGACGTCTTCGTAGGTGGTGGCGGGTGTGCGCTTCTTGATGACGAAGAACTGGTGCGGGCTCTTGCCCCGCGAGTTGAAGCGCAGGGTGAGCCGGCCCTCCTTGAGGGACGTCGGGCCGTCGACGTGCCCGTCGCTCACCGTGTACACGGCGTCGGAGCGGGGCGCGGTGGCGGTCACGTTGCCGGGCGCCACCTCGAAGCCGGCGATCATCCCCTTGGCCACGTGGGGGACCGGCTGGGCCTCTCCGGCGGTGGGCACGAAGCAGGCCACCACGTAGCTGCCGGCGGCGAGGAAGTCGGTGGTGACCTCCTCGGACTGGCCCGGGCTGAGCACGCCGCCGGGAGCGTCGACCTTCCCGTCCACCACCGCGTCGACGGCGGCGCTGTCGCCGGAGGTGAAGGCGGCGGCGGCGTCGGACACCGTCTTGCCCGGCTTGAGCCGGAAGAAGGCGGCCATGTGGACCTCCGACCCGCTGTTGCGCAGGCCGATGGTGGTCGTGCCCGCCTTCAGGTTGCCGGCGATGGCGAAGTGCTCGTCCTGCATGTCGATGTGCAGCGTGTTGACCTCGTTGTCCTCGTCGTCGCTGCTCCGGTCGGCGGCCGTGGTGGTGGTGACGGCGGCCGCTCCCTTGGTGCCGTCGGGCCCGGAGCAGGCGGCCAGGGCTGGGACGGCGAGGGCGAGGGCGGCGACGAGCAGCGCCAGTGACCGGGTGCGCGTGGGCATCAAGCCTCCTTGGGGCCGCGGAGCCGAGGAGATGTATGCCCGCGTCGGCAACGCCTGAACCGCCCTCTTCACCCGCGGCGCCGCCGCGCCCGCCGGGCCCACACCCCCCAGCCTGCCACGCCGGCGAGTGCGGCGGCGAAGGCGGCCAGGCCGGTCCACCCCCCGCCCCCGCCGCCTGAGCGCCGCCCGTCGGCCGGCCCGGCGGCGACCGGCCCGGGCGCGGCGTTGGTCGAGGGCGACGGCGCGGCGGTGGTGGGCGCGGTGGTGGCCGGCGCGGTGGGGGCCGGCGCGGCGGTGGTGGCGACCGGCGCCGACGTCGTGGTCACGCGGGGAACCGTGCCGGCGGCCGTGGTGGCGGCGGTGGTGACGGCGACTGGGGCCGTCGACGTGGTGGCGGCCGTGGACGTCGTGGTGACGACGCCGTCGCACACCTCGCCCACGGATGCGTAGGCCGGGGTCCCGCCCAGCCCCCAGGCCCAGCCCTCCACGTCGCCGTCGTGGACCTGGGTGCTCGACGCGCCGACCGGCGAGGGGCGCAGCGCCGGCGCGCCGGCCGGCGCCCGGCTGTAGCTCCAGTACCTCCCGCCCGGGTCGCAGGTGAGGCACGACTCGCCGGGGGGGCACCCGACCCCGCACAGCGCGCACACGGCCACGCCCTTGCCGGAGAAGCCCTGGACCACGGCGTCGACGTTGGCCCTGGCCAGCGCCTCGGCCCCGCTGATCGAGTCCTCGGCGAAGCGCACGCACACGTGCTTCACCTGGGTCCCGGTGTCGATCAGGACGGCCGCCCGGTTGTCGGCGGCGGCGGCCGGCGCCGGCCCCGGCAGGCGGCCGCCGGGCATGGCCCACAGGGCGAGGACGGCGCCGGTGGCCAGCGCTGTGGCCGCCGGCGCCCGCCCACGTCCCACGCGGCTACCCGGCGATCCCGACGACGGGGGCGTTGAGCGCCGGCGCCGGGTCGACCACCTCGATCCCCGGGCCGTGGGTCACGGCCCGGCCCTGGGCGTCGGCGGTGACGAAGGAGTCAGAGCGGGTGCCCGAGCGGATGCCCACGACCGGTCCCGGCGTCGCCGCCGGCGTGCCGAGGAACGAGGCGTCGCCGTAGGCGAACACGCCGTCGTCGGCCCCCACCAGCCAGTAGCCGTTGCCGGACGGGGTGGCCGCCATGCCGACGATCGGCCTGTTCAGGCTGAGCGCCCCGGTGGACCCGAGGAAGCGGGCGTCGCCGTAGGCGAACACGCCACCGTCGCTCGCCACCAGCCAGTAGCCGTTGCCCGACGGCGTGACCGCCATCCCGACGATCGGCCTGTTCAGGGTGAGCGCCCCTGTGGACCCGAGGAACGGCGCGTCGCCGTAGGCGAACACGCCACCGTCGCTCCCCACCAGCCAGTAGCCGCTGCCCGACGGTGTGGCCGCTATGCCGACCACCGGCTTGGTGAGGGTCATGGCCCCGGTCGACCCGAGGAAGCGGGCGTCGCCGTAGGCGAACACGCCGCCGTCGCCGGCGACCAGCCAGTAGCCCTGGCCGCCCGGCCGGCCGGCGATGCCCACCACGGGACGATTCAGGTGCAGCCCGGCGGCCGAGCCGAACCACGGCGCCCCGCGGGCGAACACCCCGCCGTCGGCCGCCACCATCCGGTACCCGTCGTCGGGGCAGTAGGCCGGTGCCCGCACGGCTGGCAGCGCCTTGCGACCCAGCGCCTGCACGGCCTGGGACGTGGCGAAGGTGCTGGCCCCGTAGGTGTCGTTGGGGCTGGCCACGTGGCCGTCGGCGGCCTGGCGGCCGGCGAGGGAGGCGATGGCCGACGGCCAGCAGGTCTCCACCGCCCGGCCGGCGGCGGTGAGGCCGAGGATGGCGGTGGCCGTGGAGTTGGGGTCCTCTTCACCGAAGGCCTCCCAACCGCCGCTCGGCAGCTGGTTGGCCCGGAGGAAGGCGACCGCCCGGCGCGCCGCCGTGCTGTACGGGTCCACGCGGGCGGCGACCAGGGCCTGGAGGGCGAGGCCGGTGGTGTCGACGTCGACCTCGGTGCCCTTCGGGTCGCCGGAGAAGCCCCACCCGCCGTTGGCCTGCTGGGCGGCCAGGATGAAGTCGCGGGTGGCGGCCGGCGTGCCGTCGCCGAACTCGGCCTCGGCGATGGCGGCGTAGAGCGTGGCGTTGAGGGTGCCGGGTGAGCCGAACGACCCGTCCGCCCGCCGGCCGCCCTCCATCTTGGCCATCAGGTTCACGGCGCCGTCGCCCTGCGGGTCGAACTGCGTCGGGGGGATCGACAGGGGGGCGGCGTCGAGGACGATGAGCTTGGCCGCCTGGCCGGCCGACGTGGTGGTCTCGGCCAGGTCGTCGAGGTAGTCGAGGGGACTCTTGCCGTTGCGGACGACGGCGGCCACCGCCACCCGGGCGGCATTGCCGTTCCAGCCGGGGCCTGTCTGGGACGCCTCGGCCAGGGCGAGGACGGCGTCGGGCGTCTCGAAGCCGGGGAAGCCCTGCGTCTCGAAGCCGCCGTCG
Organism: Acidimicrobiales bacterium; assembly: GCA_035689115.1. Taxonomy (GTDB): domain Bacteria; phylum Actinomycetota; class Acidimicrobiia; order Acidimicrobiales; genus JAHFUS01. The sequence goes on from DASSMA010000064.1 coordinate 195,411, forward strand.
GGTTGCTGCTGCGAGCGGAGGAAGGCGGCCGCCAGGGCCGGGTCGAAGGCGGCGGCCGCGGCCGGCGGGGCCGGGGCCAGGGTGGCGACGAGGGCGAGCGCGCCGAGGACGGCGCCGACGACGCCGGTCATGCGGGACATGGGGTTGCCTTCCGTTTCGAGCCCCGTTCCACGAGGGCTGGCCAGTGCACGGACGCCGGTGGACCGGCGGGCATCGGGCGGGCGTCCTGGCTCCCGGCCCCGGGGGGCCGGTCACAGTTGCGGGTCAGCGTCGGTCTCGCACCGACTTCCCCCGTCCCCTCCGGGGAGGGGACCGCCGCAGCATCCGGGCTGGCGGCGACCTGGTACCGGCGGGGACATTACGACGGCGGGGCCGGCGCGTCCACAATGGCGTCCCGTGCCCCGTCCCGCCGAGCCCGCGTTCCATGCCGTGGCGTGGCTGGTGTGGGCCCTGTCGGCGGCCGCCTGCGTGGAGCTGGCCCCGAGCCCGCTCTACGTGGCGCTGGTCGGCGCGGTGGCGTTCCTGGTCGTGTCGACCCACGGCCTCGACACGCCGGTGGCCCGCTCGTTCCCGGTGCTCGTGGCCGTCGGCGCCTTCTTCGCCGTGGTGCGGGTGGTGCTGACGGCCGCCACCACCCACACCGGGGGGCCGGCCCTGTTCGGCCTTCCCGACGCCACCCTCCCGGCCCTGCTGGGCGGCTTCCGCGTGGGCGGACCGGTGGAGACGGCCGTCGTGCTCCAGGCGGCCGCCGAGAGCTTCGCCGTGGTCGGCGTGCTGGCGGTCTTCGGGGCGTTCAACGCCGTGGTTTCCCATCACGAACTGGTGCAGTCGGCGCCGCGGGCGTTCTACGAGCCGGGGCTGGTCGTCACGGTGGCGGTGGCTTTCGTGCCGTCGACCGTGGCAACCGTGGCCCGGGTGCGGGAGGCCGACCGGGCCCGCACCGGCGGGCGGGTCGTCCGGCGGGGCCGGCTGCTGCGGCTGGCCGTCCCGATCCTCGAGAGCGGCCTGGAACGGGCCCTGCTCCTCGCCGAGTCGATGGACGCCCGGGGGTTCGCCGCCGGCACCCCCACCGGCGCCGACCGGCTGACGGCATGGTGCGTGCTGGGCGGGCTGGCGGCCATGGGCGGCGCCTTCGTCGCCCTCGTCGCCCGGGCCCGGCTCACGGCGCTGGCCCTCCTGATTGCCGGGGTCGTCGCCGTGGTGGCGGCGGTGGCCGCCGCCTCCCGCCGGGTGGCGCGGGCGCGCTACCGGCCCCGCCGCATGGCGGCCCCGGACTGGGCCCTGGCCGGGGTGTCCGTGCTGGCGCCGCTGGGCCTGGCGGCGCTGGCCCTGGCCGGCGACCGGTCGCTGACCTGGGCGACCACCACGCCGCTGCGGGTCCCCCTGTTCCACCCGGCGGCCGCCCTCGCCCTGGTCGCCCTCACCGCGCCGGCGTGGCGGCTGCCGGCGCCCGCCCCCCGCCGGGCCCTGGAGGCCCGCATGACCGGCCCGGGAGGACGGTCCATGGGCGACTCGCCGGTGCGACAGCCCGAAGGGCGGGTGCGCCGGTGACGGTCGCCCTGGACTACCGCGGGGTGGGCTTCGCCTACCCCGGCGGCGAGCCGGTGCTGGCCGGCGTCGACCTCGAGGTGCGCGCCGGGGAGGTGCTGCTCGTGGCCGGCCCGTCGGGCTCGGGCAAGAGCACCCTGCTGCGCTGCGCCAACGGCCTGGTGCCCCACGCCAGCGGCGGCCGGTTCCGCGGCGAGGTCGTCGTCCTCGGGCGCTCCACCCGGTCGCACCCGCCCCGCCGGCTGGCCGACGTGGTGGGCTTCGTGCACCAGGACCCCGAGGCCCAGTTCGTCATCGACAGGGTGGAGGCCGACATCGCCTTCGTGCTCGAGAACCTGGGCATGGATCCCGTGGCCATGCGCCGGCGGGTGGAGGAGGTGCTCGACGCCCTCGGCATCGCCCATCTCCGCGACCGCTCGCCGGGCACGCTGTCCGGGGGGGAGCAGCAGCGGGCGGCCATCGCCGGCGCCCTGGCCGCCGCGCCCCACGCCCTCGTGCTCGACGAGCCCACGTCGCAGCTCGACCCCCAGGGGGCGGAGGACGTGCTGGCCGCCGTGGCCCGCCTCAACGCCGACCTGGGCACCACCGTGCTGCTGGCCGAGCACCGCCTCGAGCGGGCGGGGCCGATGGCCGACCGGGCCCTGCTGGTGGACGGTTCGGGCTCGCCGCCGGGGCCGGTGGGCGACGTGCTGGCCGGCTACGACGGCGCCCCGCCGGTCACCCGCCTGGGCCGGCTCCTGGGGTGGCAGCCGCCGCCCCTCACGGTGCGCGACGCCCGCCGGGCGGCGGGGACCACGGCGCCGGCGGCCGTCCCCGCCCCGGTCCGGCCGGCACCGGGCGAGGTGGCGGTGGCGGCGCGGGGCGTGGCCGTCGACCTCGGCGGCCGGCGGGTGCTGGCCGGCGTCGATCTCGAGGTGCGGGCCGGCGAGGCGGTGGCGCTTCTGGGGCGCAACGGTTCCGGCAAGACCACGCTCCTGCGCACCCTCGCCGGCCTGCTCGAGCCGGCGGCCGGCGACGTCCGCCGGGCCGGGCGCGCCGCCTACGTCCCCCAGGACCCCAACGCCCTCCTCCTCGGGCCCACCGTCCGCCACGACGTGGCCACCACGCCGCGACTGCTGAAGCAGGGAGGCGACCAGGTCGACGAGTGGCTGCACGCCCTCGACCTCGACGCCCTGGCCGGGCGCCACCCCCGGCAGCTTTCGGCCGGCCAGCGCCAGCGGGTGGCGGTGGCCTCGATCATGGCCGGCCGCCCCGACGTCCTCCTGCTCGACGAGCCCACCCGCGGCATGGACGCCCCGTCGAGGGCCGCCCTCGAGCGGGCCGTGGCCGCCGTCACGGCGCGTGGCGGCGCGGTGGTGCTGGCCACCCACGACGTGGAGCTGGCCGCCCGCTGCGCCGGCCGGGTGGTTGTGCTCGGCGACGGCGACGTGGTTGCCGACGGGCCGGCCCGTTCGGTGCTGGCCGGCTCGCTGTTCGCCCCCCAGGTCCTGCGCGTCCTGCCGCCCTTCCTCACCGTGGAGGAGGTGGCCGGCGCGCTGGACACGCCGGCCACCATCCCGCCCCCATGAGCCGCAACCCCCGGGCATGGGTGGTGTACGCCCTCGTCGTGACAGTCGGCGCGGCCGCCTTCCTCTACCCGTTCTGGCTGCCCTCCGGCGCCCTGCCCGACCGGGCCCACGCCGGCGACGCGCCGCTGCTGGCCGCCGCCGTCGGTGTGCTCGTCGTGGCCGCCGTCAGCCTGGAGCTGCGCCGGGGCACGATGAACGGCGCCGGCGTGGCCGTGCTCGGCGTGCTCAGCGCCACCATCGGCCTGCTGCGCCTGGTCGACCTGCCGGGCGGCGGCAGCGGGATCTTCTTCCTCGTCGTGCTGGCCGGCGCCGCCTTCGGGCCGCGCTTCGGGATGCTGCTCGGGCTGTGCTCGATGGCGGCGTCGGGCGTCATCACCGGTGGCATCGGGCCGTGGCTGCCGTTCCAGATGCTCGTCCTCGGGTGGATGGGCGGGGCGGCGGGGCTGGCCGGGCGGGCGACCCGCCGGCTGCCAGCGGCCGTCGAGGTCGGCGTCCTGGCCGGGTTCGGCTGGGTGTGGGGCTTCCTGTACGGGGCGGTGATGAACCTGTGGTTCTGGCCTTTCGCGGTGGGGGACGGCCCCCTGTCGTGGTCACCGGGGCTGTCGTTCGGCGCCACCCTGGGCCGCTACTGGTCGTTCTATGTCGCCACGTCGCTGGCGTGGGACGCGGCCGGCGCGCTGGCCAACGCCGTACTGATCCTCGTGACCGGCCGCCCTGTCCTCGCCGCCCTGCGCCGGGTGGCGGTGCGCCTCGACCCGGTCGTCGAGCTGGAGGAGTTGGAGCCCGGACGCGCCGGAGGCGCCCTCCCCATTGAGGGCGCCTCCGTTCAGCGGTGAGACAGGGGTGCGTCTCTAGGCGGCGCGCACGGCTGAACGCCGCGGATGGCGAGCGGCCGGCTCCTCGCCGTCGGACGAGCCGAGCCAGTGGAAGGCGGCCCGCCAGACGGAGGTGGTGCCGGCGATGGCGACGCCGGTCAGGAGCGTCCCCATCCAGGTCTCGCGCAGGGCGACGCCGAAGCCCTGGAAGAGCGAGAAGTCGATGGCGAAGGCGCCGAGCACGGCGAGCGTCAGGGTCAGCAGGCCGTGGAAGCGAGCGGTTCCGGGCGCCAGATCCTCGGTGACGTCGACGATCTTGAACAGCGCCAGGCCCAGCAGCACGGTCACGGCGAAGGTGTACATGGTCGGTGGTTCCTCCTGACGGGAGGTCGTGGATTCCCGTCGCAATTACGACCGTCGGTGGGGCGGCACGGTTACGGTGTCGCCTCGATGCGCGCCCGGGCCCCCGCTTCCTCCGCCAACCTCGGTCCCGGCTTCGACGCCCTCGCCTTGGCCCTGGCGCTGTACGTCGAGGTCGAGGTCGAGCCGGCCGAGCGGCTCACCGTGCGCAGCGAGGGCGAGGGCTCGCACCTGCCGGCCGACGCCACGCACCTGGCCGCCCGCATCGCCGTCGACGTCGCCGGCACCGACCGCCTGGCCGTCGCCGTGCGGTCGGCCATCCCGGTGGGGCGGGGGCTCGGCTCGTCGGCCGCCCTCGCCGCCGCCGCCGCCGCGGCAGCGGGCTCCGACGACCCGCTGGCCGTCGCCACCAAAGTCGACGGCCACCCCGACAACGCCGCCGCCAGCGTGCTCGGCGGGCTCGTCGCCGCTTCCACGGTCGACGGGACGGCGGTGGCCCGCCGGCTCCCGCTCGACACCGGCCTGGCGTTCGTGGTGCTGGTGCCCGACCGCACCCTTCCCACCAAGAAGGCGCGCGCCGCCCTTCCCTCCCAGGTCCCCCATGCCGATGCCGCGTTCAACCTCGGCCGCCTCGGCCTCCTCGTCGCCGGACTGGCCGACCGCCGGCTCCTCCTGCGGGCGGCCACCGAGGACCGCCTGCACCAGTCCCAGCGGGCGCCGCTGTTCCCGGAGGCGCCCGGCCTGCTGGCCGGGCTCCTGGACGCCGGGGCGCTGGCGTCGTGCTGGTCGGGTGCCGGGCCGAGCCTGCTGGCGCTGTGCGACGCGGCCACGGGCCACGCCGTCCGCGCCGCCGGCGACGACCTGCTGGCGGCCGCCGGCGTGGCCGGGCGCTCGCTGCTGCTGGAGCCCGACTTCGACGGCCTCGTGGTCACGGACGGCGACAGCGACGGCTAGCGTCGAGCCATGGCCAGCTACGAGGGTTACTGCGTGAAATGCCGCGAGAAGCGGGAGTTCGACGGCGAGGTCGTCGAGATGGCCAACGGTCGCCGGGCGGCCCGGGGCACCTGCCCGCACTGCGGCACCAAGATCAACCGGATGCTCGGCAAGGAGGCCTGAGCGGTCCCAGTAGCGTTCGGGCGTGCCCACCCGGCCGTCCAAGGATCTCGTCGCCGTCCCGAACCCGCGCCCCGGGAGGGACTACGAGGTGCGCTGCTCGACGCCCGAGCTCACCTGCGTCTGCCCGATGACGGGCCAGCCCGACTTCGCCACCGTCACGATCTCCTACGTGCCGGACCAGTCCATCGTGGAGCTGAAGTCCCTCAAGCTGTACCTGTGGAGCTTCCGCGACGAGGGGGCCTTCCACGAGGACGTCACCAACCGCATCCTCGACGACCTGGTGGCGGCTCTCGCTCCACGGCGCATGACGGTCCGCACCGAATGGCTGGTGCGGGGCGGCATCCACACCACCGTCGAGGCGTCACACCCCTGAGCGCCCTCGCCCTGCCCGCCACGCTGGTGGCCGTCCGCCAGGGTGCCCAGGAGGGGCTGCACGTGGGCGCCCAGCTGGCGGTGGCCTTCGCCGGCCAGGTGACCCTGCTGGTGGACGGCATCGCCGCCCCCGGCCGGCCGATGGAGGAAGGCACGCTCCTCCCGTGGTTCTCCGCCACCAAGCCGATCACGGCCGTCGCCGTGCTGCAGCAGTGGGAGCGGGGCCGGCTCGACCCCGACGACCCCGTGGCGCGCCACGTCCCCGAGTTCGCCGCCGCCGGCAAGGAGCGTGTCACCATCCGCCACCTGCTCACCCACACCGCCCGCCTGGCCGCCCCGCCGCCGGCCGGCGACGGCTGGGACGAGCTGCTGGCGGCGGCCTGCGCCTCGCCGCTCGCCGACGGGTGGGGGCCCGGCCGGCGGGCCGCCTACTCGCCGCGGCTCGGGTTCCACGTCCTCGGCGAGGTGGTGCGCCGCATCGACGGCCGGGCCTACGAGACGTATGTGCACGAGGAGGTCTTCGAACCGCTGGGCATGGCCGACTCGTGGATCGTGCTCCCGCCGGAGCGTTTCGCCGCCTACGGCGACCGGATGGGCGCCATGCACGACACGAGCAGGGGCGAGGCGAGGGTGATCGCCGGCCTGGCCAGGCCGGAGGGGTTCACCCGCCCCCGGCCCAGTGGCAGCGGCGTGGGCCCGGCCGGCGACCTGGTCCGGCTGTACCTGGCGCTGCTGGGCAAGGGCGAGCTGGACGGCGTGCGCATCCTTTCGCCCCAGACGGTCGACACCATGTGCGCGCGCCACCGGGCCGGCCTCCGGGACGAGACGTTCGGCGCGGTCATGGACTGGGGGCTCGGCGTCATCGTCAACTCCTGGCACTACGAAGGCCGGCCCGCGCCCTACGGCTTCGGCGAGCACGCCTCGATGCGGGCGTTCGGCCACGGCGGCCAGCAGTCGTCGGTCTCGTTCGCCGACCCCGACGCCGGCCTGGCGGCGGCGGTCGTCTTCAACGGCATGGCCGGCGAGCGAGGTCACCACCGGCGCACGCAACCGGTCCTCTCCGCGCTCTACGAGGACCTCGGACTGGTGCGGGCGTAGCGTCGGCCCATGCTGCGCGACGAGGCGCTCGAGTACCACCGCCGGCGGCCGCCCGGGAAGGTCGGCCTGGCCATCACCAAGCCGTTCGACACCCAGCACGACCTGGCGCTGGCGTACACCCCCGGCGTGGCGGCGCCGGTGGAGGCCATCGCCGCCGACCCGCAGGAGTCGTTCGCCGTCACGGCGCGGGCCAACCTGGTGGCCGTCGTCACCAACGGCACCGCGGTGCTCGGGCTGGGCAACATGGGGGCGCTGGCGGCCAAGCCGGTGATGGAGGGGAAGGCGGCGCTGTTCAAGCGCTTCGCCGACGTCGACGTGTTCGACCTCGAGGTCGATGCCACCGACCCCGACGAGCTGGTGCGCATCGTCGCCGCCCTGGCGCCCACCTTCGGGGGGATCAACCTGGAGGACATCAAGGCGCCCGAGTGCTTCGAGGTGGAGGAGCGGCTGAAGGAGCTGCTCGACATTCCCGTGTTCCACGACGACCAGCACGGGACGGCCATCATCGCCGGCGCCGCACTGCTGAACGCCCTCGACGTGGTGGGCAAGGACATCGGGGCCGTCCACACCGTGATCAGCGGCGCCGGCGCCGCCGGCCTGGCGTGCGCCGCCTTCTTCGTGCGACTGGGGATGGACCCGTCGGCGCTTGTGCTGGTCGACGTCCACGGCGTCGTCCACACCGGTCGCGCCGCCGGGATGAATCCCTACCTCGAGCGGTTCGCGGCCGACACGCCGGCCCGCACCCTGGCCGACGCGCTGGTGGGCGCCGACGTGTTCGTGGGGCTGTCGGTGGGCGGCATCGTCACCGGCGACATGCTCCGCACCATGGCGGCCGACCCGATCGTGTTCGCCCTCGCCAACCCCGACCCGGAGATCGCCTTCCACGAGGCGCGCGCCGCCCGCCCCGACGCCGTGCTGGCCACCGGCCGCTCCGACCACCCCAACCAGGTCAACAACGTCCTCGGGTTCCCCTTCGTGTTCCGCGGCGCCCTCGACGCCCGGGCCCGCCGCATCACCGACGAGATGAAGGTGGCGGCCGCCCACGCCCTGCGGGACCTGGCCCGCGAGGAGGTGCCCCTCGCCGTCCTGAACGCCTACGGCGTGGAGAAGCTGTCCTTCGGCCGCGACTACCTGATCCCCAAGCCGCTGGACACGCGCATCCCGCTGCGGGTGGCGCCGGCGGTGGCCCAGGCGGCCGTCGACTCCGGCGTGGCCCGCATCGCCCGGCCGCCCGCCGACTACCGCGAGGAGCTGGCCCGCCGCTTCGCCCCCGGCCGCGGCCTGATGCGCTCGGTCATCCGCCGGGCCCGCAACGACCCCCGCCGGGTGGTCTTCTCCGAGGGCGAGGAGCTCCGCGTGATCCGGGCCGCCGAGGCTGTGTGCCGGGAGGGCATCGGGTCGCCCGTGCTCCTGGGCCGGGTAGAAGTGGTGCGGTCCCAGCTGGACGCCATGCACATCGACTGCCCCATCGACGTGGTCGACCCGTGGACGTCCCCGGCGCTCGAGGCCTACGCCGCCGACCTGTGGGCCCGCCGCCGGCGCAAGGGCGTCACCCGGCGGGAGGCCATGGCGCTGCTGAAGGAGCCCAACTACTTCGGCTCGATGATGGTGCGGTCCGGCGACGCAGACGCCTTCGTGGCCGGGCTCACGTACCACTACTCCGACGTGATCCGGCCCGCCCTCCAGGTCATCGGCCCGGCGCCGGGGGTCATGCGGGTGGCGGGCATGCACGTGATGCTGGTGGGCGACCGTCCCTACGTGCTCACCGACACGACGGTGAACGTCGACCCGTCGGCCGAGGAACTGGCCGACATCGCGACCATGGCCGCCGAGGAGGCGGTCGCCCTCGGGCTGGAGCCCCGGGTGGCCCTGCTGTCGTTCTCCAACTTCGGGTCCACCCGCCACCCCCGGGCGGCCAAGGTGGCCGAGGCGGTCGTCCTGCTCCAGGCCCGGAACCCGACCCTGGAGGTCGACGGGGAGATGATGGCCGACGTGGCCCTCCGGTCGGAGCTGCGGGGCGACTACGGCTTCGGCGCCCTCCAGGGCGACGCCAACGTGCTGGTGTTCCCATCGCTGGAGGCAGCCAACTCGGCCTACAAGCTCCTCCAGCACCTGGGCGGCGCCACCACCGTCGGCCCCATCCTCATGGGCATGGCCCGCTCCGTCCACGTGCTGGCCAGGGGCGCGGACGTGTCGGAGATCGTGAACATCACCGCCGTCGCCGTGGTGGACGCCCAGCGCAAGGGCTGACTACAGATGGGCCGCGGCGGCGGCCTGCACGGCCTCGACGATCGGGTCCCAGTCGGCGCCCGGAGCGCGGGTGACGGTGACGAAGTCGTTGACCCCGAACACGGCCGCCACGCCCGGTGTTGCGAACACCGCCGCAGCGAAGGGGTCGCCGGCGGCGTCGGCCGCGCTGTTGAAGCTGAGGGTGCCGGGCAGGGTCACGTCCAGCTGGAAGCGCACGGCGTTGGGATTGGGCGACGGGGACGGCACGGCGGTGGCCACCGGCCGATCGTAGGCCGGCGACCGATGGGCGGTAGATTCGAGGCGTGGGCGGGCGCTACTGGATCGAGACGCTGGGGTGCCCGAAGAACCAGGTGGACTCCGACAAGCTCGAAGGCACCCTGGCCGCCGACGGCATGGCGCCGGCCGCCTCGCCCGCCGAGGCCGACCTGGTGGTGGTGAACACCTGCGCCTTCATCGAGAACGCCCGCCAGGAGTCGGTCGACACCGTGCTCGCCCTCGCCGGTGCCCGCGCCGACGGGGCGCGCCTGGTGGTCACCGGGTGCATGGCCGAGCGCTACGGCGAGGAGCTGGCCGAGGCCATGCCGGAGGCCGACCTGGTGGCCGGCTTCGGCGTCCCCGTCACGCTCGGGGCCAGACCGGACGCCGCCCGCATCGACCTCCTCAACCTCCCCCGGCCGCCGGCGCGGGCGCCGTGGGCCTACGTGAAGGTCGCCGAGGGGTGCAGCCGCACGTGCGGCTTCTGCGCCATCCCGTCGTTTCGCGGTCCCCAGCGGTCGCGGCCGCCCGAGGCGATCCTCGAGGAGGTCGACGCCCTCGGGGTCAAGGAGGTCGTCCTCGTCGCCCAGGACCTGGCGTCGTACGGGAAGGACGTCCGGGGCCTGGGCGCCGGCGCCGTCGTCTCCCTGGTGGAGGCGGTGGCCGCCCGCGTCGAGCGCACCCGCCTGCTGTACCTCTACCCGTCCGACCTCACCGACGAGCTGGTCGACGCCATCGGCGCCACCGGGATCGCGTACTTCGACCTGTCCCTCCAGCACGTGTCCAAGCCGCTGCTGCGGCGCATGCGCCGCTGGGGCGACGGCGACCGCTTCCTGCGCCGCATCGAGTCGATCCGCGAGCGCTTCCCTGAGGCCGCGTTCCGCACCAACTTCATCGTCGGCTACCCGGGCGAGACGGAGGAGGACCACGACTCGCTGCTCGCCTTCCTCGACGCCGCCCAGGTCGACTGGTGCGGACTTTTCGCCTACTCCCGCGAGGACGGCACCTTCGCCGCCGGCCTCGACGGCGCCGTGCCCCCCGACGTGGTGGCCGAGCGGCTGGCGGAGGCGGCCGAGGTCGCCGAGCGGGTCACCTTCGCCCGCCGGCGGGCCCTGGTGGGCGAGGTGGTCGAGGTCCTCGTCGACCGGCCGGGCACGGCCCGGAGCCACAGGGAGGCGCCGGAGATCGACGGCGTCGTCAACGTCCCGCGCTCGCTGCCGGCCGGCGCGACCGCCAAGGTCCTCGTCACCGGCGCCGCCGGCCCCGACCTCGACGCCGTCACGGTCTGATGTCCACCGTCCCGTTCGGGCCCTCGGCCCTCGCCACGCCGGCCAACGCCGTCACCGCCGCCCGGATGCTCGTCACCCCGTTCCTGCTGGTGATGATCCTCTCCGACGGGCCGTCGTGGTCGGCCCTCGCCCTCTGGATCGTGCTCTCGTCCACCGACTGGGTCGACGGGTGGCTGGCCCGGCGCCAGGGCAGCACCCGCTCGGGCGCCTTCCTCGACCCCTTGGCCGACAAGCTCCTCGTGCTCGGCGCCATGTACGCCCTCGTGGCCCAGGGGATCTTCTGGTGGCTGCCGGTGACGCTGATCGCCGTGCGCGAGGTCGCCATCAGCGTGTACCGCACGTGGGTGGGCCGACGGGGCGTCACCATCCCCGCCCGCTGGTGGGCCAAGGTGAAGACGGTGGTGCAGCAGGTGGCGGTGGCCTTCGCCCTCCTGCCGGTCACCACCGATTCCGCCCGCAACGTCGCCGTGGTGCTCCTGTGGGCGGCGGTCGTGCTGGCCCTCGTCACCGGCGCCCAGTACCTGCTCGACGCCCGCACCGTCATCGCCGAGCAGACTGCGCCCGGCCATGCGGTGTGAGCTGGTAGCGGTCGGCACCGAGCTGCTCCTCGGCCAGGTCGTCGACACCAACTCCACCTGGCTGGCCGAGCGGCTGGCGGCGTGGGGAATCGACTGCCACTTCCACACCTCGGTGGGCGACAACGTCGGCCGCATCGCCTCGGTCCTCCGGCTGGCCCTCGAGCGGTCCGACGCGGTGGTCGTGTGCGGCGGGCTGGGCCCCACCCAGGACGACGTCACGCGGGAGGCCATTGCCGAGGTGCTGGGCGTGCCCCTCGAGCGCGACGAGGCCGTGCTGGCGCGGATCCGGGAGCGCTTCGCCGAGCGGGGCCGGGAGATGGTGCCCAGCAACGCCCGCCAGGCCGACGTGCCGCGGGGCGCGGCGGTCATCCGCCAGACGAGGGGCACGGCGCCGGGGCTCATCTGCCCGGCCGGCGACAAGGTCCTCTACGCCCTGCCCGGCGTCCCCCACGAGCTGCACGACATGGCGGAGCGGGCGGTGCTCCCCGACCTGGCGGCCCGGGCCGGCACCCGCTCCACCATCGTGTCCCGGATGGTGCGCACGTGGGGCCTGGCCGAGTCCACACTGGCCGAGCGGGTGGCGCCGCGGCTGGAGGCGCTGGAGGCGGCCGGCAATCCCACCCTCGCCTTCCTGGCCAGCGGGGTCGAGGGCATCAAGATCCGCATCACCGCCAAGGCGCCCACGAGGGAGGAGGCCCTGGCCATGGTGGAGGCGGAGGACGCCGAGCTGCGCTCGCTGCTGGGCGTGCTCGTGTTCGGCGTCGACGACGACACCATGGAGTCGGCCGTCGGGGCCCTGCTGGAGGACGCCGGGCTCACGCTCGGGCTGGCCGAGTCGATGACCGGCGGGCTCGTCGCGTCCCGGCTGGTCAACGTGCCCGGCTCCAGCACCTGGTTCCGCGGCTCGGTGGTGGCCTACGACTCGGCGGTGAAGTTCGGCCTGCTAAGCGTGCCCGAGGGGCCGGTGGTGTCGGAGACGGCGGCGGCGACGATGGCCGAGGGCGCCGTCCGGGCGCTCGACGCCGACGTGGGGCTGTCCGTCACCGGCGTGGCCGGGCCGGCCGAGCAGGAGGGGCAGCCGGTCGGCACGGTGTTCATCGGCCTCCGCATCGAGGGCGAGACCGAGGTCCAGCACCACCGCCTGCCCGGCGACCGCGAGCGGGTCCGCCAGTTCGCCACCATCACCATGCTCGACCTGCTGCGCCGGCGCCTGCTGGACCGCCTGGGCCCGATGGCCTGAGGGACTGACATGCGAAACGCGGTGAATTCGACGGCGTTCTGCATGCCGGTCGGCTGACCCGTGCGGCTGTTCGTCGCCGTGTGGCCGCCGGCCGGTGCGGCGGCGGCGATCACGGCGGCGCTGGCGGGGGCGCCGGCACCGGACCGGCGCCTGCGGTGGGTGCCGGCCGAGCGGTGGCACGTCACCCTGCGGTTCTTCGGCGAGGCCGACCCCGACGAGGCGGCCGGCGCCCTGGCCGCCGTGGGTGCGCCGGCCGCCGAAGCGACCCTCGGCCCGGCCACCGGGCGCTTCGGCCGGCGGGTCCTCCACGTCCCTGTCGCCGGTCTCGAAGGGCTGGCGTCGGCGGTGGTGGCGGCCACGGCCGGCGTGGGCCGGCCGCCCGAGGAGCGGCCCTTCGCCGGCCACCTCACCCTCGCCCGGGCCCGGGACCGGCGGGGAGTGGACCTGTCGCCCTGGTGCGGGTTGGCCGTCGCCGCCTCGTGGCCGGTGGGGGAGGTCACCCTGGTGGCCAGCCGGGGCGGCGCCTACGAGGTGGTGGGCCGGCGGCCGCTTCCCGGGTGAATGCTTGCCCCGAACATCCGTTCGGAATTACAATGGCGGAACTCCACGGATGTCACTGTCACACCCTCTCCGTAGGGTGACCTCCGAACACAACCGCCGACATGAGGGGAGCACCGATGGAGCGGGAGACCGCACTCGACGTGGCGCTGCGCCAGATCGACAAGCAGTTCGGGAAGGGCTCGGTCATGCGGATGGGCGAGCGCCCCAGCATGAGCATCCGGTCCATCCCCACGGGGGCGATGGCCCTCGACCTCGCCCTCGGCATCGGGGGCCTGCCGCGGGGCCGCATCGTGGAGATCTACGGCCCCGAGTCGTCGGGCAAGTCCACCCTCGCCATGCACGTGGTGGCCGAGGCCCAGCGCAACGGCGGCATCTGCGCCTACATCGACGCCGAGCACGCCATGGACCCGGTGTACGCCAAGGCCATCGGCGTCAACATCGACGACCTGCTGATCTCCCAGCCCGACACGGGGGAGCAGGCCCTCGAGATCGCCGACATGCTCATCCGCTCAGGGGCGCTCGACGTGCTGGTCGTCGACTCGGTGGCCGCCCTCACCCCCCGGGCCGAGATCGAGGGGGAGATGGGCGACACCCACGTCGGCCTCCAGGCCCGCCTCATGTCGCAGGCCCTGCGCAAGCTCACCGGCACCCTCAGCCGCTCCGACACCATCGCCGTCTTCATCAACCAGCTGCGGGAGAAGATCGGAATCGTGTACGGCTCGCCGGAAGTCACCCCCGGCGGCCGGGCCCTGAAGTTCTACAGCTCCGTCCGGCTCGACATCCGCCGCATCGAGTCCATCAAGGACGGCGGCGAGGTGGTCGGCAACCGCACCCGCGTCAAGGTCGTGAAGAACAAGTGCGTGGCCGCCGGCACCACGGTGTTCGACCCCACGACGGGCCGCACCCACCGCATCGAGGAGATCGTCGAGAAGGGCGAGGGTGCGTCCGTCATGGCGGCCGACAAGCTCGGCCGGCTGCACGTGCGGCCCATCGTCAACCGCTTCGACCAGGGCGAGCACGAGGTTCTCGGCCTCCACCTCGGGGACGGCACCGCCCTGTGGCTCACCGCGGATCACAAGGTGCTCACCGACCGCGGGTGGGTGCCGGCCGGCGAGCTCGGCACCACCGACCGCGTCGCCCGCCCCCGCACCGCCTTCGGCTTCGGGGACGAGCAGCCGGTCCCGCCCGACCACGCCCGCCTGCTGGGCTATCTCATCGGCGACGGCTACGTGGGGGGGAAGACGCCGATCACGTTCGTCAACGTGGAGGAGCCGCTCCAGGAGGACGCCGCCGCCATCGCCGCCTCGTTGGGGTGCGACGCCCACCGGCGCGGCATCGAGACCAGCTTCTCCCACCGCCCGGGCGAGGCCGACGGGGTCGGGGCCCTGGCCCGCTGGGCGGGGATCTGGGGCCACCTGGCGCCCTCCAAGCGGATCCCGGCGCCCTTCTTCGCCCCCGACGTCTCCGCCGAGGTGGCGGCCAACCTGCTGTTCGGGCTCTTCGAGACCGACGGCTGGGTGAGCAAGGAGCAGACCGGCGGGCTGCGGGTGGGCTACACCACCACCTCCGAGGAGCTGGCGCACCAGCTCCACTGGCTCCTGCTGCGGTGGGGCATCGGCAGCTCGGTCCGGGTCTACGACCCGAAGGCCAAGCGGCCCAGCGTGGTCGGCGGGCGGATCGTGCAGGGCAAGCTGCCGTGCTGGGAGGTGCGGGTGTCCGGCATCGACAACGTCGAGGCGTTCGCCGCCGCCGTGCCGATGTGGGGGCCGCGCGGCCAGAAGCTCTCGGCCGAGCTGGCCGATCCGTCGCTTCGCAAACACCGCGGCTCCCAGCGGGGGTACCTGCCGGCGTCGCAGTCGGAGCCGGTGCTGGCCTACCTGCGGGGGCTCGGGGTCACGCCGCAGGCTGCCTCGCAGCTCCTGGGAGACGGCACGGCGCGGGCCGGCGGTTCACTCCAGGCGGTGCTGGGTGTCGGCCGGTTGCGGCGGGACCGGCTGGAGCGCCTGGCCGACGCCCTCGACAGCGAGTTCCTGCGAGGCGTGCTGGCCGAGGACGTGTGGTACGACCGCATCGTCGCCGTCAGCCCGCCGGAGTGGCGGCCGATCTACGACATCGAGGTCGACGAGCACCACACCTTCGTGGCCAACGACGTGGTGGTGTCGAACTGTTCGCCGCCCTTCAAGCAGTGCGAGTTCGACATCGGGTTCGGCAAGGGCATCAGCCGCGAGGGCTCGCTCATCGACGTCGGGGTCAACGCCGGCATCGTGAAGAAGTCGGGGGCCTGGTACACCTACGAGGGCGAGCAGCTCGGGCAGGGTCGGGAGAACGCCAAGCAGTTCCTCATGGAGCACCCCGAGGTCATGGTGGAGCTCGACCACCGGATCCGCCGCCAGGTGGGGCTGCTGGCGTCGCCCGAGGGGGCCCTGCCAGCCGACGACGCCCTGGGCCAGTCGGGCGACGACGACCCCATCATGATCGACGACTGACCGTCGCCGGCGCCCGAGCGGCGCCGGCGGGGCGGCCGGCGCCGATTCGGGCGATGTGTGCAGGAATGAACCCCTCGGCCGTCGAACCTTGAACCGGGCCGTCGTGCGGCGGTCGGGGGGGACTCCCAGATGGATGTTCTCAAGGTCAGTAGCAAGTCCAATCCCAACTCGTGCGCGGGTGCGTTGGCGGGGGTGATCCGCCAGGTCGGGAGAGCGGAGCTCCAGGTGGTGGGTGCCGGCGCCCTCAACCAGGCGATCAAGGCGGTGGCGATCGCCCGCGGCTTCCTCGCCCAGTCGGGGCTCGACGTGGTCTGCGTGCCGATGTTCGCCGACATCGAGATCGACGGGCAGAGCCGTACGGCCATCCGGCTGCTGGTCGAGGACCGGCAACGCCGCCGGCCGGAGGCCGGGCCCCTGGCCATGGGCGAGCGGGTCCTGGTGCTCGACGGGGGCGGGGTGGAGCCTTCGGACGGGGTTCCGCGCGAGCGGCCCGTCCTCACCGACGCCGTGCTCTGACGGCGTCGCCGGCGAGGAGGTGGATGGCTCCGGAAGCCGGAGGCATCCGCCTCGAACCGCGTGCTACCGGGGCCAGATGCCGGCGGGTGAGGGCGAGAAGGGAAGGGTGGGGGGCCGCCGGACGGCCACCGGGTGCTCGGCCAGGTAGGCCTCCATGGCCGGCGCCGGCAGCGGGTGGGAGAACAGGTAGCCCTGGCCCATGTCGGCGCCCATGGCGTAGAGCTCCTCGGCCTGCTCCGGGCGCTCGATCCCCTCGGCCACGGTGCGCAGGTTGAAGGTGCGGGCCAGCTTCACGACGGCT
Source organism: Acidimicrobiales bacterium (assembly GCA_035689115.1). Taxonomy (GTDB): domain Bacteria; phylum Actinomycetota; class Acidimicrobiia; order Acidimicrobiales; genus JAHFUS01. Next base: position 211,764 of record DASSMA010000064.1, read on the forward strand.
CGGGCGACGGCCGAGTGCTCGGCGCCCTGGGTCACGCCCACCACGAAGGACTTGTCGATCTTCAGGACGTCGATGGGGAGCGAGCGCAGGTAGCTGAGCGACGAGTAGCCGGTCCCGAAGTCGTCGACCGCCAGCTTGATGCCCAGCTCCTTGAGCCGTCGGAGCTTCTGCACGGTGGCGCCGAAGTCGCTCATGAACAGGCTCTCGGTGATCTCCAGGGTGAGGAGGCGCCCGTCCATCCCGGTGTCGTCCAGCACCAGCGCGACCTGGTCGAAGAAGCCGCCGTGCTCGATCTGGCGCACCGAGGTGTTCACGCAGAGCCGCAGCGGTTCGCTCCCCGGCCGCCGCTGGTGCCACTCCCTCGCCTGCCGGCAGGCCTCGGTGAGGATGTGGCGCCCGAGCTCGCGGATGTAGCCGCTCTCCTCGGCCACGGCGATGAAGTCCAGGGGCGGGATCATCCCCCGCTCCGGATGGCGCCAACGGGCCAGGACCTCGGCACCGGTAAGCTCCCCGGTGGCCAGGTCGATGATCGGCTGGTAGGCGAGGGTCAGCTCCTTGCGGCCCACCGCCCGGCGGAGGTCGGCGTCCAGGTCGAGCCGGCGGAGGGCGGCGGTGTGCATGGCCGCCTCGAACACCCGGAACTGCCCCTTCCCGGCCGCCTTGGCGGTGTACATGGCGGCGTCGGCGTTGCGCAGCAGGGCGTCGGCGTCCTGGCCCGGTTCGGACAGGGCGATCCCGATGCTGCCGCTCAGCACCACTTCCTTGCCCTGCACCACGATCGGGGTCACGAGCACGTCGAGGATCCGGCTGGCCAGCACGCCGGTGTCGAGCTGCGAGGTGTTCTCCAGCAGCACGGCGAACTCGTCGCCCCCGAGCCGGGCGGCCGTGTCGTCGGGCCGCAGCCAGCGCAGCAACCGGCGCCCGACCTCGGCCAGGACCTCGTCGCCGGCGGCGTGACCAAGGCTGTCATTGACCGTCTTGAACCCGTCGAGGTCGACGAAGAGGACGGCGTGGGGGCGAGCCGGCGAGCGCCGGAGGCGGGCCAGGGCCTTGCCCACGTGCTCGCGGAAGAGCGTGCGGTTGGCCAGCCCGGTGAGCGGGTCGTAGAGGGCCTGCTGGAGCAGTGCCGCCTCGTGGGCCTTGCGCTCGCTGACATCGCGGATGGCGAGGACCCGGGCGTCAGCGGTGTCGAGGTCGATCATCGTGACCTCGGTGGGCACCCAGTGGCCGTGGAGATGGGAGAAGCGGATCTCGTCGACCTGCCTGGCGTCGGAGCCCGGCTCCCGTGCCCGCAGGGCGTCCAGCTGGTCGCGGTCCTCGGGATGGGCCAGCCCGGCCAGCAGCCGGCCGGTCAGCCACGCCGCCGGGCGCCCGAGCATCGAGTCGGCCGCCGGCGTGGCGTGGAGGATGTGACCGTCCCGGTCCAGGGTGACGGTGATGTCCGGCGACCGGCGGACGATCTCGAGCGCCAGGCGGCTGTGCTCCACCTCGGCGGCGAGCGTCTCCATGGCGTCCACCAGCGAGGCCGGGTCGCCCTCGGGGCCCTCGGGGCCCACCGTCGCCGCCAGCTCGTCGAGCCGGGCGAGGGGCTCGGTGATCTCCCGCCGCATGGCCAGCCAGCCGGCGACGGCCAGGGCGCCGGCGCCCATGGCCACCAGGGCCAGGCCGGCGTCACGCCACCCCCGAGCCGGGTCCCCGGCCAGCCGCGCCACCACCAGCGAGAGGAGCACGCCGGCGGCCAGCACGCCGAGCGCGACGGCAGGGAGCGAAGCAGCCACGACCGACCGCCCACCGGTGCCAGCGCCGCCGGCTCCCGAGGTGGCCTGCGGTCCTGGCGCGACCGGTCCAGCCCACAAGCGGGTTTTCACGCATGTTCTCCTTCGGCAGGGCCGGCGGGGGTTGTGAGTGTCAGCGACAGATACCCGTTGCCCAAGGTTCACGAGGCCGTAACAGGTGCCGATAAGAGGCGGTGACGGTGAGCATCGCTGCGTCGACCGACCCTTTCGCGCCGATCGCCGTGCGCCACGAGCCCGAGCGCCCCGACCCGCTGGCCCTCGGCCCGCTCAGCCGGGTGTACCTGCTCTGGCTGGCCGGTGCGTCCTGCGAGGGCTGCTCGGTGGCGGCCACCGGCGGGACGCATCCCCGACTCGAGCAGCTGCTGTCGGGTGCCATCCCCGGCCTGCCGCGGGTCGACCTGGTGCACGCCCTGCTCTCCGTCGAGTCCGGCGACGACTGGATCACCAACCTGGAACTGGCCTGCCGCGGGGAGCTGGATGCGCCCTACGTCCTGGTGTGGGAGGGATCGGTCCTCGACGAGTCCACCGCCGGGAGCGGGTTCTGGTTCGGGGTCGGCGCCGACCGGGTCACCGGGCGGCAGCTCACCAGCCGGGACTGGCTGGACCGCCTGGCGCCCGGCGCGGCGGCGACCATCGCCGTGGGTACGTGCGCCGCCTGGGGCGGGATCCCGGCGGCCGCCGGCAACGCCACCGGCGCCATGTCCCTCGGGGCCTACCTCGGCGACTCCTACCGGTCGGCCGCCGGCGTCCCCCTCGTGAACATCCCGGGCTGCGCGCCGCTCGGGGACAACGTCACCGAGACGGTGGCGGCCCTGCTCCTCCACCTCAACGGGCTGGCCCCGCTCCCCGCCCTCGACGAGCTGGGCCGGCCGGCGTGGCTGTTCGCCGAGACGGCCCACGCCTCGTGCCCCCGGGCGAGCTACTACGACGACGGCGTCTTCGCCGCCGAGGCGGGCAGCGGGTCGTGCCTGGTGGAACTCGGGTGTTGGGGCCCGGTCGTGCAGTGCAACGTCGCCGAGCGGGGCGTCATCGACGGCCACGGCGGGTGCATGCTGGCCGGTGGCATCTGCATCGGCTGCACCATGCCGGGGTTCCCCGACCGCTTCGCCCCGTTCTTCGGAACCCCGGACCTGGCCGGGCAGGCGCCGTCGCCGCCACCGCCGGCCCCCGTCGCCGGCGGCTTCCTCCGCCGGCTGGCCGGGCTGGGCGCCCCGCACCGGCACCGCCCCAGCAGGGCGGCCCCGCCGGCCCGGCAGCGCTTCTACCGGCACCGCTAGCGCGAGACTGGGCGTCCCATGGCCGCCCCGAGGTACCTGATCCGCACTTTCGGGTGCCAGATGAACGAGCACGACTCGGAGCGCATCGCCGGGCTGCTCGAGTCCGACGGCATGGAGGTCACCGACGACCTCGAGGCGGCCGACGTCGTGGTGCTCAACACGTGCTGCATCCGCGAGAACGCCGACAACAAGCTCTACGGCCACCTCGGCCATCTGAAGGCCCTGAAGGAGCGCCGCCCCGGCCTCCAGATCGCGGTGGCCGGCTGCCTGGCCCAGAAGGACCGGGAGCTGATCCAGCAGCGGGCGCCCCACACCGACGTGGTGTTCGGCACCCACAACGTGGGGTCGGCCCTCCACCTGCTGGAGCGGGCCCGGGCCGACGGCCCGGTCATGGAGATCCTCGAGGAGTCCGACTCCTTCCCGTCCGCCCTCCCCGCCCGCCAGAACGTCCCCTGGGCGGCGTGGATCACGATCCAGATCGGCTGCGACAACACCTGCGCCTTCTGCATCGTCCCCTCGGTGCGCGGCAAGGAGATCAGCCGCCCGCCGGCCGAGGTGGTGGCCGAGGTCGCCAAGGTGGCGGCGGCGGGCACGGTCGAGGTCACCCTGCTCGGCCAGAACGTCAACTCCTACGGGCGCGACCTCACCCGCCGACGGCCCCTGTTCGCCGCCCTGCTGCGGGACGTGGGGGCGGTCGACGGCATCCGCCGGGTGCGCTGGACCAGCCCCCATCCGAAGGACCTGCGGCCGGAGACCATCGAGGCCATGGCCGGCACGCCGGCGGTGTGCGAGCACCTCCACCTGCCGCTCCAGTCGGGCAGCGACCGCGTCCTGGCCGCCATGCACCGCGGCTACACCGCCGAGCGCTACCTCCGGCGCCTGGCCGAGGCCCGGGCCACGGTGCCCGACCTGGCCGTCACCACCGACCTCATCATCGGGTTCCCCGGCGAGACCGACGACGACTTCGCCGCCACCCTCGACGTGGTGGCCGAGGCCGGCTACGACAGCGCCTACACCTTCGTGTTCTCGCCCCGCCCCGGCACCCAGGCGGCCACCCTCGCCGACCGCTTCGTGCCGCCCGAGGTGGTGGCCGACCGCTTCGCCCGCCTCAAGGTGGTGGTCGAGCGCTCGGCGCTGGCCCGCCACCGGGCACGGGTCGGACTGGTGGAGGAGGTGCTGGTCGAGGGGCCGAGCCGCAAGGACCCGTCGCTGCTCACCGGCCGCACCAGGCAGAACAAGCTGGTGCACTTCGCCGGCCGCCTGGCGCCCGGCACCTTCGCCGAGGTCCGGGTCACCGGCGCCGCGCCCCATCACCTCACCGGCGAGCTGGTCGAGGTCACCGCCCGCCCCCGCCACCGCACCCGCATCCCCGTCGCCTCGGCTTGACCCACCTGGCCCTCGTCGGCCCCACCGCCACCGGCAAGTCGACCCTCGCCGTCGAGGTCGCCCGGCGGTGGCCCGACGTGGAGCTGGTCTCGGCGGACTCGATGCAGGTGTACCGCGGCATGGACGTGGGCACGGCCAAGCCCACGCCGGCCGAGCAGGCGGAGGTCCCGGTCCACCTGCTGGACCTGACCGACCCGTCGGAGGACTACTCGGTGGCCGACTTCCAGGCGGCCGCCGCCGGCGTGCTGGCCGGTATCGAGGAGCGTGGCCACCGGGCCCTGCTGGTGGGCGGCACAGGCCTGTACGTGCGGGCGGTGGTGGACGGGCTCACCATCCCGGGGCAGTGGCCCCAGGTGCGGGCCGAGCTGGACGCCGAGCCGGACACGGCCGCCCTCCACGCCCGCCTGCGCCAGGCCGACCCCGTGGCCGCGTCCCGCATGGAGCCCGGCAACCGCCGGCGGGTGGTGCGGGCCCTGGAGGTGGTCGTCGGCTCCGGGCGCCCCTTCTCCAGCTTCGGCGCCGGCCTGGAGGCCCACCCGCCCAGCCGGTTCCGGATGGCCGGGGTGTGGCTGCCCCGGCCGGTGGTGGCCGCCCGCATCGAGGCGCGCCTCGCCGCCATGGTGGCCGGCGGCCTCGTCGACGAGACCCGCCGGCTGGCCGCCGCCGGCCTTTCCCGCACCGCCGCCCAGGCCCTGGGCTACAAGGAGGTGCTACGCCACCTGGCCGGCGAGTCGACGCTGGAGGAGGCGGTGGCCGAGGCCGCCAGCCGCACCCGGGGCTTCTCGCGGCGCCAGCGCATGTGGTTCCGGCGGGACCCCAGAGTGACCTGGTACGGGGCGGCCGAGAATCCGGTCGCCATCCTCCCCGCCCTGCTGGGAGACTGGGAACGACCATGACCCTTCTGTCCCTCAGCAAGCACCACGGCCTGGGCAACGACTTCCTCGTCCTGCTCGACCCCCACGGCGCCCACCCGGTGGACGCCTCGCTGGCCCGCGCCCTGTGCGACCGCCACCGGGGCGTCGGCGCCGACGGCCTGATCCGGGTCACCGCCGGCACCGGCGGGGCCGACGTCACCATGGAGCTGCGCAACGCCGACGGCGGCCCGGCCGAGATGAGCGGCAACGGCATCCGCTGCCTGGCCCAGGCGGTGCTCGACGCCGGCCTGGCCGCCGGCCCGGAGCTCACGGTGGCCACCGCCGCCGGCCTGCGGCGCGTCACCGTGCACGCCGCCGAGGGCGCCGTGATGCAGGTGAGCGTCGACATGGGACAGGCCAAGGTCGGCCCCGACGAGCCCCAGCCCATGGAGGGCCGGGGCGTGCGCCCGGTCGACATGGGGAACCCCCACGTCGTGGTGTGGGGCCCGGGTTTCAGCACCGACGACGTGCTCGGCATGGGCGCCGAGGTCGACCGGCGCACCCCGGGCGGCACCAACGTGGAGTTCGTGACGGTCGGGCCCGGGGCCGGCGAGCTCACCATGCGGGTGTGGGAGCGGGGTGTGGGCGAGACCCAGGCCTGCGGCACCGGCGCCTGCGCGGCGGCCGCCGCCGCCCATGAGTGGGGGCTGGTGGGCGCGCGGGTCGTGGTCCACCAGCCGGGCGGCGACGCCGAGGTGGAGCTGCGGGCCGGCGGCGTCGTGCTCACCGGCCCGTCGGTGCGGATCGCCAGGATCGAGGTCGACGTCGCATGACCCTGATCGAACGCACCTTCCGGGAGAAGATCATCCTGGTGGGCATGGCCCGCAGCGGCGCCGACGTCGACGACGTGGAGGCCAGCCTCGACGAGCTGGCCCTGCTCGTCGACACCGCCGGGGCCGACGTGGTGGGCCGCGTCGTCCAGCGCCGGGAGACGCCCGACCCGGCCACCTACGTCGGCAAGGGCAAGGCCGAGGAGCTGCGGGAGATGTCGCTGGCCCTCGACGTCGACACGGTGGTGTTCGACGACGACCTGTCGCCGGCCCAGCACCGCAACCTGGAGAAGATCCTGGGCCGCACCGCCATCGACCGCACGGCGGTGATCCTCGACATCTTCGCCCAGAACGCCCGCACCCCCGAGGGCCGGGCCCAGGTCGAGCTGGCCCTCCTGCGCTACCGCCTGCCCCGCCTCAAGGGCAAGGGCACCATGCTGTCCCAGCAGGGCGCCGGCATCGGCACCAGGGGCCCGGGCGAGACCAAGCTGGAGGTCGACCGCCGGCGCCTGCTCCGGCGCATGACCCGCCTGGAGGCCGAGCTGCGGGAGCTCGACAAGAACCGCCGGGTCCAGCGGGCCGCCCGCCGCCGCAGCCGCCTGCACCTGGTGTCACTGGTGGGCTACACCAACGCCGGCAAGTCCACGCTGCTGAACACCCTCACCGACGCCGGCGTGCTGGTGGAGGACCGCCTCTTCGCCACCCTCGACCCCCGCACCCGCCGCCTGGCCCTGCCCGGCGGCGAGTCGGTGTTGCTGTCCGACACGGTGGGCTTCGTCCGCAAGCTGCCCCACCAGCTGGTGCAGGCCTTCAAGTCCACCCTCGAGGTGGTCCGGGAGGCCGACCTCCTCGTCCATGTGGTCGACTCCGCCGCCCCCGATCCGGAGGCCCAGATCGAGGCGGTGCGGGTGGTGCTCGACGAGCTGCACGCCGAGCGGGTGCCGGAGCTGCTGGCCTTCAACAAGGCCGACGCCACCGACGAGGCCAAGCGCCTGTGCGCCGAGCACCCCGGCTCGGTGGCGATCAGCGCCCTCACCGGCGCCGGCATCGACGACCTGCTGGGCGCCGTCGCCGACCGCCTGCGGGCCGCCGCCCGCGTGCTGGAGCTGTTCGTGCCCTTCGCCCGGGGCGACGTGGTCGCCGCCCTCCACCGCGAGGGCGAGGTCCTCGACGAGGAGCACGCCGAGGACGGCACCCGCATCCGCGTCCGCGTCGACCAGGCCGGCGCCGCCCGCTTCGCCGAGTTCCTCGCCTCGTGAGCGGCGTCGCCGCTCGAGGTATCGGGGTGGCGGCGTGAGCGCCGGGTTCCAGCCGCCGGTCTACCCCTACGAGCGGCTGGCCGGCGCCAAGGAGAAGGCCGAGGCCCACGACGGCGGGATGGTCGACCTGTCCATCGGCACGCCCGGCGACCCCACGCCCGACGCCGTGGTGGAGGCGCTGGCCACGTCGAAGGCCGAGGCCGGCTATCCCTGGTCGGTGGGCAGCGCCCGGTACCGGCAGGCGGCGGCGGGTTGGATGCGGCGCCGCCTGGGCGTCGACGTCGACCCGGCGCTGGTGTTCGCCTGCATCGGCTCCAAGGAGTTCGTCACCACGCTGCCCCAGTGGCTGCGGCTCCGCACGCCCGACCGCGACACGGTGCTCCACCCGGCGGTGGCCTACCCGAGCTACGCCATGGGGGCCACCCTCGCCGGGTGCCGCTCGGTGGAGGTGCCGCTCGACTCGCGGTGGCGGCTGGACCTCTCGAAGGTCACCGTGAGCGACGCCGAGCGGGCCCTGTGCCTGTGGGTGAACAGCCCCGGCAACCCGGCCGGCCAGCTCGACGACCTGGCGGCCGCCGCCGAGTGGGGCCGGGCCCACGGCGTGCCGGTGTTCAGCGACGAGTGCTACGTGGAGTACACCTGGGACGGGCCGGCCCGCACCATCCTCGAGGCCGGCACCACCGGCGTGGTGGCCGTGCACTCCCTATCGAAGCGGTCCAACGCGGCGGGCCTGCGGGCCGGCTTCTACACCGGCGACCCCGACCTGGTCCGGTACCTCTCCGAGGTCCGCAAGCACGTCGGCATGCTCGTGCCCGGGCCGGTGCAGGCGGCCGCCGCCGTCGCCCTCGACGACGACGCCCACGTCGACGCCCAGCGGGCCCGCTACGCGGAGCGGCTGGCGTGGTTCCGCTCGCTGCTGGCCGCCCTCGGGGTGGAGGCGGCGATGCCGGGCGGCGGCTTCTACCTGTGGGCGCCGGCGCCGGCCGGCGACGCCTGGGGGTTCACCGAGCGGCTGGCCGCCGAGGGGGGCTGCCTGGTGAGCCCCGGCGACCTCTACGGCGACGCCGGCGCCGGCTGGGTGCGCGTGGCCCTGGTGCGACCCATGGAGCGCCTGGCCCTGGTGGCCGAGCGCATGGGGGTCGCCGTCTAGGGTCGCACCTATGCGCTTCGCCGTGGAAATGGGCCAGCACCGCCTGGAGTGGGACCAGCTGCTCGACCAAGTGCGCTTCATCGAGGAGGCCGGCTTCGACGGCGCCTGGATCTTCGACCACTTCCAGCCCCTGTACGGCAGCGGGCCGGGCCCGTGCATGGAGGCGTGGACCCTGCTGGCCGCCCTGGGCGCCGCCACCACGCGGGTGCGCCTGGGCGCTCTCGTCACCGGGGTCACCTACCGCCACCCGTCGATCCTGGCCACCGAGGTGGCCACCGTCGACAACGTGTCGGGCGGCCGGGTGGAGCTCGGCATCGGCGCCGCCTGGTACGAGGCCGAGCACCGCCAGCTGGGCATCCCGTTCCCGCCCACCGGCGAGCGCATCAGCCGGCTGGAGGAGGCGATCGACGTCATCCGCCTGCTGCTCACCACCGACGACGCGAGCTACGAGGGTCGCTACTACCGCCTCGAGGGCGCAGCCTTCCGGCCGCGGCCGGTGCAGCGGCCCACCCCGCCCGTCTGGATCGGCGGGTCGGGGGAGCGGCGCATGCTGCCCCTGGTCGGCCGGAAGGCCGACGCCTGGCACTGCTTCTCGGCCGGCGCCGACTACGCCCGCAAGTGGTCCATCGTCGCCGGGCACGCCGAGAAGGCGGGCAGAGACCCGTCCACCATCCTGCGCTCGGCCAGCCTGTCGCTGAGCGAGCCGTGGGACGAGGTGCGCCGGCGGGCCGACGCCCACCGGGCCAACGGCGTGGGTTACGTCATCTGCAGCTGGCCGTCGGAGGGGCGGGGCCGGCTGGCCGAGTTCGCCGACGACGTCCTGCCCAAGCTGGTCTAGAGCGCCCGCCGGAAGGTCGCCCACGACCCCCAGCCGGCCTCCGACGCCGCACCCTCCCACATCCCGGGCAGGGCGGCGTCGATGTCGTCGCCCGAGAGGTGGATGGGTGTCTCCTCGGCCAGGCTGTTGACCCACAGCAGGACCCCGTCGGCGGCCAGGACGCGGTCGACCTCGGCCGAGAACAGGAACATGTTCACGGCGGCCAGCACCGCCACCGACCCGGTGGCGAGGGGCAGGCGGGCGGCGTCGGCCCGGATCCTCGGGGTGGGCGCCGGCACCAGCGCCAGCATGGCGGCCGACAGGTCGACGGCCACCAGGGGCGTGAACGCCTCGGCCAGGCGGGCGGTGAGCAGGCCCGTGCCGGCGCCGATCTCCACCGCCAGCCCGGGCGGGAAGGGGCCGCCCCGGGCCACGGCGTCGTCCACCGCCTCGAACCGGCGGGCGTGGGGGCGGTCGTTCCACTCGGCGGCCAGGTCGTCGAAGAGGGCGTTGACGTTGGCCTTGCGCTCGGCGGTCCAGCGGCCGGCGTCGAAGGCCACCTGGCGGGTGACCTCGCGGATGGGCCGGCGTTCCTCCGACATCTCGGGCCGCCCCGGATCGAGGGGGACGAGCCGGGGCAGGTGGCGGATCACGGCCGGCGGAACTGGTCGCGCAGGCGGGTGAGGCGGGGGGACGGCGAGGCGTCGGCGGCGGGACCCTCCAGGGCCTGTGCGAGGGCGTCGACCCTCTCGGCCAGCCGGCGGACCTCCGCCTCGAGACCGGTGCCGTCGACCGGTGGCACCCACCCCGGGGCGACCAGGCGCTGGGCGATGGCGGCCAGGGTCTCCTCGATGCGGTTCAGGCGGAGGTGGACGACGGTGGCCTCGGTGTCGCCCGCCGACGCGCCCGTGCGGTCCTCGCCCAGCCGCTCGACAGCGGCCACCACCCGCTCGTTGCCCTCGGTGACGGCGACCCACACGTCGTCCAGACGGCCGGCGACGCTGCGGGCGTTGCGCCCGTCGCCGCCGGCCGGGCGGTTCAAGCGGCGCAGCATCTCCTCGATGCGATCGAGGCGGGCGGCCAGCTGGTCGCGGTCGTCGGCCACGTGCCCGAGTATGGCCACCCGGTAGCCTCACCGCCATGGCCGACCTGCAAGCGACGATCGAGGAGCTGTGGTCCCGGCGGGCCGAACTGGAGCCCGGCGACCCGGAGGCCACCGCCGCGGTGCGGGAGGCGGTGGGGCTGCTCGACAGCGGCGAGGCCCGGGTGGCCGAGGGCGATCCGGCCGGCGAGGTCACCGTCAACATCTGGCTGAAGCAGGCCATCCTGCTGCTGTTCCGGCTGTCGGCCATGGAGACGGTCGAGGTCGGGCCCTTCGAGTACGCCGACCGGATCCCGCTGAAGCACGGCTACGAGGCGGCCGGCGTGCGGGTAGTGCCGGGGGCGTCCGCCCGGTGGGGCTCGTTCCTGGAGCGGGGCGTGGTGATGATGCCGAGCTACGTCAACATCGGGGCCCGGGTGGGCGCCGGCACCATGGTCGACACCTGGGCCACCGTCGGGTCGTGCGCCCAGGTCGGGGCCAACGTCCACCTGTCGGGCGGCGTCGGCATCGGCGGGGTCCTCGAGCCGCCGCAGGCGGCGCCGGTGATGATCGGGGACGACGCCTTCATCGGCAGCCGGTGCATGATCGTGGAGGGGGCCCGGGTCGGGCGGGGCGCCAAGGTCGGCGCCGGCGTCGTGCTCTCGTCGTCCATCCCGGTCATCGACGTCAACACCGGCCAGGAGCTGGGCCGGGGCGTGATCCCCGACCGGGCCATCGCCATCCAGGGCTCGCGGCGCAAGACGTTCCCCGGGGGCGAGTTCGGGCTCCCGTGCGTGCTCGTGCTCAAGTTCCTCGAGGAGGGCGAGGAGCACGACAAGCTGAAGCTGGAGTCCATCCTCCGCGAGCACGGGGTCTCGACCTGACCGATCTCCTGGCCTTCACCGCCGAGCTGGTCGACATCCCGTCGGTCAGCCACGACGAGGCGGCCATCGCCGACCACGTGGAGGCCATGCTCCGCGCCGTCCCGTGGCTGGCCGTCGACCGCATCGGCCACAACGTGGTCGCCCGCACCGCGCTTGGGCGCCCGCACCGCCTGGTGCTGGCCGGCCACGTCGACACGGTGCCGCCCAACGGCAACGAGCGGGCCCGCGTGGAGGGCGACGTGCTGTGGGGCGTGGGCTCGGCCGACATGAAGGCCGGCTGCGCGGTGATCCTGGAGCTGGCCCGCACCGTGGCCGACCCCGCCTGCGACGTCACCTACGTGCTCTACGAGTGCGAGGAGGTGGAGGCGCGCTTCAACGGCCTGCGCCGGCTACTGGCCGAGCGCCCCGACCTGGTGGCCGGCGACGCCGCCGTGCTGTGCGAGCCCACCGGCGCCCTGGTCGAGGCCGGCTGCCAGGGCACCCTGCGCATCGCCGTCACCCTGACCGGCGAGCGGGCCCACACCGCCCGGCCGTGGACCGGGCGCAACGCCATCCACCGCTTGGGCCCGCTGCTCGAGCGGGCGGCCACCTACGAGGGCCGGCGGCCGGTGCTGGACGGCTGCGAGTTCGCCGAGGCCCTCTCCGCCGTCCGGGTGACCGGGGGCGTGGCCAACAACGTGGTGCCCGACGCCGCCACTGTGCACCTGAACCACCGCTACGCCCCCGACCGCGGCGCCACCGAGGCCTACGCCCGGCTGCGGGAGTTCCTCGGTGCCACGATCGACGAGGCGGCCGGCGACACGGTGGAGCTGGTCGACTTCGCCGACGGGGCTGCCCCAGGGCTCGGCCACCCGCTCCTGGCCGGTCTGGTGGCGGGGGCCGGCCCGCCCCGGGCCAAGCTGGGCTGGACCGACGTGGCCTTCTTCTCCGCCCGGGGGATCCCGGCCACCAACTTCGGGCCCGGCGACCCCACCCTCGCCCACAGCGCCGGGGAGCGGGTGGACCGCTCCCAGCTCGAGCGGGTGTTCAGCTCGCTGGCGGCGGTGCTGGCGGGCTAGCCGGCTCGCACCGCTCGTCCTCGACGACCTCGCATTCGAGGCGGCACCGGTGGCGTCCCCGGGCGCCGGCGGCCAGCTGGCGGGCCTGGGACCGCAGATAGGCGACGACGTGGGCGATCACCGCCCGCACGGAGTAGCGGCAGCGGCCGTCGGGGCAGGTGCCGGCGACGGGCGAGAAGTGGTCGACGTGGGCCGTGACCTTCGACCCCTCCACGCACAGGTGGAGGCTGTCGCCGTCGCTGACCTCACGCAGGGACACCGAGCCCCGGTGGAGCAGCCCGCCGAGGCGGGTGTCCCGGCAGAACCGCCCGGTGGCGACGAGGTCGCCGAAGAGGGCGGGCTCCTTCACGCCCGTGGTGCCCTTGGGATCCATGCCGATCTTTCGGAGCCGCCGCGACCGGCGGATGACTTTCGGCCGTTACAGGAGCTTTGCGTCCAGGCGGATCGGCGCGCCGGTGAGGAGCCGGGCCACCGGGCAGTTGCGCCTGGTGCCGTCGGCCACCTCCTGGAACGCGTCGTCGCCCAGACCCGGTACCTCGGCCTCGGTCCGAAGGTCGATGCCGGTGATGCTGAAACCGCCGCCAGTCTTTTCCAGGTGCACCTCGGCAGTGGTGTGGACGCGCCGCACGTCGTGGCCGGCGTTGCCCAGGTCGGCCGACAGCGCCATGGAGAAGCACCCGGCGGCAGCGGCGGCGATCAGCTCCTCCGGGTTGGTGGCACCGCCCTCGTCGACGAACCGGGAGTCGAAGGTGTACGCACCCTCGAACACGCCGCTCCCGAACCGCATGGTGCCGGAGCCGTCCTTGAGCAGCCCGTCCCATTGGGCCTCGGCGGTGCGTGTCGGCATTGGCTCGCCTCCTGGAGTGGTCGGACAAAAGAGTCAATCTAGTGGGCAGGGCGCGTTCCGAACGCACCCCGTGGCGCGCGATCATGGGCGCCGTGCGATCACTTCGCGGGGTCGGGCCCGCTCTCGTCGCGTTCTGCGCGGCCGTGTCGCTTGTTGTCGCCGCCCCGGCTCACGCCACCGACGACCCGTACTGGAGCCGCCAGTGGGGCCCGGCCAAGATCGGCGCGCCGGCCGCCTGGGCGTCCACCACCGGAGTGGGCGTGAAGATCGGCATCGTCGACAGCGGCGTCGACCTCAACCACCAGGACCTCCAGGGCAAGATCGTGGCCAACGCGGCGTGCATCGGCACCAACGGCAACGCCGCGTCGTGCCAGGCCGGGGGCGGTCAGGACGTCGCCGGTCACGGCACCCACGTGGCCGGCATCGCCGCCGCCACCAAGGACAACGGCGCCGGCATCGCCGGCGTGGCGCCAGGCGCCCAGCTGGTGGTGGCCCGGGTGTTCCAGGGGGACACCGCCGACCTGGGCGACGTCGAGGCCGGCATCCGCTGGGTCGTGAGCCAGGGTGCCAAGGTGGTGAACCTGAGCCTGGGCGAGAACGTGCTGCTCGGCGGGCTCCTGGGCGGCTCCAGCGCCTCGCTGGCCCCCGCGCTCAACGAGGCGTGGGCCGCCGGCGCCATCCCCGTCGTCGCCTCGGGCAACGCCCAGTTCCTGTCCGGTCCGGCCAGCTACGGGGACGTCAACGCCCTGGTGGTGGCGGCCACCGGGCCGGAGGACGAGATCGCCAGCTACTCGGTGAGCCCCGGTGCCGCCAAGTGGGCGATCGCCGCCCCCGGTGGCGACGGCGCCGACGCCCGGGAGATCTGGTCCACGTTCTGGCAGGCCGGGAGCTCCAACCAGTACGGCTACCTCCAGGGCACCTCCATGGCCGCGCCCCACGTGTCGGGCGCCCTGGCACTGCTGCTGGCCAGGGGCGTCGGGCAGCAGCAGGCGGTGAACATCCTCCTCAGCACCGCCAACAAGAGCGTGTCGTGCGGCAGCACCTGCGCCGGCCGCCTCGACGTGGCCGCCGCGGTGGCCGCCACCGGCGCCTCGCCGGCACCGGCCCCGACGGCGCCGCCGGCGGCGCCCGGCACCACAGCGGCCACCACCCGTCCGCGCGCCGCCGCCACGACCACCACCAGGGCGCCGGCGCGGGCACCCGCCGTGGCGCCCACCACTGCCGCCCCGCCCGCCACGGCCGCACCGGAGCCCACCACCGTGGCGCCACCGCCGCCGTCGACCACGGCGCCCGACCCCGACACGGTCGCACCGGTGGCGGCCCGCACCGGCCAGGCCCTGGCGGCGGCATCGAGCTCCGACGACGACAGTCGCAAGCGCCTCGCCGTCCCCGCTGCCCTCGGCACGGTGCTGCTGCTCTCCGTGGTCGCCGGCCTGGTGCTGGTCCGCCGCCCGAGCGGCTGACGCCCGGCCGGGTCGCCGGCGTAGTCGAGGCGCAGGGGTCCGGTTTGCGGAGTCACTCGCCTCCAGGGGCGGGGCTGCCGCCAAGATCCGCTCGATGTGATCGTTTTCCGTTCACATCGGCCTCAGGTGCCCGGAGGGGCCGGCGAATCGGGCCTCCGGCCACGACCACCTTTGCCACCCCCGTGCCACCTCAGAGCCCGCCTCGGGCGGCCCCTGCGCCGCCCGCAAAGTGCGGCCGGCCTTCTAGAGCCGGCGCAGGACCGTGACGACCTTGCCGTAGACCGTGACGTCGCGGGGGTCGAACTCCATGGGCTGGAGCCGGGTGTTGGCCGGCGTGAGCACGACCTTGGACCCCTTGCGGGACCAGGTCTTCACCGTGGCCTCCTCGCCGGGGATGCCCGCGACCACCACGTCGCCCTTGCGGGCGTCCTCCTGCTGGCGCACGACCACGTAGTCGCCGTCGAGGATGCCGGCGTCGACCATCGAGTCGCCCCGAACCCGGAGCATGAAGAGGGTGCCCTCGCCGACGAAGTCGGCCGGGAGCGGCAGCAGCTCCTCCACGTTCTGCTGGGCCAGGACGTCGGTGCCGGCGGCCACGTCGCCGACGAGGGGCACGTGGTGGGTGGGACGCCGGGGGAGGGCAGCTCCCGAAGCCGGGTCGTAGCGCACCTCGATGGCGCGGGGCTTGGTGGGGTCGCGGCGCAGGAATCCCTGACGCTGGAGGGTGGCGAGGTGGGCGTGGACGGTGGACGACGAGGTGAGCCCCACCGCCTCGCCGATCTCCCGCACGGACGGCGGGTAGCCCCGCTCTCGGAGCTGGGCGGCGATGAAGTCCAGGATCTCCCGGCGCTTGCCGGTGAGTGCTTCGGCCTCGGGCATGTCCCCTCCTCGTCCGAGTTGCGAACGTGTGTTCCTTGCGAACCGTAGCAGGCGCCGGGCGCTCTGGCAAACATCCGTTCGGCCGGCACTGCACCCCCCGGGGGCGAACGCCCGTTTGCCCGCGGGCCTTGACGGGGAACGTGCGTTCGTGGTGGAGTAGCCGAACGGGCGTTCGAGCCTGTCACACCCCCCTGGCACACTCTCCGCCGTGCCGCCCACCAGGAGCCAGCGATGACCGCCATCAGCTTTCCCGCCCCGCTCGAGCGCCGTTCCCCATCGCCTCGCCGGCCCGCCCCGGGCACGACCGCCTCCTGGCGGCCGGCGGCCGCCACCCGCCCACGACCGGGCGCGCGGCCGTCGGCCGCAGTCTTCCGCCGGCGCCGCGCCGCCGTCTGCCTCGTCGTCGCCGTGCTCCTCGGCGTCCTGGTGGCGGTCGGCATGCCCGGAGAGGCCCCCCTCAGCCTCTCCGGGCGGGCGCCGGCGGCCGCCGAGCCGGCCGGCGCACTCCCGATCGCGGCGCGCTCCTACGTGGTGCAGCCGGGTGACACCTTGTGGAGCATCGCTCGCTCCCTGCAGCCCCACGGCGACGTGCGGCCGCTGGTCCAGCGGCTGGCCGCCGATCGAGGCGGCGCTCCGCTCCGGGCGGGGGAGCGCCTGGTCCTGCCGCCGGGCGCAGGGGGGCGCAGCCCCTGACGGGGCCGCGCGACATCGTCGGATCGCCGTGTCTCGCCACCGGCCGCCGTGCCGTCGGCACGGCGTGCACCCGGCGCGTGCCCACTGCCGGCGGTGCGCCGGCCTGGTCCCGCCTGGGTTCGCGCTGGTCCCGCAGCCTGGGGGGTGGGGTTACGCCAGTTCGGCGAGGCCCCGCTGCTGGTCGGCCACCAGGGCCTCCACGGCGTCGCGGGGGAACCGGCGGTGCCCGCCGAGGGTGGCCATGTACGGCAGCTTGCCGTCGTTGGCCCAGCGAACCACGGTCTTGGAGGAGACGTGGAAGAGGTCAGCGACCTCCGAGACCGTCAGGTACGGCCGCCTCGGCTTCTCCCGCTTCGTTTCCTGCGTCGCTGCTTCCATGTCGTCCTCTGTCGTCGGCCGGGTGCCGGTTCTCGTCACGCCGGGGAATTTCGTCGTCATCGTTGATTCCGAACGGAGTTTCGGCAGGCCGACGCCATATCCAAAGCGTCTGACGTGCCAAATCCGGGTGGCTCGACCGGGCCACTCCGGTTGGACCACTGGACGGCCTACGGTTCGGGGGTGCGGTGCCCGTCCTGTGCCAGCCTCGACGACAAGGTCATCGACTCGCGCATGGCCGACGACGGGACCTCCATCCGCCGCCGGCGGGCGTGCCTGGTCTGCGCCCGTCGCTTCACCACCTACGAGCGCTTGGAGGAGATTCCCTTCGTCGTGGTGAAGCGGTCGGGGCACCGCGAGCCGTTCGAGCGTTCGAAGCTGGCCGCCGGCCTGCGGGCCGCCACCAAGAACCGGGCCATGGCCCACCGTGTCGACGAGCTGGCGGCCGCCCTGGAGGACTCGTTGCGGCTGGAGGGCCCCGAGGTCACCAGCCAGGCGGTGGGGCTGGCCGTGCTGGAGCGCCTGCGGGTGCTCGACGAGGTCGCCTACCTGCGCTTCGCCAGCGTCTACAAGGGCTTCGAGGACGTCGGTGACTTCGAGCGCGAGGTCGGCCTGCTCACCAAGGCGACGGACCCGAAGCCCCCGGGGCCGGGCACCGGCGACGACGCCGGCGAGGGCCCGGCCGGCGCCTGAGCGGCTTCGAGCCAGGAGCGGTGCGGGGCGGTGGTCAGGCGCCCAGGGCGTAGGCGCCCACGACCTCGGCCCACACCGGCGCCACGCCGCTCACGCCAAGGGCCCGGGCGGCGGCGGCGCTGAGGTCGAGCACCCGCCCGTCCACGTACGGCCCCCGGTCGTTCACCAGGAGCAGCACCTGGCGGTTGCCGCTGCCCACGAGAAGCACGGTGCCGAGCGGCAGCTCCTTGCTGGCCACCGTCCAGCCCTCCTGGTCGTAGATCGCCCCGCTGGCCGTCGGGCGGCCGTCGAAGCCGGGCCCGTACCACGACGCCGGCCCGGCCACCACCTGCCCGGTCGGCGCCAGGCCGGCGGGCAGCCGGCCGCCGGCCACCGGGCCGAACGGGATGCTCCGCATCAGCGCCAGCTGGCGGTTCGTGGCCGCCCAGTGCCGGGGCAGCAGGGCGTTGGCGTCGAGCGGTACGGGGTCGTAGCCGCCCGCCGACGCCACGCCGGCCGGGCCGGTGCCCAGCATGGTGCGGGCCCGGGCGGCGGCCAGCGCCTGGGCCTGGGCGGCCAGGGCGGCCTGGCGCGCCTCGTCGGCCCGGCGCTGCTCCTCGGCCTGCCGGGCGTCGTCGGCGGCGATCACCGCGTCGAGCTGGGCCTGCACGGTGCGCAGCCGGTCCTCGGCCCCGCGGGCGTCGGCGGCGGCCGCTTCGGCCCGGCGCCGCAGGTCGGACATGGCGGCGATCGACTGCCGGTAGCCCTCCACCGTCGCCCTCTCCTTGGTGGCGGCCACCTCGAGGTATGGGCCGGGGGCGTCGAAGGCGACCAGGTAGCGGCCCGGCCCCCGCATGTAGGCGGCCACCGCCCGCTCGCGCATGCGGGCGCCGGCGGCCCTGAGGCCGGCGGCCGCCCTGGTCCGGCCCAGCTGGGCGGCCACCACGGCGGCCTCGGAGGACTCCAGCCGGTCCGTCAGGTCGGCGGCCTCGAGCAGCAGGGCGGCCCGCCGGCTGCGGGCGGCGCCGGCGCCCGCCGCGCCACCCGGGGCGGTGGAGGCCGGCGCGGGCGACGTGGGGACGACGAGGGCGGCGAGGACGAGGGCGAGCGCCGCCAGGGCGCGACGACGCCCGGCCGGCGCCGGGCCCCGCCTTTCGGGCCGGTGGCGAGCCATCGCTAGTGTTCGTCGGGACGGGGGCTGGTCCCCTTGAGCGCCCCCGAGCAGGAGGATCGCACATGCGAGTGGGAGTTCTCACCGGCGGGGGTGACTGCCCCGGCCTGAACGCAGTGATCCGGGCCGTCGTGCGCAAGGGCGAGCGCCACTACGGCGACGAGCTGGTGGGGTTCGCCGACGGCTGGAAGGGACTGCTCGAGGGCCGCACCCTGCCCCTCGACGTGGAGCGCTGCCGCGGCATCCTGCCCCGGGGCGGCACCATCCTCGGGTCGTCCCGGACGAACCCCTACAAGGTCGACGGAGGCGTCGACCGGGCCCTGGCGTCGCTCAAGGAGCACCGCATCGACGCCCTCATCCCCATCGGCGGCGAGGACACCCTCGGCGTGGCCGACAGGCTGGCCGCCGAGGGCGTGTGCCTGGTGGGGGTGCCCAAGACCATCGACAACGACCTGTCGGCCACCGAGCTCACCTTCGGTTTCCACACCGCCGTCCAGATCTGCAGCGACGCCATCGACCGCCTGCACACCACCGCCGAGTCCCACGACCGGGTGATGGTGGTGGAGGTCATGGGCCGCCACGCCGGCTGGATCGCCCTCTACGCCGGCATCGCCGGCGGGGCGGCCGAGATCCTGCTCCCCGAGGAGCCCTTCGACATCGACGAGGTGGCGGACAGCATCAAGCGCCGCCACGAGAAGGGCCGCTATGCGTCCATCGTCGTGGTCGCCGAGGGGGCCGCCCCCAAGGAGGGGACGCTCAGCCTCCAGACCGGCGACGAGGACGCCTTCGGCCATGTGCGCCTCGGCGGCATCGGCAACGTGGTGGCCCAGGAGCTCGAGGCCCGCACCGGGTTCGAGACCAGGGTCACCATCCTCGGCCACATCCAGCGGGGCGGCACGCCTACGGCGTTCGACCGGGTGCTGGCCACCCGGTTCGGGCTGGCCGCCATCGACGCCGTCCACGACGGGCGGTTCGGCACCATGGTCGCCCTCCAGGCCGGCGAGATCGTGTGCGTGCCCCTGGCCGACGCCGTCGGCACGCTGAAGACGGTACCGGAGGGCTTCCGCCGCATCGCCGACCCCTTCTTCGCCTGAGCCGTCAGCCCCGCAGCACCTCCACCAGCGCCTCGTGCAGGTGGGGGGCGGCCACCACGGCCGTCCCGTCGTCGAGCACCGCCACCCGGGCGCCGGCCTCGGCCGCCACCAGCATCCCAGCCGCCCAGTCCCACGGCTGGAGCCCCCGCTCGTAGTAGGCGTCGAGGCGGCCGAGGGCGACCCAGCACAGGTCGAGGGCGGCGGCCCCGCCCCGGCGGATGTCGCGGACGAGCGGGAGCACCCGGGCCACCACCTCGCCCTGGCGGGCCCGGCGGCCGGCGTCGTAGGAGAACCCCGTGCCCACCAGCGCCACCGCCAGCGACGGCGCGCCGCTCACCGAGAGGACCCGCCCGTTGCACCACGCCCCCTCGCCCCTGGCGGCGCTGAAGGTCTCGCCGTGCAGGGCGTCGTGCACCACCCCGGCAACCACCTCGCCGTCGACCTCGGCGGCCACCGACACCGCCCACGCCGGGAACCGGTAGAGGTAGTTGGTGGTGCCGTCGAGCGGGTCCACCACCCAGCGCACCCCGCTGATGCCCGCACCGACCAGGCCGCCCTCCTCGCCCAGCACGGCGTCGCCGGGCCGGGCCTCGAGCAGGATGCGCCGCACCAGCGCCTCGCTGTCGCGGTCGAGGTCGGTGACCATGTCGGTGAGGGAGGTCTTGGTGTCCACCTCCTCGGGGGCCGACGCCTGCCCGGCCAGCAGCAGGGCGCCCGCCGCGGTGGCGGCGTGGAGGGCGAGGTCCAGGAGGTCGCGGGGCAGGGTCACGGCGGCGGCAGTCTCGCGCCGGAGCCCGGTCGCCCCCGTTAGCCTGCGGCCCCATGGCCGGCGCCCCGGTGGACCTGCGCTCCGACACCGTCACCCGGCCCACGCCGGAGATGCGCCGGGCCATGGCCGACGCCGAGGTGGGTGACGACGTCTACGGGGAGGACCCCACGGTCAACGCCCTGGAGGAGGCCTACGCCGAGCGGGTGGGCAAGGAGGCGGCGCTCTACGTGCCGAGCGGGGTGATGGCCAACCAGCTGGCCCTCCGCGTGCTCGCCCGCCCCGGGGACGCGGTGATCGCCGGCGCCCGCCAGCACATCGTCCTCTACGAGGGCGGGGCGGCCGAGCGCAACGCCGGCGTCCACCTGATCACGGTGCCCGACGACGACGGCGTCCTCGACCCGGCGGCCGTGGCCTGGGCGGTCGACGCCGCCGACCACCACCAGCCCCGGCCGGCGCTGGTGTGCGTGGAGAACACCCACATGCCGGCCGACGGTGCCCCCTGGCCCCTCGGCGCCCTCCGGGCGGTGCGCGACGTCGCCGCCGGCCTGCCCCTGCACATGGACGGGGCCCGCCTGTTCAACGCCGAGGTGGCCACCGGCACCACCGCCGCCACGTACGCGGCGGAGGCCACCACGGTGATGTCGTGCCTGTCCAAGGGGCTGTGCGCGCCGGTGGGCTCGGTGCTGGCCGGGCCGGCCGGCGTCATCGCCCGCGCCCGCGCCGAGCGGGCCCGCATGGGCGGCGGCATGCGCCAGGCGGGCGTCATCGCCGCCGCCGGCCTGGTGGCGCTGCGCACCATGGTCGACCGCCTGGCCGAGGACCACGCCCGGGCCCGGCGCCTGGCCGAGGTGGTGGCGGAGCGCTGGCCCGACGGCGGCTGCGAGCCGGGCCGGGTGCGCACCAACGTGGTCACCTTCCGCCACGCCGACCCCGCCGCCCTGCTCGACCACCTGCGGGCCGAGGGCGTGGCGGCCGGCACCATCGCCCCCGGGGTGGTGCGCCTGGTGACCCACCACGACGTCGACGACGCCGGCGTCGAGCGGGCCTGCGCCGCCGTGGCCCACGCCCCGTGACGGCAACCGACGCCCCGGGCACCGCCCTGGCCGTCTACGCCCACCCCGACGACCCCGAGGTGTCGTGCGGTGGCACCATCGCCCTGTGGTCGGCGGCCGGCTGCCAGGTCCACGTGGCGATCTGCGCGGCGGGCGACAAGGGCTCGTCCGACCCCGCCGCCAGGCCGGAGGAGCTGGCCCGCCGGCGGGCCGAGGAGGCGGCCGCCGCCGGCGACGTGCTGGGCGTGGCCGGCCACCACCTCCTCGGTCACCCCGACGGCGAGGTCGAGAACACGCCCGCCCTCCGCGCCCAGCTGGTCGGGCTCGTGCGCCGGCTGCGGCCCCAGGTCGTGGTGTGCCCCGACCCCACGGCGGTGTTCTTCGGGTCCTCGTACTTCAACCACCGCGACCACCGCCAGGTGGGCTGGGCGTGCCTCGACGCGGTGGCCCCGGCGGCGGCGAACCCGCACTACTTCCCCGACGCCGGCTCCGCCCATCAGGTGGAGGCCGTGTACCTGTCCGGGACCCTGATGCCCGACCTGTGGGTGGACATCACGGCCACCATCGAGGCCAAGGCCCGGGCCCTGCTCTGCCACGCCAGCCAGCTGGGCGAGACGGGGGAGTGGCTGCGCCAGGCCGTGCACCAGCGGGCCGAGGAGGCGGGCCGGCAGGCCGGCGTGCGCTACGCCGAGGGATTCCGAGTGCTCCATCTCATGGGCTGACCTGGCCGTCGCCGTCCTCCGCCTGCTGCTCGGCCGTGCGCTGCCATTCGTTCATGGCCCGCAGGACCAGCACGGCGACGACGGCCACGCCGCCGGCCGCCGCCAGGGCGCCCACCACGGCGGCGATCCCGCTCGGGGTGGTGCAGTCGCCGTGGCACTGGATGCCGACGAAGGACGAGGCGATGAGGGCGCCGCACACGCCGGCCACCAGGATGGCGGCGAAGGCCAGCCCCCTCGCCCGCCGGGAGGGGATGGCAGAGAGCCGGCGCTCCTCCGGAGGGGCCACGCCGGCGATGGTAGGGGAGCGGCGGGAAGCGACTCAGCGCGCCAGGTCGCACACGACGCCGGCCGTCGCCCGCACGAGGGCGCTGGGGGCGGCGGGGAAATTCACGTGGGGGGTCCCGGCGGCGGCCCAGACCTCGTCGTACTCCAGCAGGTCGGCGTCGACGAAGACCCGCAGCGGCTCGAGGTGGCCGAACGGGGGAACGCCGCCCACGGGGAAGCCCGTGGCCTCGCGCACCGTTTCAGCGTCCTCCCGCCACGCCCGCTCCCCGCCGGCCGCGGCCGCCAGCTTGCCCTCGTCGAGCAGGTTGCTCCCGCTTACGAGGGCCACCACCACCTCGCCGTCGACGCAGAAGACCAGCGACTTCACGATCTGGCCCAGGTCGACCCCGATGGCGAGGGCGGCGTCGACGGCGGTGCGGGTGCCTTCCGGGAACTCGTGGGGCCGCACGGGGACGCCGAGCAGGTTCCCGGCGTCGACCACGGCCTTCACGTTGCGGTGCACCTCGACCTCCTCGGCGAGGGTGCCACCCTGCCACAATCGGGCGGTGGACGGCGCCGCCGAGCCGACGATCCTCCACGTCGACATGGACGCGTTCTACGCGTCGGTGGAGGTTCTGCTCGACCCGTCCCTGGCCGGCCGGCCGGTGATCGTCGGCGGGGAGGGCGACCGGGGCGTGGTCGCGTCGTGCTCCTACGAGGCCCGTGCCTTCGGCGTGCGGTCGGCCATGCCGTCGGTCCAGGCCCGGCGGCTGTGCCCGGAGGCCGTCTTCGTCCACGGCGACCTGGCGCGCTACGGGGCGTGGAGCGAGCGCATCCACGCCGTGTTCCACGCCTTCACCCCGCTGGTGGAGGGCATCTCGCTCGACGAGGCCTTCCTCGACGTGGCCGGCGCCCGCCGCCTCTTCGGGCCGGCCGAGCGCATCGCCGACGAGATCCGCCGGCGGGTGCGGGAGGAGACCGGCCTCGGCTGCTCGGTGGGCGTGGCCCGCTCGAAGCTGCTGGCCAAGCTGGCCTCCCGCCACGCCAAGCCGCGGGCCAGCCGGGCCGGCGTGGAGCCCGGGCCCGGCGTGGTGGTGGTGCCGCCGGCCGGGGAGCTGGCCTGGCTGCACCCGCTCCCCGTCACCGAGCTGTGGGGCGTGGGCCCGGCCACCGCCGAGCGCCTCCACAGCCGGGGTGTCCGCACCGTGGGGGACCTGGCGGCGGTGCCGACGGCGTCGCTGGTGGCCTGGCTGGGCCCGGCCAACGGCCGCCACCTCCACGACCTGGCATGGGCCCGCGACCCCCGCCCGGTGGAGCCCGACCGCCCGGTGAAGTCGGTCAGCCAGGAGGAGACCTTCGCCGCCGACGTGGTCGACCCCGCCGTGCTGCACCGGGAGGTGGTGCGCCAGGCCGACGCCGTGGCCGCCCGCCTCCGGGCCGCCGGGCTCACCGGGCGCACGGTGACCGTCAAGGTGCGGTTCAACGACTTCGCCACCATCACCCGCTCCCGCACGCTCCCCGCCGCGGTCGACACGGGCCCCGAGGTGGCGGCGGTGGCCGCCGAGCTGCTCGAGGGCGTGGACGTCGGGCCCGGCGTCCGGCTGCTGGGCCTGGGCGTGGCCAACCTGGCGGCCGGCGGGGCGCGCCAGCTGACCCTCGACGGCGACGCCTCCGCCTGGGGGCGGGCGTCGGAGGCGGTGGACGGCGTGCGGGCCCGCTTCGGTGCCGCCGCGGTGGGGCCGGCCGCCCTGCTGGGCGACGGCGAGGCGCCCCGGCGCCCCGGCGACCACCAGTGGGGACCGCGCGTCACCCCCGAGGAATGATCCGCCGGCCAACGCGTTGTTGTGGTTCCCGGGGTGCGCGAAGATGGCGTGACGGAATCGGTTGGTGAGAGGCAGGAGGCCGGCTGAGGTGCCGCTATCGGAAGACGAGCAGCGGATCCTCCACGAGATCGAGCGGAGCTTCTACGAGCACGATCCGGAATTCGCCCGCGGCGTGCGCGAAACCACCCTTTACCGGCATGCGGGGCGGAACTGCAAGTGGGCGGCGGCCGGGTTCTTCGCCGGCCTGGTGCTGCTCGTGTTCTCGTTCTACAAGAACTCGATCGTCGGCTTCCTGGCCTTCGTCATCATGCTGTTCTGCGCCCTCACCCTCGAGCGGAACTTCCGGAAGATGGGCAAGGCCGGCTGGTCGGAGTTCACCCAGAGTGTGAAGGCCAAGGGCTTCCCCAACGTGCTGGGCGACACCCGCAAGCGGCTGGGCAAGCGCTTCAAGCGCGACGGCAACCCCTGATCCGAAGGCTCCTACTCGTCGTCGCGCGCTGACGGCAGCAGGGGCCGGGGATCGAACAGCCACGCCGCCCGCCGCCGGCGGGTGGCCGCGGCGGTGACCGCCCGCTCGATGGTGGCTACCCGCCCGCCGGCCAGCTCGGCCGCCTCGTCGGGCACGGGGCCGGGCGCGTAGCTGGCCTGGCTGGCGTCGCCGGCCAGCTCGGCGAGGGCGTCGGCGGCGTCGCGGGGGAGGGCGGCGTCGGCGACCGCCCGGCGGGCGTGCTCGTCGAGGGTCTCGGCCGGCCGGCGGCCGGCGCCGGCGCGGGCCAGGGCGTCGGCCGCCTCCGTCCACGCCACCCACACGCGGTCGGCGGCGGTGTGGGCGGCCGCCCGGCGGCGCCGGCGACGGGCGCCCTTGGCCACCGGCACGGCGGCGGCCAGCAGGAGAGCGGCGACGAGGGCGCCCAGGAGGGCGGCGACCACCGGGTGGCGCCACGGTGGGCGCCCCCGGCCCCCGTTCTCGTCCTTGGGGACGCTGGTGGGCGGGGTGGTGGTGGACGGCGTCACGCCGGTGTCGTCGGGCGCCGTGGTGGTGGGGGCGGCGGTGGTGGCGGTGGACGGGTCGTTCGGCCCGGCCTGGGCCTCGGGGACGCCGGTGTAGGCCTGCCCGCCCGGGGCGCCCCGGCCCGGGGTGGGCTCGAACGCAACCCACCCGGCGCCGGCCAGGTAGACCTCGGGCCAGGCGTGGGCGTTCAGGCCCTTCACGTGGTAGGTGCCCTCGGCGTCGGGCTCACCGGGCGTGAACCCCACCGCCACCCGGGTGGGCAGGCCGGCCAGCCGGGCGAGCACCCCGTAGGCGCCGGCGAACTGCTCGCAGTACCCCCGCCGGGTGGTGAACAGGAAGGTCTCGAGGGCGTTCTCGTCGTGCCCGGCCGGCACCTGGAGGTCGTAGCGGAAGCCGCCCGTGCGGCGCAGGTAGTCCTGGATGGCCAGCGCCTTCTGGTACGGCGTTCCGGCGTTGCGCACCAGCGACTGGGCGAGGAACCGGACGCGGGGCGACACCTGGGGCAGGGCCACGAACCGGTCGCCGTGGGGTGGGGCGGCGGGCGGCCCGCCCAGCACGTCGGGTGTGAGGACGGGCGCTTCCGAGGCGACCTCGTAGGTGTAGCCGTCGGTGGTCTCGTCGGCGGTGATGAGGCTGCCGAGGTCGGGATTCCAGCTGACGCTGCGGATCCCCTTCACCTGCTCGGGCCGCCACGCCGCCGGCAGCCAGATCGACGAGAGGGCGCGCACGGTGAACTTCTGGTCGACCCGCTCGGTGGGCACCGTCTCCAGCCCGGCCGGCACCCCGCCCTTCACCCGCTGGTAGGCGGCGTCGGACGACCAGATGCGCCCGTCGAAGGTGTCGAGGGCGGTGAGCCGCCAGTAGGCGCGCTTGGACGACGTGACGGCGAACACCTCGGTCTGCGACTGGTCCACCAGCCGGGAGCGGATGTCGACGAGGGGGCTCACTGTGGTGCGCCGGCCGCCGCTCTCGCCCTTCCCGTCCCGCCAGGAGAGCACCGCGTCGGCGGCCGCCCCGGGGAGTCGGGGCCCGACCACCACGGCGGCGGCCATCGCCACCGCGGCCATGACGGCCGCTCCCTTGATCAGGGCGGACGGGCCGCCGCTGGAGCGGCTGGCGAACCACGAGACCCCCTCCGACTCCAGCTCGGCCCGGTGCACGACGAGGAAGAGCAGGAGGGCCCCGAGGTAGAGGGCCACCATGAAGCTGCGGCCGCCCGCCGTGCCGAGGGTGGCGGTGAACACGAACAGGGTGAAGGACGGCACGACGGCCTCGAACAGCACCCGCATGCGGAAGGCCGCCCAGTCGGCCAGCACCGCGGCGGCGCCCAGGCCGACCATCGCCGCCAGGAGGAAGCCGTCCGACGCCGGTGCCGGGGCCACGACGTCGCCGAACTCGGCCCAGGCGTCGCTCAGCGCCTGCCGGGCGGCGGTGAGGGTGCCGCCGGCGGGGATCCCCCAGGCGGTGGTCTCGGGCAGGAGGATCCAGAAGCCGGCCACGGCCACGGCCGCCAGTGCGGCCAGGGCGCTGAGCCACAGCGGGGCCCCGAGCCGGCGGCCGAGGAACATCACCGCGTGGGCGGCGGCGGCGCCGGCCAGCAGCGGGAGCAGGTAGGAGCCGCCCTCGAAGAGCCGGCCCATGCCCAGGGCCACGGCCATGGTGAGCCCGGCGAGGGCGACGGTGGCCGGGAGGGTGGCGTCGGCCGAACGCCGGGCCTCGGTGGCCCTCATCGCCGGCCTCCGGCCGCCGAGGCGCGCTGGCCGCCGGCGACGGCGGCCGTCCATGCGGCGGCGAACGGCCGGTCGGTCCCCACCCGCACGATGGTGCGGACGCCGGGGACGGGCGGGGGCTCGGGGACGCCGCCGCCCGGCACCTGGCCCAGCACCGACTGGTCGAGCAGGACGAGGGTGACGCTGCCGAAGCGGTTCCGGAGCCGGGCCACCTGCTCGAGGTCGGCGCGGGGGGCGGCGGCGGTGGTGACCACCGCCAGCGCCCCGCCGTTGCCCTCCTTGCGCAGGGACGAGAGGATCGGCGCCAGCGAGGTTCCCCGCTCGGCGCCCACGCCGGCCAGGTGCTCGAGGATGGCCTCCACGTGGCCGTGGCCGGCGGCGAAGCCGAGGTCGACGCCGTCGGTGCCCACCAGCCGCACCAGGGAACGGTGCCGCCAGCAGGCGTTCACGATGCTGGCCGCGGCGCTGACGGCCAGTTCGAACGAGCGCGAGCTGTGCACCTCCCGCCGCAGATCGACCAGGACGGTGGCCCGGCCCTGCCAGGGCATCTCGTCCTGGCGGATCATCAGCTCCCCGAGGCGGGCGGTGGCCTTCCAGTGGACCCGTCGCAGGTCGTCGCCCAGCTCGTACTCCCGGAGGGCGTAGAAGTCCTCGCCGGCGCTGGCCAGGGCGGTGGGGTGGTCGGCGCCGGCGTGCGGGTCGTTGCCGCGCGTGAGGGGCAGCGGCGGGATGTCGTCGATCCGTGGGTAGACGGTGAGCCGGGTGACGGGCGCCGCCACCGAGCCGACGGCGGCCAGGCCGAAGGGGTCCTCCAGGCGCAGCTCCAGGGGGCCCAGCTCGAAGACGCCCCGCCGGTCGGTGGGGAGGCGGTAGGCGGCCCGGGCCGACTCGCCGGCGGCCAGCGGCGCCACCAGGAACCGGGCCCACCTCCGGCCGCCCTCGAAGGGGTCGCGGGCGGACAGGACGGGGGAGCGGCGCCGGCCGTCGTTGCGGGCGGTGAGCTCGACCCGGCTGGCGCCGCCGGCGTGCACGCGGGCCGGGCGGAGCTCCCGGGTGGCGACCAGGTCGAAGCGGGTGAGCCGGACGAAGGCCACCGCGGCCGCGAGCAGGGCGAGGCCGGCCCCCGCCAGCATGAACAGCTCGACGAGGCCGAGGACCCGGCCGGTGGTGGCGAGCAGCACCGTGCCGAGGCCGACCATCCAGCCCCGACGCGTGAGCATCGACCTAGCTGGCCGCCAGCCGCCATGGATGGCGGCTCCCTGGGGCGGCGACGGGCCGGCGGGCGTCGCCGTCGCGCCCGCCAGGGCGCCGGCGACAGTGAGCGCAGCGCCAGGATGGCGCGGAGCGAACCATCAACTCACCCCCGACCAGCGGGAACCGCCACTGTGCCGAGGACCTGGGCCAGCACGTCGGCGGACGACACGCCGGCGATCGACGCCTCGGGGGTGGGCACCAGGCGGTGCTCGAGCACGGGGCCGGCGAGGGCCTTCACGTCGTCGGGCACCACGTACTCCCGCCCGAGGGAGGCGGCCCGGGCCCGGGCCGCGCCCTGGAGGGCGAGCGTGGCCCGGGGGGAGATGCCGAGCGAGAGGCTCGGATGGCGCCTGGTGGCTTCGGCCAGGTCGACCAGGTAGCCCTTGAGGGCGGGCGACACGTGGACCGCCGCCGCCCCCCGGATCATGGCCTCGACCCGCTCGGCGGTCGTGACCGGCTCCAGTTCCTCGATCGACACCGCCCCCGGGCCCCCGTGGCGCTCGAGCATCTCGATCTCGGCCGCCCGGTCGGGGTAGCCCATCGGGATGCGCATGAGGAAGCGGTCGAGCTGGCTCTCGGGCAGTGGGTACGTGCCCTCGTGCTCGATGGGGTTCTGGGTGGCGATCACCATGAACGGGGCGGGCAGGGCGTAGGTGGTGGTGTCGACCGTGACCTGCCGCTCCTGCATGGCCTGGAGCAGGGCGGACTGGGTCTTGGGCGACGCCCGGTTGATCTCGTCGCCCAGCACGATGTTGGCGAACACGCCGCCGGGGCGGAACTCGAAGGTGCCGGTGGCCCGGCTGTAGACGGTGACGCCGGTGACGTCGGACGGCAGCAGGTCGGGGGTGAACTGGATCCGCTGCCACGAGCACCCGAGGGTGGCGGCCAGGGCCTTGGCCAGGCTGGTCTTCCCGACGCCGGGGACGTCCTCGATGAGGAGGTGGCCCTCGGCCAGCAGGCAGCACACGGCCAGACGCACGGCCCCTGCCTTCCCCTGGATCATCCGCTCGACGTTGTCGACGATCGCCGAGAAGTTGTCGGCGAAGGTGGACGTGCCTGCGGCCGCTCGCTGTCTCACCCGCGCCCGCTCTCCGTGTGCCCTCTCCCAAGCAACCCTACCGCCCACCCCCGCGTCGGGCGGCCGCGGGTACCGTCCCGCCGTGGCCCCCGCTCGCGCCCTCGCCGTCGACGTGGGCGGCACCAAGCTGGCGGCCGGTGTGGTCGACGGCGCCGGCGCGGTGGTCCGGTCGGCCCGGGCGCCGACGCCGTCGGGCGACGCCGAGGCGCTCTGGGCGGCGGTGGCCGGGCTGGTGGAGGAGGTGGCGGCGGGCGACGAGGTCGTGTGCGGCGTGGGGTGCGGCGGCCCGATGGCGCCGGGCGGTGACCTCGTGTCGCCCCTCAACATCCCGGCGTGGCGGGACTTCCCGCTCCGGGCCCGGCTGGCCGCCCTCACCGGCCTGCCCGTCCACGTGGACAACGACGCCAAGGCGCTGGCCCTGGGCGAGGGATGGCGGGGGGCGGCGGCCGGCGAACGGAACTTCCTGGCCATGGTGGTGTCCACCGGCGTGGGCGGCGGCATCGTGCTCGACGGCCGCCTCCTCGACGGCGCCGGGGGCAACGCCGGCCACATCGGCCACGTGATCGTGGTGCCCGGCGGCCGGCGCTGCGGCTGCGGCGCCCTCGGCTGCCTGGAGGCGGAGGCGTCCGGCCTGGCCATCCGCGACGCCACGGGGCGGCCGGCGGAGGAGGCCTTGCCCGAGGTGGTCGAGCGCACCGGGACCCTTGTCGGGCGGGCGGTGGCGTCGGTTTCCAATCTGCTCGACCTGGGCCTCACGGTCGTGGCCGGCTCGGTGGCCCTCGGGTTCGGCGCGCCGTTCTTCGCCGCCGCCCAGGCCGAACTGGACCGGTCCTGCCGGCTGTCGTTCTCGGCCGGCGCCCGCATCGTCCCCGCCGGCCTGGGCGCCGGCGGCCCCCTGGTCGGGGCGGCCGCCGTCGGGTGGCGGAACCACGGCGCAAAGGTGCTCGCGTGAGGGGGTGGGCCGGGGCGGTGACGGCCGTGGTCGCCCGCCCCCGGCTGTGGCCCACCGCCGCCCGCCAGGTCCTCCTCCTGGCCCCGCCGGGGTGGTGGCGCCGGCGCCCGTTCCTGCCGGTCCCCGACCCCGACTACCTGGCCTTTCGCCTGGAGACGATGTACGGCGGCCGGGCGCCACAGCCGGCGGCCGGCGACGTCGTCGGCTACCTCGAGTGGTGTCGGAAACAGCGCTCGGTGCTGCGGTAGCCTGCGGAAATGCGAGTGCCACCAGCGGCGGCCTCCCGGTAGGTTCGGGAGGTGTCCAGGGCGCTCATCCTCAATGCCACGTATGAGCCGCTCTGCGTCGTGGCCACCCGCCGGGCGCTCGTGCTGATCCTGTCGGGAAAGGCGGAGTTGGTCTCCGCCACCGGCGCCCTGTTCCACTCCGAGCGGTCTTCCTTCGAGGAGCCCTCGGTGGTGAAGCTGGCGTACTACGTGAAGGTGCCGTTCCAGGCCCGTATCGGGCTCAACCGCCGGGCGGTGTTCGCCCGCGACGACCACCGCTGCCAGTACTGCGGCGCGGCGGCCGAGAACATCGACCACGTGGTCCCCCGGAGCCGGGGCGGCACCCACACGTGGGACAACGTGGTCGCCTCCTGCCGGCCCTGCAACATGCGCAAGGAGGACCGCCTCCTCACCGAGACCACCCTCATCCTCCGGCGCCAGCCTGCCGCGCCCCGGCCCGGCACCTGGGTGCTCGTCGCCACCGGCACCGTGCGGCCCGACTGGGAGCCCTACCTGGGCGGGGCGCTGTCGGCCTGACCTGGTCCGTCACCCGGCTGTCGGGCACCGCCGCCGACCTCCACGGGCGGCCCGTCGGGTGGGGGAGGCGGGCGGTCACGTGGTGCGAGGTCACCCGGCCGGCGGTGGTGCTGGGGTCCACCCAGCCCGACGTGCCGGCCGGCGCCCTGGAGGTGGCCCGCCGGCGCAGCGGGGGAGGGGCGGTGCTCGTGGAGCCCGGTCGGGTCGTGTGGGCAGACCTGGTGGTGCCGGCCGGGGACCCGCTCTGGCAGGCCGACGTGGGGCGGGCGGCGTGGTGGGTGGGCGAGGCGTGGGCCGCCGCCCTGACCGCCCTCGGGATCTCGGGAGCCGACGTCCACCGGGGCGGCCTGGTGCGCACCACCTGGTCGCCGTGGGTGTGCTTCGCCGGCCTGGGCCCGGGCGAGGTCACCGTCACCGGCCGCAAGGTGGTGGGGGTGTCGCAGCGCCGCACCCGGGACGGGGCGCTGTTCCAGTGCGCCGTGCCGCTGGCGTGGGACCCGGCGCCGCTGCTCGACGCCCTCCCCATCGACGCCGGAGGCCGCCGGGCCGCCGCCGCCGCCCTCGTCGGCGCCGTGCTGGCCGTCGCCCGGCCGGCCGCCGATGTCGAGGACGCCTTCGTGGCCGCGCTCCCGGCCTGACGGCGCCGGCTGGTCCTCCCGGCCAAGACGAACCGCTGGATGTGGACGGTTTCCGTTCAGTTCCGGCTCAGGTTCCGGCGTCCCGGCGAAATGCCGTTTGACACCGGCGCAGGTACGGCTACAGTTGCCTCAGGCCATCGTGAAAGAATTCACAAAGTCGGCCACCCAACTTCCGAGGGAGCCCCCGATGAGCGTCCGAGCCGTGCCGCCCGCCGCCGTTGCCCTGCCGGGCAACTACCTCCACGCGTGCCTGCTGCTCCTGCTGTCCGAGTCGCCGGACCACGGGTACGACCTGGCCGAGCGCCTGGCCGGCCTGGGTCTCACCGAGGTCGACACCGGCACCGTGTACCGCGCCCTCCGCAGGCTGCGCGAGGAGGGGCTGGTCGAGTCGGAGTGGGAGGAGTCGGCGGCCGGGCCGGCGCGGCGCCGCTACTGGGTCACCGCCGCCGGCGACGGTGCCCTCGAGGCCAGCAGCACCGCGGTGGCGGCCACGTCCCTGGCCCTGCGTTCGTTCCTGGAGCGCAAGCGCCGCCTCGGCGTACCTGCGGTCCCTGTCGCGGCGAACGGCTAGCCCGCCACGTCCACCGGGAACCCCGCCAGGCGCCACTCGGGCATCCCGTCCTCGAGGCGCCGGGCCCGGAAGCCGGCCTGGCGCAGGCGATCCACGGCCTCGGGGGCGAGCACGCAGTACGGGCCCCGGCAGTACGCCACGACCTGCCGGCGCTTCGGCAGGCGGGCGGCCACGGCGTCCAGCTCGTCGAGGGGGGCGGAGAGGGCGCCGGGGATGTGCCCGGCGGCGTACTCCTCGGGGGGCCGGACATCCAGCACGACGACGTCGCCGTGGCGGAGCCGCTCGGCCAGCTCGGCCCGGGTGACGGGCTCGAGGGCGTCGCGGGCCTCGAAGTAGTCGCGCACCACCCGGTCGACCTCGGCCAGGCGGGACCGGGCGACCGTGCGAAGGGCGGCGAGGAAGGCGGCCACGTCGTCGCCCGCCAGCCGGTAGAGGACCCGGGTGCCGTCCTTGCGGCTCTCCACCAGGCGGGCCCGGCGCAGCACCTGGAGCTGGGCCGAGGTGTTGGTGACGCCCATGCCCGTGGCGACGGCGACGGCGTCGACGCTGCGCTCGCCCTGGGCCAGCAGCTCCAGCACCTCGATGCGGCCGGGATGGGCGACCGCCTTGGCCAGGCGCGCGAACTGCTCGTACAGCGCGTCCTTGGCCTGGCGGCCCGTGAGGCTCTGCGATTGTTCCATAGATCTTGAGAACAACTGTACTCTGGAGAAACGTGATCGAGACGCATGCGGCCCGGCCCGCCCTGGGGCTGCGCGCCAACCTCGGCCAGTTCAGCCTCCTGGTGGCGGTCAACGCCCTCGTCGGCGGCATGCTCGGCCAGGAGCGCACGGTGGTGCCGCTGCTGGCGGGGCGGGTCTTCGGCGTGCACGCTGTATCCGCCGGCCTGAGCTTCATCCTCGCCTTCGGCGCCGTGAAGGCGGCGACCAACTTCGTGGCCGGCACCCTGTCCGACCGCGTGGGCCGCAAGCCGGTGCTGGTCGCCGGCTGGCTGGTGGGCGTGCCTGTACCGCTGCTCCTGCTGTGGGCGCCGGCGTGGGGCTGGATCGTGCTGGCCAACGTGCTCCTCGGCGTGAGCCAGGGCCTCACGTGGTCGACCACGGTGATCATGAAGATCGACCTGGCCGGCCCCGAGCGCCGGGGTCTGGCCATGGGCCTGAACGAGGCCGCCGGCTACGGCGCGGTGGCGGTGACGGCCCTCGCCACCGGCTACCTGGCCGCCCGCTACGGGCTGCGGCCGGCGCCGTTCCTGCTGGGCCTGGCGTACGCCGGCCTCGGGCTCGGCCTGTCGGCCGCCTTCGTGCGCGAGACCCGCACCCACGCCGAGGCCGAGGCCGCCGCCCACGCCGGCCCCCCGCCGCCGGCCGGCTTCTCCACGCGCGACGTGTTCGTCCTCACCAGCTTCCGGGAGCGGGCGCTGTCGGCCGCCAGCCAGGCCGGCCTGGTGAACAACCTGAACGACGGGCTGGCCTGGGGCGTGCTGCCGCTGTGGTTCGCCGCCCACGGGCTCTCCGTGGCCCGCATCGGCGTGCTCGCCGCCGTGTACCCGGGCGTGTGGGGGCTCGGCCAGCTGGTGACCGGCGCGGTGTCGGACCGCGCCGGCCGCAAGTGGCTCATCGCCGCGGGCATGTGGATCCAGGCGGCCGCCCTTTGCCTCTACGCCCTGGGCCGCGGCTTCGGCGACTGGGCCGGAGCCGCCGCCCTCCTCGGGGTGGGCACCGCCATGGTGTACCCCACGCTGCTGGCCTCGGTGGGCGACGTGGCCCACCCCAGCTGGCGGGCGTCGGCCGTCGGCGTCTACCGCCTCTGGCGGGACGCCGGCTTCGCTGCCGGCGCCCTCCTGGCCGGCGCGGTCGCCGACGCCTTCGGCCTGCCGGCCGCCATCTGGGCGGTGGCCGCCCTGACCGCCGCGTCCGGGGCAGTGGTGGCGGTGCGGATGTACGAGACGCGCCGGCCTACGTCGGCCGCCGCCCCGTCCACATCGTGAACCGCAGTAACGAGCGGTAGCCGAGGCGCTGGTAGACGGGCCGGCCGGGGTCGCTGGCCACGAGCATGGCCGGGAGGGCGGGGTCGGCCAGGGTGGCGGCGGCGGTGACGGCCGCGCCGATGCCCCGCCGCCGGGCGGCATCCAGGGTGGCCACGAACTGCACGTCGACGTGGCGGTCGCAGAGCCGGGCCGACGCGCAGGCCGCCCGCTCGCCGTCGAGGTAGGCGACCCAGTAGCGCCACCGGGGTGGGGTCACGGCCGGGAGCAGGCAGCCCCGGCGCCAGGGCTGGAGCTCGGCGACGGGGAACCCCTCGACCAGCGTCCGCTCCCAGTCGGCGGCACCCGCCTCGTCGGTCACGGACCGGACCTCCACGCCGTCGAGTGGCGGCACGGCCAGGGGCCCGGGCGGGCGGTACATGAGCGGCGGGTGCCCGACGAGGGTGAAGCCGAGCGGCGAGAGGTCGGGCGTCGGCCAGGCCGAGAAAAGGAGGAATCCGGCGCCCGGCCGCCGGCCGTAGAAGGCGTCCGCCCGGGCGGCGGCCTTCCGCCAGCCGTCCTCGGACAGCGGCCGCCGGACCGCCGCAAGGTTGCCGAAAGGTGAGGGCGAGCCGCCGTCGCACAGGGCCACGTCGCCGTCGTCCAGCACCGCCTCGTCCCTTGCCCGGGCCAGCTCGAGGAGGCCGTCGGCAAGGGCCTGGGCGTAGTCGTTGCAGAGGTTGTCGCCCGCCGGGGCGTGGGCGCCCCAGCCGGTCTCCAGCTCCTCCGTCCCCTCCACCGCCCTCCAGTGTCGCCGGTCGCCTGGGCGACGTCGAGGCGCGAAATCGGTCTGGCGAGCTGGTTTTTCATTGACCAGTGGGGTTCGGTGGTCTATTGTGGCTCAAAGTGGTGCGCAGGGGAGGGGTCCCTGCCGCCCGGGGTGAGCACGGTGGTCGCGGTGGTGAGGAGCACGTCCATTCGTGGTGGTCAAATTCTTCGGTCGATACGAGCATGCGCTCGACCCCAAGGGTCGGGTGATCCTGCCGGCCAAGTTCCGCGGCCACTTCGAGCAGGGCGGGTACCTCACCCAGTACTGGGAGGGGTGTCTGGCGCTATGGACGCCGGAGGAGTTCGAGAAGCAGATGGTCGCCATGGAGGCGGCCCAGGAGCTCGGCCGGTCGGAGCGCAACCTGGCTCGCGTGTGGGCGTCGGGGACGCAGGAGGCCGAGGTGGACCGCCAGGGCCGCCTGTTCCTCTCACCGCCCCTGCGGGCCTTCGCCGGCCTGGAGGCGGGCGTCCTCGTGCACGGCGCCCTGAACCGCATCGAGCTGTGGAGCCCCGAGCGGTGGACGGCGAAGTTGGCCGCCACCGAGCAGAACCTGATCGACCAGGAGGACGCCCCCTGACCTGGACCATGCGCAGCCCTTCGACCTTCCCGGTGGAAGAACCCCTCTCCGCATACTTCCGCTCTCGCCGCTCGGGGAAATGCCCCGGCGGTACCGAGGCGGTCGAGGGGCTGCGGATGACCCAGGACTTCGCACACCAACCGGTGATGGCCGCCGAGGTCGTGGACCTGCTGGCGGCCGTACCCGACGGGCTGCTGGTGGACGCCACCCTCGGGGGCGGCGGCCACGCGGCCGCCGTGCTGGCCGCCCGGCCCGGGCTCCGGCTGGTGGGCATCGACCGCGACGCCGACGCCCTCGAGGCGGCCCGCCGGCGCCTGGCGCCGTTCGGCGAGCGCGTGGTGGCCCTCCACCACGCCCGGTTCGACGCGCTGCCGCTGCTGGTGGAGGACCCGGTCAGCGCCGTGGTCCTCGACCTCGGGGTCAGCTCGCCGCAGTTCGACATCGCAGAGCGGGGCTTCTCCTACCGCCACGAGGGGCCGCTCGACATGCGGATGGACCGCAGTCAGCGGCGCACCGCCGCCGACCTGGTGAACGGGCTCGACGAGCACGCCCTCGCCCGCGTCCTGGCCGCCGGCGGCGAGGAGCGCTTCGCCGGCCGCATCGCCCGCAGCATCGTGGCCCGCCGCCCGCTGGCCACCACGGCCGACCTGGTGGAGGCGGTCAAGCACGCCGTCCCCGCCCCGGCCCGGCGCACGGGCGGCCACCCCGCCAGGCGGGTGTTCCAGGCCCTGCGCATCGCCGTCAACGACGAGCTCGACGTGCTCGGGCCGGCAGTCGACGCCGCCGTGGCCGCCCTGGCCCCGGGCGGGCGCCTGGTCGTGATCGCCTACCACTCGGGAGAGGACCGCATCGTGAAGGACCGCCTGCTGGAGGCCTCCACCGGCGGGTGCCAGTGCCCGCCGGGGCTGCCGTGCGTGTGCGGCGCCGTGCCGGTGGTGCGCCTCCTCAACCGGGGGGCCCGCAAGCCGTCGGCCGCCGAGGTGGCGGCCAACCCCCGGGCTGAGAGCGCCCGGCTCCGGGCGGCCGAGAAGCTGGCGGTCGCCGGGAGTGTCGGATGACGGCCGCCACCGGCCGCCTCCCGGGCCGTCCCGAGCGCCGGATCGAGGATCCGGCGGACGTGGGTCCCGGTCTGCACGTCGTCGACGCGCCTACCCGCGCTCCGCTCTCGCACCGGGCCCGCGCCCGGGTGACGGCGGTGCTGCTGCTCGTGGTCGTCGGAGCGGCGCTGTTCGGGCTGGTCACCTCGCACGTCGCCCTCACCCAGGGCCAGTTCCGGCTCGACGAGATGCGCCGCCAGGCCGGCGACGAGCAGGACCGCTACGAGCGGCTGCGCCTGCAGGTCGCCGAGCTGGAGTCGCCGCAGCGGATCGTGGCCGCCGCCCAGGAGCGGCTCGGCATGGTGCCGCCGCCAGGCGTGACCTACCTCTCCCCGGTCGGCCCGGTGGCCGACGCCGGCGGGAAGGATGTCGACCACCCGGACACCGAGGCGTGGTCGTCGGTGAAACGTCAGCTGGCGAGCCGTCCGTGAGTCGCCAGTGAGCGAGCCGCAGGCGAGCGAACCAGTGGGCAATGTGTGTTGGCTCGTCAGCACCATCCGCAGGATGGTGCGCCAATGAGTTCGCCGCCCCGGGTGGGGCGCCGGCCGCCGCCCCCCCCGGCGCCGGCTCGACCCGCCCGGCGTCAGGGACCGCGCCGCGCCGAGGGCCACCCACCCTCCGGCGCGGGCGGTCCCGGAGCCCGCTCCTCCCGTACCCATCAGCCCCCGGCCGGCGGCACCACCACCCGCCGGTCCCCGGCGCGCGGCGCCGTCAAGGGCGCCGCCCGCCGCGCCCGGCCGGCGGCCGGCGGATCCACCACCCGCCGGCCGCCGGCGTCGGGAGCCCGCACCGCCGCCCCGCGCCCCGGCGCGCCGACCCGCCGCCCGGCCGCCGCCCGCCGTCCCCTCGCCGCCCCGGCCCCCCGGCACCCTGCCCAGTCCCGCACCGCCCGGTCCCTGCGCCGGCGGCCGCCGGACAGCACCCGGCGCCTGGCGGTCACCCGGGTCGCCATGCTGGTGGGCTTCCTGCTCCTGGCCGGCCGGGTGGTGCAGGTGCAGGCCCTCCAGGCCGCCCGCTACTCGGCGTTCGGCGAGTCGCAGCGGGTCCGCACCCTCACCCTTCCCGCCGAGCGGGGCGCCATCTTCGACCGCAACGGCCGCGACCTGGCCCTCAGCGTGAAGCAGTCCACCGTCGTCGCCGACCCCCGACTGGTGGTCGACCCGCTGGCCGCGGCACGAGCGCTGTCGCCGGTGCTCGACGTCGACGTCGACACCCTCCAGACCCGCCTCACCCAGGACAAGGGCTTCGTCTACCTGGCCCGCACGGTGCGCGACGACGTGGCCGCCAAGGTGAAGGCGCTGGCCCTGCCCGGCGTCAGCCTGGTCGACGAGCCCGAGCGCTTCCTGCCCGCCGGCGACCTGGCGACGCCGGTGCTCGGGCGGGTGGGCACCGACAGCACGGGGCTGTCCGGCCTCGAGCGCCAGTACCAGGACCGCCTGGCCGGCAAGGCCGGCGAGCAGGTGGTGGAGCGGGACCCCAAGGGCGGCGACATCCCCGGGGGCGTCCGCAAGCTCGACCCGGCGGCCCGGGGCGACGACCTGGTCCTCACGATCGACCGCTCGCTCCAGTACGAGGCCGAGCAGGCGCTGGGCGAGGAGATCTCGGCGTCGCACGCCAAGGGCGGCACGGCCGTGGTGCTCCAGACCCGCACCGGCCAGGTGCTGGCCCTCGCCAACCTCCAGGCCCGGCCCGACGGCGGCCCGCCCGAGCCGGCGGCCAAGAACGTCGCCGTCACCAACGTCTTCGAGCCCGGGTCGGTGAACAAGGTGATCACCATCTCGGCCGCCCTCCAGGAGGGGATCATCTCCCCCCAGGACAGCCTCGTGGTGCCGTCCACCATCAGGGTCGCCGACCACGTGTTCTCCGAGCACGACCCGCACCCCACCCAGCGGTGGTCGATCACCGACGTCATGGCCAACTCGTCCAACGTGGGCTCGATCATGATCGGCCAGAAGGTCGGCAAGGACCGCATCGACAAGTACCTGCGGGCCTACGGCCTCGGGTCCAAGACTGGCCTCGGGTTCCCGGGCGAGTCGCGGGGGATCCTGCTCGACCCGAAGCGCTGGTCGGGCACGTCGATCGGGACGGTCTCGATCGGCCAGGGCCTGGCGGTGACGGCGATGCAGATGGCCGGCGCCTACAACGCGGTGGCCAACGGCGGCACCTGGGTGGCGCCCTCGCTGGTCCGGGCCACCGTCGACAGCGAGGGCCGGCGCCATCCCGTGCCCGCTCCCGAGGAGCGCCAGGTGATCTCGGCCCGCACCGCCCAGCAGGTGACGGCGATGCTCGACGAGGTGGTCCGCGTGGGCACCGGCACCAAGGCGGCCGTCCCGGGCTACACCGTGGCCGGCAAGACGGGCACGGCGCGCAAGCCGAACGAGAACGCCCGGGGCTACCAGGCAGGCGCCTACGTGGCCAGCTTCGCCGGCTTCGTGCCGGCCGAGCGCCCGGAGCTCACCATCCTCGTGGTGCTGGACCAGCCGACGCCCATCTACGGCGGCGAGACGGCGGCGCCGGTGTTCGCCCGGATCGCCCAGTACGCCCTCCGGCAGTACCAGATCACGCCCCCGCCGCCCGACGTGCCGGTGGCGTCGGACGTGCCGAAGTCCTCGCCGGCCAGCGCCGGCGACGCCGGCCGGGATGGCGGGGCGGTGCCGGTACCCACCACTACGCTGCCGCAGTCCCTCCCCCCGCGCACCCCTTGACCGCCGCCGACGCCGTGCGGCTGGAGCGGCTGTTGGCTGGCGTCCCCGTGCTGGAGCGCCGGGGCGACCTCGCCGCGATCGACGTGGCGTCGGTCGCCTACGACTCGCGCTCGGTGGCGCCCGGCGCCCTGTTCTGCTGCCTCCCGGGGGCCGTCGCCGACGGCCACGAGCATGCCGCCGGGGCGGTGGCGGCCGGGGCGGTGGCCCTGCTGTGCGAGCGCCTCCTGCCCCTCGCCGTCGGCCAGGCCCGGGTCGCCAGCACCAGGCGGGCCATGGCGCCGGTGGCGGCCGCCTTCCACGGGCACCCGTCGCGGGCGCTGGCCGTTGTGGGCGTCACCGGCACCAACGGCAAGACCACCGTCACCCACCTGCTCGGGTCGGTGCTGCGGGCCCACGGCTGGGCGGCCGGGGTCATCGGGACGCTCGACGGCCCCCGCACCACCCCCGAGGCGCCCGACCTCCAGGCGGCGCTGGCCCGGCACCTGGCCGGCGGGGCGAGGGCGGTGGCCCTGGAGGTGTCGTCCGACGCCCTCGTGCAGCACCGCGTCGACGCCGTGTGGTTCGAGGCGGCGGCGTTCACCAACCTCAGCCCGGAGCACCTCAACACCCACGGCGACATGGAGTCGTACTTCGCCGCCAAGGCGTCCCTGTTCGACCCCGCCAGGGCCGGCACCGGCGTGGTGAACGCCGACGACCCCTGGGGCCGGCGCCTGCTGGACAGCGCCCCCATGCCGCTCGTGCCGTACTCCGTGTCCGACGCCGGCGACGTGGAGGTGGGCCCCGGCGGGTCGAGCTTCACCTGGGAGGGCCACCGGGTGCGCCTGCGCCTCGGCGGCCGGTTCAACGTGTCCAACGCGGTGTGTGCCGCCACCCTCGCCCGCCTGCTCGGGGTGCCGCCGGCCGACGTCGCCGCCGGGCTGTCGGCGGTCGACGAGGTCCCCGGCCGGTTCCAGCGCATCGACGCCGGCCAGCCCTTCGCCGTGGTGGTCGACTACGCCCACACGCCCGACGCCCTGGAGCAGGTGCTGCGGGCGGCGCGCGACGAGGCCGGCGGGCGGGTGCTGGTGGTCTTCGGTTGTGGCGGCGACCGCGACCGGGCCAAGCGCCCGCTGATGGGCGAGGTCGCCGCCCGGCTGGCCGACGTGGTGGTGCTCACCGACGACAACCCGCGCAGCGAGGACCCGGCCGCCATCCGCGCCGAGGTCCGTGCCGGCGCCGCCGGCGCCCCGTCGCTCCTGGAGGAGCCCGACCGGCGGGCGGCGATCGAGGCGGCGGTGGCCGCCGCCCGGGCCGGCGACGTGGTGGTGGTGGCCGGCAAGGGCCACGAGACGGGCCAGACGGCGGGTGACCGAACCGAGCCGTTCGACGACCGCCAGGTCGCCCGCGACGCCCTCGCCGCCACCGGCCACGGAGGCGGGGCCGGCGGGTGATCAACCTCCTGATCGCAGGGGGCGTAGCCATGATCCTGGCGCTGGTGGGGACGCCCGTCCTCATCGGCTGGCTCCACGCCAACGGGATCGGCCAGCAGATCCGCGACGACGGGCCGGCCGGCCACTTCACCAAGGCGGGCACGCCCACCATGGGCGGCCTCATGATCGTCGGCGCCGCCCTCGGCGGCTACCTGGCCGGCCACCTCCGGGGCGGCACGATCTTCACCAGGGCCGGGATCCTGGTCGCCTTGGCCACCGTCGGCGCGGCCGCCGTGGGCCTGACGGACGACTGGATCAAGGTGCGCCACCAGCGCAGCCTTGGCCTCAACAAGCGGGCCAAGGTGGCCGGCCAGCTGTTGGTGGCCGGCGCCTTCGGCGTGCTGGCCGTCAACTGGGCCCACGTGAACACCGCCCTGTCCTTCACCCGCTGGGACTCCACCGAGATCGTCCTCAGCAAGGCGCTGTACGTGGTGTGGGCCATCCTGCTCATCGTCGCCACGTCGAACGCCGTCAACCTCACCGACGGCCTCGACGGGCTGGTCGCCGGGTCGGCCACCTTCGCCTTCTCCGCCTTCGCCCTGTTCGGCTTCTGGCAGTTCCGGCACTTCGGCGTCTACCACGTGCCCCAGGCCCTCGACCTGGCCGTGCTCGCCGTGGCCCTCACAGGTGCGTGCACCGGCTTCCTGTGGTGGAACTGCGCCCCGGCCCGCATCTTCATGGGGGACACCGGCTCGCTCGCCATCGGCGCTGCGATGGCAGGGCTGGCGCTGGTGATGAACGTCCACCTGCTGCTACCGGTGGTGGGCGGGCTGTACGTGCTGGTGGCCCTCTCGGTGATCGTCCAGGTGGCCAGCTTCCGGCTCTTCCACCGCCGGATCCTGCGCATGGCGCCCGTCCACCACCACTTCGAGCTGGCCGGCTGGCCCGAGACCACGGTCATCGTGCGCTTCTGGATCCTGAGCGGGCTGTGCACCGCCCTCGCCATCGGGCTGTTCTACGCCGACTTCATCTCCCTCCGGGTGCTCGATTGACGGCCGTCGTCGTGGGCCTGGGCGTCACCGGTCGAGCGGTGGCCGCCCACCTGGTGGCCGCCGGGTACCGCGTCGTTGTGGTCGAGGACCGGCCCACGGAGGCGACGGCGGCCGACGCCGAGGCCCTCGGGGCGACGCCCGGCTCGGTGGCCGACGTCGCAGGAGCCGGCCTCGTCGTCCCGAGCCCGGGCGTGCCGCCCTCGCACCCGGTCTTCGCCGCCGCCGAGGCGGCCGGCGTGCCGGTCTGGAGCGAGATCGAGCTGGCGTGGCGGGCGGCGCCCGACCGGCGCTACGTGGCCGTCACGGGCACCAACGGGAAGACCACCGTGGTCACGCTGGTCGCCGCCATGCTGGCGGCCAGCGGGATCGAGGCCGTGGCGGCCGGCAACATCGGCCTGCCGCTGATCAACACCGTCGGCGGCGACGCCCAGGTCGTCGTGGCCGAGGTCTCGTCGTTCCAGCTCCAGTACACGGCGGCGTTCCGGCCCGACGTGGCGGTGTGGCTGAACCTGGCCGAGGACCACCTGGACTGGCACCCCACGATGGCGCACTACGCGGCGGCCAAGGCCCGCATCTGGGCCAACCAGCGGCCCGGGGACGTGGCCGTGGTCAACGCCGCCGACCCGGTCCTGGTGGCTGCTGCGGCGGGCGCGCCGGGGCGGGTGGTTACGTTCGGGCCGGGCGGCGACTGGTCCAGCGTCGACGGCCGGCTCCGGGGGCCGGCCGGCGACGTGATGGCGGTGGCGGACCTGCCCCGGTCGCTGCCCCACGACGTCGACAACGTCCTGGCCGCCCTGGCGGCGGCCACCGAGGCGGGCGCCGGCGTGGCCGAGAGCGCGGCCGCCGCCGCCCGGGCCGGGGGGCTCCCCCACCGCGTCGAGCTGGTGGGCGAGGCTAGGGGCGTGCGGTACTACGACGACTCCAAGGCCACCACCCCTGCCTCGGTGCAGGCCGCCCTCCGGGGCTTCGACTCGGCGGTGCTCATCGCCGGCGGCCGCAACAAGGGCCTCGACCTGTCGGTCCTCGGTAGCGAGGCCGGCCGCCTCCGTGCGGTGGTCGCCATCGGCGACGCCGCGCCGGAGGTCGAGGCGGCGTTCGCCGGGCTGGTGCCGGTCGCCGTCGCCTTCTCCATGGAGGACGCCGTGCGGAGCGCAGCAGC
Source organism: Acidimicrobiales bacterium (assembly GCA_035689115.1). Lineage (GTDB taxonomy): Bacteria > Actinomycetota > Acidimicrobiia > Acidimicrobiales > JAHFUS01. The sequence goes on from DASSMA010000064.1 coordinate 254,806, forward strand.
AGCGGCGCGCCCGGGCGACGCCGTGCTGCTGTCGCCGGGGTGCGCCTCGTTCGACTGGTACCGCTCGTATGCCGACCGGGGCGACGACTTCGCCCGCCACGTGCGCGCCTTGGCCGGTGCCCGATGACCCGGGGGCGGGACGAGCGGCCGGCGCCGGAGCGCAACGGGCAGGTCGTGCTCGCCTCGGTGGTGGCCGTGCTCTGCCTCATCGGGCTGGTGATGGTGCTCAGCGCCTCGTCGGTGCAGGCCCTGCGCGACACCGGGTCTTCGTGGTTCTACTTCCGCCGCCAGGTCCTGTGGCTGGCGTGCGGCACCGTCGCCCTGCTGGTCGGGGCCCGGGTGGACTACCGGGCCCTGCGCCGCGCCGGCCTCCCGCTCCTGGCGCTCTCCGTCGCCCTGCTCGTGGTCGTCCTCGTACCGGGCGTCGGCATCGCGGTCGGCGGCTCCACCCGGTGGCTGGGGAGCGGCTCGTTCCGCATGCAGCCCTCGGAGCTGGCCAAGCTGGGCCTGCTGCTCTTCGGGGCCGACCTCCTGGCCCGCCGGGGAGCCAGGCCGGAGACGGCCCGGGCGGCCATGGTCACCGTGGTGATCTGCTTCTCGCTGGTGGCCGGGCTGGTGATGATCCAGCCCGACCTCGGCACCACCCTGGTGATCGGCTGCCTGGTGCTGTGCCTGCTCCACGCGTCGGGCACGCCGCTGTCGTCGGTGGCCCGCCTGCTGGCCGTCGGTACCGCCGTCGTCTTCCTCCTCGGGATCGTGGAGCCCTACCGGCGGGAGCGCCTGCTGTCGTTCCTGAACCCGTGGGCCGACGCCGGCAACACCGGTTACCAGGTGGTGCAGTCGCTCGTCGGGCTGGGCACGGGCCGCTACACCGGGGTGGGCGTCGGCGCCAGCCGGGCCAAGTGGGGCTTCCTGCCCAACGCCCACACCGACTTCATCTTCAGCATCATCGGCGAGGAGCTGGGCATGGTGGGCAGCCTGGTGGTGCTCGGGCTGTTCGCCGCCCTGGCCGTGATCGGCGTCCGGGTGGCCATGCGGGCGCCCGACCGGTACGGGATGCTGCTGGCGGCGGGCATCACGGCGTGGATCACGTCGCAGGCGTTCATCAACATCGGTGCCGTGGTCGGGGTGCTGCCCGTGAGCGGCCTGCCCTTGCCCTTCGTCTCCTTCGGCGGCACCTCCCTCGTGCTGCTGATGGGCGCCGTCGGCGTGCTGCTCAACATCGCCGGCCAGGGTGCCACGCGCCGGCCGGGATCGGCGATCCCCGACGTTTCCGAGCGGGCCACCCGCCGGCGCCCCGCCCAAGCCGCTCGATGAGCGGATCCACGTTGGCTCGCTTTGCGCCGTCCTGGCGCTCCGGTCGCTGTCGCCGCAGGCCGTCACCCGAGGGAGCCGCCATCCATGGCGGCTGGTAACCGTACGGAGACGTGGGCGTTCGTGGCCGGCGGCGGCACCGCCGGCCACGTGCTGCCGGCGGTGGCGGCGGCCCGGGCCCTGGAGGCGCGGGGCCACCCGGCGGCGTCGATCCGCTTCGTGGGCTCCGAGCGGGGGCTCGAGGCGAACCTGGTGCCGCAGGCGGGTTTCCCGATCACCCTCCTGCCGGGGCGGGGCATCGCCCGCCGGCTGACGCTCGACAACGTCGGCGCCGTCGTGGGCCTGGTGCGGGCGGTGGGCCGGGCGCTGGTGCTCACCGCCCGCACCCGGCCGGCGGTGGTGCTGTCCGTGGGCGGGTACGCCAGCGTCCCGTGCGCGGCGGCCGCCGCCGCCCTGCGCGTCCCGCTGGTGGTGCACGAGCAGAACGCCGTCCCCGGCCTGGCCAACCGGCTGGCAGCGCGCGTCGCCCGGGCCTCCGCGGTGTCCTTCCCGGGGACGGCCATGCGGCGGGCGGTGGTCACCGGCAACCCGGTCCGTCCCGAGGTCCGCGCCGTCGACCGCTCGCCTGCCGGCCGGGCGGCGGCCCGGGCCGACCTGGGCCTGCCGGCCGGCGCCGTCGTGGTGGCGGTGGCGGGCGGGTCCCTCGGGTCGCGGCGGGTGAACGAGGCGGTCTTCGGCCTGGTGGAGGCGTGGGGCGACAGGGCGGGCGTCGCCGTCCGCCACGCCGTGGGGTCCCGGGACTGGGCCACCGCATCCGGCCGCCTTCCCAGCCCGGCGCCCGGGGGCCTGGTGTACCAGGCGGTGGAGTACGAGGACCGCATGCCCCTGGTGCTGGCGGCCGCCGACGTCGTCGTGGGCCGGGCCGGTGGCAGCACGGTGGCCGAACTGGCGGCGGTCGGTCGGGCGTCGGTCCTCGTGCCGCTCCCCATCGCCCCCCAGGACCACCAGACGGCCAACGCCCGGGCCCTGGTCGACGCCGGCGCCGCCGTGCTGGTGCCCGACGCCGACTTCACGCCCGAGCGGCTGGCCGCCGAGTTGGGGCCGCTGGTCGCCGACCCGGCCCGGCTGGCGGCCATGGGCGACGCCGCCCACGGCCTGGACCGCCCCGACGCCGCCGAGCGGGTGGCCGACCTGGTGGAGCGCCATGCCCGCCGCTGACCGCCTCGACCTGTCCCGGCCCCGGCGCGTCCACGTCGTCGGCGCCGGGGGGGCCGGCATGAGCGCCATCGCCACCGTCCTGGCCGCCATGGGCCACCGCGTCACCGGGAGCGACCTGAAGTCGTCGCCCAGCCTCGAGCGCCTGCGGCCCCTCGGCGTCGGTATCTCGGTGGGCCACCGGGCGGAGAACGTCGGCGACGCCGAGGTGGTCACCGTGTCCACCGCCGTCCCCGACGCCAACCCGGAGGTGGCGGCGGCGCGGGCGGCGGGCATTCCCGTGCTGCGGCGGGCCGACATGCTGGCCGCCCTGGTCGCCACCCGCCGCGGCCTCGGCGTCGCCGGCACCCACGGCAAGACCACCACGTCGTCGATGCTGGCGCTGGTGCTGGTGGAGGCGGGCATGCACCCGTCGTTCGTCATCGGCGGCCAGCTCAACGACGTGGGCAGCGGCGCTGTCTGGGACGCCGGCGAGTGGTTCGTCGTGGAGGCCGACGAGAGCGACGGCACGTTCCTCGAGCTGCCCCTGGACGCCGTCGTCGTCACCAGCGTGGAGCCGGACCACCTGGGCCACTACGGCGGGAGCTTCGACGCCGTGGTGGACGCCTTCGGCCGCTTCCTGGCGGGCGCTTCCGGCCCCCGGGTGGTCTGCGCCGACGACCCGGTGGCGGCCCGCCTGGCGGCCGCCGCCGGCGCCGTGACCTACGGGACGGCGGAGGACGCCACCTACCGCATGACGGGGCTGGCCGGCGGGCGCACTGGTGTGTCGTTCGCCGTCGAGCACGGCGGCGAGGTGCTCGGCACGGTCGCCCTACCGGTGCCTGGTGCCCACAACGCGCGCAACGCCTGCGCCGCCCTGGTCACCGGCCTGCTGCTGGGCGCCCCCTTCTCGGCGGGGGCCGCCGCCCTGGGCCGCTACGGCGGGGTGGCCCGGCGCTACCAGGTCCGGGGCGAGCGCGACGGCGTCACCTTCGTCGACGACTACGCCCACCTCCCCGGCGAGGTGCGGGCCGCCCTGGCCGCCGCTCGCGACGGCGGGTGGCGGCGCGTGGTGGCGGTGTTCCAGCCCCACCGCTACACCCGCACCGCCGAGGTGGCGCCCCAGTTCGCCGGCGCCTTCGACGACGCGGACGTGGTGGTGGTCACCGACGTGTACGGCGCCGGCGAGCCGCCCCAGCCCGGCGTCACCGGCAAGCTCGTGCTCGACGCCGTGCTGGCCGCCCGCCCTGCCACCGCCGCCGCGTACCTCCCGAGCCGCCAGGACGTGGTGCCCTACCTGCGCCGGATCCTCCGGCCGGGCGACCTGTGCCTCACCCTGGGCGCCGGCGACATCACCCTCCTGCCCGACGAGTTCCTCCGCACCCAGCGGTGAGCGGGCCTGGCATCGACGCGGCGGCAGCCGTGCTGGGGGAGCGGGGGCGGCGGGACGCCCCCCTCGGCGCCCTCACCACCTACCGGGTCGGCGGCCGGGCCGCCCTCCTGTTGGAAGTCGAGTCGGCCGGCGACCTGGTGCTGGCCGCCCGGGCGGCTGCCGCCGGGCGGGTGCCGGTGCTGGTGGTCGGGCGGGGGTCCAACCTGCTGGTCGCCGACGCCGGGTTCCCGGGCCTCGCCGTCGTGGTGGGGGAGGGGCTCGGCGACATCGCCGTCGACGCCGACTCGGGCACGGTGCGGGCAGGTGGCGGCGCCTTCCTGCCGGTGGTGGCCCGCCGCACGGCGTCGGCCGGCCTCACCGGGCTCGAGTGGGCCGTCGGGGTGCCCGGCTCGGTGGGCGGGGCAGTGCGGATGAACGCCGGCGGCCACGGCTCCGACATCAGCGCCACCCTGGCGCGGGCCGGCCTCGTCGACCTGGCCGGCGGTGCCGGTGCCCGGGAGCGGGAGGTGGCGCGAGGCGACCTGGCGCTCGGCTACCGGCGCTCGGCGGTGGGGTCCGGCGAGGTGGTGGTGTGGGCCGAGTTCGCCCTGGCGCCGGGCGACCGGGCGGCGGCCGAGGCCCGGATCGCCGGGATCGTGCGCTGGCGGCGGGAGCACCAGCCGGGCGGGCAGAACGCCGGCTCGGTGTTCACCAACCCTCCCGGCGACGCCGCCGGCCGGCTCGTGGAGGAGGCCGGCTGCAAGGGCCTTCGCAGAGGATCCGCCACTGTGTCGCCCAAACATGCCAACTTCGTACAGGCCGACGAGGGGGGATCCGCCGACGACGTGCGGGCGCTGATCGAGGAGGTACGCCGGCGGGTGGAGGAACGCACGGGCGTCCGTCTGGAAACCGAGCTGCGACTGGTGGGGTTCTCGTGAGCCGCGACTCGCCGCCGCCGGTGTTGTCCGACGTGCCGGTCGGCTCCCCGTCGCCGGCCCGAGTGCCGCCGGCGCTCCCGATGGACCCGCGTTTCCGTCGCCGGCGCATCGAAGTCCGACGGGCCGAGGGCCGCCGGCGGCTGCACATCCTCCTCGGGTGCCTCGCGTCCGTCGCCGCCGCCGCCGGGGGCGTGGGCCTCTCGCGCTCGCCCCTGCTCGACGTCGACCGCGTCGAGGTGCAGGGCGCCCGGCGGACGCCCCGGCCGGCGGTGGTGGCCGCCGCCGGGCTGGCCGGCCACCCGGCGATGGTCGACGTCGACACCGGCGACGTGGCCCGCCGGCTCCGCCGCCTGCCGTGGGTGCGCACGGCCGAGGCCAGCCGGCGCTGGCCGGGAACAGTGCGCATCCAGGTGACCGAGCGCCGGCCGGCCGCCGTGCTCCCGGCCGCGGGCGGGGCGTGGGCGGTGGCCGACGCCACCGGCCGGGTGCTGGCCGTGGAGCCCGACCGGCCGCCCGGGCTGCCCGCCATCGGCGACGTCGACCGGCCGCAGGAGGCGGGTGCCGCGGTGCCGGCGGCCGCCGGTCCCGCCCTGCGGGTCGCCGCCGCCCTGCCCGCCGATGTGCGGGCGCGGGTCTCCGACGTGGCCACCGTGGCCGGCGGGGAGGTCCAGCTGTGGCTGGGCCCCGACTCGGTGGTGCGTCTCGGGCCGCCGGTCGATCTGGGCCTCAAGCTCACCGCCCTGGCCACGGTCCTGGCCCGGGTCGACCTGAGCGGCATCCGCGTGATCGACCTGCGGGTTCCGACCGCTCCAGCCTTGACCCGCCGTTGATGGTGTGGCTAGAGTTTCGACCCGAGCAGGAGGTTGACATAACTCTCAACCTCTACTGGAGGTTGAGGCTCGGCCTCGTCAAACCACCCGGCGGGGTTCCGGGCGGGATCGGCAGACCGAGCGGCGACCGGAATGAGGGAGGCTGCAAATGGCCGGGACGCAGAACTACATCGCCGTCATCAAGGTCGTGGGAATCGGGGGTGGGGGCGTCAACGCCGTCAACCGGATGATCGACGCCGGGCTGAAGGGCGTGGAGTTCATCGCCATCAACACCGACGCCCAGGCTCTGCTGATGAGCGATGCCGACGTCAAGCTCGACATCGGCCGTCAGCTCACCCGGGGGCTCGGCGCCGGGAGCGACCCCGATGTCGGCCGGCAGGCCGCCGAGGAGCACCGCGACGAGATCGAGGAGGTGCTCAAGGGCTCCGACATGGTGTTCATCACCGCCGGCAAGGGCGGGGGAACGGGCACCGGCGGGGCACCGGTCGTGGCCGAGGTCGCCAAGTCGCTGGGCGCCCTCACCATCGGCGTCGTCACCCGGCCCTTCGCCTTCGAGGGGCGCCGGCGGGCGGTGCAGGCCGACCAGGGCATCCAGACCCTGAAGGGCAAGGTCGACACCCTCATCACCATCCCCAACGACCGGCTGCTCACCGTCTCCAACGACAAGACGTCGATGGTGAACGCCTTCAAGATGGCCGACGAGGTCCTCCTCCAGGGCGTCCAGGGCATCACCGACCTGATCACCACGCCGGGCCTCATCAACACCGACTTCGCCGACGTGAAGATGATCATGAACAACGCCGGCACGGCCATCATGGGCATCGGCACCGCGTCGGGCGAGGGGCGAGCGGTCAACGCCGCCCGGGCGGCCATCACCAGCCCGCTGCTCGAAGCCTCCATCGAGGGAGCCCGCGGCATCCTGCTCAACATCGCCGGCGGCAGCGACCTCGGACTGTTCGAGGTGAACGAGGCGGCCGAGATCATCCACGGCGTCGCCCACCCCGACGCCAACATCATCTTCGGCAGCGTGGTCGACGACGCCATGGGCGACGAGGTGCGGGTCACCGTCATCGCCGCCGGCTTCGACCGCTGGGACGAGGAGCCCGTCGCCACTCCCCGCAGCGCCCCGCGGAGCGACCCCGGCTCGCGTGCCACCTACCGCGAGCAGGCCAGCCGGCCCGACCCGTTCGCCATCCCGGCCGACGACGACATCGACCTGGGCGACGACGAGTTCGACGTCCCGTCGTTCCTGCGCTGACGTGAACCGGGGCCCCGGAGCGGGGCCGGCGGGAGTGCTCCTCGGCGCGCTGGTGCGGTACACCGGCCGCGCCGACGGCGACCTGCGCCCGGCCGAGCCCGGTGGCGCGGCGCGCCTGCGTGAGGCGGCCGGCCGGCCGGTGGCGTGGCTGCGCCAGGTGCACGGCGACCATGTGGTCGTCGCCGACGGCGACCCGCTCCCGGCCGGCGAGGAGGGTGACGCCCTCGTCACCACGCGCGCCGGTGTCGCCCTGGCCGTCCTCACGGCCGACTGCGCCCCGGTGGCGCTGGCCAGCCCCGAGGGCGTCGTCGGCGCCGTGCACGCCGGCTGGGCGGGCCTGGCCGCCGGGGTCGTCGGGCGGGCCGTCGAGGCGATGGGCGCCCTCGGTGCCAGCCGGGTGGACGCCTCCCTCGGGCCGTGCATCCACCCCGAGTGCTACGAGTTCGGTGCCGCCGACCTCGACCGGGTCGCCGCCCGCCTCGGAGACGCCGTGCGCGGCACCACGGCGGCGGGTCGGCCGGCGCTCGACCTGCCGGCCGCGGTGGAGACGGCGCTGCGCGCCGCCGGGGCCGGCCTGGTCGCCGACGCCGGCGTGTGCACTGCCTGCCAGCCGGCCCGGTACTTCTCCCACCGGGCCCGCGGCGAGGCCGAGAGGCAGGCCACCTTCGTGTGGACGGCGGCGTGAGCGGCGGCCCGGCGACCCTCATGCGCGCCGCAGCTGGTGCAACAGTGGCGCGGGTGGAAGCCGGAGCGATCGACCTCGACGCCGTGCGGCGACGGGCCGACGACGTCCGCCGGATCGTGTCCGCCGCCGGCCGGCCGGTCACCGTCGTGGCCGTCACCAAGGGGTTCGGGCCCGGCGCCGTCCGCGCCGCACTGGCGGCCGGGTTCCACGACGTCGGGGAGAACTACGCCGCCGACCTGGCGGCGAAGGCGCGTGCACTGTCCGGCGAGGACGTGCGGTGGCATTTCCTGGGCGCCGTCCAGCGCCGCAAGGTGCGCGACCTGGCGCCGCTCGTGCACCTCTGGCAGTCGGTGGACCGGGAGGCGGCCGGCGTCGAGATCGCCCGCCGGGCACCTGGCGCCTCGGTGCTCGTCGAGGTCGACGTCACCGGCGCACCCGGGCGGGTGGGCTGCTCGTTCGAGGAGGCGCCCGCCCTCGTCGAGCGGTTGGCCGGCCTCGGCCTCGACGTGCGGGGCCTGATGGCCGTGGCCGGCATCGAGGATCCGCGCGCTCAGTTCCGGCGGCTGGCCCGTCTCGGGACGGGGCTCGGCCTGCCGGAGCTGTCCATGGGGATGTCCGGCGATCTGCAGGTCGCAGTGGAGGAAGGCGCCACGATGGTGCGGGTCGGCCGGCTGCTGTTCGGGCCCCGGCCGGTCCCCGATCCTGAAGGGCGGCGAGGGTAGTGTTCGGTCGAAGGAGGCAGTGAATGCCTGGGATGTTGCGGAAAGCGATGGTCTACCTGGGCCTCGTCGACGACGACTACGACGACTACGACGCCTCGTACGAGGACGTCCCCGCCCCGGCCCCCGCCCGCCCGGCCCGCACCTACGCCCCCGAGCCGGCGTACGAGGCGCCCACCAACAGCATCCGCACGCTGCCGCGCGAGCCGGCGGCTCACGAAGGGGTCGCCACCGTGTCGTCCGTCACGCCTCGTCCGTCGGTCGTACGGCCGGTCCCGCAGGCCCAGAGCGCCAAGGTCCACGTGGTGGCGCCCGAGCAGTTCCCCGACGCCAAGGAGATCGGCGACCGCCTGCGCGGCAGCCAGCCGGTGATCGTGAACCTCCAGGCGGCGGACCGCGAGCTCGAGCGGCGCATGATCGATTTCTGCAGTGGCGCCGCCTACGCCCTCGGCGGGTCGATGGACAAGGTCGCCGACCATGTGTTCCTGCTCACGCCGAACAACGTGGAGGTCTCGGCCGAGGAGAAGCGGCGGCTTCAGGAGCGGGGCCTGTACCGCCAGTGAACATCGTCTGCAGCCTGCTGGGCCTGTACATCCTCGTGCTGTTCGCGCGGATCATCCTGAGCTGGTTCCCCATCGCGCCCGAGTCGCCGATGGCGAAGGTGTACTCCATCCTCTACGCCGTCACGGAGCCGGTGCTCGGTCCCATCCGGCGGGTGTTGCCGCCCGTGGGCATGGGCGGCATGGGGCTCGACCTGTCGCCCATGATCGTCACCATCGGCATCATCGTGATCCGCGGCGCCATCTGCTGACGATGGCCCACCGGCGCAGCGCGCGCCGGTAGCATGGCCATGTGGATGTCTCCCCGCAGACCATCCGGCAGGTCGAGTTCCGGGAGAAGCTCCGGGGCTACCACCAGGACGACGTCGACGAGTTCCTCGAGCGGGTAGCCGCCGCGTTCGAGATCATGCAGGAGCGCCTCCGCCTGGCCAACGACCGGGCCGTGCGGGCGGAGGCGGCGGCCGGCTCGACGCGCGAGGACGACGAGGCGCTGCGCCGCACGCTGGTCCTCGCCCAGCGCACCGCCGACCTCGCGGTGCAGGAGGGCCGGGACCAGGCCGCCAGGATGTTGGAGTCGGCCGAGACCGAGGCGGCCGCCATGCGGGCCGAAGCGGAGGAGGAGTCGCGGCGCCTCCTCGAGGATTCGCAGGCGCAGGTCCGCGCCGACGTGGCGCGGCTCGAGGCCACCAAGCGCCAGCTCGACGAGGACGTGGAGCGGCTGAGCCGCTACCTCGACGAGCACCGGGAGCGGGCCAAGGCGGTGCTGGCCGAGGCCTCGGCCAACCTCGATGCCGCCCTTCAGCTCCCGCCGCGGCCCGCTCCCGCGCCGCCGCCCCCGAGCGGCTACGCGGCAGCGGAGTACGGCCGCACGGAGTACCCCGGCCAGCGCGGCGACTACGCGCCCGAGCCGGTGCCGTACGCGTCGGCGGCCGGCGCCGAAATGCCTGCGGCACCTGCGTATGACGATCGCGACGACGACCACGCCGGCGAGCAGTACGACCGCGACCTGCTGGCCGAGGTGATCGACCGCAGCGACGAGAGCGACTCCTCGGGCTTCTGGCGTCGCCGCTCGTGAACCACGGGGCGGCGCGCCGTTGCCGCCCCGCTGTCTAGGATGCCCGGCGTCCCCCCGTCGACGACCCGGATGGTGGCTTCGTGTTGCTTCTCGTGACTATCGGTCTGGTGGTGATCGGAGCTATCGCCTTGGTGATCGGCTTCGTCAGCAACTCACTCGGACCGATCTACCTCTCCATCGGCTGCAGCGTCCTCGCTGGCGTCGTCCTGGTTGTCTTCTCCCGGATGGCGCGCCGCGACAGCGGTACCACCACGGCGGCGGCCGGGCCGATCTCGCCAGGCTCTTGGACCCCCACGGCGCCGCCGGCCCCCACGCCGCCGCCGGTGCCGGCGTACACGCCGGCCCCCACGTTCGAGGCAGCGCCGCCTCCTCCGCCTCCGCCTCCCCCCCCGCCGCCCCCGCCCCCACCCGTGCGCCGGCCGGAACCGGCGGCGCCGCGCCGCGAGCCGGCTGCCGCACCGGCAGCAGCGGCAGCTTCTGCGGCCACTGCGACGGCAGTGCCGCCCGGCGACGAGGACTTCCCGATCCCCGGCTACGACTCGATGCGGTCCAGCCAGATCATCGACCGCCTGCCCGAGCTCGACCTCGACGAGCTCGACATGGTGCAGGAGCGCGAGGAGCGCACCAAGAACCGGGCCACCGTGCTGCGCCGGGTGGTCGAGCGCATCGACGAGATGGAGGCCGAGCTGCCCCTCGAGGAGGAGGAGGGTGGCGCGCCGGAGGAGTTCCCGGCGGCGGCCGACGACGAGTTCGCCCCGCCGGCCGAGCCCGACGGCTTCCCCATCGCCAACTACGACTCGCTGTCGGTCGACCAGATCATCGCCGTCCTCGACGACCTCGAGGACGAGGAGCTCGACATGGTGGCCGCCCGCGAGGAGGGCGGCCAGAACCGCGCCGAGATCCTCGACTACATCGACGACATGTTCGAGGAGGTCGAGGAGGGGGCACCTGCGCCGGCACCCGCGCCTGCTCCTGCGGCCAAGAAGGCGCCGGCCAAGAAGGCCCCGGTCACCAAGGCCCCGGCGGCGAAGAAGGCTCCGGCCAAGAAGGCGGCCGTCGTGAAGGCGGCCACCCCGGCTCCGGCGCCGGCGCCGGCCAAGGCAACGCCGGCCAGGAAGACGGCCGCCGCCAAGGCCCCGGCCACGAAGGCCCCGGCGGCCAAGAAGGCGACCGCTGCGGCGGGGGCACCGGCCAAGGCGCCGGCGCCCAGGAAGACGGCAGCGGCCAAGACGCCGGCGGCCGCGAAGGCGCCCGCACCAGCCAAGGCGGCGCCGGCGAAGGCGCCCGCCGCCAGGAAGACGGCCGCCACCAAGGCGCCGGCCCCCACCAAGGCGCCGGCCGCAACCAAGGCGCCCGCCAAGAAGGCCACGCCTGCCAAGAAGGCACCGGCGGCCAAGAAGGTCTAGGCGGTCGAGCGGCGGGGTCGGCCCCGCCGCTCCGTCGCGACGTCGGACGTCGACGACCGGCAGGCGGCCGTCTACGTCCAAAGAGCGTCAGACGCCGGCCGGGGCGGTGCGCTCGACGGCGATGTGCACGGCCCGGCCGTCGGCGAGGGCGTAGGCGACGCCGTCCCCGCCGGCGGGCAGGACGAGCACCACCAGGTCGACGGCCAGCGTCTGGGCCATGACCTCGTCGCGGTGGGTCTCGACGGCGGCGGCCACATCCTCGGGCGCGCCGAGCACCATGCCGATGCGGTCGGACACGTGCAGCCCGGCGTCCTTGCGGGCCTGGTTCCCGAGGCGCACCACGTCGCGCGCCAGGCCCTCGGCCTCCAGCTCGGGGGTGAGCACCACGTCGAGGGCCACGATGCCGCCGGTGCCGGGGAGGGCCCGGGCGGTGGCCTCGTCGCGCGGCACCAGCCGGAGCGTGTACTCGTCGTCCGCCAGCACCCGGCCGGCGACCTCGACGGCGCCCGAGGACGTGCGCTCCCACCGGCCCTCGCGCACGGCCCGGATGATCTTCTGCACCTCGGCGCCGACGCGGGGTCCGAGCACGGCCGGCACCACCTGGAGGCGCAGTTCGCCCACCGCGCCCACGTCGGTGGTGAGGAGCACGTCCTTCACGTTCAGCTCGTCGGCGATGAGGGAGCGGTAGGGCTCGAGGACGGCGGCGTCGGCGGCGGCGACGGTGAGCGAGGCGAGGGGCAGGCGGGCCCGCAGGCCGCCCGCCTTGCGGATGGCGTGGGCCGCCGAGCACACCTCGCGGACGCGGTCCATGGCCGCCACCAGGCCGGCGTCGGCCGGCAGCGAGCCGCCGTCGACCCAGTCCTCCAGGTGGACGCTGCGCCGGCCGGTGAGGCCCCGGAAAACGTCCTCGCAGAGCATCGGCAGCAGGGGGGCGGCCGTCTTGGTGAGCACCTCCAGCACGGTGGCCAGGGTGTCGAAGGCGTCGGCGTCGCCGGCCCAGAACCGGTCGCGGGAGCGGCGGATGTACCAGTTGGTGAGGGCGTCGAGGAACGACGTGATGGCGGCGCAGGCGCCGGCGATGTCGTAGGCGTCCATGCGGGCGGTGACGTCGTCGACCAGCTGGCGGGACTTGGCCAGGGCGTAGCGGTCGAGCACGCCGGGCGCGTCGGCGCGGAAAGCCGCCTGCCGGTGCTCGGTGTTGGCGTAGAGAGCGAAGAAGTGCCAGGCGTTCCACACCGGGTGGAGGACCTGGCGCACCGCCTCCTCCACGCCGCTGCGGGTGAAGATCAGGTCCTGGCCGCGCAGCACGGGCGACGACAGCAGGAACCAGCGCACGGCGTCGGCCCCGTAGGTGGCGAACATCTCCTCGGGGTCGACGTAGTTGCGCAGGCGCTTCGAGGCCTTGCGCCCGTCGTCACCCAGGATCACGCCGTGCACGACGCAGGCCCGGAACGGCGCCTTGTCGAACAGGGCGGTGGCCAGCACGTGCAGGTTGTAGAACCACGCCCTCGTCTGGCCCACGTACTCCACGATGAAGTCGGCGGGGAAGTGGGAGTCGAACCACTCCTGCTTGTCGAACGGGTAGTGCACCTGGGCGTAGGGCATGGAGCCCGACTCGAACCAGCAGTCGAGGACCTCCTCCACCCGCCGCATGGTGGCCTTCCCCGACGGGTCGTCGGGGTTGGGGCGGCTGAGGTTGTCGATGGCCGGGCGGTGGAGGTCGCCGGGGCGCACGCCGAAGTCGCGCTCCAGCTCGTCGAGGCTCCCGTACACGTCGACGCGCGGGAAGGCGGGGTCGTCGCTCTTCCACACCGGGATGGGAGAGCCCCAGAACCGGTTGCGGCTGATGGACCAGTCGCGGGCGTTCTCCAGCCACTTCCCGAAGGCGCCGTCGCGGATGTGCTCGGGAACCCAGGTGATGTCCTGGTTCAGCTCGAGGGCCCGCTGCTTGATGGCCGTGACCTCGACGAACCACGAGCTGATGGCCCGGTAGACGAGCGGCGTGTCGGTGCGCCAGCAGTGCGGGTAGCTGTGCTCGTAGCGCTCCTCCTGCACCAGGGCGCCGGCGGCCGCCAGGTCGGCCACGATGCGGTGGTTGGCGTCGAACACCTGGAGCCCCTCGTAGGGCGGCACCTCGGCGGTGAAGCGGGCGTGGATGTCGACCGGCACCACGAGCGGGATGCCGTTGGTCTCGCACACCCGCTGGTCGTCCTCGCCGAAGCCGGGGGCGATGTGGACGGTGCCGGTGCCCTCCTCGGTGCTCACGAAGTCGGCGCCCAGCACCCGGAAGGCGTTGGGCGTGTCCGAGAAGAACGGGAACAGCGGCGTGTAGCCCCGGCCGACGAGGTCGGCACCCTTCACCGTGCCGGCCGGCGTGGCGCCTGCGAGTTCGGCGTCGTAGCGGCCGGCGGTGGCGGCGCCCACCAGCACGCGGCGGCCGCCCTCCTCCTCGAACACCGAGTAGTCGATGTCCGGCCCCACGGCGAGGGCCAGGTTGGACGGCAGGGTCCAGGGCGTGGTGGTCCACACCAGGAGGTCCTCGCCGGTGTCGAGGCGGAACCGTACGGTGACCGCCGGGTCGACCCGCGGGCGGTAGGCGTCGTCGAGGCGGGTCTCGAAGTTGGACAGCGGTGTCTCGCACTCCCAGCAGTAGGGGAGCACCTTGTAGCCCTCGTAGATCAGCCCCTTCTCCCACAGCTGCTTGAACGCCCACAGGACGCTCTCCATGTAGGTGAGGTCGAGCGTCTTGTAGTCGTGGTCGAAGTCGACCCAGCGGGCCTGGCGGGTGACGTAGGCCTGCCACTCGCGCGTGTAGCGCAGCACCGAGGTGTGGCACGCCTCGTTGAAGCGGTCGATGCCGTAGCGGGTGATGTCGACGTGGCCGCTGATGCCCAGCTCCTTCTCGGCCTCCATCTCGGCCGGCAGGCCGTGGCAGTCCCACCCGAAGCGGCGCTCCACCCGGCGGCCCTTCATGGTGTGGTAGCGGGGGACGGCGTCCTTCACGTAGCCCGTGAGCAGGTGGCCGTAGTGGGGGAGCCCGTTGGCGAAGGGGGGGCCGTCGTAGAACACGAACTCGTTGTCGCCGGCCGCCCGCTGCTCGACCGACGCCCGGAACGTGTCGTCCTCGGCCCAGAAGTCGAGGATGCGCTGCTCGAGGCCCGGCAGGTCGGGCTGGCGGGGGACGTCGGGGTACGGCGGCATCGCCCCCCACTCTACGAACTACCTTGGCAAGCCCATGGCCGGTGACCCGTTCGACGTCGACGACGAGGGCGCGGTCGTGCTGCGCCTGCACGTCCAGCCGGGCGCCGGCCGCACCGCCGTCACCGGCCGCTACGGCGACGCCCTCAAGGTGCGGGTGGCCGCCCCGCCCGAGCGGGGTCGGGCCAACGAGGCGGTGGTCGCCCTGGTCGCCACCACCCTCGGCGTCGCCGCCGGCCAGGTCGAGCTGGTGAGCGGGCCGTCGAGCCGTTCCAAGCGGGTGCGGGTGACGGGCGTGGACGCCGACGACGTGCGCCGGCTCCTGACGGCCGCCATGGAGGCCTCCCAGCAGGTGCCGGGCCGCCCCGGGAATGGACGAAGGGGCGGCGGCGTTCGTTAGCGCGCTATTTCCGCAGGCCGGAGGGGGATGGTAGCGTCCCCTCTCCCCGATTCCGGAGTGTCCGCCGTTGCCCAGAGCCGCCAAAGCAGTCGACGCCGCCAAGGAACCGGCGAAGAAGGCCACACCGGCCGCCGAAAAGGCGAAGGTGCCGGTCAAGGCGAAGGCGGTCGCCAAGAAGGCGCCGGTGAAGGCCAAGGCGCCGGTCGACAAGTTCCTCCAGGAGCAGCTGGCGCTGCTCGAGGAGGAGCGGGCCACCTACGAGACCCAGGCCGCCGACCTCAAGGCCCAGGCCGACCAGATGGCCCAGGAGATGGAGCCCGGCGACATCCAGTTCGACGACGAGTCGGGCGAGGGTGGCACGGCCAACATCGACCGGGAGCGCGATCTGGCCCTCTCAGCCCAGGCCCGGGCGGCGGTCGACGAGATCGACCACGCCATCGCCAAGATCGGCGCCGGCACCTACGGCATCTGCGAGGGGTGCGGCCAGCCCATCCCGAAGGCCCGCCTCAAGGCCCTGCCCCAGGCCCGGCTCTGCGTCGGGTGCAAGAGCGGAGGCCTTTCCCGCCGTTGACGCCCGCCCGCCGCCTGCTCGTGGCCGGCGCCACGGCGGCGGCGGTGGTCGTGCTCGACCAGCTGGCCAAGACCTGGGCGCTGCGCGCCCTCGCCGACGGCCCCCGGCCCGTGGTCTGGACCCTCCGCCTCAACCTCTCGTTCAACTCGGGGGCTGCCTTCGGCCTCGGCCAGGGGTTGGCGCCCCTCCTCGTCGTCGTCGCCGTCGTGCTGGTGGTGCTGCTGGCCGGCTTCTGGCGCTCGTCGACCACCACCATGGCGGCTGCCGTGGGCCTCGGCCTCGTCCTCGGCGGGGCCTGCGGCAACCTGGCCGACCGGCTGGTGCGCCACCACGGCGGTGCGGTGATCGACTTCGTCGACCTCCAGTGGTGGCCGGTGTTCAACGTGGCCGACGCCGCCATCACGTGCGGCGCCGTGCTGCTGATCCTCACGTCCTGGCGCCACGACCGGCGGGCTGCGGCCACGCCGGACGCATGAAGGAGCTCGTTCCCGCCGCCCTCGCCGGGGAGCGGGTGGACCGGGTGGTGGCCCTGCTCACCGGGCTGCCCCGCTCCGACGTGGCCGCCCTGGTCGACGCCGGCGGCGTCCGCATCGGCGGCCGGGCGGTGGGCGCCCGCAGCCGGCGGGTGGCGGCCGGCGACGACCTGGAGGTGGACGTGCCGGCCGCCCGGGAGCAGGCCGGGCCGGCGGCCGAGGCGGCCGTCGAGGTGGCCGTCGCCTACGCCGACGACGACGTGGTCGTGGTCGACAAGGCGGCCGGCGTGGTCGTCCACCCCGGCGCCGGCCACGCTGCCGGCACGCTGGTCGCCGGCCTGCTGGCCCGCTTCCCCGACCTGGCCGGCGTGGGCCAGCCCGACCGCCCGGGCATCGTCCACCGGCTGGACAAGGGCACGTCGGGCCTGCTGGTCGTGGCCCGGACGGCGGAGGCGTACCGGTCGCTCACCGCCCAGCTCAAGGCCCGCACGGTGGGCCGGCGGTACCTGACCCTGGTGTGGGGCACGGTGGAGGCACCGGCCGGCGTGGTGGACGCCCCCGTGGGCCGGGCCGAGACGGACCCCACCCGCATGGCGGTGACGGCCCGCGGCCGCCAGGCCCGCACCCGGTACGAGGTGGTGGAGCGCTTCGGGCTGCCGGCGCCGGCGACCCTGCTGCGCTGCCAGCTTGAGACCGGCCGCACCCACCAGATCCGGGTCCACCTGGCCGCCATCGGCCACCCGCTGCTGGGCGACGGCCGGTACGGCGGCGACCGGTCCGCCCGCCTCGCCCCCCGCCCGTTCCTGCATGCCGCCCACCTGGCCTTCGACCACCCCCGCTCCGGCGAGCGCCTGGCGTTCGACTCGCCCCTTCCCGACGACCTGGCGGCGGTGCTCAGCCGCTTCTCGAGTACATAGCGTGCGGTTTCCGCACGCTCTTCACTCGAGGGTGGGGACGGGCTCGTCGGCACCGCCCCGGGCGGTGCGCACCATGTCGGCCAGGGTGAACGAGTCGAGGTGGGAGCGCATGTGCCTGCCGACCTCGGCCCACACCGCCAGCAGCACGCACTGGCCCTCGTGGTCGCACGCGCCGTTCTGGTGGGGCTGGCCGAAGTCGCCGGCCACGATGGGGCCGTCGACGGCGCTGACGATCTCGCCCAGGGTGATCTCGCCGGGGTCGCGGGCCAGCACGTAGCCGCCGCCCACCCCCCGCTTCGACCGCACCAGGCCGGCGCCCTTCAGGGCCAGCAGGATCTGCTCCAGGTAGGGCTGGGGGAGGCCGGTGCGCTCGGCCACGTCGCGCACGGAGGTCGGGTGGCCGCCGCCGGCGTGCAGGGCGAGGGAGAGCAGCGCCCGGCTGGCATAATCGCCCCTCGTCGACACCTTCACGCGCCCATGGTACGGGCCGCCGGCGCCTCGGAAACGGACGGGGCGCCCCACTCGGTAGGGTGCCGGGATGCCGGCGACCCGACCCGACCCGGTCGTGCCCGCCTACGGGGGGCCGTGCCTCACCTCCGTGGTGCCGTCGCTGCTCGACCCGGACCGGGCGGCCCGGGACTGGATGCCGGCGCCGGTCAGGGACGCCGACCAGGTGGTCCTGTTCGTGCTCGACGGCCTGGGATGGGAGCAGCTGCAGGAGCGGACCGCCCTCGCGCCGGCGCTGTCCGGTCTGGCCGGCGGCCCCATCACGTCGGTGGCGCCCACCACCACCGCCACCGCCCTCACGTCGATCACCACGGGGCGCCCGCCGGCCGAGCACGGTGTGGTGGGCTACCGGGTGCGGGTCGGGCGCCGGGACGTCCTCAACGTGCTGCGCTGGACCACGGCCGCCGGCGACGCCCGGACCCGGGTCCTCCCCGAGGAGTTCCAGCCGTGCGAGGCGTTCGCCGGCACCAAGCCGCCCGTGGTCACGAGGGCCGAGTTCGCCGGCACCGGCTTCACCCGCGCCCACCTGCCCGGTACCCGCCTGCACGGCTGGCGCCTGCCCTCGGCCCTGGTGGTGGGGGTGCGCCGGCAGCTCGAGGCCGGCGAACCCCTGGTGTGCGCGTACTACGACGGGATCGACAAGACCGCCCACGAGCGGGGGTTCGGCGACTACTACGACGCCGAGGTGGTGGCCGCCGACCGCCTGGTGGGCGATCTCATCGCCGCCCTGCCGGCCGGCGCCGCCCTCCTCGTCACCTCCGACCACGGCCAGGTGCAGGTCGACGCCAAGCCGGTCGAGCTGCCGGCGGCGGTGGCCGCCGACGTCGACTTCATGTCCGGCGAGGGGCGGTTCCGCTGGCTCCACGCCTGCCCCGGCGCCGCCGATCGGCTGGCGGCCGCCTGCCACCGCCTCTACGACGGCGTGGCGTGGGTGCGTACCAGGGACGAGGTCGTCGAGGGCGGCTGGCTGGGAGAGGCACTGACGCCGCAGGTGGCGGAGCGGCTGGGCGACGTGGCCATCGTCCCCTTCGCCCCCGTCGCCTTCCTCGACCCTGGCGACACCGGCGAGCGCAGCCTGGTGTGCCGGCACGGGTCGCTCACCACGGCCGAGGCACTCGTCCCGCTCCTGGCGTCAGCCGGGGTCTCCGGGGAAGGATGAACTGATGATGCCCGACGACGACCAGACCGACGACGTCGCTGCGGCCCCGCCCGCTCCGGTGGACGAGGCCATCGTGCTGGCCGCGGGGGAGGACGGCGAACCCAACGAGACGGTCGAGCACCCCGCCAAGGTGATGCGGATCGCCTCGATGATCAAGACGCTGCTCGAGGAGGTCCGCCAGGCGCCGCTCGACGAGCCGGGGCGGGCCCGCCTCCGCGAGATCTACAAGACGTCGGTGGAGGAACTGGCCACCAGCATGTCGTCCGACCTCCAGGACGAGCTGGCCCGGGTCACCCTGCCCTTCGCCGAGACGGAGACGCCCACCGAGCCGGAGCTGCGCATCGCCCAGGCCCAGCTGGTCGGGTGGCTGGACGGGCTCTTCCACGGCATCCAGGCCACCGTGTTCGCCCAGCAGATGGCGGCCCGGGCCCAGATCGACGACCGGCGGGGGCTCCCAGCGGGCGCCGACCGCCGCATGTCCGGGAACCTGCGCCCGCCCGGGTACCTCTAGGGCCTTTCCCCCGGGGCGGCACGGGGGTAAGGTCGGAGAATCACACGTCTGTAGTTCTCCACAGGGGTTGTGGAGAGCCTGAGGAAAGCGGAGCGGTCCGTGGCGGCCTCGTTCTCTCATCTCCACGTGCACACCGAGTTCTCCATGCTCGACGGAGCGGCACGGGTGAAGGAGGTGATCGCCGCCGCCGCAGCCGACGGCCAACCGGCCATCGGCATCACCGACCACGGCAACATGTACGGCGTCCTCGACTTCTACAAGGCGGCGCGGGCCGCCGGCGTCACGCCGGTGATCGGCACCGAGGCCTACATGGCCGGCGAGAGCCGCCACGAGCGGCCGGTGCGCCGGGGCCGGGTCGACGACGGCGGCGGCGAGGACGGCGAGGGCGACAAGCTCTACTACCACCTCACCCTGCTGGCCGAGACCACCCAGGGCTACCGGAACCTCCTGAAGCTCTCCAGCGCCGCCTACCTCGAGGGGTACTACTACAAGCCCCGCCTCGACTGGGAGCTGCTGGAGCAGTACCACGAGGGCGTCGTCGCCACCACCGGCTGCCTCGGCGGCGTCGTCCTCCAGGCCCTGCTGCGGGGCGACTTCGAGGGGGCCAAGAAGCTGGCCGGCCGCCTCCAGGACATCTTCGGCCGCGACGGCCTGTTCGTCGAGGTCCAGGACCACGGGCTGGCCAAGCAGCACAAGACCAACCCGCAGCTGGTCGAGATCGCCCGGGCCATCGGCGCTCCGCTGCTGGCCACCAACGACAGCCACTACACCCGCCGGGAGGATGCCGTCGCCCACGACGCCCTCCTCTGCGTGCAGACGGGTGCCACCCTCGCCGACGAGAACCGCTTCAAGTTCGACGGCGACGAGCACTACCTGAAGACGGCGGCCGAGATGCGGTCGCTGTTCGCCGAGGTCCCCGAGGCGTGCGACAACACCCTGCTCATCGCCGAGCGGGCCCGGGTGGAGATCGAGTTCGGCAACCCCCGGCTGCCCCGCTTCCCCCTGCCGGAGGGCTTCGACGGCGACGACGCCTACCTGCGCCACCTGGCCCTCGCCGGCGCCCGGGAGCGCTACGGGAGCGAGCTGCCGGCGGCGGTGGTGGAGCGGCTGGAGTACGAGCTGAACGTCATCTCGGAGATGGGCTTCTCGGCGTACTTCCTCGTCGTCTGGGACCTGATCCGCCACGCCAAGGACCGGGGCATCCGGGTGGGGCCGGGCCGGGGGTCGGCGGCCGGCTGCTGCGTGGCGTACTGCCTGCGCATCGTCGACCTCGACCCCATCCGCTACGACCTGCTGTTCGAGCGCTTCCTCAACCCGGGCCGCAAGCAGATGCCCGACATCGACATGGACTTCGACGAGCGCTACCGCGGCGAGATGATCCGCTACGCGGCCGAGCGCTACGGGTCCGACCACGTCGCCAACGTCGTCACCTTCTCCACCATCAAGGCCCGGGCCGCGGTGCGCGACGCCGCCCGCGTCCTCGGCTACCCCTACGCGGTGGGCGACAAGGTGGCCAAGGCCATGCCGCCGCTCATCATGGGCCGCGACACGCCGCTCGGCGCCTGCCTGGAGCCCGACCCCAAGTACGCCGACGGCTACAAGATGGCGGCCGACCTGCGGGCCATGTACGACGCCGACCCCGACGCCCGCAAGGTGATCGACGTGGCCAAGGGGCTGGAGGGACTGCGCCGCCAGGACGGCATCCACGCCGCCGCCGTGGTCATCACCGACGAGGCCCTCACCGAGTACCTGCCCATCCAGCGCAAGCCCGACCCCGGCGGCGACCCGGCCGACGCGCCCATCGTCACCCAGTACGAGATGCACGGGGTCGAGGAGCTGGGCCTTTTGAAGATGGACTTCCTCGGGCTGCGCAACCTGAGCGTCATCGAGCGCACCCTCGACATCATCGAGGAGGCCACCGGCACCCGGCCCGACATCGACGGCGTCCCCCTCGACGACGAGCCCACCCTGGAGCTGCTCCGGCTGGGCCGCTCCATCGGCGTGTTCCAGCTGGAGGGCGGCCCCATGCGCACGCTGATGCGGTCGCTGGCGCCCACCAGCTTCGACGACGTGGCCGCCCTGGTCGCCCTCTACCGGCCCGGCCCGATGGCGGCCAACATGCACAACGACTACGCCGACCGCAAGAACGGCCGCAAGCCGGTCACCTGCCTGCACCCCGAGCTCGAGGAGATGCTGGCCGACACCCAGGGCCTGATGATCTACCAGGAGCAGGTCATGCGGGTGGCCCAGCGCTTCGCCGGCTACTCGCTGGAGGAGGCCGACAACCTCCGCAAGGCGTGCGGCAAGAAGATCCGCGAGCTCATCGCCAAGGAGCGGGTGAAGTTCGTGGAGGGGTGCGACCGCACGGGCTACGGCGCCGCCCTCGGCACCAAGCTGTTCGACGTCATCGAGCCGTTCGCCGACTACGCCTTCAACAAGAGCCACTCCTACGGCTACGGGCTGGTGGCCTACCAGACGGCCTGGCTGAAGGCCCACCACCCGGTCGCCTACCTGGCCGCCCTCCTCACGTCGGTGAAGGACGACAAGGACAAGACGGCGGTGTACCTGGCCGAGTGCCGGGCCATGGGCATCACCGTGCTGGTGCCCGACGTCAACGTGTCGGAGTCCGACTTCAGCGCCAAGGGCGACACCGTCCCGTTCGGGCTGTCGGCGGTGCGCAACGTGGGCGAGAGCCTGGTCGAGCGCATCGTCGTCGAGCGGTCGGCCAACGGGGCGTTCGTCGACTTCTACGACTTCTGCGAGCGGGTCGACCCCGTGGTGCTCAACAAGCGCACCGTGGAGTCGCTGATCAAGGCCGGCGCGTTCGACTCCATGGGCCACCCGCGCAAGGGGCTGTGCCTGGTGTTCGAGCAGGTCATCGACCGCACCCTGGCCCGCCGGCGCGAGCGCGACCTCGGCGTCATGAGCCTGTTCTCGGTCGACGCCGGCGCCGGCGAACCGCCGGCGTTCGACGACACCAGGCTCTCCATCCCCGACACCGAGTTCGACAAGTCGCAGCGGCTGGCCTTCGAGAAGGAGATGCTCGGGCTGTACGTGAGCGACCACCCCCTGCTGGGTGTGGAGGCGGGGCTGCGCCGGCACGCCGAGGCCACCATCGCCGAGGTGCGCGAGCTCCGCGACGGCGACATCCGCAAGGTGGGCGGCGTCATCACCGGGCTCAACCGCAAGTACACGAAGAAGGGCGACCTCATGGCCACCTTCTTCCTCGAGGACCTCGAGTCCGCCATCGAGTGCTGGGTGTTCCCCCGCACGATGCACGAGCTGGGCCACCTGCTCGAGGACGACGCCATCGTGTGCGTGAAGGGCCGCCTCGACACCCGCGACGACCAGCCCAAGCTCACCGTGCTGGAGCTCACCAGGCCCGAGCTGTCGGCCAGCGGCCATCCCGAGCTGCGCATCGCCCTGCCCGTGCACTCGCTCAGCGAGGAGCGGGTCACCAGGCTGAAGCAGCTCCTGGTCGACCACCCGGGGCCGTCGCCGGTGTTCCTCCACGTGGGCGACAAGGTGCTGCGGCTGGCCGACGACTTCCGCGTCGACAGCGGCAACGGGCTGGTGGCCGAGATCCGGGTGCTCCTCGGCCCCAATGCAGTGGTCGCCTGACCACTCCCTGTCCCCGGTGTACTCGGCAATCCGAGCGACGAACTAGGCTGGGCGGTCGAAGGCCGAGTTTTACGGGAGATTGCGCAGCATGGCGATCCACGTCGACACCAAGGACTGCACGGCACTCGGTGACGCCGAGATGGCGGAAATGGCCGACATCTGCGCCGAGGGACCGGCTCACTACGACGTGGGCCTGCTGTCCAAGCAGCGTGAGGAGTGGGTGCTCATCACCCAGGCCCACGACAACGACAAGCTGTGCGGCTTCTCGTTCTGCACCCTCGAGCGCATCGGCGGCACCCCGTGCCTGCTCATCGGCCTGGCGTCGGTGAAGCGCAACGCCAAGCGGTCGTCGGTGCTCAAGGCGATGATGGCCGACCAGTACCGCCGGGCCCTGCTGGCCTTTCCCGACGAGGACGTGCTCATCGGCACCAAGTTCGTCGACGCCGCCGGCTTCGAGTCCTTCAAGGGCCTGGAGGACGTCGTCCCCCGCCCCGGCCACAAGGCCACCGGCGAGGAGCGGGCCTGGGGCCGGCGCCTGGCCAAGCGCTTCGGTGCCGAGGGCCGCATCGACGACCGCACCTTCGTGGTCACCGGCGACGGCAACACCTGCGGCGTCCTCGACCACGAGGCCCTGAAGGCCGACTCGATCGCCCCCGACGTGGCCGCCTTCCTCGCCCCCCTCGACCGCGAGCGGGGCGACTACCTCATCGCCTTCGGCTGGGCCATGGCCGAGGACCTGGTCGCCGGCAAGATCGGCCGCTAGCCGCACTGACATGCAAACCGCGGTGGAATTCACCGCGGATCGCATGCCAGTCCGAGGGTCCGGCGGCGGGCGTCAGCCACCAGCCGGGCCGCCTCGGCCGGGTCGGCCCTGATCAGGTCCTCCGACAGCGAGAGGACCCGAAAGCCGGCCGCTACCAGTTCAGCCGTGCGGCGCTTGTCGCGGCGGACGTCGGCCGGCGTTTCGTGGCACCAGCCGCCGTCGACCTCGATCACCAGGCCGGCGTCTTCGTAGTAGAAGTCGACCTGGCCGGCCTGTGACCCGTCGCCCAGGGCGACCTGCCGCCGGGGTTCGGGGAGCCCGGCGTCGAGCAGGGCGCGCAGCAGGCGCGCCTCGAGCCCGCTGCCGAGCGCCGGCCGGCCGTAGTGCCGCTGGACCAGCCGCTTCACCACGCCGATGCCCGGCCGGCCGGTGGCATCGAGCTCGACGACCACCTCGGCGAGCCCGTCCCAGCGCATGCCACGCCGGAGGGCGGCGTGCAGAGCCACCTCCACCCGGTTGGGGTGCTCGGTGGCGGCCAGGTCGACGACGGTTCGGGCGAGGGTGGTGACGGGGATGCCCCGCTCGACCGCGCAGTGGTGGTCCGGGAGCACCCGGGACACGTGGAGGCGGGCAAGCCGGCTCCGCCTGGTCGTGACTCCTCGCCGCCGGCTCACGTGGAGCCGATCGAGCTTGAACCCCCGGAGCCCCCACACCGCCGCCGCGGCGGCGTGCGAGAGCACCCCTCCGGCGTCGAGCGCGGCCGCCATCGCCCGCTGCTCGGGCGTCCGGGGGGCGCCCACCAGACGCAGCACCCGCCTGGTGACGAGAACCCAGTCGGGCGAGCCCACGCGGTACCCGATCGCTTGGCGGTCGATCCCCTCGGCCAGCAACTGGTCCCGGCCGACGACGCCATGCTGACGTTCGGCGAGCAGCCGCATTCGGCGGTCCACCTCTCGAGCCTTCATGGCCGTCCAGCATGACCAGGGGGTGCGACAGCTTGGACTGACATGCAGATCGGGGTGAAGTTCGCCGCGAAACGCATGTCAGTCCGGCGGGGCGCGCTTAGAGGAGGCCGGCGACGACCTTGTAGCAGTAGCCCTGGCGGGGGGCCGAGAGCGTGATGACCAGGCGGCGGGCGTGGCGGGGCGGTCCGTCCAGGGCCTGGGGGAGCAGGGGCAGAGTGTGCGGCACGTGGCGCCAGCGGAAGCGGCAGCGGCCGCCCGCGACCACGGGTGCCGGCGACGGGGCGACGACGGCGACGGAGGGCCGGGTGCCGTCGAGGGTCCAGTAGGGGATGGCGGGGCCGGCGAAGCCGAGGAGGTGCTCGCCGGCGGGGTGCAGCACCGGGCGCAGCAGCTTCTCGGCCCGCCGGCGGCTGGCCGGGCCGCGGGGCAGGGGCGGGCCGTCGAGCACCAGCTCGTCGGGGCGGGCGGGGTCGGTGTCGCCCTGGTCGCCGGCGACCACGGCCCGGGCCACCAGCATGGGCGCGAGCCCCTCGACCGGCTCGTCCCACCGGGCGCTGAAGAGGGCGCCGGTGTCGAGATGGATGGCCGCGCACCACCGCTGCCCGCCGGCGAGAAGGAGGACATCGACCTCCTCGCCGGCCAGGGAAGTTCGGCCAGCGATGGTGACGGCCACGGGCACCAATGCTGGACGGCGCGACGGCGCGAGTGGTGGATGGTGCCTGCTCTCAGCCCAGCTGGGCGATGAGCTCCTCGGGCGTGGACGCCGGCAGCTGGCAGGCGAAGTCGCGGCACACGTAGGCCAGGCCGTCGGCCCGCCCCTCCCACAGCGGCGAGTCGTAGCGCTCGCCCCAGGCCAGCACGACGCCGGGCTCGTAGCGCCGCTGCACGGCGGCCACCAGGTCGGGCCGCTTGCCGGCGACCACCACCTCGCTCACCCCGTGCACGGTGAGGTCGGCGGCGGCCAGCAGGTGGGTGAAGGCGGTGGGGTGCTGGTCGAGCAGCGGCGCCATGCCTTCGAGCAACGCCTCCGCCCGTTCGGCGAGCGGGCGCTCTCCGGTGAGGGCGGCCAGGCGCTCCAGGGCCACCGCCGCCACCGCGTTGGCCGACGGCGTGGCCCCGTCGAACAGGTCCTTCTGGCGGACGATCAGCTGCTCGGCGTCCTGGCCGGCGGTGAAGAACCCGGCCCGGTCGGGGTCGGCGAACAGCGACACCAGGGCCTGGGCGGCCGCCTGGGCGTGGCCGATCCAGCGGGCCTCGCCGGTGGCCTCGGCCAGGCGGGTGAAGGCGTCGACCAGCCAGGCGTGGTCGACGGCGTAGGCCAGGTGCCGGGCGCCCCCCTCGCGCTGCCACGACCGCAGCCACCGGCCGTCGTCACGGCGGAGCGACTCGAGCAGGAACTCGGCGGACCCGACGGCCGCCTCGAGCCAGTCCTCCCGGCCGAGGGCGGCTGCCGCCTCGGCCAGGGCGGACAGGAACATGGCGTTCCACTCGGTGAGGACCTTGTCGTCGAGACCCGGGCGGACCCGCCGCTGGCGCGCCTCGAACAGCCGGGCCCGGCCCTCCTCCACCTCGGGGGGCCGGACCAGGTCGCCCCGCACGGGGCGGTGCAGGATGTTGGCCCCCTCGAAGTTGCCGGCCGGCGTGGTGCCGTACCACTCGGCCGCCGCCCGGCCGCCGACGGACACCACGTCGTCGTGGCGCCACACGTAGAACCTCCCCTCCTCGCCCTCGGAGTCGGCGTCCTCGGCCGAGTACAGGCCGCCCTCGGGCGCCCCCAGGTCGCGCAGGACGTAGCCGACCGTCTCCTCCACCACCTGCCGGTAGCGGGCCTCGCCGGTGGCCTGCCAGGCGTGCAGGTACGCCCGCACCAGGCCGGCCTGGTCGTAGAGCATCTTCTCGAAGTGCGGCACCATCCAGAAGTTGTCGACGGAGTACCGGGCGAAGCCGCCGCCCACGTGGTCGTAGATGCCGCCCGACGCCATGGCGTCGAGGGTGGTGGTGACGACGGGGAGGAGTGACGCGTCGCCGGTGCGCCGCCACGCCCGCAGGACCAGTTCGACGTTGGTGGGCGTGGGGAACTTGGGTGCCCGGCCGAACCCGCCCCACTCCGGGTCGAACGACGACCGCAGGGCGCCGACGGCGGCGTCGAGCAGAGCGGGGCCGATCTCGCCCGGCCCGCCGTGGGCCAGCGCCCCCGAGCGTGAGGCGATCGACGACGAGAGGTGCTCGGCCTGCTCCAGGATGTCGTGGCGGCGCTCGCCCCACGCCTGGTGCACGGCCTGGAGGAGGTCGACGAAGCCGGGCCGCCCGCCCCACGCCGACTTCGGGAAGTAGGTGCCGCCGAAGAACGGGTGCCGGTCGGGGGTGAGGAACACCGTCATGGGCCAGCCCCCCTGGCCGGTCATGGTCTGCACCGCCTCCATGTAGACGGCGTCGACGTCGGGCCGCTCCTCGCGGTCGACCTTCACGTTGACGAACAGGTCGTTCATGACGGCGGCCGTGGCCGGGTCCTCGAACGACTCGTGGGCCATGACGTGGCACCAGTGGCAGGCCGAGTAGCCGACGGAGAGGAGGACCGGCACGTCGCGCCGGCGGGCCTCGGCGAACGCCCCGTCGCCCCATGGCCACCAGTCCACCGGGTTGTCCTTGTGCTGGCGGAGGTACGGGCTCGTCTCGGCGGCCAGGCGGTTCACCGTCCCGAGCCTAGGGGGCGGCCGTGGGCGCACCGGACCGGGTCGCGACATAGGTGCAGCGAAACAGTGGCGGACGGCACCGGTGGGGTGCTGCCGCGCTCGCCGCCGTGGTCCTGGGCGTTCTCCTGCCGCCCGATCCGGGCTCGGCGGTGCCGGCCGGCCTGGCCGGCACCAGACACCTCCCGGTGGCCGCCAGCTTCGAGTTCACGCCCTCGGGGGACAGCGAACGGCCGCCGGCCCGGCTCATCGTCCACGCCGTGCGCCGGGTGCCGGGCGGCACCGTCCTCTACTGGTCGCAGGGCTTCGTGGGCAGCCCGGTGTCGTTCGGCCGGGAAGGGGGTCTGTCGATGTCCGACCGTTGGCGGGCCACCGAGTCGTTCGCCGGCCCGGCGCTCATCGACACGGCCGGGGGAACGCCTCCACCACCCTGGTGGAGGAGGAGGGTGGCCGCTGCCTGTGCAGCCACTCCGCCCCGGGCGACGCGGGCGTCATGTTCGTCTTCTACGACGTCAACGCGCCATCGGCCGCAACACCGTCGCCGACATGCCCGTCGGCGACGGGCCCCTGCCCCCGGCCGTCGACGCCTCCGAGGACATCGTCCTCGGCAAGGGATGGCCGGGGATCGACCCGGCGGCAGTCGCCGCCGCGCCCGGCAAGGACCGCTCGGTGTCGCCGAGGCGCCCGCGCAGGTCTCGCTGGAGCTGTCCACCGACGTGCTGTTCGCCGTCGACTCGGCGGCGCTCAACGCGGAGCAGAGCGGCCTCTACCTGGGCGGCGTGGGTAGATCCCCGGCCTCCCGCCCATCACCGTTCCCGTCACGAAGCGCTGGCGCGGGCTGCCGCCGTGCCGACGGCGACCCACAGGGCGGCGTCGACCACCATGGCCGCGACCGGCCACGGCACGACGAGCTGGGCGGCGTAGCCCTTCCCCTCCCATGTGAAGAGGTCGACGGCGTAGCCGAGGGCGAGGCCGGCGACGAGCGCCCCGAGCGGGAGCGAGCGCCCGAAGCGGCGCGACGCCAGGAGCAGGACGGCGGTGACGGCGGCGGTGCGGCCCCAGAGGGCGAACGGGATCGACAGGGCCTCGATGGCGATGATGTCGACGACCATGGTGGCGGCGAAGGCGAGCGCCCCCGTGGCCAGGCCGAAGCGGACGACGGCGCCGGCGGTGGGCCGGGCCAGGGGGGTGATGGTCGCCTCCGGCATCGCTGGTCCTTTCCGGTCGGGGCTGGCTCTGAGTCGACCATGCGCAGGCACGAGGGCGCACGGGTCCGGGGTCCCGAGCCACTGGGGCCGGCGGCCCGATTGGCGGGCCCGGCGTGACGGGCGTCACACTGCGAGGGCACCGGCCGAAGGGCGGATACGGTACGGCGGGCATGGCGCGGCCGAGCGTGCAGCAGGTGGAGGCGCTGGCGCCCGACCGGTCCTCGGTGGCCGCCGCCCGCAAGCTGGCCACCCCGGGCCCCTGGTCGGGGGCCGGCCACGACGACCGGGCGGCCTGGGGCGCCTGCCGGGGGAGCGGGAAGGCTCCCTACGCGGTGGCCTGCGACACGTGGGGCCCGGGCTACCGGTGCAGCTGCCCGAGCCGGAAGTTCCCGTGCAAGCACGCCCTGGCCCTGCTCCTGCTGTGGGCCGAGTCGTCGCCGGCGGTGCCCGGCGGCACGCCGCCGGCCGACGTGGGTGCGTGGCTGGCGGGCCGGGCGGCGAAGGCGGCGGGGCCCGCCCCGCTGCCCGAACCGGGGGAGGATGTCGCCGACGCCGAGCGGGCGGGGGCACCGGCGCCGGCGGCGCCGGCCGATCCCGAGGCGGCCGCCGCCCGGGCGGCCCGGCGCTCGGGCCGGATCGCGGCGGGCATGGAGGAGCTGCGGCGCTGGCTCGGGGATCTCGTCGACCACGGGCTCGGGTGGGCCCAGAGCCAGCCCTACGGCTACTGGGACGCCATGGGCGCCCGCCTGGTGGACGCCCAGGCGCCCGGGGCGGCGTCGCGGGTGCGCCGACTGGCCGGCGTGGTGCGCAGCGGCGAGGGCTGGCCGGGGCGCCTGCTCGGCCAGGTGGGCCGGCTCAACCTGCTGGCCGCCGGGTGGGGCCGCCTCGAGGCCCTCCCCGAGCCGGTGCGGGCCGACCTCCGCACGGCCGCCGGCTGGCCGTGGCCGTCGGAGGAGGTCCTGGCCAGCCGGCGCGAGCGCGACCGCTGGTACGTGCTGGCCCGCGCCGTCACCGAGGAGGAGCGGGTCCGCGCCCAGCGGACCTGGCTGTGGGGCCTCGACACGGGGCGCCTCGGCGTGGTTGTGGACTTCGCCCGGCCGGGCGCCGCCTTCGCGTGGGAGCTGTGGCCCGGCAACGTGCTCGACGCCGAGGTGGCGCGGTTCCCCGGCAGCGCGCCGCTGCGGGTGCTGGTCGCCGCCCAGCACGGCGAGCCGGCCCCCGGCGGCCCGCCCCCGGCGTGGCCAGACCTGGGCGCGGTGGCCGCCGCCAGGGGCGCCACCCTTGCCGCCGACCCGTGGTGCGACCGCTGGCCCGTGTCCCTGGCCGGCGCCGTTCCCGACGGGCGACCCGGCCGCTGGACGGTCCGCGACGAGGGCGGTCGCCGCCTCCCGATGGCCGTGGAGGACGACGCCGCCTGGCGGCTGCTCGCCGTGTCGGCCGGCCACCCGGTCACCCTCGCGGGGGAGTGGGACGGCGACCGCCTGCGGCCCCTGGGCGCCTGGGCCCACGACCGGATGGTCGTCCTGTGACGACCGGGTGGGACGACCTGGTGGCGGCCGCCCTGGTCGGTGCCGGGCGGGCGGCGGTGCCGGCGACCGCCGAGGGCGGCGCCCTGGGCGAGGCGCTGGCCCAGGCCGGCGACCTGCTCGGGATGGCGACCGTCCTGTCGGCCTACCGGGAGGCGGGCTGGGCCGTCGCCGCCGACGAGGCGGCCGCTCCCGAGCCGGCACCGGACGACAGCCGCCCGCTCCCGAGCAGCCGGGCGGTGGCGACCCTGCGCACGATCCTCTCCGACCGGTCGCTCGCCGCCCTCCTGCCGGAGTGGCTCGGGCGGGCGTCCGCCGCCGGCCTGCGGCTGCCGGCCGAGCTGGTCCCGGAGGTGTTCGAGGCGGTGGCCGGCGGCGACCGGCCGGCGGGGGCCGCCCTCGCCGGCCCGGTGGGCGCCTGGCTGGCCCGGCGCAACGAGGCGTGGTCGTGGGCCCTGCACATCCCGTCGGGGACCGGCGCCGGCTGGGACGAGCTGGAGCGCCGCTGGTCCGAGGGCTCCGACGAGCGCCGGCGGGTGGCCTTGGCGGGCCTGCGCCGGCTGGACGCCGACCGGGCCCGCGGCCTGCTCGAGACGACCTGGGTCCACGAGCCGGCGGCGGTGCGCGTCTGGGCCCTCGACCTGCTGGCCGAGTCGCTCACGCCCGGCGACGAGCCCCTGCTGGAGGCGGCCCTCGACGACCGCCGCAAGGACGTCCGCCGGCGGGCGGCCGGGCTCCTGGCCCGGCTGCCCGAGAGCCGCCGAGCGGCGCGCCTGGCGGCCCGGGCGGTCCCCTGCGTCCGCGTCGAGGGATGGCCGCGCCGCCGGCTGGTGGTCGACCGGCCGGCCGAGGTCGACACCGCCGCACGCGACGGCATCGAGCGGGGGAAGGAGTTCCGGCAGCTGGTGGCGGGCTCGCCGCTGGCCGCCTGGGTCGTGTCTCTCGGCCGGCCCCCCACCGAGCTGGTGGAGCTGGCCCAGTCGGCCGGCGCCGGCGAGCTGCTGGCCGGGTGGGCCGAGGCCGCCGCCGCCCAGCAGGACCGCGACTGGGCCCGGGCCCTGTGCCGGGCCGGCGCCGTCCCCGAGGGCTGGCCAGCGCTGCTCGCCGTGCTGCCGGAGGCCGAGCGTGGCGCGGTCGCCGAGGAACGCATCGCCCGTCACGGGCTGCGGGCGAGCATGGGCCTGCTCGTGTCCGGGCCGTCGTGGCCGGCCTCGGTGAGCGGCGCCGTCGCCGGCGCGCTGGCTGCGCTCGCCGCCCGCAAACCGGACGCCGATGCGGTCGCCGTCGGCGCCAACCTCCGCGCCCTCGCCCTCTGCCTCGACCCCGCCACCGCCCCGGCCGTCGCCGCCCGCGTGGCCGGAGCGCTGGCGGCCCTGCCGCCCGACGAGGCCGCCGCCGCCCGGGCGGTGTGGGAGCGGCCCCTCGCCGCCTTCGCCTCACTGGCCCACGTCCGCCACCTGCTCACCGAGGAGCTCCGATGACACCGCCCCCCGCCGACCCGCGTGCCGCCCCCGCCGATGTCCTGCGGGCCCACGCCGAGCAGGAGTTCGCCGCCGAGCTGGCCGCCCTGGAGGCGGCCGACGACCGGCCCCGCCCGCCGCGCTGGCGGCTTTCGCCGTGGGCCGTCACCACCTACCTGCTGGGCGGCACCGTCGGCGGGACGCTGGTCACCCCGAAGTACGTGGGGCCCCGCCGGCTGGTCGAGGTCGCCGTCACCACGCTGGCCACCGACCGGGGCCTGCTCCTCCTCGGCGTCCCGGGCACGGCCAAGACCTGGGTCAGCGAGCACCTGGCGGCAGCCATCTCGGGCGACTCCACGCTGCTGGTGCAGGGCACATCGGGCACCGCCGAAGAGGCGATCCGCTACGGGTGGAACTACGCCCGCCTGCTGGCCGAGGGCCCGAGCATGGCCGCCCTCGTGCCGAGCCCGGTGATGCGGGCCATGGAGGAGGGGCGCATCGCCCGGCTGGAGGAGCTGACCCGGATCCCCTCCGACGTGCAGGACGCCCTCATCACCATCCTGTCGGAGAAGGTGCTGCCGATCCCGGAGCTGGGCCGGGAGGTCCAGGCCCGCAAGGGCTTCAACGTGATCGCCACCGCCAACGACCGCGACAAGGGCGTCAACGACCTGTCGTCGGCCCTGCGCCGGCGGTTCAACACCGTCGTGCTCCCGCTGCCCGCCGACCTGGAGGAGGAGGTGGAGATCGTGCGCCGGCGGGTCGACGAGATGGGCCGGGCCCTGGAGCTGCCGCCGTCCACCCCGGCCCTCGACGAGATCCGCCGGGTGGTCACGGTGTTCCGGGAGCTGCGGTCGGGGCTCACCGTCGACGGCCGCACCAAGGTGAAGTCGCCGTCGTCCACCCTCAGCACGGCCGAGGCCATCTCGGTGGTCACCAGCGGGCTCACGCTGGCCGCCCACTTCGGCGACGGGGAGCTGCGGGCGCCCGACGTGGCCGCCGGGCTGGTGGGCGCGGTCGTGAAGGACCCCGTGCAGGACCGGCTGGTGTGGCAGGAGTACCTCGAGACGGTGGCGCGCGAGCGGTCGGGCTGGTCGGATCTCTACGACGCCTGCCGGGAGCTGACCTGAACCCGTGGCCGTCCGCGTCTTCGGCATCCGGCACCACGGCCCGGGGTCGGCCCGCGCCCTCGGTGCCGCCCTCGACGAGTGGCGGCCGGACGCCGTGCTGGTGGAGGGGCCGCCGGAGGCGGCGCCCGTCCTGTCCCTCGCCGCCGACCCGGCCATGCGGCCGCCGGTGGCGCTCCTCGGCTACGTCCCCGGCCGGCCCGGGCGGGCGGTCTTCTACCCCATGGCGGTCTGGTCGCCCGAATGGGTGGCGGTGCGCCATGCCCTCGACCACGGCGCGGAGCCGCGGATGATCGACCTGTCCCTCGCCGCCTGGCTGGCCGAGGAGCCGGGCGACGAGGACGAGCGGGAGGCGACGCCGGTGGACCCGATCGGCCGGCTGGCCGAGGCGGCGGGTTACGACGACCCCGAGCGGTGGTGGGAGGACGTCGTCGAGCACCGGCCGCCGGAGGAGGGCCCGTGGGACGCCATCGCCGAGGCCATGGCCGTCCTGCGCGCCGACCGCCCGCCGGTGCGGGGGAGGGAGGCGCGGCGGGAGGCGGCCATGCGCCAGCAGATCAGGGCCGCCGTGAAGGACGGGCGCGAGCGCGTCGCCGTCGTGTGCGGTGCCTGGCACGCCCCTGCCCTCGCCGAGCTGGGCCCCGCCCGCCCCGACGCCGAGCTCCTGGCCCGCCTGCCGCGGACGAAGGTGGCGGTGACGTGGGTGCCGTGGACCAGCGCCCGGCTGGCCATGGCGAGCGGCTACGGCGCCGGCGTCCGCTCCCCGGGGTGGTACCAGCACCTGTACGTCACCCCCGACCGACCGGTGGAACGGTGGCTGGCGCGGGTGGCGCGCCTGCTGCGGGCCGAGAACCTCGACGCCGCCCCGGCGTCGGTGGTGGAGGCGGTGCGCCTGGCCGAGGCCCTCGCCACCCTGCGGGGCCGCGCCCTGGCCGGCCTGGCCGAGTGCACCGACGCCGCCCGGGCGGTGCTGGCCCACGGCTCCGACCTGCCGCTCGCGCTGGTGGAGCGCAAACTCGTGGTGGGCGAGGAACTCGGCCAGGTGCCGCCCGACACGCCCATGGTGCCGCTGGCCGCCGACCTGGCCGCCCTCCAGCGGCGGCTCCGGCTCAGGCCCGAGCCCACCGAGCGGGTCGTCGACCTCGACCTCCGCAAGGAGAACGACCTGGCCCGCAGCCACCTGCTGCACCGCCTGGGGCTCCTCGGCGTGCCCTGGGGCAGTTTCCGGCCCGGCCAGGGCACCGGCACGTTCCGGGAGACCTGGGTGCTGGCGTGGGAGCCGGAGCTGTCGGTGGCGGTCATCGAGGCCGGCGGGTGGGGCACCACCGTGGAGGAGGCAGCCACCGCCCGCGCCGCCGAGCTGGCGGCCGGCGCACCCACCGTCGGGGCGCTCACGGCGCTCGTGGAGCAGTGCCTGCTGGCCGAGCTGGGCGCCGCCGTGCCGCCCGTCATGGACGCCCTGGCGGCCCGGGCGGCCGTCGCCGCCGACACCGGCGAGCTGCTCGACGCCGTCCCGCCCCTCGCCCGGGTCCTCCGCTACGGGAGCGTGCGGAAGTCCGACGTCTCCGCCCTCGACCGCGTGATCGCCGGCCTGGTCACCCGGGCTGCCGTCGGCATCGGGCCGGCCTGCGCCAGCCTGGACGACGACAGCGCCGCCGACATGGCCGCCCGGGTCACCGCCATGACCGACGCCCTCGCCACCCTGGGACGGGCCGAGCTGCGCGGCGAGTGGTCCGCCGCCCTGGGCCGCCTGGTGGACCAGCCGGGCCTGCACGGTGCCGTCGCCGGCCGGGTCGCCCGCCTGCTCTTCGACGCCGGCCGGCTGGCGGCCGCCGACGTGGCCCGCCGGCTGAGCGCCGCCCTGTCCCTAGGCGAGGAGCCGCGGCAGGGAGCGGCGTGGGTCGAGGGCCTGCTGGCCGGCAGCGGGCTGGTGCTGGTGCACCACCAGTTCCTGCTGGCGGCGATCGACGAGTGGGTGGCAACGGTGGACGGCGCCGTGTTCGACGACCTGCTGCCGCTGCTGCGCCGGTCGTTCTCGCGCTTCGAGCCGGGGGAGCGCCACCAGATCGGCCGGGCGGTGCGGCGCCTGGCGCCGGGCGAGCAGGCGCCACCCGACGCGGCCGGGGGCGAGGTCGACCGGCAGCGAGCAGAGGCGGTGCTCCCCCTCGTGCGCCTCCTGCTGGGCGGCAGGGAATGACCGAGCGCCTGCGCCGGTGGCGCCTCGTGCTCGGCGGCGACGCCGACGGGACGGGGATGGCGCTCGACGGCGCCGACGCCGGCCGCGATGCCGTCCTCGACTCGCTGTACGGGGCGGGCGACCGCGGCGGCGCCCAGCCGGCGGCGCCCCGGTCGGCCGGGCTCGGGGGCTCCGCGCCCCGCGTCGCCCGCTGGCTGGGCGACATCCGCACCTACTTCCCCTCCTCGGTGGTGCGGGTCCTCCAGCAGGACGCCATGGACCGCCTCGGGCTCCGCGAACTGCTCCTCGAGCCCGAGCTGCTGGACGCCGTGCAGCCCGACGTGTCGCTCGTCGCCACCCTCGTCTCCCTCGGCAGCGTCATCCCGGCCCACAGCCGGGAGACGGCTCGGTCGGTGGTGCGCCAGGTCGTCGAGGAGCTGGAGCGCCGCTTCCGGCAGCGCACCGTCGGCGCCGTGCGCGGTGCGCTCGACCGGGCCACGCGCGTCCGCCGGCCCCGGCCGTCGGACATCGACTGGGACCGCACGATCCGGGCCAACCTGCGGCACTACCAGCCCGCGTGGAACACCGTGATCCCCGAACGCCTCGTCGGCTTCGCCCGCCGCCACCACGCGGTCGAGCGGGAGGTCGTGCTCTGCGTGGACCAGAGCGGCTCGATGGCGTCGTCGGTGGTGTACGCCAGCGTCTTCGCCGCCGTGCTCGGGTCCATGCGGTCGCTGCGCACCAGCGTCGTCGTGTTCGACACGGCCGTGGTCGACCTCACCGAGAAGCTGGCCGACCCGGTGGAGCTGCTCTTCGCCACCCAGCTCGGCGGCGGCACCGACATCAACCGGGCGGTGGCCTACTGCCAGGGGCTGGTCACCCGGCCGGCCGACACCGTGATGGTGCTGCTGAGCGACCTGTTCGAAGGAGGCGACCGCGACGAGCTGGTGCGCCGCCTCGGTGCACTGGTGCACGCCGGCGTGACGGTGGTGGCGCTCCTCGCCCTCGACGACCGCGGCGCGCCGGCGTACGACCACAACCTGGCCCACGCCCTGGCCGCCCTGGGCATCGTGGCGTTCGCCTGCACGCCCGACCGGTTCCCCGACCTCATGGCCGCCGCCGTCGAGCGGCGCGACCTTTCCGCGTGGGCGGCCGCCGAGGGGATCGTCACGGCCGCGCCGGCGTCGTGAGCGTCAGCCGGGCGGCGGGGGCCACATGGGGCGCCCCGCCCACGCCGGCGAGCGCCCGTAGCGGCGCGAGACGCCGAGGGCGGCCAGGCCCAGCACCGTCATGCCCACCGCACAGCCGAACAGCAGGAGTGCGGGGGCGACCCGGTTCGGATTCGGCGCCAGGAAGAGCGGCTGGGCCGAGCGGGCGAGCGGGCCGTCGCACGTGAGCAGCCATCCACCCCTGACCTTGGTCACCGTGGCCAGCGGGGCGAGGACCTCCGTGCCGATCCGGCGGTCCCGGAGGCGGTCCAGCGGCGACACCGTCCACACCCGGTCGCCCGCCTTCGAGCCCGAGGCGGTGGTGACCCGGCAGCCGAGGTCGCCGTCGCGCACGTCGTCACCCTCGAAGCGGCCGTAGAGGACCTCGCCGCTGCCGAAGGCGGCGGGGGCGGGCAGCCGGGCGGGTGTGCCGGCCGGGACGGCGATCGGGGCGTGGTGGCCCCGGCCGAACGGCGTGAAGGCCACCACGAGGACCACGGCGGCACCCAGCAGCACCATGACGCCGCCGAAGCGGAACACGAACCGGACGTTGCCCGGCGACCACATCGCCGTGCGCAGCGGGGCGCCCCTCCCGGGCGCGGTCATCGGGGCGGTGGGGCGGTGCGGCGGCGCTCTGGACCCGTCAATCGCGTGCCTTCCGTCGTGGCTGCCCGCCACCCTAGGGGCCGTCCGAGGCCGTTTCGGGGCCATTTCGGGGCGGTGCCAAAGGTAATGAGATTCTTCTCCCGACCACAAGAGAGGAAATTGACGTTTCATCGGAATACTCCGTTTCGTCTGGGCCCAAGGTTGGGTCCGACGTGGGCCCACGAACACTGGACCGGACCCAATTCCGCCCCTACGATCGCCGCGATTCCACCGAGAGCCCGCCGTGCGGGCGAGGAGGGAAACCCTGTCGGTGTCGACAGATGCGAACGGCGTGCAGGCCTATGTGCTGAGCCCCGCGTCGCCCGCCGCGCTCGTGCAGGCGGCCGGCGACGGCGTGCGGCCGCTCGCCGCCGAGCGGCCCTTCGCGCTGGCCGAGGCGGTGGCCGGCGACCCGGGCGCCTTCGTCCTGGTGGTCGGCACCTGGGCCCAGCACCACTTGGTCCGCCGCCAGGCCACGTTCGCCGCCGCCCGCTGGCCCGACCTCCGGGTGGCATGGCGGGCGGTGCCCGCCGCCACACTGGCTGCCGCCGTCGCCGCCGGCGAGGCCGTCCGGGCCGAGCGCCGTCCGGCCCTGGCCGTCCACCGCTTCGACGTCGAATTCGAGCGCACCTGGTCCGCGGCGTGGACCCGGTCGGTCGCCGGCCTCCAGGACCCCACGCCCACCCTCCGCCAGCACGCCCGCTCGTGGCTGCCGGGCGCCAGCTTCCTCGTCACCCACCGGCCGCGCGCCGAGGTGCACACCACCCGCCGCCCGCCGGCCCCTTCCCCCGCCGGTGCCGAGCGCCGGCCCGCCCTCCTCGTCGCCGGCACCGTCCCCGACCAGGTGGCCGCGGCGGCGGCAGCAGCAGCGGGAGCCACCGCCGTCCACACGGTCCCGGCCGTCGCCGACGCCAGGGCCGTCTACGGCACCCGCCGGGCGGTGGAGCTGGTCGGGGTGCCGTTCCCGGCCGACGGCTCGTACGTCCCCTTCGGCGCCTGCCCGTCCTGCGGGTCGGCCTGGCCACGCCGGCATGCCCGTTCTGCCATGCGGCCGCCACCGTCGCCGAGGCCGTGGGACATCGCAGTTGAACGCCCGCCAGCGCAGGGGCACCCTGTTCCTCGTCCTGTCGATGGTGCTGGCCACCGTCGTGTTCCTCGGGGTCGTCGGCTACGTGGGGTCGGTGAACCGCGAGGTCGGTCCCAGGGTCACCGTCTACCGGGCGGCGTCGGCCATCGACCCGTACCAGCCGCTGTCGGAGTCCAACCTGGTGGCCGTGCAGATCCCCCGCCAGTGGGTGTCGGGATCCGCCCTCGTGCGCCGCGACGAGCTGGTCGGTCGCCGGGTCGGCTTCCGGGTGGCCAAGGGCACCACGATCAGCACCGACATGCTCGTCGCGGCGTCCGACCTGAGCCCCACGGAACGGGAGATCGCCATCGACGTCGACGCCGTCACCGGGCTGGCCGGCCGGGTCGCCCCCGGCAACCGCGTCGACATCTACGCCGTGTTCGGCGACGTGCCCGGCCTGCCCAAGCAGGTCCGGGTGCTGGTGCGGAACGTCCGCGTGGTCAGTGTCGGCGGCACGCAGTCGCGTTCGGCCGGCGACGACGCCACCAAGATCAGCGCCGAGCGGCAGGTGCTGCCCGTCACCCTCGCCCTCGAGCCCGACGACGCCCTGGCCGTCACCTACGCCGGCGCCTTCGCCAAGGAGGTGCGGCTGGTCGGCCTGCCCACCGACGACACGCTCAACCGGGCCGGCGAGAAGGGCACGTTCGACGCCGGCGACCTGGGCGGCGAGGCCGTGCCCGAGGGCGGTCGATGACCGCCGTCGTGCTCGGCGTGGCCGACGCCGGCCTCAGCGCCTCGCTCCGCACCACGCTGTCGGAGATCGAGGGCGTCGAGGTGGGCCACGTGGCGACGTCCACGTCGGAGCTGGCCACCGCCGTCGACCGCCTGAAGCCGGGCGTCGTCTTCGTCCACGACCAGCTCGGGCCCGACCCCGTGTGGCCGCTCATCCGCGACATCGGCTTCCGCCGCCCGGGCTGTGCCGTGCTCGTGATCGCTGCCGGCCCCGAGCCCGAGGTGTTCGCCCGGGCGCTCGAGGTGGGGGCGCGCGGCGTCGTCTCCGCCCCGGTCTCCTACGACGACATCCGCGCCCGCCTGGCCGGGGCCGCCGACTGGGCGGAGCAGATGCAGCGCCTGCTCCCCGGCACGGTCGGCGACGACGGCCGGGGGAGCGTGGTCGTGTTCGCCGGCGGCAAGGGCGGCGTCGGCGCCACCACCATCGCCACGCACCTGGCGCTCGACGCCGTCCGCCTCCAGCCCGGCCGGCGAGTCTGCCTGGTGGACCTCGACCTCGAGAAGGGCGACGTCACGGGGCTGCTCGACGTCCGCCAGGGCCGCAGCATCGCCGACCTGGCGAAGGTCGCCGCCGACCTGTCGCCGTTCACCGTCCCCGACGCCGTCGTGAGCCACGAGAGCGGCCTGCACCTGCTGCTCACCCCCGCCGACGTCCGCGACGTGGAGGCGGTGAGCCTCGTCGCCGTCCGCCAGATCGTCAGCGTCCTGCGCAGCGAGTACGAGCTGGTGATCGTCGACGCCGGGTCGCACTGCACGCCGATGCAGGCCACGCTCGTCGACCTGGCCGACGAGGTGGTGGCCGTGGCCACGCCCGACGTGCTGTGCCTGCGCTCGCTGCGCCGCCTGCTCTCCGCCTGGGACACGCTGGGCGTGCGGCGCGAGGCTGACGTCCGGGTCCTGCTCAACCGCGTCAGCCCCTCGGCCGTGTCGCCGGCCGACGTGGCCCGGATGGTGCACGCCAGGGTCATGGCGGCCACGTTGCCGGCCACCTACCGGCACCTGGAGCCGGCCGTCAACGCCCGCGACCCGCTGCTCGTGCGCGACAAGGAATGGGCCCTGGGCCTGGGAGCGGTGAGCCGGGAGCTCGAGCTGTGGTCGGGTCGCGTCAACGGCAACCACTACCCGGTGGCCGCCGGCGGCGCCCACCGCCGGGGCCGCTGGCGCTCGGCGTCCGGCTCGGTGAGCATCGAGACGGTGGGCCTCCTGCCGCTGGTGCTGGCCGCGGTCGTCCTGAGCTGGCAGGTCGTGCTGTTCGGCCTCACCATGGTGTGGTCGGGCCACGCCGCCGGCGCCGGCGCCCGTGCCCTGTCGGTGGGCCGGGCCCCGGGCCCGGCCGCCCGCGGTGCGGTGCCGTCGTCGATGGCCGGCGACGTCACCGTGACGCCTGAGGCGGCCGGTGCCACCGACACCGTCACCGTCACCGTGGCCACGCCCTTGCTGGCGCCGGGATTCGGGCGGCTCCCGCTCAAGGTCACGTCCACCCGTGCCGTGGTCGTGGAGCCGTGAGGGCGGCGCGCGGGCAGGGCGGCGTGGCGTCCGTGGAGACGATCGCCCTGCTGCCGCTGCTGCTGGTGCTCGGCCTCCTCGTGCTCCAGGTGGCGGTCACGGTGTGGGCGGCCACGGGGGCCGATCTCGCCGCCCGGCAGGCGGCGCGGGCCAGGAGCCTCGGCCGCGACCCCCTCGTCGCCGCCCAGAGGGCCCTGCCCGGCGGCCTGTCGGTCGACGGCCTCACCCTCGTAGGAGGCAACTCCGGCGTCACCGTCCGGGTGGCCGTCCCCCGGGTGTCGCCCCTGCCGGCGTACACCATCTCCCGCAAGGTCGAGCTGCCGTGACGCGGTGGTCGTACGAGGACTTCGAGTCCAAGGTCGACGCCGACCGGCCGGGAGCCCCGGGCACCGACGAGGCCGACGAGGTCCTCGTCGGCAGCCTCCGCCGGCTGCTGCTCGACGAGGTCGACGGCCACGAACTGGCGGATCTCGACGCCGCCCAGCGGCGGGTCCGGCTCGAGCGCGTGCTCACACGTCTCATCTCGCGCGAGCGGGTCATCCTCACCGGCCGCCAGCGCAACGCCGTCGTGCGCCGGGTCGTCGACGAGGCGGTCGGGCTCGGCGTGCTGGAGCCCATCCTCGCCGACGAGACGGTGAGCGAGGTCATGATCAACGGCTACCGCTCGCTCTACGTCGAGCGGGGCGGCCGTCTCGAGGAGGTGTCGTCGGGCTTCACCAGCGAGGAGCAGCTCCGCCAGACCATCGACCGCATCGTGTCCACCGTGAACCGCCGGGTCGACGAGTCGAGCCCCATGGTCGACGCCCGCATCCCGGCCGATGCGCGCATGCCGCGCGGGGCGCGGGTCAACGTCATCCTGCCCCCGCTCTCGCTCAACGGGCCCACGGTCACCATCCGGCTGTTCCCCCGCCCCTACGGCCTCGAGGAGCTGATCGCGGCGCGCAGCCTCGACCAGCCCACCGCCGCGCTCCTGTCGGCCTGCGTGCGGACCCGCCTCAACGTGATCGTCTCGGGCGGCACCGCCTCGGGCAAGACCACGATGCTCAACGCCCTCTCGGCGTTCATCCCCGAGACCGAGCGCATCATCACCGTGGAGGACGCCGCGGAGCTCTCGCTCGAGCAGCAGCACACCGTCCGCCTCGAGACCCGGCCGCCCAACGTCGAGGGCCGGGGTTCGGTCACCGTGCGCGACCTGGTGCGCAACGCCCTGCGGATGCGTCCCGACCGCATCATCGTCGGCGAGGTCCGGGGCGGCGAGGCCCTCGACATGCTCCAGGCGATGCACACCGGCCACGAGGGCTCGCTGGCCACGGTGCACGCCAACAGCCCCGACGACGCCCTCTCCAGGCTGGAGACGCTGGCGTCGATGAGCGACCTCCCCATCCCGTTCGAGGCGCTCCGCGAGCAGGTGAACAGCGCCGTCGACGTCGTGGTCCAGCTCCAGCGGGCGGCCGACGGCACGCGCCGGGCGGTCGAGGTCGCCTACGTCACGTCGCGCCGCCGAGAGCCCTACGACCTGGTCACGCTGATGCACTTCGACGCCGACCTGGCGCGCTCGGAGCCGGGCAGCGGCGGCTTCGTGCGGCACCGGCTCCCGCAGGCCATCCTCGACCGCCTGGGCGACGCCTCCAGCGACGTGCTCGCCGCCTTCATGAAGGCCGACTCGACCCGGCGCACCAGGGCGGCCGCCCAGGCGCTGGGCGGACGGCGGGCCGCCACTCCGGGAGACGACGGGTGATCGGCCTCATCCTCGCCGGCTGCCTCCTGTCGTCCGCCCTGTTCGTCCGCGGGGCGGCCGATCTGATCGCCGGCGCCGCCAGCCGGCGGGCATGGATGGTCTCGCTGGCCGACGACGAGCCCACGCCGGCGTCGCGCCTCGCCCGTCTCGACCGCGCCTTCCGCCGCACGGCGCCCGGCGCCCGCCTCTCGCAGGAGATGGTGCTGGCCGGCTCCGACCACCTCCCCGTGGTCGTGTTCGCCTGCGCGGCGGGCGGCGGGCTGGTGGCCGCCTACTTCCTCTGGGTCGCCCTGGCGCCCGTCTTCGCCGTCGCCGGACTGCTCGCCGCCTTCGCCGGCGTGCGCGGCTACCTGGGCCGCGGCCGCAACCGCCGCCAGGAGGCGTTCATCGCCCAGATGCCCCAGCTGGCGCGCGTGCTGGCCAACGCCCTGGATGCCGGCCGGTCCATCACCAGCTCGGTCGCCATCGCCGGCGAGGCGCTGGAGGACCCGGCCGGCTCGGAGATGCGCCGCGTCGCCAACCGCCTGCGGGTCGACGCCAGCGTCGAGGCGGCCCTGAACGAGCTGCGCCACCGGCTCCCGTCGCGCGAGGTCGCCGTCCTGGTATCGACGCTGGTCATCTCGGCCCGCAGCGGCGGCGCCCTCGTCGCGTCCCTGCGGGAGATCGCCGCCACCCTCGAGGACCGCAAGGAGGTCCGGCGCGAGGTGCGCACCACCCTTGCCCAGGCCCTGTTCACCGGGTACGTCGTGGTCGCCATGGGGTTCGGGATGCTGTTCATGCTCAACGCCATGCGGCCCGGAACGGTCCGGGCCATGACCGGGAACCTGCTCGGCCAGGCCGCGCTGGTGGTGGCAATAGGCCTGTTCGGTCTGGGGCTCCTGGCCATCCGACGCATCACCAGCATCGAACCGTGACGGTCGCCTCGCAAGCGGAGCTTGCTCGGCGAGTTGGTCGTGCCGCCATCCGGGCCCGTGGTCCCGCCTGCGGCTCGCTCGGCGCTTCGTCGGCTCGCAGGCTGCCGACCGGCTCCGCCGGATCGGCGGCCGTTCTGTGGGTGGCTGTGCCCCCCGCACCCCCCGTGCCGCCAGCCGTGGAGGCCGCCTGCGGCGGCCAGGGACGGCCGGCGGCAATTCTCTCGCTCCGGAGCGTTCGGGGTGGGCGGTGATCGCGCTCCTGCTCGGCCTGGCCGCGATGGCGTCGGTGCTCTTCTGCCTTTCGGGTGTCCGAGCCTTGCGGGGGGACCCGCTGGCCCAGCTGCCGGTGGCCGACCTCCTGGTAGCCGGCACCGGCGAGCGCCGGCCGCGAGGCGCGGTCCTCGACACGCTGGCCGGCCGGTTGACACCGTCGGTGCAGCGGGCGCTCGGGCCGGCGTGGACGGCTCGGCTCCAGCGCCAGATCGACCTGGCGGGGCGGCCGGAGGGCCTCACGGTGGACGCCCTCCTGGGCCGGTTCGTGCGATGGGCGTTGCTCGTCAGCCCGGCTGCGCTCCTCTTCCTCGTCCGCGCCAACGTCGTGGGCCTCGTCGTCGTGGTGGTCGTCGTCACCATCATGCCGCTGGCCCGCCTGGCCCGGGCACGCCGCCTCCGGCGGGAGCGCATCGAGCGCGACCTGCCCGACTTCCTCGACATCCTCGCCGTCACCGTCACCGCTGGGGCCGCCCTGGAGTGGGCCCTCGGCCGCGTGGCCGAGTGTTACAGCGGCCCGCTGGCCGACGAGATCCGGATCACCCTCGACCAGCTGGCCACCGGCGCCTCCCGTCGGCTGGCCTTCGAGAACCTCCGCCGGCGCACCGACTCCGAAGCCGTCGCCGAGTTCGTCACCGCCTTCCTCCAGTCCCAGGAGCTGGGGGCCCCGCTGGCCGAGACGCTCAACCTGATCGCCGCCGACATGCGGCGGGCCAGCGCCCAGCGCATGCGGCACCGCGCCGCCCGCGCCGCGCCGCGCGTCACCCTGGTCACCTCCATGGTCCTGGTGCCGGGCGCCCTGATCCTCGTCTCCGTCGGGCTCCTCCTCGGCAGCAGCATCGACTTCGGGTCCCTCTTCCGGGGGGTCCAGTGACGGCCGCGCGCCGGCGCTCGCTGGTGGCGCCGCTCGTTACCGTGGCCCTCGTCGTGCGGCTGGTGACGCTGGCCATCGGCATGTACGGCCTGGTCGGCCGCCCGCTCACGGTGCAGGCGTTCGTGGCCGTCATCCTGCTGGCCGGCACGAGCATCGTCGGCCTCCTCCACCGGCGCGCCCTCGACGTGGTGTTGGCCCATCCCGGCATCGCCATGGTCGACGTGCTGCTGGTCCTCGGCGTGCTGATCGTGCTCGGCGTGGGCAGCCCGCTGATCCTCGCCACCCTGTCCACCGCCCTCCTGGTCGGCGTCCTCTTCCCCGCCCGCGTGGCGATGCTGCTCGGGTTCTGCCTGGCCTGCGGCTACATCGGCGTGCTCGACCCCGGCCGGGGGAACACCTCGGTCGACGGCGACAGCTTCCTGCTCGTGGTGGGCGTCCCGGTGATGTACGCCTGCCTGGTGGCCATCGGGCAGTCGTTCCGGTGGATCTCCAGCCGCCAGGCGGTCGCCGAGGCGGCGCTCCGCGAGGCGGCCGAGGCGGCCGCCGCCGCCGACGAACGGGCGCGGCTGGCGAGGGAGATGC
Organism: Acidimicrobiales bacterium; assembly: GCA_035689115.1. Classification (GTDB taxonomy): domain Bacteria; phylum Actinomycetota; class Acidimicrobiia; order Acidimicrobiales; genus JAHFUS01. Next base: position 299,021 of record DASSMA010000064.1, read on the forward strand.
ACGACTCGTTCGCCAAGACCCTCCAGGGCATCGCCCTCGGCTGCACCGCCCTGGTGGCGTGGATCGAGCGCGATACCGAGGAGGCGACGAGCCAGGCCCGGGCCCTCGGGGCGGCCGCCGAGCAGGCGGTGCGCGAAGCGCGCGACCTGCTCTGCGACCTCCGCCGCGACCGGCCGCAGGAACCGTTCCTCGACGTCCTCACCGCCACCTGCGAGGTCTGGGCCGCGGAGGAAGGGATGCGCTGCGCCGTCGAGGCGCCCGGGTCGCTGCCCGACCCGCCGGCGCGCGTGCGCTACCAGCTGCTGGCCGCCACCGGCGAGGCCCTCCAGAACGTGGCCCGCCACGCCGCTGCCCGAAGCGTCAGCGTCTTCGTCGACACCGACGACACCGACGTCGTGCTGCGGATCGCCGACGACGGCCGGGGCTTCGACCCCGACGTCATCCCCGAGCGCGAGCACGAGGGCCACTTCGGTCTCCGGGGGATCAGCGAGCGCCTGGCCGACGTGGGTGGCAGCGCGTCCGTGATCTCGCAGCCGGGGGCCGGCACCACCGTCACCATGCGCACGCCCCTCGGCGCGCGCCGGGAGGAGAGCTATGCCGGACGCCTTCGTTGACGCCCCGCCGGCGGAGGCCGGCACCGAGGAGGTCTCGGTCCTGATCGTCGACGACAGCGGGGTGATCCGCCACGGCCTGCGCGCCCTGCTGGGCGCCACGGCCCTGCTGCGGGTGGTGGGCGAGGCCTCGAACGGGCAGCAGGCCCTGGCGCTGGCCCGCGAGCTGCGGCCCGACGTCGTGCTCCTCGACGTGAAGCTCGGTCCGCCGCCCGACGGCGTGGAGGTGGCCCGGGAGCTGTCGGGGAGTGCGCGGGTCCTGATGCTCACGTTCAGCGACGAGCCGGCGACGATCCGCGAGGCGCTCGCCGCCGGCGCCGCCGGCTACCTGGTCCACGGCCACTTCGACGCCGCCGACCTGGCTGCCAGCGTCCTCGGTGCGGCGCGCGGCACGGCCGTCTTCTCGCCCCAGGTCGTGGCCGAGCTGCGGTCGTCGCTCGCCGCCGCGCCTGCGCCGCTCGCCCGCCAGTCCGGCCACGGCCTCACCGACCGCGAGCTGGAGATCATGGACCTCATCGCCGCCGGCCTCACCAACACCGAGATCGCCGCCCGGTCCTACCTGGCGGTCAAGACGGTGCGCAACCACGTCAACCACATCTTCGCCAAGCTCCATGTCACCACGCGCGCCGAGGCCGTCTCGCTGTGGCTGGGCGGCCGGTCCGGCCCGGACTCGTGACGCGCCGCGGCGTGGGTCACGCGTGGGCCCAGGATGGGCCCGGGAACGGGACCCGGGGCCGTCGCCGCCCGGCGAGGCGATCCGTACCCTTCGCCGTGTTCCCCGGAATCGGCAAGGAGAGCCCCGATGACCCAGCTGTACGTGACGCTGCGGATCCTGCTCCTGGAGGCCACCGCTCGCGCTCGGCGCGACGAGCGAGGCCAGAGCACCCTCGAGTACCTGGGCATGGTCGGCGTTGCCGTGCTCCTCGTCCTGGCCGTGATGGCCGTCGTGGGCGACCTGCCCTTCGGCAAGTTCTTCAACGACGCCATCACCAAGATCAAGGCCGGGGCCGGCATGTGACGGCCCTGCGGCGGGGCCAGGATGGCCAGGTCGTCACCGCGGTGGTGGTGATGACCCTCGGCTGCGTCCTCGCCGTGGTGCTGAACCGGATGGTCCCGCTGGGCGGGGCCACCGACGAGGCCGGCCAGGCGTCCAACGCCGCCGACGCCGCCGCCCTGGGCGCGGCGGCGTCGGCCCGGGAGTGGCTCCTCGCCCGCTTCGCCGTCCTCCGGTTCGAAGATCTCGACGGCCTCGGGCGGGGCGGCACCTGTAGCATCGGCCGGGCCGGCGCCGATGCGTATGCCGCACGCAACGGCGCTCGGGTCACGTCCTACTGCTACGACGCCGGGAGGAACCGGATCGACGTGGAGGTGCAGATGCGCAGCACAGCCGTCGTGGGCCCGCGTGCGCAGGCGGCCAGCGCCGCCTCGCTCGGCCTCGACCTGCGCTCGTGCGCCCGCCGGGACGACCCGGCGCCCACCACCACGACGGCGGTCACCACCCTGCCGCCGCCGCCGCCTCCTCCTGCTGCGCCACCGGCGCCTGCGTACCCGCCGGGCACCGAGCTTCGCTGCGCCGGCACCGTGCTGGGTTTCGCCGTCGCTCCCGATGGCAGGGTCACCCTCACGCCCCCCGGGCGCCTGGCCGGCCTGCTGGTCCCCCGCCTGGTGGGATGAGCCTCCTCCAGCCAACGGAGCGTGCCCGGCGTGCCGGCCGGCGGCGTCGCCGGGCGGCCGCCCTGGTCGCCACGCTGCTCGTCGCCGCCCTCCCGGCCGGCGCCGCGCCGGCCGGCGTCGCCGGCACCAAGCGTGTGCCGGTGGCCGGCACGTTCGAGGTCAACCCCACGACGCGCAACTCCTTCCCGGTGGCTCGCGGTGCCGTGCAAGCCGTGCGGCGGGTGCCGGGCGGCACGGTCCTGTACTGGTCGCTCGGATTCCCCGAGGGGTCCGGTGACGTCACCTTCTTCGACACCCAGCGCCACCCGCTCCTGGCCGACCGGTGGGGCCCCCGAGGGCTGTACGCCCCGCCCCGGCTGGTGGATGCCCCGGCCCGCAAGATCTACACCACGCTCGTGGTCAAGGAGGGGGGAGACTGCCTGTGCAGCCCGCCCAGCGCGGCACGCGACGAGGCGGGCACGGTGTTCGTGTTCTACGACGTCTACGCCCCGTTGCCGCCGGGCACGACGTCGGTCTCCGTACAGATGAACTACGGGAAGGTCTTGTCGGGCATCCCGGTCGAGGACGGCCCCCTGGAGCCGGCCCTCGACCCGGCCGAGCCGATCGTGCTCGGCAGCGGCTGGCCCCGCATCGACCAGGCGGCGCTGGCCGCCGCCCCGGACAAGCAGCTGTCGGTGCAGGACCTGGTCACGCGGGTCGAAGACGTCGCCGAGCACGTCACCACGGTGGAGGCGCCGGCCCAGGTGTCCCTCGAGCTGTCCACCGACGTGCTCTTCGCCGTGGACTCCGCCGTCCTCAACCCGGCGGCCCAGGCCAGCGTGGCCAAGGCGGCGGCAACCGTCAACGCCAGGGCCGGCGGGGGCGTCATCTCGGTGACCGGCCACACCGACGACACCGGCACCGACGCCCACAACGACGTCCTGTCGCTGCAGCGGGCCCAGGCGGTGCAGGCCGCCCTCGCCCCGCTGGTGGCCGTGCAAGGGGTCACCTACAAGGTCGAGGGCCACGGCGAGCGCGAGCCGGTGGCCGACAACACCACCGACGCCGGCCGCCAGGCCAACCGGCGGGTGACGGTCGCCTTCGCGCCGAAGGGTTGAACGTGGACAGCACCGACCGGCGCTCCAAGGTCCTGATCGGCGCCGTGGTCGCGGCCGTGGTCGTCGCCCTCCTGGCCGTCCTGCTGCTGCGGGGCGGCGACGACGGCAAGGCCACCGCCAACGGCCCGTCCACCACCACCGCCACCCCGGTTTCGGTGGGCGGCGACGACGGCCTGCGGCGGGACGGGGCGGCGGTGGCCGGCCGCATCCTGGCGCCGCCCGAGGCTGCGCCGATCGTGGCCAGCGCCCAGGGCACGGTGCAGAGCCCGGACCTCCCCCACGACCAGCCGGCGGTGGCCGAGATCCTGGGCGTGGAGGCGGGGCCGTCCGACATCCTGCTCCGCTGGCGGCTCCGCACCACAGGGGCCTCGATCGACCTGAGCCCGCTGTTCCTCCGATCCGCCACCGAGGCCACCCACTCCACCAGCGGTGTGGTGCTCGTCGACCCCGCCGGGCACGAACGGGCCACGCCGTTCCGGTTCGCCGCGCCGGGCTTCGATGCGGCGGGCTGCGTGTGTTCCAGCGCGCCGGCCCAGATCGACCAGACGGGCCAGGTCCTCACCGGCCTGTACCCGCTCTTCTCGCACCCGCCTTCCACCGTCGACGTGGAGATCCCCGGCTTTCCCCCCATCACCGGAGTGCCCGTCAGCCGGCGCTGATGCACCGGCTCCTAGGTAGGGCGGAAGGTGCGCAGCACCGTGGCCACCTGCGACTGGTCGAAGGTGTCGACCGGGGCGGCGGCCACCACCGACAGGCTGAGCCCGTCGTCGACATCGGTGAACAGTTGGACGTGGTGCATGGCCGACGTCGCGCCGGAGGCGTCGGGAGCCTCGGTCGTCCACTCCACGATGACGGCGCGGAGGGTGCCCGGCCAGCGGGTGACCGTGCGACGGATGCCCTTCGCCGGTTCGGGTGCCGGCACGCGCAGGGCGCTCTCGAAGGTGTAGGACTGCTCCATGACGCTGGCCCGGCCCGGCTTGGTGTCCCGGCCGAAGCCGACGTGCGGCCTGGCGGCCTCGGCGCCAGGGCCCACCAGCACGAGCAACGGCTCGCCGCTGCGGGACGTCCCCTTCTTCGGCGTGAACCCCGGCGGCGCCCACGCCACGAAGCCGTCGCCCGACACCTTCGTGAACCCGGACGGCGGCTTGTCGATCGGCGCCAGCCCGTCGGGCTGCTCGTGGACCCGCTCGCGGCCCAACGACGACGGCTTGATGGTGACCTTCGTGCTGCCGCTGCGCGCGCTCCTGCTGGCCACGCCCGTGGCCGAGCAGCCGGCGAGCAGGGCAGCCAGCGCCAGCAGCGAGGCCCGGCGGACGGTCGACACGGTCATAAGCGGCACTCGCTCCTCGCCACCCACGCGGTGCCATCCCAGTAGGCGGCTCCGGTGCTCGTCCTGCTGGCCGACTCGACGGAGACGTTGGCGCCGAGTTCGATGCCGAGCTTACCCGAGGCGTCGACGTCGAAGAGGGTGGAGTCGTCGGTGGAGAACGTCTGGCGGGTGAGGTAGCCGCGGTCACGGGCGGCGTCGAGGAACTGCGGCACGGCGCGGGCCAGCAGCGGGGCGGTGACGGGCGCCAGCGCGATCCCGCCGACCTGCGCCACGCCGCCGGCGGCGAGCAGGCCCTCGGCCACACGCCGGTCGGCGTCGTTGCGGACCGGGACGGTGGCCTCGTAGAGGACGGCGCCGGACACGCCGGGCTCGCCGTCGCCGGAGCCGTCGAACAGGGTTGCCACCGGCCCCTCCGCCTCGCCGGCGGCCGCCCCGCTCACGGACACGGCCTGGAGGACTCCGTCGGCGTCGTAGGTGACGGCGATGACGACCTCGACGCTGCCGGCGGCGCCGGCCTGCTCCAGCTGGCCGCCCCGGGCCTGGACACCGGCGCCGGCGTCGATGGCGTCGCGGAAGTAGGTGGTGCTGCTCCCGTTGCGGTACGTGCGGGTGCCGACGACCTGGGCGACGCCGATCGACGCCGATCCCTCGAGGGTCATGGCGGAGAACTCGGCCGACAGGTCGAGGACGGCGCCACCCTGGGAGAACGTCTCGTCCGGCTCCGGGAACGTGGGGGTGTCCCGGCCGATGAGGGTGTTCACCACGCCCTCGCCCCGGTCGAGCACCCACCGGGCCGGGGCCCGAACGCCGGTGGACGAGGCGACCAGGTCCTTGGCCGAGTCCTCGACCTCCGCCTGGATCATGCGGTCCACCGCGTCCCGGTCGCTGGTGTAGTACACGTCGCCCGTACTGACGTCGAGGGTGGCCGACGCGTCGGCGGACGCCTTGAAGCCGGCCGTTCGGTCGGCGATCGTGAGCGACAGCCCGCCGCCGACGCCGGTCCCGGCCCCGACATCGCCACGCTCGAGCCGGGTGACCCGGTACCGGCCGTCGGAGAGGCGGGCGACCTCGAGGCGCCGCCCGTCGGCTGCCTTGAGGATCAGCACGTCGACCTCGGCGTTCACGTCGACGCTCTGGTCCTTGACCACGCACGGGTCCGGCGGCTTGCGCGAGGCGGACCCCGCGGCCGTGCCGCACGGGCCGGCGCCCATCGTGCGGATCTCGCACAGCGCCCAGCTGAGGACGCCGGCGACGGTGGGCCCCACGGTGGCCACCACGAGGAGGAGGGCGAGGGCGACGGCGACACCGGCGGCGACCATGCCCGTGTATTCGACGGCCGCCGTCCCCGCCTCGTCGCCTCGTCGCACCATGCCGGTCCCCGACCTTCGGCGGCGGCCCCGTGCCGCTCGTGGTCAGTCGACCATGGGCAGGGGCGGGCACACACGGGCCCGGCGCCCCCTCGTTCGTAGGGCCCGGGCCCCCATTTCGGCGCCGATGGGATGGGCCCATGTGGGCCCGGCCGCAAGGCGGGTCAGCGCCTGCCGGAGCGGGGTCGGGCGAGGATGACGCGGCGCAGGGTCGCGACGGGGTCGGCCGGCGCCGGGGCGGGTGCCGGGCCGGGGTGCTGGCCCAGGTGCCACTGGGCCTCGGCGACGTCCTTGCGGGCCATGGTGATGCGGCGGTCCAGCTCCACGCGGCGGCGGGCGGCGTCGGCCTCGACGTCCTTCTGGGCGTGCACGACCCGGTCCAGCTCCGCCTGCCACAGGGTGCGGATCTGGTCCGCCTGGCGCTTGGCCTCGGCGCGCAGGGCGTCGGCCTCGGCGCCCAGCTCCGCCCGCAGCGCGTCGTGCCGTGTGCGGATGGCGGCCCGGCGCTCGGGCGGCAGGGCATGGGGCACCTTGAGCTGGGCGGTGCCGTTCACCCGGCGCCGCCAGGTCTGCATGGCCTCCGCCTGGGCGCTGTCGACGCCGCTCATGCGGAGGCGGCGCCCGTCGCGGCGGACCACCACCGCTTCGGCGTTCTCCACCTCAACCCCGGTGAAGTCGGCGGCCGTGCGCACCCCGTCCATGGCGAGGCGGTAGACGACGCGGTCGCTCACGCCGCAGGCGGCGGCGGCGACCAGGCTGTGCTGTTCGAGCTGGGCGTCGATCACCGAGCCCTGCAGCTCGGCCAGCGCCGCCGCCCGTGCCTCCTCCTCCAGCTTCCCGACGGCCCGTTCGCGCTCGGTCAGCTCGGCCAGGGCCGCCTCGAGGCGGGCGTCCACCGCCCGCAGGTCCTGCTCCTCACGGGCCCGCATGCGCTGGCGTTCCTGGTCGGACCGGCGGACGGAGGCGGCCTCGCCGGCCGCGATCTCCTCCCGCTCCCGCTCGAGGGCGGCGAGGGAACCGGCGGCTTCCTCGAGGGCAGGGGACGAGCGGGCGGGCGTGACGTCGGCGTCGCCGCCGGCGACGGGGGCGCCGCACAGCTCGAGGGCCCGGGTCACCGCCGTGCCGGCCGCCACCACCGCGCAGCCGAGGGCGAAGGGCAGGCCGACGCCGGCCGCGAGGAGCACCGCCGGTCCGCCCACCGCCAGGGCGGCGCCCGTGACCAGCACCCGGCGAGCCGGGCCCGGGTCCACGGGGGCGGGTGCGGCGACGCCGCTCTCGTGGGCGGTGGTGAGCGCGTCGTAGAGGCTGCGGGCCCGGTCGACTCCCACCGGCGCCGCCACCGCCTCGGATGCCGCCTCGCCGGCCACGACGGCTGGCGCGGTGGCCATGGTGAGGGGAGGCACGGCCGCCGGGTGGCGGCCGAGGAAGGAGCGCAGGAGGCGTCCCAGCTCCGGGACGCCGGGGCCGGTGCTGGCCTCCAGGGCGGCGAAGGCGGCCGACCGCTCGGGGTCCTCGAGGTCGTGGTGGCGCAGCAGCAGGGCCTCCTCCCCGCCGTCGAGGCGGCCCCACAGCAGGGGGTCGGCGGCCAGGGCGGACAGCGACGCGTACACCACCCACGACGAGAAGTGGTCGAGCCCGGGCCCGAAGTCGGCCACCTCCCGGCCGGGGTGCTGGTAGTTGCGATGACCCCGCTCGGTGCCTGTCCACCCGGCCAGGGAGGGCACGTACATGCCGTCGTAGTCGACGAGGCGGAGGTCGCCGCCGGGCGCCACGAGGATGTTCCCGTGCTGGAGGTCGCCGTGGGCCACCCCCTCGGCCCGGAGGGTGGAGGTGAGGGCGGCGAAGCGCGTCGCCAGGTAGGCGAGGGCGGGGCCGTCCCAGAGATGGCGCTCCACGTAGGACAGGAGCGAGTCGCCGGACGCCCACTCCATCTTCAGGACCGGCCACCACTCGCCGCCGATGCGGATGCCGCGGGACTGGAGGTCGAAGCCGACCTTCCACGTGCAGTCGAGGCCGGCCAGGTGGTCGCGGACCGCCTCGTAGCGGGCCCGCTCCTGGTCGAGGGGCCGGACGAAGCAGCGGACCGCCCAGGCCCGGCCCCCGGCGCCGTCGAGGCGGAACACCACCGCCACGTTGCCGCTGACCGCCCGCGGCAGGCCGAGGGGCGTCAGCACCGGCTCGGCCGCCGCCAGCTCCGGGTCGGCGAAGCAGCTCGCCGGGTCCTGGAGGGCCTCCAGGTAGTCGGCGGCGCGGGGCAGCCTCATCGGTCGGGCTCCACCCGCACGAGGGTCAGGTCGTCGTTGCGGAGCCGGCCCCGCGACCGCTCGCCGGCGGCCCAGGTCGCGAAGGCGTCGTTGTCGTCGCAGGCGATCCGGCCGAGGATCCGCCAGGGCCGGCCGTCGCGAGCCGCCGAGCCGAGGAACCACGCAGCGACGGCGTCGGTCGCCAGGTAGAGCACGTCGCCGTCCAGCCACGTGCCCTCCGCCCGCTCCACGTGGGCGACCACCCGGCCGAGATGGCGTCCGTGCGACGGCACCAGCTTGGGTGCGTTGCAGAACGCCGCCGGGTCGGCCAGGGGGAAGGACGTGACCAGCCGGTCGTCGCGCACCTGGAACAGGCAGGAGTCGCCGAGCGAGACGGCCGACCAGCGGCCCTCGCCGCCGTGGGGCCGCACCAGTTCGACGCCGAGGAGCGTGGCGTGGGCGCCCCGCTCGAGGCCCGGCTGCTCGAACCACTCGATGGGCCGCTGCTCGGCCTCCCGCGTGGTGCGGTAGGCGGCGAGCGTGGCCGCCCAACCCGACATGGCGGCCGCCATCACGTCGGTCATGGCGCGCCGGCTGGAGCGGCACCAGGTCCGCACCAGCGTGTCGGCCCACAGGCCGCTGAGCATGCTCTCGCTGGCCCCGTCGGACACGGCGACCCGCAGCCGCGGGGTGCTCCGGGGGCCGGTCCGGTGGGGGAAGTACGCGTCCTCGTAGTGCTCGGCCGGGCTCCCGTCGCGGGGAAGCCAGAACGACGAGACGGTGCAGTGCACGGCCGGCGGCCCGTCAGCGCAGTTCCAGCACCTGGGTGCCGACGTCGAGGAACTGCACGATGGCGCTGATGTCGGCGTTGAAGGCGAAGCCCCGCGCCCCTTCGTCGAGGAGCAGGTCCTGGCGGGCGGCGGCCGCCCGCATCTGCGCCGGCAGCGTGCTCGACATGCGGTGGAGCTGCCGTGCGTACTCGTCGGGAAGGCGCCTGTCGGCGCCGGGGAACACGATCGGATCGGTCCGCCCGCTGGAGATGTGGAGGTTGAACAGCAGCACGGGGCCGTCGGCGCTGGTGAGCGCCTGCAGGGCCCGCGCCTCGGGCACGGGGTCGCCGTCGGTGGAGGCGCCGTCGGTGATGTTGACGACCACGGGGGGGAAGCACCCGGGATGGTCGGCCACCCACTCGCCGACGACCTCCCGCGCCCGCAGCAGGGCGGCGCACATCGGCGTGTCGCCGTAGGCCAGCGGCGAGAACCAGGTGGGCACCCGCACGGCCCGGGCCGGGGCGTGCCGCCCGTTGGAACGCATCCGCTCCTCCATGCGGGCCGGGCTGGTGGCGACCTCGCTCAGCGGCACCAGGTCCCGGCCGGCGAGGGCGCCGCCCAGGATCGGGGCGACGCCCTTGCCGTAGCCGATGACGCCGACGTGGAAGTAGTTCCGGACCCCGTCCTCCTTGGCGCACTTGATCACCAGTTCGGACAGCAGGCGGTTGACGGCGTCGGCCACCGCCTCCGCCTTGGTCATCGGCCGGTCGCCCCCGCCGATGGGATCGCCCATCGACTCCGACTGGTCGATCAGGAAGAGGAAGCAGGTCGGGTTGGCCCGGCTGATCTCCGCCGTGAAGGGCATGTGCCCTTATCGGCCGGTGCAGCCCCGAACTTGCGCGCCCGTTCTCGACGAACGGGCGTAATCGCTCGCTCCGCGCCCTCCTGGCGCTCCGCTCGTTTGTCGCCGGCGCCCTGGCGGGCGCGACGGCGACGGCGCCCGGCCTCCTCCCGGTCAGGGAGCCGCCATCCATGGCGGCTGCGGGGCTAGTCCTCGAACGCCTCCACCACGTCGAGGTTGCGGAAGGTGGGCGGGCCGTCGCACAGCTTGGCCAGCGCCTCGGCCATGGCGGCCGTCTCCGGGCGGGCGGAGTTGGCCATGGCCGCCTCGTAGGACGGGAACTCCACGATCACCAGGTACCGGTTGTCCTGGTCGCGGTCGGAGCACACCACGCCCCGTGCCTCGGGGCGGTCCTGCGAGGCCTGCCGGTAGTCGTCGACCAGCGCCCGGATCTCGTCGCCCCGGGTGCTGGTGAACTCGATGATCTGTACGAACGCCATTGGAATGACCTCCTGGTGCGGTGTCGACACGGTTAGTCTGCCGACCCGTGCGCCCCGCCTGCAATGCCCGCTTCGTTCCCCGCGCTCCGTGGCGGGCGCTGGCCCTCGTCGCCGCCGTGGTCGCGGCCGCCGTTCCCGCCTTCGCTCCGCCGGCCGCCGCCGAAGGCAATGGCAACGGCTCGGTGCTGGCCTTCGGGTCGGCACCGTTCCTCGGGGCACCCGAGGCCGACACCCTGCGCCACCCGCTGGTCGGCATGACGGCCACCGCCTCCGGCAAGGGGTACTGGCTGGTCGCCTCCGACGGAGGCGTCTTCGCCTACGGAGACGCCGCCTTCCTGGGCTCCACCGGCTCCCTCACCCTCAAGAAGCCGATCGTGGGCATGGCCTCCACCGCCGACGGCTACTGGCTGGTCGCGTCCGACGGCGGCATCTTCTCCTTCGGCGTGCCGTTCGTCGGGTCGACCGGCGGCATCGCGCTGAACCAGCCGGTCGTCGGGATGGCCGCCACGCCCTCGGGCAAGGGCTACTGGATGGTGGCGAGGGACGGCGGCATCTTCACGTTCGGCGACGCCGCCTTCCTCGGCTCCATGGGCGGCACCAAGCTGAACCAGCCCGTGGTGGCCATGGCGGCCACGCCGTCGGGCAAGGGCTACTGGCTGGTCGCCGCCGACGGCGGGATGTTCGCCTTCGGCGACGCCGGCTTCTACGGCTCGGCGGCCAGCCAGGCCCTGCCCTCGCCGGTGGGCGCCATCGCCGCCACACCCACCGGCGCCGGCTACTTCCTCGTCACCGCCGACGGCACCGTCCTCGCCTACGGCGACGCCAAGGCCGATGGCTCGGGCACCGGGAGCCTGGCCGCCGGCACCCAGGTGGTCGCCATGGCCCTGCACCCGGGCGGCGGCTACTGGCTGGCGGCCGGCCGGCCCGTGCTGGTGCTCGGCGCCCTCGGCCCGGGTGTGCGCGCCCTCCAGCAGCGGCTGCTCGACCTCCACTTCTGGGGGCCGGTCGACGGCAGCTACGGGTCCCTCACCACCCAGCAGGTGTACGCCTTCCAGAAGGCCAACGGCCTGCCCCGCGACGGCACGCTCGACGGCACGGAGCTGGGTCTGCTGGAGAAGGCCCAGCCGGTCGTGCCGCGCAGCACCAGTGGGCGGGTCGTGGAGGTCGACAAGACGCGCCAGATCCTCATCGTGTCGGTGAACGGCATCACGCAGTGGGTGTTCAACACGTCCACCGGCAGCGGGAAGACCTACGCGCCGGGCAAGGTGGCGGTCACCCCCGAGGGCCACTTCCGCTTCGAGCGCCAGATCGACGGCACCCGGGTGTCCGACCTCGGCGTGCTGTTCCGGCCCAAGTACTTCGTGGACGGCTACGCCGTCCACGGCTCGACCAGCGTGCCGCCCTTCCCGGCGTCGCACGGCTGCGTGCGGGTCACCAACGCGGCCATCAACTTCATCTGGGACACCAACGTGATCCCGCTGGGCACGGAGGCCTTCGTCTACTCCTGATCGAGCAGCCGGTCCCTGGCCAGCTTGCCTCCGGCGCCGCGGGGGAGGGTGCCCACCACCACGAGCTCGCGGGGAGCGCAGAAGGCGGGCCGGCGGTCCTTCACCCAGGCCCGCAGCTCGGCGAGGGTGGGTGGCTCGGCGGCGAGGGCGGGCACGACGAGCGCCACCACCCGCTGGCCCCATTCTGTGTCGGGCCGCCCGGTCACCGCCGCCTCGGCCACCGCCGGGTGGGCCTGCAGCACCTCCTCCACGTCGGCCGGCCACACGTTCTCGCCGCCGGTGACGATCAGCTCGTCCCGCCGCCCGAGCACCGTCACCCTTCCCGCTTCCACCGTGCCGGCGTCGCCCGTCGGGAACCAGCCGTCGGGGTCCCGGGGATCGGTGCCGTCGCGGTAGCACCGCAGCAGCGTCGGCCCCCGGACCAACAGCTCGCCGCCGGCCGACCGCACCTCAACGCCGTCGAGGGGTGCTCCGTCGTACACCACGCCGCCGCCGGTCTCGGTCATCCCCCAGGTGTGCACCACGTTCGGCCCCCGGACCCGCCAGTCGGCCGAACCGCCGGCCAGGACCACGCGGAACGCCGACGCGTCGACCCGGTCCAGCAGCGTGGGAACCAGCGATACCAGCGTGGCGCCGGTGTTCGCGTCGAAGGTGGGGCGCACGGCGAGCGGCGTCTCCGTCAGCACGGCCCGCACCACCACCCCGAGGCCGCCGACGTGGGAGAGCGGCAGGCACGCCAGCCACCGGTCGGCGGCGGGATCCACGCCCAGGCGCCGGTTCACGGCCCGGGCGTGGGCGCCGAGGGCGGCGTGGGTCAGCACCACGCCCTTGGGCGTGCCGGTGGTGCCGCTGGTGGCCAGCACCAGCGCGTCGCCGTCGTCGACCGGGCCGCCGGCGCCGAGGGCGGTCTCCAGGCGGCGGCGGGCGGCGGCAGGGAGCCGGGGGTCGACGGGCAGGACGGCGTCGCCACGATCCCACGCGGCCCGCAGGTGGTCGACGAACCGCCGGTCGGCGACCGCCTCGATGGCGACCAGCGACGGCACGCCGGTAGGGTACAGAAGCGCGATGGGCGACTCACCGAACGGCGACGCGCCGCCCCTGCCGCAGTGGCAGCCGGCGGGCGACTGGACCGACATCCGGTACGAGACCGCCGAGGGCATGGCCAAGATCACGATCAACCGGCCCGAGGTCCGCAACGCCTTCCGCCCCCAGACCGTGTTCGAGCTCAGCCGGGCCTTCACCCTCGCCCAGGACGACCCCGAGGTCGGCGTCGTCATCCTCACCGGCGAGGGGCCCCTGGCGTTCTGCTCGGGCGGCGACCAGAAGATCAGGGGCGACGACGGCTACCTGGGCGACGACGACGTGGCCCGCAAGGGCATCGGCCGGCTGAACGTCCTCGACCTCCAGATCCAGATCCGGCGCTGCCCCAAGCCGGTGGTGGCCATGGTGGCCGGCTACGCCATCGGGGGCGGTCACGTGCTGCACGTGGTGTGCGACCTCACCATCGCCGCCGACAACGCCCGCTTCGGCCAGACCGGGCCGAAGGTCGGCTCCTTCGACGCCGGCTACGGCTCCGGCCTGCTGGCCCGCGTCGTGGGCCAGAAGAAGGCCCGGGAGATCTGGTTCCTGTGCCGCCAGTACGACGCCAACCAGGCGCTGGAGATGGGCCTGGTGAACACCGTGGTCCCCCTCGAGCGGCTGGAGGAGGAGACGGTGCAGTGGTGCAGGGAGATGCTGCGCCACTCGCCGCTGGCCCTGCGGCTGCTGAAGTCGGGGCTCAACGCCGCCGACGACGGCCTCGCCGGCCTGCAGCAGCTGGCCGGCGACGCCACCCTGCTCTTCTACATGGGCGAGGAGGCCCAGGAGGGCCGAGACGCCTACGTGGAGAAGCGGCGGCCCGACTTCTCCCGCTTCCCTCGCCGGCCATGATTTCGCGGAGCTGCATCGGCGAGTCCGACGTGCCGTCCTCCGGACGGTGCTCATTGCCGTCAGCCGGCGGCGCCGCCTCCGGCGGCTTGAGCGGCCGCCGGCGCGCATGAGCATGACCGCCTCTCCTTGGGTCGTGGGCGCTCGGCCCCGCACCCTCCCGGCCGCCGTCGTACCGGTGCTGGTGGGCACCGCCGTCGCCGCCGCCGGCGGCCAGGTCGTGTGGTGGCGGGCGCTGGCCGCCCTGGTGGTGTCGCTGGCCATCCAGGTCGGCACCAACTACGCCAACGACTACGCCGACGGCGTGCGGGGCACCGACGACGTGCGGGTGGGCCCGGTGCGCCTGGTGGCGGGCGGCCTGGCGTCGCCCAGGGCGGTGAAGCGGGCCGCCCTGCTCTCGTTCGCCGTGGCCGGGGTGGCGGGGCTCGCCCTTGCCGTGGCCGTCGGCCCCGAGCTGGTGCTGGTGGGCGCCGCCTGCATCGCCGCCGGCTGGTACTACACGGGCGGCAGCCGCCCCTACGGCTACGCCGGCCTGGGCGAGGTGGCGGTGTTCGTGTTCTTCGGCCTGGTGGCCACCATCGGTACCGCCTACGTGCAGCTCGAGCGGGTCAGCGGGCTGGCGATGGTGGCGGCGGTGCCCGTTGGCCTGCTGGCCACCGCCCTCCTGGTGGTGAACAACCTGCGCGACATCCCCACCGACGCGGCCGCTGGCAAGCGCACGCTGGCGGTGCGCCTGGGCGACCAGAGCACCCGGGTGCTCTACGCCGGGTGCGTGGGCGGGGCGTTCGTGCTGGTTCCGGTGATCGCCCTCGTGCGGCCCGCCGCCCTCCTCGGCCTGCTGGCGGTTCCGCTGGCGGTGGCGCCGCTGCGGGCCGTGCTGGGCCGGGCCACCGGGCGCGACCTCATCGCCGTACTGGTGGCCACCGGGCGCCTCCAGCTGGTGTTCGGCGTCCTGCTGGCCGCCGGCATCGCCCTCTGAGGCTCAGCAGTCGCCGCCTGGCGGCAGCGGCTCGGTGGTGGGCGTGCCGGCGGCGTCGGCGGCGCCCCTGACGGCGGTGGCGGTGGCCCGACCGTGCACCGTGTGGGTGCGGGGCACGCCCGGGACGGCGCGGGCGAAGATGGCGTCGACATGTCCCGTGAGTCGGACGCACACCTGGCCGGGGCCGACGACCTCCACGTCTGGGGATCCGTCGCGGTGGACGCCGCGGAGGTCGGCCTGCTCGAGCACGTCGTTCACCACCTGGGAGGCCCGGGTCTGGTCGATGTCGACGGCGCCGTCATGACCGTAGAAGCCGGCGTCCGACAGGGCGGCGGCCGCTGCGTCGTTGGCGGCCGCGGTGGCGGCCGTCGACAGCTCCCGCTGGCCGAGGACGACCACCGCCGAGTCCACGGCGATGGCGCCGAGCACGATCAGGACCAGCACGGCGGCCGGCGCCAGCATCAGCGCCGAGCCGGCGTCGGGCCGGCGCCTCACCCGCAGGCCGCCTCGCCCGGCAGGCCGGCGCGGTAGGGGTCGACGACCTCGGAGTGCTCGGAGCTCACCGTGATGCCGTGACCGGTCTGGCCGAGCACGGGGACGGCGATGAGCGGCACGTCGTAGGTCACCTTGTAGGTGATGCGACTGCAGCGCGCGAATGCACCCTTGGGCGCCGGGTAATGACCCCGGTTGGGATCGCGGCCCTGGGCCTTGATGGCTTCTCTGGCGGCCGCTTCGGCGTCGGCCTGACCTTGGTCGGCCGAGGTGGACTCGACGTAGGTACGGGCCGCCTCCCGGGCGGCCGAGGTGGTGGCCAGCTTGGCGTCGATGACGCCCCAGGCGTTGATCACCAGGGTGGTGCCGAGCACGAACACCAGCACGCCGAACACCACGCCTTCGATCCCGCCGGCCTGGCCCTCCTCGCCGAAGCTCACGACACCTTCTCCCGGCGCACGGTGACCGACCGCTCGATGCGGCCCAGGCCGACCATGTGCAACAGGCTGTCCGGCAGCAGGGAGGGCGCGGGGCCGGTGACGGTGAGGTGGACCTCGATGTCTCGGCGGGGATCGTCGGGGTGCCAGTCGAAGGCGACCTGCTTGCCGTACGACCCCAGCTGGGCCTGGGCGTTGGCAGCGGCGTCGTTCTCGGTCACCGGTGCCGGGCCCCCGCCGGCCACCGACCGGGCGGCGTCGTAGGTGGCGGCGCTCACCAGCGAGCGGGTGTAGAGACCGATGAGCACCTGGGCGGCGAACATCAGGAAGGCGAGGAAGGCGGTCACCCCGAACACGGTGGCGATGACCCCCGTGCCCGCCTCGCCCCGGGGCCGCACCGGGCTACGACCCGACCTGGCCGACCTGACTGTCGGCCTTGCTGCCGGCGTTGGTGAGCACGCCTTTCAGGATCTGCCACATCAACACGCCGAGGAAGGCCATCACCAGCACGGCGATGGCGGCCGAGATGACGCCTTCCCCGCGCTCGTTCCGCGCCACGCGGTGGACGAGCGCGGCGCGCGCCGTCATCTGCCAGACGTAGGCGAACAGGGCCAGGTCGCTCATCGTCGCTCCTTGCTCACGAGTTGCTGAAGAGGCGCAGGGCCTCCAGGAAGGGAATCGAGAGGAAGATCACCCCAGGGACGAGGGTGGCCACCGTAACCGGGATCCACACCTGCTGCCCGCGCCTTTCCATGGTCTCCACCAGCTGGCGCTGGACGTCGCGCCGGATGGAGCGGGCCTCGTCGGAGATCAGGCGGCCCAGGTCGCTGGCCTCGCGGTTGAGGGCCAGCACCGGCACCAGGCGGTCGAGGGCGGGCACGCGCGCCACGAGGGCCCACTCCCGGAGGGCCTCCACCTCGCTCAGCCCGTGGCGGATGCGGGCGGTGACGCGGCGCAGGTCGCGGGCGCAGGCGCCGTCGCCCCGGGTGGCCAGCCGGTTGAGGGCCGAGCCCAGCGAGAAGCCGGCCGACAGGAGCATGGCCAGCTGCTCGCTCACCACCGGCAGCTCGAGGAAGAGCCGGCGCTGCCAGGCGGCCGACTCGGCGGCCAGCCGCTGCTCGAGGACCAGGAAGGCAAGTACCGGCGCGCCGAGGAGGAGCAGCAGCGCCACCGCCGGTGTCGGGCGCACGGCGGCGGCGAGCACGCCGGCGCCTGCCACCGCCGCCACGCTCCAGCCGACCTGCCGCACCCGGAAACCGGTGACGTCGAGCGGGGAGTGGACGCGCTCGAGCCGGACCGACAGCTCCTCGCTGACGCCGAAGAGGCGGGCGACCCGCTCCCCGAGCCGCCGGCACACCGGCCCGATCACCTCGCGGAACGACTCCACCGACAGGATCCCGCCGTGGGCCGGCGCCCCCAGGCCGCCGGGGCTGTACGGGCGTAGCCGCTGCACCAGGGGAGGCCGGGAGAACCACCGCAGCTCAGCCAGCAGGAGGGAGACGCCCGCCCACAGGAGGATCCCGGAGAGCACGAACAGCCTCACGCCCGCCCCCTGACCGAGGTGAGCAGCGACTGACGAGGCGGGGGTGCGGGGGGCGTATCCCCCCGCAGGGCAGCTGCCGATACGGCGGAGCCGGTCGGCGGCCTGAGCGCCGGCCGGAGGCCGGCACGATCAGCTCGCCGGGCAAGCTCTGCTCGCGACGGCGAAACCCTACTCATGGAAGACCCGCTGCTCTTCGGGCAGGCGCATGAGGCGCCCGGCCCACACCCAGCAGGCGGCGACCATGAGCAGGCCGGTGGCCACCGCAAGCTGTCCGCCGGCGGTGCTGTAGGCCTCCCGGCCGGTGCCGATCGAGAGCCCGGCCACGGTCATGCCGAGGGGGACGATGAGCACGAAGCGGCGGGCGAAGCGCACGCCGGCCTGGCGGGCCTCGGCGTCCTTGCGGCCCTGGAGGTCCTGGATGCGGTCCTCCACCAGGGCGGCCAGCCGGCGGTCGAGGTCGGACCCGCCGACCTCGTAGGCGACGAGGAGGGTCTCCAGGGTGGCGTCGGCCGTGCCGTCGGCCAGCCGGTCCTTCAGGGCGGCGACGGTGCGGGGGAAGTCGGTGGAGAGGAGCCACTCCCGCTCGGCGGCGGCGAACGCCGGCCGGAGCTCGTCGGGGGCACCCTTGCCCACCTCGAACAGGGCCTGGGGGATGGAACGGCCGAGCGAGCCGGTCTGGAGGCGGAGCTCCTCGATGAGCCGCGGCCACGTGTCGCGCGCCTGGTTGCGGCGCCGGTCGCGGCGGGCGCGGTACGACGCCACCGGGAAGGTGGCGGCGAACAGCCCGGCCACGAGGGCGGGGAGCGGGCCGGCGAAGAGGGCGAACGCGAAGGCCGCCCCAAGGAGGAACAGCACGGCCATGACGGCGACGAACTCCCGCGGCGCCACGTCGTCGAGGCCGGCCTGGGCCAGCCACTGGGCGGTGCGGGCCCGGGCGAGGCCCCGCCGGACCGACCCCGGCCCGGCGCCGAGGCCCCGCCAGCGCAGGACGAGAGCGGTGTACAGCAGGAACACGCCGTAGCCGGCCACGAGGGCGAGAAGGAGCGCCACGACTACCTGCGCACCTCGCGGCCCAGCTTCCGGGCCCGGCCCAGGGCGCCGGTCGGGGCCCGCCCCTCGGTCGCCCGCTGGCGCGGCGGTGCCGGCGGCTCGGCGGCCGGCACGCCGAAGGGCGCGGCCCGGGCGTCGAGGAGGCGCCGCACGTCGTAGCCGGCCATCTCGAGCGGGCGGGCGGCGCGGGTGGGAAGGGTGCCGGTCCAGGTGAGGGGGGCACCAGGGCGTTCCCGGCGGAACAGCTCGGTGACGGTGAAGGCGGTGGCGTCGCGGCCCGTCTGGAGCTCTTCGACGGCGATGACCTCCGAGACCCGCACCTCGTCGCCGTGGCGGTTGCAGTGCACGACGATGTCGATCGCCTCGCTCACCAGCGAGTTCAGGGCCGACAGGGACAGGTCGCTGGCCGTGTCGGCCAGCTGGCACACGAACCGCAGGCGGGTGAGGGCCTGGCGGGCGGAGCCGGCGTGGATGGTGGTGAAGCCCTTGACGCCCGAGGACAGCGTGAGCAGCAGCGGGAGCGCCTCGCGGTCGCGCACCTCGCCGACGATGGCCACGTCGGGCGCCATGCGCAGGAAGCCGGCCACCAGCCGCCGCAGGTCGACCTCCTTGCGGTCGGCCCGCGCCGGGCGGGTCTGCATGGAGGCCACGTTGGGCAGGACCAACGTCTGGTAAGGTGTATGCGATGGCCGCTGCTGTGTACGTCCGCATCAGCGAGGACACCAGGGGCACCCGGCTTGGAGTAGCGCGCCAGGAGGCTGACTGCCGCCAGCTGGCGGACCGACTCGGCTGGCCGGTCGCAAACGTCTACTGCGACAATGACATCTCAGCTTTCAGTAGCAAGGAGCGTCCGGCCTACCGACGTCTGCTTGCCGACCTTGCCGCCGGTGTGGTTGACGCCTTGGTGGTGTGGCATCCGGACCGACTCCATCGCTCCCCGCTCGAACTGGAGGAGTTCATCTCGGTGGTGGAGGCGACCGGAGCGCAGGTCCAGTCGGTGACCGCCGGGGAACGGGACCTGACCACGCCGACGGGTCGCCTCCACGCTCGGATTGAGGGTGCCGTGGCCCGCCATGAGAGCGAGCACAAGTCCCAGCGCATCCGTCGCAAGCACCTCGAGCTGGCCGAGACAGGGGCCGTGAGCGGCGGAGGCCGACGACCCTTCGGCTACGAAGGGGACCGCAGGACGATTCGGCCGGACGAGGCCGAACTGATCAGGCGAGCGGCTGCAGACGTGATGGCCGGTGCCTCGATTCGGAGCATCGCAACTCGGTGGAACGAGCAAGGCGTCCCTACTGTCACGGGAGTCGCGTGGAGCCCGACGACGGTCAAGAGGCTCCTGGGCTCGGCCCGGATTGCCGGCCAGCGCGAGCACCACGGGCAGGTGACCGCGCTGGCAACGTGGCCAGGGATAATCACCCCCTCGGAGTCGATGAGGCTTCGTTCGTTGCTCGGTGACGCTGCCCGGCAGAAGTACTCCAACGGAACGGCGAGGACCTACCTACTCTCCGGGTTCACCCACTGTGGAGGATGCGGCAGACGGCTGACGGCTAGGGCCGTCATGAGAAAGGGACACAGGTATCCCCGTCTGACGTGCGTCAAGGACCGCGGCGGCTGCAACCGGGTTGGAATCGGAGTCGCCGGTCTCGACGCACTCATCACCGAGGCGGTGCTGCAGCGACTCGACAGCGTCCCGCTCCACGATGCTCTCAGGCGACGCTCGGAAGCTGACCTCCGATCGACCGAACTGGAACGAGCCATCGCCGACGACGAGGCGGCCCTGGAGGAGCTGACCAGAGACCGCTACGTGGACCGGACGATCACGGCGGCCATGTTCGCCGCCGCCCGGGCGCCGCTCGAGCGCCGGCTCGCCGACGCCCGCGCTCGCCTTGGCGCATTGACCGTCACATCAGCCGTCGCCCTCCCCGCCGGGAGAGTGCTCCGTCAGCGCTGGCCCGACTTGGATCTCGAACACCGAAGAGCGGTGCTCGAGCAGGTCATCGAGCGGATCTACATCGCACCGACGACGCGAGATAACAACCGCTTTGATCCAAGCCGCGTGGACGTTCGCTGGAAGGTGTAGCGCATCAGTTCTGACACGGTGCCGATCACGGCTACGTGGGGCGGCACGTGTCCATGGCAGCTCCGGTGACAGCGGTGGGATCACCGGCGAACCAGTAGTCGGATGTGGCCGGCAAAGAGCGCCAAGGCGTCGACCGAGAGCTCGTCTTCACGGCCGGTCGTACCGCGGAGGACCTTT
This sequence comes from Acidimicrobiales bacterium, assembly GCA_035689115.1. Classification (GTDB taxonomy): domain Bacteria; phylum Actinomycetota; class Acidimicrobiia; order Acidimicrobiales; genus JAHFUS01. The sequence goes on from DASSMA010000064.1 coordinate 319,649, forward strand.
CGAGGGTGGCCAGAGAACTCGTCGAGCGCACGACGCGGTCACAGAAGTTGCCGTTCCAGGTCACCGATCCGACCGCAGTGGCCAGGGTGGCCGTTCTCCTACATTCCGCCGCGTCCGGATCTGTACTCCCCACGGCCGACCTCCAAGCGAAGGGAGACCAGCCGCTGTCGGCCTGACGGGTCGTTTGGGGTTGGCGGGTCGTCCCACTTACGCCGACCACCCGAAGTGCAGGTGGTCCCGGTGATCGGCATCGCTGAACACCGCACCGTTTGCAAGGTCGGCCCACGGAAGCCCGACTTCCGACGGCCTGGTCGGCGCACCGAGCGAGGTGGCCTCGACAGCCAGCGCGCGGGCGGCGGCGGACCCAGGGCTGACAACCTCACCGTCCACGGCGTAGATGTCGACCGCCCGGCCGAACCAGTGGTCACTGATGCGGGTGGTTCCGGCGACGTACATGCTGTGCCCGCTACGCAGGACGGAGACAGCGATCGAATGACGCTGCAGTACCCAAGCGAGGAAGGCGACCACGCGCTCGTCGACGGCCCCGGCGACGAGATCGGCCCGGGCGGCTGGCGTCAAGGTCAGGCGCGGGTTGGCCACGAGACCGGCGGCATCGCCGGCGGCACCCAGCTGGTCATAGCCAGCCGCGACCTCCAGCACCTTGTCGACGTACCAGTCGGCGTGGTTGTAGCGGTAGAGCGCGCTGCGCACGCCCTCCGCGGAGCCGGCGCCGTTGGCGCACAGGTAGGACGCCGCCGACCACATGGCGTCGGCGGAGTCGTAGACATCCCTGCGGCCGTCACCGTCTCCGTCGATCCCGTAAACCGCCCACGTACCGGGCTCGAACTGCATCGGCCCCATGGCCCCGGCTTCGTTGGCTCCGGAGGTGACGCCCGCGGCGCCGGATCGGCCGTGGTCCGACTCGACCTTGCCTACCGCCGCCAGCACGGTCCAGGGCATCGGGCAGCTGGCCGCCGCCGACTGGTAGATGGGAAGCAGTCCCGCAGGGATCTCGGCTTCCTTCCCGTCAGGACCGGCGGGCGGGATTATCGCGGCCATCAGGAGCAGGACGACGGCTGCGACGCCAGCGAGCCCGGCCAGGGCCCCGGCACCGCCGAGGGCGGCGAGCGCCTTCACGATGGGGAGGGCTGGCGGTGACGCCCTGATGCAGGCACGGGAGCGGTCGTAGCCGCACTACTGGTCGTCGCCGGCGCAAGGTGCGACGGCGATCACGTCGGGCGATCAGCGTGCTGGTTGCCGGTCCGCCATTCGGTTTCGTAGTAACAAAGCCGTTTACACGTCTCGTCCGTCTCGGTAGTTTGGTCGTGATGTCGACGTTGGCGTCGCTGCTGGTTTGCCCGGTGTTGCGGACACCCGGGTCGCAAGGAGGGCCCCGGCGCGCAATGTCGTGGCAGGCCCATGACGGGCTGGATACGGTGACCGCGAGGAATCGCCCGAACCCGGCACGAACTGGCGGTTGTGGGTGCGCCGCAGAGAGTGCCTCGGCTCGGACCTGGTCCGGCGAGACGAGGTGGCGCCCATGCCCAAGCCCACGAGCCATCCGGGCGACGAGATGAGTGCACCACTCGACGTCCGGGAGCCGGCGGAGGGCGAGGAGGCACCCGCCGATCGCTGGCCTGACGTCGACCAGGATGCCCTGGCCCGCGGCGGGCGGTTCGTGCTTGGGCTCGTCGTCGTCTGCCTCCTCTTCGTCGCGGTCGTCGGCTTCATCGCATGGCGCAACCACAACGACAATCCCGCTCCCGCGAAGAACCGAACGGCCACAACGGCTGCGATGACGGAGGAGCAGAGGATCATCGACGCCTACCGCAGGTACGAGGCTGTCGACTTCGCTGCGCTTGCTGCCGGCAATCCCGAGCAGCCTGGCTATGCCGACTACGCCACCGGACAGCAGCTCGTGGCGGCGCGGGACGCCGTGCGGCAGCTTCGCGATCAGGGCATCGTTCTTCACCTCGGCACGGTGAACGACTCGAAGATCACGGTCGAATCGATCGACGGCGACATTGCCCATCTGCGGATCTGCGGCGTGGACAACGGCTACCCCGTTCGGGCCACGACGGGTGAGTCCCTGGCGCCGAGCCAGCTGGCCACGACGTTGGAGAAAGCAGACATGGTGCGGGAGGGCGGCTCGTGGAAGGCGTCGTACGTCACTCGAGTCCAGCAATGGCCGGGGCGGGCAGGGTGCGCCGTTCAGTAGGTGCGATGGCCGTGCTCGCCCTCGCTGCCGTGTTGCCGGCAGAGGTAGCGGCGGCCTCGACTGAAACGTCGACGCCACCGCCGCCGGATCCGCCCGTGACGGCGTCGCCGATCACCATCCCGTCGGCGCGCGGACTGAAAGGAGATGCCGGCAACACCGGCGATGCCATCTCCGCCCAGGTGAGCCTCCGCGGAGCGGGTCAGCCGGCCGAGGCTGTGGTCCCGGCGGCTACTCCGACTTCTCGCCCTCCGGCTGCGCAAGCAGCTGCACCGGCAGACTCAGGACGCGGCTGCTACGTCCCGCTGACCGAGGGCGGCGGGCCGTGCGAACCGGATCCGACGCCGACTCGGACGAGGACCATCCCGGCGCCGCAACTGGCGAGCGAGGTGGCCCAGCGCACCCAGCTGCCCCTGCCCGAGATCCACACCAGTCCGCCGGACGGCGCCGAACAGCTGGTCAACCTGCCGACGTGGATGTGGGTGACCAACTGGCGACCGTCGTCGGCGTCGGCCACCGCCGGGAGCCTGACGGTGACCGTGACGGCGAAGCCGAGACGGGTGGTCTGGCGCATGGGGGCCGGGCAACCGGTGGCGTGCCTGGCGGGCAAGGCCTGGAACCCAGCCCTCCGCGAGGAGGATCAGTCCTCGGACTGCACCTTCACCTACCTGGAGTCATCCGCCCACCAGCCCCGCCTGCGCTACCCGGCGTCGGCCACCATGGTGTTCGACATCTCGTGGTCGGCGACCAATGGCGAGAGCGGCAGCCTCGGCCAGGCCAGCACGACCACCAACTTCAGCATGCGCGTCGCCGAAGGGCAGGCGCTCATCGGCGGCTGACGCACCGCTCGTTCACCGGACTCCCCCCGTTCCCGAGAAAGGAACGCCCCGTGACGACCCTCACCACCCGCAACGGCAGTGCTGCCCAGCGCAGCGATCGGCCCCGCATCGACTTCCCGGCCGACACCCACCGCCGGCCCGTGCGGGCCCTGGCGCTGGTGGCGGTGGTCATCGCCTGCGCCCTCGGCTTCGCCGTGACCCTCGCCACCGCCGGCCATCGCCAGGCGGTGCTGGCCGTCGCCCGGGAGGTGCCGGCCGGGGCGGTGATCCGAAGCGGCGACCTGACCGTGGTGAAGATCGCCGCCGACCGAACTCTGCGGCCGGTGCCGGCCACCGAGCTGGGTCGGGTGGTCGGGCGCACCGCCGCGGTGGCGCTCGTGCCCGGCACCTTGGTGACCAAGGCCCAGCTGGACGACCGCCTCGGCCCTGCGCCCGGCGAGTCGGTGGTCGGCGTCGTGCTGAAGGGCGCCCGCACGCCGCCGGCGTCGCTGCGGGCCGGCCAGCGGGTGGACGTGGTGCAGACGACGACTCCGGTGGCCGGCGACGCCACCTCAACCGGCCAGCTCGGCACCGTGGTCACCGAGGGCCGGGTCCTCGGCGTGGAGTCGAGCCGGGCCGGCGACGACGCGGTCAACGTGTCGCTGGCGGTGGACGCCGGCGTGGCCCCGGCGGTGGCCGGTGCGGCTGCGGCCGACCAGCTGAGCATCGTCGTCCAGGGGCCGGGACGGTGACCGCCGTCGCCCTGGCCTCGGCCCGGGGCGCCCCGGGCGTGACCATTACGGTCCTCGCCCTGGCCGGCGCCTGGCCGGCCGGACGGCGCCTGGTCGTCGTCGAGGCCGACCCGGCTGGCGGCGAGCTGTCCTGCCGCTTCGGGCTGGCGGCGGAGCCGAACGTGGTCACTTTGGCCGCCGACGCCCGGGGCGGGCTCGGCATCGAGGGCCTCCTCGCCCACGCCCAGCACCTCGCCGGCCGACCCGGCGCCGAGGTCGTGGTCGCCCCCGTCGACGCGCGCCAGACGGGCGTCGCACTGTCCGTGCTGTGCCGGAGCGGCCTGCCCGCCCTGTTGGCCGGCGTGGACGACCTCGACGTGCTGGTCGATCTGGGCCGCCTGGCACCGGAGTCTCCGGCCCTCGAGCTGTTCGCGGCCGCCTCGGTCCCGGTGCTGGTGGCCAGGGCTGAGCTGGCCCAGGCCGCCCACCTGCGCCAGCGCATCGCCTGGCTGGGCGGTCGCGCCGAGGTGGGGCTGGCCGTGGTGGGGGAGGGGCGGTGGCCGGCCGCCGAGCTGGCCCGCTCGGTCGGCGCCGCCGGCGTCGTCGGCGTCCTGCCCGACGATCCCCGGGCGGCGGCCGCCCTCGGCGGCGGGATGAGCGCCCGGGGCCTCACCCGCTCGGCGCTGTCGGCGGCGGCCCGGGCCATGGCCGACCGCCTCGTCGCCGGCGTCGAGGCAGCCCCCGTGGAGCACAACCTGCGCCCGGTGGAGACCCCGCCCGCCCCGGCCGAGATTGGAGGTGGACGGCGATGGGACTGAGCGAGGCCGAGTTCGATCAGCTGGTGCGGCGGATCCACGGCGAGATCTGCGAGGAGCGGGCCGCCACGGTGCGGTCCTACGCCGAGAAGGGCCAGCACCTGGGTCGCGCCGACCTTCGTCAGCTCAGCCTGGCGCTCATCAACGACGCCTTCGGGCGCCTGGCCCGCGAAGGCATCGAGGCCGGGCGCGACCCGCTGACCGACGACGACGAGGACCGGCTGGCCGAAGCGGTGCTGGCCATGGGCGGTCTCGGCTGGGCCATCGAGGAGCTGCTGGCCGACCCCACCGTCGAGAACATCGACATCAACGGGCCCGACAAGGTGTTCGTGCACCGCGCCGACGGCTCCAAGACCCGCCTGGAGTACCCGATCGCTCAGAGCAACGACGAGTTGGAGCGCTGGGTGCGCAACGCGGCCGCCCGCCTGGGGATGACCGAGCGCCGCTTCGACGAGGGCAGCCCCATGCTCATCCTGCGCCTGCCCGACGGGAGCCGGCTGTTCGCGGTGAAGAGCGTGTGCGACGGCGTGCACATCTCGGTGCGCATCCACCGCCAGCCCAAGAGCGAGCTGGCCGACCTGCAGGGGGCCGGCATGATGACCCCGGCGGTGGGGGCGTTCCTCTCCGCCGCCGTGCACGCCCGGCTGAACGTGATCATCTCCGGGGAGACCAACGCCGGCAAGACGACCCTCGAGCGGGGGATGCTCAACGAGTGCCCGGCCACCGACCGCATCGTCACCGTCGAGGACAGCTACGAGCTGGGGCTTGACCGCATGGGCGAGCGCCATCCCGATGTGGTGGCGCTGGAGGCCCGGGAGGCCAACGTCGAGGGCGTCGGCGCCATCACCATGAGCGACCTGGTCCACGGCGCCCTGCGGATGAACCCGACCAGATGTTGTATCGGCGAGGTCCGGGGGGCCGAGATCGTCCAGATGCTGCGCGCCATGACCCAAGGCAACAATGGGTCCCTCTCGACCGTGCATGCGGACTCGTCGGCGGGGGTGTTCGACCGCCTGGCCCTCTACGCCATGGAGGCGTCGCCGCCACTGGAGCCCGCCCACACCGCCCGCCTGGTGGCCCAGGCCCTCGACCTCATCGTGCACGTCGAACACGACCTGCCGGCCGACGGCTCGCCCGGCCGGCGCTTCGTGTCGTCCATCCGGGAGGTGACGGGGTTCCACGAGACGGGCATCGTGACCAACGAGGTGTTCGTCCCCGGCCCCGACGGCCGGGCCACCGCCGAGGGCGCCCACCCGCTGTCCCAGCGCACCCTGCAGCGCCTGGCCCGGGTGGGGTGGTCGCCGTGGTGAGCCCGCTGGCCGTCCTGGCCGGCGCCTTCGTGCTGGCCGCCTGCCTGGCCCTCCTCGGTGCCTGGGCCGCGCTGCGGGGAGGACCAGCGTCGCCTCGCCCGAGTGCCCGGACGCCCGGCGTCGACCGCCTCGGTCTGCGCACGGCGCTCGGCGTCGGTGCCCTGGCCATCGTGGCCGTGCTGACCCGCTGGCCGGTGGCCGCGGTGGTGGCCGGCGTCGCCGGCTTCACCGCCCCCGACTTCGGACGGAGCAGGGCGAGGCGGCGCCGGTCCCTGGAGCGCACCGAGGCGGTGGCCGCCTGGGCCGAGATGCTGCGCGACGTGCTCGGCGCCGGCAACGGGCTGGAGGCCTCGGTGGTGGTCACCGCCCAGGTGGCCCCCGCCGCTGTCGAGGCCGAGCTCGGCCGCCTGGCCGCCGCCGTGGGTGCCGGCCGGGACCTGGTGGGCGCGCTGCTCGACTTCGCCATCGAGCTGGACGACCCTATGGGCGACAAGGTGGTGGCCGCCCTGGTGCTGGCCGCCCGGCGCAGCCCCGGCCACCTGGCCGACCTGCTCGGCGTGCTGGCCGAGGTGGCACGCGACGACGTGGCCATGCGCCGCAAGGTCGACGCTGGCCGGGCCCGCATCCGCACCTCCATGCGCCTCATCACCGGCCTCACCGCCGGGTTCTCCGCCCTGGTGGTGGCCGCCGACGCCGACTTCCGCGCCGCCTACGGCACGCTCGCCGGCCAGGTGGTGCTGGCGGTGGTGGTCGCCCTGTTCGTCGGCGCCCACCTGTGGGTGGAGCGGGCGACGGGGGAGCGGCGGGGCGAGCGGGTGCTGGCGGGCGTGGACCCGACGGCGGCTGCCGCGGTGGTCGAGGAGGTGCGCCAATGGCCGTCGCCAGTGTGAACGTGGCCGTCGCCGCCGTGCTCGGCGGCCTGGCCGGGGCGGCGTTGGTCGGGGCCTGGCGGTCCCTGTGCCCGCTGCGGGCCGCCCTCGATGACGCCCTGGCCAAGCTGGGCCGGGTCCCCGAGCCACCCCGGGCGGCGCCGGCGCCGGCGGGGGTGACCGGGCCGCTGGCCGCCCGGCTCGGGTCGGTGGCGCGCCGGGCCGGGTTCGAGGCGCACATCGGGGGGCGGCTGCGGGCCGATTTGGCCCTGCTCGGCCGCTCGCCCGAGGACCACCTGGGGTCGCGCTGCGTGGGCGCCCTGGCCGGCGCCCTGCTGCCGACACTGTGGGTCGGGGCGCTCAGCGTCGTCGGGCTGGCCCGAACCCCGGCCCTGCCGACCCTGGCCGTCGCCGTGGGGCTCGGGGCCGCCGGCTTCTTCCTGCCCGACGTGCTGGTCCACCAGGAGGCGGCCGAGCGCCGTCAGGGCTTCGTCGTCGCCTTCGGGACCTTCCTCGACATGGTGGCGGTGGGCCTGGCCGGTGGCGTGGGCGTTGAGGGGGCCCTGCTCGACGCCGCCCGCATCGGGCGCGGCCGGGAGGCCGGCGTGCTGCGGGCGGTGCTCGAGGACACCCGGCTGTCGGGGGAGTCCCAGTGGGCGGCGCTTCGCCGCCTGGGCGTCGAGCTGCGCATCCCCGAGCTGGTGGAAGCGGCCTCGACGGTGTCGCTGGCCGGCACCGAAGGGGCCCGGGTGCGGCGCTCGCTGGAGGCCCGGGCCCGGGCCATGCGGGCTCGGGAGCTGTCCGGCGCCGAGGCCCGGGCCGAGTCGGCCACCGAGCGCATGGCCATCCCCACGGCGCTGTTGATGCTCGGGTTCCTGCTGGTCGTCGGCTTCCCGGCCGTGTCCGCCGTGCTGGCCAAGGCCAGCTGAGTGCTTCGCCGTTCCCCTGTCCTACAACGAAAGGAATCCCATGACCCAGCTCAGCGTCGTGTGGACTTACCTGGTGCTTCAGGCCGACCGACTCCGCCAGCTGCACGACGAGCAGGGAGCGGTGACCCTGGAGCAGATCCTGGTCGCCGCCATCCTGGCCGCCACCGCCATCACCGCCGGCGGGATCCTCTACGAGCTGGCCGTCTCCAAGGCCCACAAGATCGGCACCGACACCCCCTGAGCGCACCGATGGGCCAGTCGAGGAACACAGACGAGCGGGGCACGGCGACGCTGCCCTTGGTACTGGTCGTGCCGGCCATGCTGGCGCTGATTCTGGGCGGGGTGCAGCTCGGGCTGTGGATGCACCTCCAGCACGTGGTCACCGCCGCCGCCCAGGAGGGTCTGGTCGGCGCCCAGGTGGAGGGTGCCGGCCCTGCCGCCGGCCGCCGGCGGGCCGAGCGGTTCCTCACCGAGCTGGCCCCGCCGCTGCTGCACGAACGGGCGGTGAGCGCCGAGGTGGTGGGCGACGACGCCCGGGTGGTGGTGTCGGGCAGTGTGGCCGCGGTCGTCCCCGGGCTGCGCCTGCAGGTGCGGGCTGTGGCCGAGGGTCCGAGGGAAGCATTCCGCGCCCCGTGAGCCGACGGTCCCCTTGTAGCGGCGAGGCCGGCTCCGCCCCGCTGGAGCTGGTCCTGGTGACGGTGCCGATGCTGGCCGTCATCGCCTTCGTAGTGCTGGCCGGGCGGGTCGTGCAGGCCCAGGGCAGCTTGCAGGGGGCCGCCCGGTCGGGGGCGAGGGCGGCGTCGCTGGCCCGTACCACCACCGACGCTCATGATGCCGCCGCCCAGGCGGTGGCCGCCAACCTCACCGAGGCCGGCGTCGCCTGCGACGGAACCCAGGTGTCGGTGGACACGACCGACTTCGGCGCCGGTGGCACGGTAACGGTGCGGGTCGCCTGCGGGCTGCGGGTCGCTGACCTCGTGCCGCTGCCGGTGCCCGGCTCCCGGGCGATCGAAGCTCGCTCGGTCGCCGTGGTCGACGAGTTCCGGCAGGCGTCGAAGTGACGAGCACCCGAAGCGCGGAAAGCGGGTCGGTGACCCTGTTCGTGGCCATGGTGGCGCCGGTGCTGTTCGTGGCCATCGCCGGTCTCGTCTTCGACGCCGGCACCATCCTCAACGCCAAGCGCGAGGCCATGGACGTGGCCCAGGAGGCGGCCCGGGCCGGCGCCCAGGGCCTGGCCACCGAGGACGTTCGCCAGGGACAGGGTGGCGCCCTCCACCTCGATCCCGCCCGGGCCGAGGAGGCCGCCCGGCGCTACCTCGCCAAGGTCGGCGACGAGGGGTCGGTGTCGGTGGAGGGCGACGTCGTCACCGTCACCGTGACGGTCCAGCGCCGGGCCCGCATCCTGCCGCTCGGGACGACCTCGATCACCGCCAGCGCCTGGGCCCGCAACGTGCGCGGAGTGGTGGAGGCAGAGGCGTGAGCGTCGTGACCGGGCCTCGCCGCAGTTCGCTCGCCGCCAGTGCAGCATCAGCCGGCGCCCTCGTCGCCGTCCTCGCCGGGTTCCCGCTGCTCCTGTGGGCACTGGCCGGCTGGCCGCTGCCCCACGGCGTGCCGACGTGGAGCGAGGTGGCCACCGACCTGGGCGACGGCTACTTCCCCGACCGCCTGTGGATCGGCCTGCTGGCGCTGGCCGGTTGGGTGGCCTGGGCTCAGCTGGTGATGGCGGTGGCGGTCGAGGCCCTCGCCACGGCCGGCCGCCGACCAAGCGAGCCGTCGCTGCTCGTGGCCGCACCGGCCCGGCGCCTGGCACAGCGCCTGGTCGGTTCGGCGGCGCTGGCCGCCGCCCTGCTGTCGCCCCGCGCCGCCATGGCCCATGTCGTGCCCGACCAGCCGCCGGCCACCGCGTCGGCGGCCGTCGCCGCACAGGCTCCGCCGGCGGCCACCGAGGCGTCCGCGCCGGCGCCGCCCGTGTACGTGGTCGAGCCCTGGGCCGAGTCGCGGGATTGCCTGTGGAACATCGCCGAGCGACACCTGGGCGACGGCCTCCGGTGGCGGGAGATCTGGGAGCTCAACCGGGGGCGGACCCAGCCCGACGGCGGGAACCTGGAGGACCCCGGCGTGATCCGCCCGGGCTGGCACCTGGAGCTGCCCCACGACGCCGTCGGTCTGCCGCCGCCGGCGGTGGCCGAGCCGATGGCCAGCTTGCCGCCAGTGGGTGGTGCGGCCCCGACGGACGCCTCGCCTCCACCGACGGCGCCACCGTTCCTGGACCCGGCGCAGCCGGCGCCGGCGGTCCCGACGACGGCGGCGGTCGCCGCTCCCCGCACTGAACGCTCTGCCGCCTCGCCCCAGGAGAACCGGCGCGCCGCCTCTCCCGGGCGCGGGACGATGCGGGTGGCCCAGGCGCTGGCCCTGGGCCTGCCGGTGCTGGCCGCCGGCGGCCTCGTGGCCTACCTCGACCGGCGCCGGCGGATCCAGGTCGGCCGTCACCAGCCGGGACAGGGCATCGTCACGCCCGATCCCGCTCTGGAGCCGCTGGAGCGCCGGGCCCGGGCCGTGGCCGTCGACGAGGCGGCGGCGTGGGTGGACGCCGTGCTGCGGGTCCTGGTCGGCCGCCTGCGCGCTGCCGAGCTCACCGCACCCGTGATCACCTGCGTCCGTGCCGGCCAGCTGGGCATCGAGGTGCTGCTCGCCGAGCCCGCTCCGGTGGCACCGCCGGGCTTCGACGTCGTGGACGGCGGACACGTCTGGCGCCTCGACCCCGACGCCGAGCTTGCCCAGCTTCGAGCCGAGGGTGACGAGCACGCCCCAGCCTCGCCGGCGCTGGTCAGCGTGGGGTGCTCGCCCGAGGGCCCGCTGCTCGTCGACCTGGAGGGGATCGGGGTCCTGTCAGTAGAGGGCGCAGCGGAGCGCGTGGCCGCCTTCCTGGCCGGCGTGGCCTTGGAGTTGACGTGCGCCACCTGGGCCGAGGGCATCGACCTCCACCTGTTTGGCGCCGATCCTGGCCTGGCCCCGGCCGAGCGGGTGACCGTCCACGAAGACCTCGAGGAGGTGGTCGAGCTGGCTGAGCGCGCCGCCCGGGGCGCCGCTGCCTCGCTCGAGGCCTGCCCGTCGACACTGGCCGGCCGCGTGGCCGAGCCGGCCGAGGGCTGGGCGCCGACGGTCGTCGTGGTGGGCGGCAAGCACGATCCCGCCCTGCTGGAGCGGCTGGCCGCAGCGGCGCGTCCGGGCAGTGGGGTGGTGGTCGTGGCCGAAGGGCCGGTCCGAGCAGCCTCCTGGCGTCTCCACGTCGTCGACGATGGCTACGCCCGCCTCGACCCGGTCGGCCTGGCCATACGGGTGGCCGGCGCCCCCGAGGGGATGGCGACCAACCTGGCCGGCCTCGATGGTGAAGCGATCGCCGGCGCAGCCGCGCTGGTGTCAGCTGCCGCCGAGGAGGGCGTCGACGCCGCGCTGGCCTCTATCCCCACCGACACGCGTGCACGACCGGCGATCACGCTGCGCCGGCGTACTCCCGAGATCTGGGTCAACGTCCTCGGGCCGGTGACGTTCACTGGGCTGGCCAAGCCTCTCGGCTCCCGCCGCAAGTTGGCCGAGGTCCTCGCCTACCTGGGGACCCACGATGGACCGGTGCCCGGGGAGCGGATCCGGGCGGCCGTGTGGCCGGACGAGGACATCGACGCCAAGTCGTTCCGGGAGGCGGTGTCCCGCCTGCGGACCGTCGTCGGCGTCGAGCGCCTGCCGGCGGCCAAGGGCGGCGCCTACCAGTTGTCCGACGACATCGTCGGGCGCGACTGGGCATGGTTCCGCGAGCTGTCGGCGGCGGCCGCCGCCGCGCCCGATGTCGACGACTCGATGGCGCTTTGGAGGGAGGCGCTGGAGCTGGTGCGGGGCGAGCCCTTCGGCGGCACAATCGGCGATGAGGGGCCGTTCGTATGGTCGGTGAGCGAGCTGCTCGTCTACGAGATGCAGGTCGCCGTCACCAAGGCTGCCGACGCCCTGGCCGAGCTGGCACTCGGCGCCGGCGATCCCGAACTGGCCATGTGGGCCACGTCCCGTGGCCACCTGGCCACGCCCAGCCAACTCTCGCTCTTCGACTGGCAGATGCGGGCGGCGGCCGTCACCGGCGACCTCGACGGCCTCGACCTGGCCTTCCGCTCCCGCCGCAAGGCGGAGCGGACCCTGGACCCGGCTTCCGACCTTCCCGCTGAGATCGTTGCCCTCTACGAACGCCTACGGCGGCAAATCGTGGCAGGGGAGCGAGCGCGTTCGGTTTCGTGAGGACCCATCGGCCGATCTAAGCCGAGGCCGCCCGTGGTTGCTGCGCCCGTGCTCGTTACGGGGCGCCCAGGAAGCGTCAACAAGCAACGGCTCACCGCCGTGGATCGCCGCATCGGACGCACCTTCGGTGCGTCGCTCGGAGGTCGCTGACCATTCACGCTGGCTTGACTACCAGCGGGACCCATCGCTCCAACGACAGGGACCGGCGCGATCGTGAGCTCCCTGCGGGCAGGCGACGTCCAAGCGTCGTTCCGCGTAGCCCCGTGGTGACCCTGAGAACCGCGCTCTCCGGAGAGGCGCTTGATCGTGAGATCACCAGGCTGTGCCTGGAGGAGGGCCTCTCATGGACGCACGTCGCCGGCCGTGCACCCGGCTTCAGCAGATCCGTTGTGCCTACACGGCCAGCCGTGGAGCGCTGGTCTCCGACGAGGGTGGGCCCGTCGTACCATCACCGCATGGCTAGGTGCACGGCTCCGGTACAGGGACATCGCACAGCAAGCGGCGCAGCCGCCTGCCCTGTGCACGGCGGAAGGTACCGGTCCTACAGGTCGTACTCGCCGCAGCCCTCCTACTCGCCGGTCTACGAGCCGCGGAGCAGTGGAGGCGGCACGAGCAGCGGGGCCGGGTCCGGCGGCGGCAGAACGCGGCCGAGCTGGTCGCCGGGCAGCTCGTCCGTGACCTACACCCCCGACCAGGTCCGGGCGCTGACTCCCTATCGGCGCACGATCGAGTCGCGAGGTCCGCTGCCCGAACTTCGCGACCTCTTCCTCTGCCATGCGTGGGACGATCGGCGCGGTGTCGCTACGGACCTGAACAACCTGCTCGAAGCGAAAGGCGTGTCGGTCTGGTTCAGCGAGAAGGACATCCTGCTTGGTCAACCGTTCATGCGAGAGATCGACAGGGGCCTGGCCAAGTCGCGTGCAGGACTCGTCCTCATCACCCCTGCGTTGCTAGAACGCGTTGACAACCGGGGGGTCTCTGACAAGGAGCTCTCGGAGCTTCTGGCACGCGACCAGCTGATTCCTGTCGTGCACGGAACGACGTGGAAAGAAGTCCGCGACGTCAGCCCCTTGCTCGGCTCACGAAACGGGTTGGACACGGCGGAGGACTCGATGGAGGTGATTGCCACCAAGATCGCCGAACTGGTCCACCTATAGAGGGTGAAGCCGCTCTCCTGCGCTGGCCGGTCACGAAACCCGTGAAGCGCACAGCGATAATGCGAAACTGCAAGTGTCGAATCCCGGCTGAGCACAGGGCACATATCGACTGCTCTAGGCCGACTCACAGCCGTCGCGGTGACCCCGAATCGCGACCAGACGCCGCCAGACCCGTCACCGAGATGCCGTGTCGGGCACTCGGTAACGGCACGAGTCCAGCGCGCAGTAACACCAATGCCCCGGATCCCGCCGGCGAGCGAGCGTCCTCCGGAACTCGCGCTCTCCCCCCGCGCCGGATTAGGAGTGGCGCGGGCTGTGGGCGCGCCGGTCGCGTCCTGCCTCGTCGGAGATCGCCAGCCGGTCCGCGGCGCGCCGTTAGGACGCCTGACCGAGGACGGCAGGCGACGTTCGGCGCGCGCGTTTGTGCAAACGCACAGGATGCCCTATCGAAATGGCTCGAAGAACGTCTCGTCTACCAGCGTGACGTGACGAAGACCCAGCCCGTGTTCCTGGAGCAGCTCGATCAGCCGCTCGCCGTCGATGAGATCGATGGGCTTGTAGCCGGCGGACCCTGCCTGCTCCTCGGCCTGGGGCGTGAAGACGCTCGTCGTCATGAAGATTCCTCGATCGTAGGGGCCGAGCGCTCCTTGAAACTCTCGGATCTGCCGCGGAGTGACCTTGTTCCCGTCGCTGTACAGCTTGCACTGCACGCCGACGCGGAAACTGACGACGGCATTCACACGAAGGTGGCCCTCGACGTCGATTCCCCGATCTCCGGCCTGGCCGATCGTGCGCAGTTGAACGAGACCGAGTTCAGTGAGCAGGCGTTTGCAGAGGTTCTCGAATCCCGCAGGACTGAGGGCAAGCACGGTCGAGCGAAGCCCGGCCGTCAGCGCGATCTCTCCCGACTCAGCCTCGTCCAGAGGTACCGGCGCCTCTTCTGAATCGGGGTCTTCCTCGCCGGCGCCCGACTGCTGCCCCCAGTCAGAGGCGTGCTCCGCTCGGACTCGCTTGAAGAGCCGTAGTGCAGACGCCTGGTCTTGTTGGTTCAGAGGCAGCGTCCACCCCTCGGAGCTGAGCGCCCATCGGCCCCTCTGAGAACCGTCGAGTAGCCCGGCCCACACCAAGTAGTTCCGGGCCCAATGCACCTGGTTGGCTACGCGGAGAGATCCGCTCTTGGTCCGCTCGGCGCGCTCGTCGTCGCCGATCGCGAGGCTGTCAAGGACCAAGTCGACGACCTCACGCGGCCTCGCAGACCCGCCGAGTTCGCGGAGCGCAGCAAGGATCGGCCAGAAGAAGCGCGTGAACCTCGGCCCGGACGGCATCTCAAGACGATGGCACACCGTGGCGTCATGCAGTGCGGCCGAAGCCCGGAGCCCGTCACGGCGAAAGCCCCGAGCCGGACCCACCCCTCGTGCCATCTCGCCGCACGAGCGCGGTATCGAGACGCGGTGAGGCGGTCGCCGGATAGCGTGAATCTATGGAACTGGGCCGCCTCGATGCTGTCCCGCCGAGGAGTGTCTGGCTCAAAGAGGCGCACGACTTCACTCCATGGCTCTTGGCAAACGCCGACCGCTTGGCTGACGCTCTCGGCATCGATGTGGAGCTGCGCGCCGCTGAGCACCCCGTTGGCGGGTTCTCGCTCGACCTGTTCGGACGCGACGTCAGCAACGACACCATCCTCATCGTCGAGAACCAGCTCGAGCCGACGGACCACGGCCACCTCGGACAGATACTGACGTACGCTGCCGGAACCGGGGCTTCGACGATCGTCTGGGTCGCCACGTCGTTCCCAGAAGAACACCGCCAGGCTCTTGATTGGCTCAACGAGAAGACAGCCGATGACGTCCACTTCTTCGGCGTGGAGCTCAGCGTCGTCCGAATCGGCGATTCGCGGCCTGCACCATTGCTTGAGGTAGTTGCCAAACCGAACGAGTGGCAAAAACGCGTGCGAACAGCGACACGCGCGGGCTCCGTCAGCCCTCGAGCTGAGCAATACAGAGAGTTCTGGTCTCGGTACCTCGAACGCACTGCAGGCCGAGGCTGGGGAAGACGACAAACGCCGCAACCCGCCAACTGGATGAACTTCCCCAGCCCGATCTCCGGCACTCAACTCAACCCTTCATTCGCAGCGGGTGGCCGACTGCGACATGAGTTGTACATCGATACGGGCGACGGGAGCGTCAATCTCGCGATCTTCCAGGCGCTCGCCCAGCATCGCACTGATTTTGAGGCCGCGTATGGGCGGCCCTTGTCGTTTGAGGAACTGCCCGGCAAGCGGGCGTCTCGAATCGCTGACTATACCGAAGGAACGATCGAGAACCAAGAGAGCTGGGACGACTACATCGACTGGTTCATCGACTCCGGTGAGCGAATCCGGCGCGCTGTGGGGGAGGTGACCGAAGGGAGGATCGCGATAGGTTCGTCAGAACCCCCAGACGACCGAACGTCGACTGGCGACGGCGCCGATGTCGGTTCGTCGTTGTAGTGGGTGCGCGCCGAAGCGCCCCGGCACGAGTTCAGGGCGCAATAGCACCGATGCCCGGATCTCCCCGATGAGCGGGCGTGCTTCGGAGCTCGTGCTCCGGGCCCCGCTCTGCGCACCGCCGGATCACGAGTGGCGGGGGGATGCTGTACACCGACACGCCCGTCGTGTAATACCTCGTCCGACACCGCCAGCCCGTCCTGCGATGCGCTTAGGACGCGATGGCGGCAGTACGGCGACCGCGTTATCGGGCGTACGTTCTGGGCTCGTTCAGCGCCGCCGGTCGGCGAGATGCCAACTTACCTGCCCGTCGGCCCTGCGAGGCCGTCAGCGGTACGGCCGAAGCGGTCCACGCCGGGGAGCGTTGCCGGGTGGCCGGCTAACAGCAGTAGGCGGGTTACAGGGCAGGTCTGTAACGCCTCGCGAGTGCCCTGACCGGCGCGCGTGGGGCCTTGGTGAGCACTCGGAGATGGCTGGGCGCGAGTTCTGGAGACATGGCGGCAGCGCTCGAAGTGTCGGAATGCGGCATCATGGCTGGCACAGGCAGCGAACCGACGGGGGACTCCGGATGTCCGGGACGGCTGGCCAGGACCGCGGATGGGACCAAGACGACACCATCGACGTGATGATCCTGATCGACCGGTCGGAGATCGGACAACCATTGACTGAGGAGTGGCCACCCGAGGATCTTCTTGATCATTACGTGATGGAGCTGTACAAGCGACTCCAGGTACTCGAGAATCGCGCGACATTGGTCCTTGAGAGCGACGAGCTCCCTAACGAGGACCACTATCCCAACAACATTTATGGTGTCGTTACAAACGTTTCCTCCACAGTTCGGTGGGCGCGTGGGTGGGGAGGCAATCTCGTCGAACTGAAGCGACGAGGAGACTCGCTCGTGCTGATAGGTCGGGAGACCCGTACGTTCGACCGTGCTCACTTGACTGACGCACTCGAGTTCACGAGCCGCGAGTTGGACGCCTTGCCCGATGATCCTCCTGAGGTCGGCATCACGGTGACCGAGCACCGCATGCTCGAAGTTGTACTTCTCGATGCGGCTCGAGCAGTCGAGGAGGTCGCACTTAATCCGGACGATCGAGCGCTCATGCAGGCTGCGGTTGACACGCTTCGGGCGCAGCTAGCGTCGCCGGAGCCAGACCGCCACATCATCGGGCGGGTGCTGCGCCGCTTCGCGGCAGTCGGCGGGGGGGTCGTGATCGGAGTACTCGGCAACTACGCTACGGATCTGGTGCGACACTTCCACGTACCTTGGCCGTGACTGCAAGTTGCAACAGCGCGCACCGCGACACCAAGGATCACATCAGCGCCGGCGGCGGCACCCTCCCACCGGTATCTGGCGCTTCCGCCTGGCGAGCGCCTCGGGCCGAGGAGCCTGGCCCCCGCAGCGCTGACAGTGGGCAGGCATCCGGTATCGCCGGCGACACCGACCGCAGTCCTGCGGGCGCAGTCCGTTCGGGATTCGGGATAGGGCAGCACGGATCGTCCTACCCTGGGTCCAGTGAGTCGTCAGAAGGCGATCTACGAGGTCACCCACGCCCAGACCGGAGAGGTCCTGAGCGGACACCGCACCCGCCAAGCCGCAGTGGACACGTGGCGACGCCAACACGCTGGACTTCCGGTCAAAATCATTCGGTGGCCCCGGCGCAGTGACGGTCCCGGGGTGCTGATTGTCGAGGGCACGTGGCATGAGCCACAACGGCCCGATGGAGGCGATCCGACGGACTGACAGGACACCCCGGTCGTAGGTTCTGGTCCGCTCGCGACGCGCCGATATGCTCGCCTTCCTACGCTCGCCGGCTGACATTCGGGGCGCGCGTTCGACGACCCTCAGCGGCGCAAGAATCACCGCATGGGTCCGTGGCCGCCGTCGTGCTACCAGCGAGCAACTGCGTTCGTCACGGACCCATCGCACCGGCTCCTGGTCTTCGATCACAAGGACTCGCCCGGGTCAGACACCCAAGTTCCCGCCGGCGGCATCAGAGTCGGCGAGCCACACGAAGTTGCCGTCCAGCGCGAGCTTGCCGAGGAGTCCGGGATCACCTCGGCACGAATCGTGCGAAAGCTCGGCGAATCTTGGTATCGCGCAGAGCACGGACACGTGCCCGCTGGCCTCGAAGAACAGGTGCACCACGCGTTCCATCTCTACCTGGGTTCGACGCCGGACGAGACGTGGGAGTGGGACGAGTACAGCGACGGCGACGTACCGCTTCACCGGTTCGTCTTCCGATGGGTTGACCTGGACTCGGCGACAAGAGTCCTGGATCCGAGCCAAGGCATGTGGATCGCCGCGCTACGCATCTCCCTGGATACGCCGTAGCGGTCCGCCCTCCCGCTCGCGACGCGCCGTTCTCCGCGCTTCGCCGAGGGCGTCGTCCTGAGATATTGAGCGCGCGTTCTCTGGCGTCAGCTGACGGCGTGGACGGCGTCGCGCACGATGGAGACGAGCTCGTCGGGCCGCTCGAGTGGAACGAAGTGTCCAGCGCCGGCGACCTCAACCTCGATCCACCGATTGACCTCGGCCTGAACCGCTGACCATCCGCGGAAAGTGCCTCCTGAGCAGGGACGATGGCGATGTCTGACGTCACCAAGTCCCTCACTCAAGGAGGCACTTCCAGTGCGCCGAGTATCGCACGCCGTGGACCGCGTATCGGTGAGCTTCGACGATCCGAACCTGGTGGCCAACGCCGGCCTGGTGCTGGTGGCCACCCTGGCGGTGCGCCTGGGCCTCGAAGAGCTGGTCGACGGTGCGGTCCGCCTGGTCGGTCGCGTGGGCGGGGCGCGACCGGGGCGCAAGGTGATGACCCTGGTGCACGCCATCGTCGCCGGCGGCTCGCACATCGACCACGCCGACGTACTGCGCTGCGGTGGGACCCGGCGGGTCCTGCCGTTCCGGGTGATGGCCCCGTCCACCCTGGGCAGCTTCCTGCGCTCGTTCACCTTCGGCCACGTCCGCCAGCTGGAGGCCGTCGTCGGCCAGGTGCTGGCCCAGGCGTGGGCCATGGGGGCCGGTCCCGGCGCTGGCCGGCTGGTCATCGACGTCGACTCGACCATCTGCGAAGTGGAGGGCTACAACAAGGGCGGCGCCGCCTTCGGCTACACCAAGGTCCTCGGCTATCACCCCATCGTGGCCACCAGGGCCGACACCGGCGAGGTGCTGCACGCCCGCCTGCGCACTGGCTCGGCCAACACCGCCCGGGGAGCCAGGCGCTTCTTGGACGAGCTGGTGGCCCGAGTGCGCCGGGCCGGGGCGGCCGGCGAGATCGTGGTCCGCTTCGACTCGGGGTTCTGGTCCAGCGCCACCATCGCCACCCTCGGCCGCCTCGACGTGCGCTACACGATGGCGGTGCGTACCAACGCCAAGGGCCCCCAGGCCGCCATCGCGGCGATCTCCGAGGTGGACTGGGTCGACATCGACTACACCCCCGGCGGAGCTGCCCAGGTGGCGGAGTGCGACTACAAGGGCCGGCGCCTCAACACCTATCCGCGGTCAAGTACATCTGTCGCGTTGTGTTCACGAACATGTGTCGGGTGACGTACACGAAGACATGTCGTTCGCCGGTGCCGGCGGGGTGGTCGTCGGGTTCAAGGGTTCGCCGTTGGGATGCTCGTCGGGGACAG